>JACPQD010000037.1 GCA_016190665.1 Chloroflexota bacterium
CCGGCATCCTTGGTGGCCTGGCGCTGGCTATCGTTGAAGTAGGCCGGGACGGTGATGACGGCCTGGGTCACCTTCTCGCCCAGATAGGCCTCCGCGTCCTGCTTCAGCTTCTGCAAGATCATAGCCGATATCTCCGGCGGTGAGTAGGTCTTGCCTCCCAGCATGACATGCGCATCACCGTTGGCCGCTTGCACGATCTTGAAAGGCAGCAGCTTGACGTCCCGCTGCACCTCCGCATCGCCATACTTGCGTCCCATGAGGCGCTTGATGGAGAAGATGGTGTTGTCCGCGTTGGTCACCGCCTGACGCTTGGCCACCTGGCCCACCAGGCGCTCGCCGCCCTTGCTCAAGGCGACAATGGAGGGAGTGATGCGGCCCCCCTCAGAGTTGGGTATGATTACTGGCTCGGCTGCCTCCATCACGGCGACAGCGGAGTTCGTCGTTCCCAGGTCTATTCCCAGTACTTTAGACACGGTGTGTCCCTCCTTGTGTTATGTTAGTTCAGACGCTCCCAGCATCTGCAGCATTCCCTGGATATCCTTGTCAAGGGTTTGCCTCAACTCATCAATTTCTCTGGCAGAAGATAACGTCCGGCGCATTTCCCTGAGCTGGCCGGCCATAGCCAGCGCCAGCTCTACGCCCGCCAGGTTCAATCCGACGTCATCGACAAGGTGTTTGATCAATTTCAGGCGAGCCAGGTCTTCCATCGAATAGAGGCGCAACATACCCATGGAGCGGGAAGGGACACAGAATCCCGCCCGCTCATACTTCCTCAGTGTCTGGGGATGCATGTCCAGCAGCTTGGCGGCAACACTGATGATGCAGATGCCCTCCATCCCCTCAAAATTCAGCCCTCGCGACGTTTCCTTCATACTAACGTCCTCCCAGTTGAAACGTTATATATAAATACACGAAAGCTCTGGTTCATCTTATTCAATCGACATTATACCTCTTGACATAGGCCGTGTCAAGGTTTATAATAAGGCTGAGTGAAAGGGTATGAAGAGCTAACGTGGAGGTAAACAATGAACGCAATTATGGATACGGAATCAGCCATGAACACGGAGGAACCAATCCCTGAGCTATCTCAGATTCAATACAAGCGAGCCCCGAAGGCGAAGCGCTCCGCGGCGCAGCCGATAGACGAGCAACTCAAGGCCTATCTGCTGGAGATCGGACGTACTGCCCTCCTCACGCTGGAGGAAGAGCAGGCGCTGGGGTCTGCCATCGAGCGTGGCAGGAAAGCCGAAGAGAAGCTGGTGGAGACGGTGACGCCAGAGGAAAATAGGCAGCTCGAAGCCGAGGTCCGCATGGGAGAGCTTGCCAAGCGACGCCTGGTGGAGTCTAATCTGCGCCTCGTGGTCAGTATCGCGAAGAGGTACGTGGGGCATGGGCTTTCGCTTTCCGATGTCATCCAGGAGGGCAACATAGGCCTCATGCGAGCCGCCGAGAAGTTTGACTGGCGCCGAGGTCTTCGCTTCAGCACCTACGCAACCTGGTGGGTGCGTCACAGCATTACCCGCGCGATAGCGGAACAGGGAAGACTGATCCGGCTGCCCGTACATGTCACCGAGTCGATGGGCAAGGTGCAACGGACGCACTACCAGTTGCTCCAGGAGCTTGGGCGAGAGCCGTCGATGGCGGAGATAGCCGCGCGGGTGAATATGCCGGAGCAACGAGTGGAGGAGATCCTGACCTCGTTCCCGGAACCGGTATCTCTGGATGTGCCCGTCACCGATGAAGAGGCCACAACCCTGGGCGAGTTGCTGGCGGCGGATGAAGGCGATCTGTCGCCCAGCGATGCCGCTTCACGGCAGATGCTCAAAGGGGAGCTAAGCTCCTACCTGGAGTTCTTGACGACCCAGGAGCGGCAAGTCCTGGAACTGCGCTTCGGCCTGAAGGACGGTCGGCAGCGCACCCTCGAGCAAGTGGGCGCTGTCATGGGCCTCACCCGAGAGCGGATACGCCAGATTGAGGGCAAGGCTCTACGCCGTCTGCGCAGCCCGGCAACGGTGCAGCGCTTTGGCGCCTATCTTGAATAAGGAGGGCTACGGTCGCTCGTGGCCGAAACGGAAGGAGCAATAATTATGACTACGATTACACGTAAGGGGCTGCTGGCCCCGGAGAAAACAAGAAAGGGCCGATGGTGGCTTAAGGCCTGCCCTAAGTGTAGCGGCGACCTCTACGAAGAGAATGCCTGGGGAGAGACCAACATTGCCTGCCTGCTCTGCGGGCGTACGCTGACCCGGGCAGAGGAGCAGAAGCTCGGCATCGTGGGCGGTGAAGACGATGTCTGGGGACTGGAGTTGCCAGAAGCCAAGCCGGCAGACGAAGAGGCGGCTTGAGATCTGTAGGGTAGTCCGATCTCGAAGGCCGTAAGAACCCAGCGCATAAGGCTTCCGGGCGCGCCGAGCCTTTGATATAAGACGTAGCGGGGTGGTTGCGCGCAGCCACCCCGCTACGCGTTCATGGGCGCGTCTCCGACAGGTCGGATTCGTCCGACAGGGCCACCACCTCGCTACGCAATTCGTGGGCGCTTTCCCGCTTCGCGCTCCCCGCTTCTTGCTACCCCGTTATCCCAGGTGCTCGCTTCCACGCACCGGCTTCTCCGCCACGCGTCGCCGCACAGCGGCGTCGCTGTCTCTGACTTAACCGAAAATTCAGCTACATTTTTTCTCGCCAAGTCTGGCGAGGCCATGTCATGGCGGAAGGCGGCAAGGGTTTGCGGACGCGCCAGGGATGACCGCGGCTCCACTCATGGCCTTGGCGACAGCCTTGCTCGCAGTGCAGGTGAGCGGGCGTGCCCGGTTTACCTCACTGAGTGGCGAGCTATGCCGCCTGTCCTTCTGCCCAGAGCCTTACGGCGGAGATAATAGACTTCAGCCCGGGAGTCAATACCTTCCCCGGCCTGTACATCAGGAAGTACGGCCAATGGCGCGGGAAACCTTCGACGTTAAGCAGACCCAGTTGGTTGCTGCTGAGCTCTTCAACCACGACTGATTTGGGCAGGACCCCGATTCCAACTCCCGCCCTGCAAAGTCGCTTGATCGTGTCCTGCCGGTTAACCTCAAGGCTGACCTTGAGCTGCACTCCGTAATCGTGCTGGATCTGATCTATCTCTTCCCGTATGGCGCTGTCTCTAAAAGGGGCTATCAGTCTTTCGCCGTCAAGTTCTTGAAGCCGAATCGGCGTGGACCGAATTAGCGGATGATTAGTGGCGCACACGACCACGAGGCTGTCTGAGTAGACCAACTCCCTTCTCAGACCGTGGGCCCATCTCGAACCGGGCGCCAGGATGACGTCGAGTTGCCCCGCCGTGAGGAGCCGCTGCAATTCACTTGTCACACCAACTATCAGGGACGCAGTCAGACGAGGATGGTCCGACAACCACTTGGCGAAGATATCCGGGAGTGCATAAGACGCAATAGGCGTTCCGGCGCCGATCGAAACCTTGCCCACCAATAGCTCTTTCTCGTCCGATATGATCGCCTCTGCCTCGTTGTTCAAGTGCGCGAGTTGGGAGCCGCATTCGTACAAGCTTCTGCCTATCTCGGTCAAGGAAACGTGCATCCCCGCTTTTTCGAACAGCTTGACCCCGCTGGATTTCTCTAAACGCTTCACCGCCCTGTAAATAGCCGCCTGGGAGACTTCGAGTTCATCGGCGGCACGGCTGTAGCTTCCCGTTCGCGCAACGGTGCAAAAATAGAGGAGCTGATTGAGGTTCATGGCGACTATTCTCTTTGGTACGAAATGTCATAAGAAGTATACCATAATGTGCCTTGACGGCAATGTTATTATTGAGTGCGGAGAGGCCAATTCCCCTGGCCACGGTCGGGGAACGGTCTCGATCTGGTAAACGCCAACCCAAAGTGGACGTAATGAGTCGAGTAGAAACGGAGGCCCGATATGATTTCCACCACGACGCGAGAAGAGTTGCTGAAGAGGATCGACGCCCTGGAGCTTAGTTCGCGCCTGCAGAAACTGAGAGCGCGCTATTTTGAGGAGTCGCCGCAAGTCTGCGCTGAGCGCCTGAGGTGCGCGGCGCAGTCCTGGAAAGAGACCGAGGGGCAGGATGTCGAGCTTCGTAGCGCGAAGAAGCTGAAGGCCATCCTGGAGGGGTTGCCCATCGTCATCTACCATGAGGAGATGACGGCGGGCAATCCAAGCCGCTTCTTTCGCGGCTGCGCTCCCTATATCGACTGGGACAGCGAGTATTTTGCCGAAGTGGTAAGCGGGAGCAAGGTGACCTTCGGCAGCCCGGCTCTGGTGGGTAGCATCTCAGACCATGACATGCAGATCTGCCGAGAGGCGTCTGCCTTCTACAACGGGAAGACGCCGGCTGAGGCGGCAAGGGAGATCGCCAAGGTGCTTTACGGCGACTGGTATGAGGACGCCGTCGCCATAAGGGCACTCTCCCCGAGGTTCGAGGAGTTGCCCTATCTTCCGGGCGTCCCGATGTGGGACAAGGTGCTCAACATCGGACTTGGCGGCGTGATCCAGGAGGCCGAGGCGGCCATGGAGGGCTTCAAGGCCACTAACGAGTTCGATCCTGAAAAGATTTACTTCTGGCAAGCGATCATCATTGCCTGCCAGGCTACGATTGACTTCGCGCACCGGCACGCCGAACTGGCGAGGCGGCTCGCCAGCCAGGAGGCGGACGCGACCAGGCGCCAGGAGCTCGAGGAGATCGCCAACGCCTGTGACTGGGTCCCGGAGCACCCGGCGCGGAACTTGCTCGAAGCCCTGCAGTCCATCCGTCTGACCCATGCCGCTCTGCTCATGGACAACAGCCGCAAGGGCGCTGACCTCGGTAGAATGGACCAGCTGTTCTACTCCTACTTTAAGCGGGATGTTGAAGAGGGCCGGCTGAGTCTGGACAAGGCCGCCGATCTCCTGGGCGATTTCATAACCTACATCGCCCGTCTGGAAGTGGTTCGAAGCGCCCAGGGCCGGGAAAGCCAGCAGGCCACCATGATTAACCACATCACGCTGGGCGGCGCAAAGGCGGACGGCGAGGACGGCTGCAACGAGCTGACCTATCTCATCATGCACATGCTGGGACTTCTGAGGTTCGCCGAGCCGCATGCCACCTTGCGTCTCAGCGAGGCCACGCCTTCGTGGATCATGATGAAGGCGCTGGAGACCAACCAGAAGGTCAACGGCGTACCCATGTACCTCAATGATAAGCATGTCGTCAACTACATGCACGCCCGGGGAGTGCGCATCGAGGAGGCTCGGGAGTGGGCGGTGGTGGGTTGCTCCCAGCCGGTGGTGCCTCTGCGCGGGCATTACGGCACGCTCCAGGTGAACACGGCCGTTCCGCTGGAACTGGCGTTGCATAACGGCGTTTCACCGCTGACCGGGAAGAAAGTGGGCATCGAAACCGGGGACCCTCGAAACTTCAAGACCTTCGACGATATGTTCGACGCTTACAAGAAGCAGTACGAGTTCGTCATCAGAAGGATCCACAGGATAGAGAACGCGATGCACCTGGCAGAGTACAAGCGCTTCCGGATGCCGCTGCGCGCCGCCCTGGACTGCGCCACTATCAAGAATGGCAAGAGCCACCTCATCGGAGGCTCGGATTCGTATCCCCTGTGGCATACCAAAGACCGAGCCCTGGTGGATGTTGGCGACTCCCTCACCGCCATCAAGAAGCTGGTCTTCGACGACAAGGAGCTGACGATGGGGGAACTGCTGGATGCAGTGGATTCCGACTTCGCCGGCCAGAGGGGAGAGGAAGTCAGGCGGATGTGCCTGGCGGCCCCGAAATACGGCAATGACATCGACGAGGCTGACTTCATATTGCGGGATGTGGCCAAGTTCAGCGCCGGCGTAATCCAATCGGAGAAGAACTGCTTCGGGTACCCCCATAGCATCAACCGGAACGGGGTGGCCTGGCACTATGCGGGCGGCAAAGGCGTTGGCGCTCTGCCCAACGGCCGCCATTCACGAGCTCCCTTCGCCGACGGTTCGTTGTCTCCGATGAACAGCATGGACAGAAACGGGCCGACAGCCGTCCTCAGCTCCGCGCTTAAGGCCGATTTCACCGATTCCCTGGTGTCCATCATGAATCAGAAGTTCCCGATCACCGTCGTGCGCAACCCGGATACCATGGGGAAGATTGCCGCCCTGACCAACACCTTCATCGACAACGGGGGCCTTCACATCCAGTTCAACTTCATAGACAGGAAGGTCCTCCTCGATGCCAAGAAACATCCTGAGAGGTACAAGGACCTCGTGGTCCGCGTCGCCGGCTACAGCGCCTACTTCGTGAATCTGACGCCTGAGGTGCAGGACGAGATCATCAACCGGACTGAGCAACCCTTGTAGCTGCAGAGGTATGGGAGTGTCCGTAAAGACCGCCGTGGTCTCCAAGACCGTGGTGGTCTTTCGGACACCCCTGCAACAACGCCGATTTTTGTCAGGGGATTTCTGGATCGAGGACACTAGCGACCAAGCTCGCCTGTCCTCATCATCTACCCAAAAGGAGCTTCAACCTTGAAGACGGCCAGGCTCTCGGTATCACTATGTTGCACAACCCTTCTCTCGCTCTTCGTGGCTAGCTGCACGGCCGCTGTCCCAGCGCCAGTGCCCAAGCCGACTCCGGCAACAAGCGCCGGTTCAGCAGTAACCCCTGCGGCTAGACCGGCGGCGCCGACTCCAACCGTCAAGCAAGGGGCGGAGCAGGCACGCTACGGCGGCGTCCTGACCGTCGGGGTTGGGGGAGACCCGCCTAGCCTTGACCCTCACCGGGAGGAGACACACTTTAACTACTCGATTACGTCGGCGGCCTACAATGGCCTCACGAAGTACGATCCTGCCGCGTGGCCGGAAGCGAAAGTAGTTCCCGATCTGGCAACAAGCTGGGACCTTAGCCCCGACGGCAGGGTCCACACCTTCCGCCTCGCAAAGGAGGCTAAGTTTCACGACGGCACTCCTCTCACCGCAGAGGATGTGAAGTTCTCCTTGGATAGAATCCGTGATCCTAACCTCGGGTTGGCGAAGAGCCCGAGACGCCAACAACTCTCCAACATCACCAGTATCGATGCTCCGGATGCCAATACAGTAAAGATTACATTGGGGCATCCTCAGGCTTCCTTCGTGCCCTCGATAAGCGCTTTCTACTACTCTGTAATGCCGAAGCGCGTGGTTCTGGAAAACAAGAACGACATGTCGAAGACGGTGGTGGGGACAGGCGCTTTCAAGTTCAAGGACTACGCCAGTGGAGTCGGCTGGGACCTTGTGAAAAATACCAGCTACTTCGTGGCGGGCCGGCCCTATCTGGACGGAGTCAAAGGCTACATAATCCTGGATTCTTTCGCCAGATTCGCCGCTCTGCGGACCAGGAACATCCTCTGGTGGTCACCGAATCCGGTAATGACCGCATCTCAGGCGAAGACCATTGAAGACTCGCTGTCGGACAAGATCGCGGTTAAGTGGGGCTTTCATCCCGCCTACTACGGCATGGCGTTCAACGTGACCAAGGCGCCGTGGAACGATGTGCGGCTGCGCCAGGCAGTCAGCCTGAGCTTTGACCGGAAGAAGATGCTGGCCGCGGGGCTGGATGGAGCGGGTATTGTCGGCATGGCCGCTCAGCCGCCGGGTGAGTGGTCCCTTCCCGAGGCAGACATGGTGAAGGTGCCGGGCTACGCCGGGCCAGACATAGAAGGCGCCAGGCGATTGCTGGCCCAGGCGGGGTTCGCCAACGGGCTGAAAACGGAAATCCTGGTGCGGGCAGTGCCGTTGCACCAGGCTATGGCCGTGGTCTTCAAGGACGCGGTCGCATCGATCGGCATCAACGTTGACCTCAATGTGCAGGAGACGGCGGTCTATTCCGATCAGCGATTCAGAAAAGCCTTCTCCACTCTCGCGCTCACCTATGGCGCGGCGGGCACCGATCCTGACAACATTCTGGGCCCCTTCTATGTAACCGGCGCCGCCAACAACTTCAGCGGATACAGCAACCCGCGCTATGACGAGCTTTTCACCAGGCAGTCGCAGGCGCTTGATCCCGCGGAACGCCGCGAGCTTGTCTGGGAGATGCAGAGAATCCTGTTGGCCGAAGTTCCCATCGCCATTTCGTACTGGGGCACGATCCCTTATGCCTGGTGGCGAGACGTCAGGGGCTATAATCCGCCCTCGCTGAGCAACTATCACGCTTACATGTATGCGGACATCTGGCTCGCCAGGTAGAAAGCTCCCTTGAGCTCGCCACTACACAAGAGCCTGGGGGATTCGGGAGTGATCTGGCATCGTGACAACGAAGAGGCCTGACTGGCTCTTTCACACGCGGAACCACACTTGGGAGGCACCTAGATGAGGACTGGAAAGCTTCTTCTCGCGGGCAACTGGCTATCGGCTCTCGCATTGTTTTTCTCCGGCTGCGCCCCTACCGCTGCGACGATCCCCACCGCGCAAACGACGACCGCGGCAAAACCGGCCCTTTCGGGCGTCCCCTCTCCAACCCCGAAGGCAGCCGCGGGGGAGCCCGGGTATGGCGGCATTCTCCCCATACGCGCGTACCTGGAACCTCCGGGTTTCGACCTGCATCAGCAGCAACTGGTGGCCACCCGCGCCGTCGCCATCCCGGCCTACGACACCCTGCTGTGGCATAATCCCCTCAAGAATGATGAGATCGGACCTGTCCTCGCCGAGAGGTACGAAATAAGCAAGGATGGGCTGGAATATACCTTTCACCTCAACAAAGGGGTAAGGTTTCACGATAGCAGCCCTCTCACGGTTGAGGACGTGCGCTACAGCTTCGAAAGGCTGCGCAACCCACCCAGAGGAGTGCTGAGTCCCAGGAAAGCTTTGCTCGCTTCCACAGATAAGATCGAGACGCCGGACGCGAACACGGTCAAGTTCATCACCAAGTACCCCGATGCCAGCTTCATAGTCGGCCTGGCCCTCAGCAACCACGTCATCTACCCCAGGAAGGTCGTGGAAGAGAAGGGCGATATGAAAAAGGCAGTCATGGGCACAGGTCCCTTCAAGTTTGTCAAATACGAGTCCGGGGTAGTGGTCGAGTATACCAAGAACAAAGACTATTTTCGCAAGGACCGGCCGTATCTGGACGGACTCACCTTTTACATCATCACCGACCCCGCCACCGGGTTTGCTGCCTTCCGCACCGGCAGGGTGTTGCTTACCTCTCATGCGTCCGGCGGGCTAAACCCGGTTCAAGCAGAGATCACCGAGAGGGAGCTCAAGGGAAAAGCGAGACCGCTCCAGTATGTCGGTATGAGCAACACCTACGTGCTGATTAACGTGTCACGTAAGCCCCTGGACGACGTCAGGGTGCGCCGGGCCCTTCACCTGGCCGTTGACCGGCCCAAGTACATCAAGGCGGCCTTTGGAGGAGAAGGCATAATGGCTACCTTCTTCCTGCCCGAACCTAAGGGCAAGTGGGAGCTTCCGAACTCCGAGATTCTGAAGATGCCCGGATATCGACCCGATAAGGCGGTCGACATTGAGGAGGCCAACAAGCTGCTGGGCGAGGCCGGCTACGACAAAGGTCTCTCGTTGACCATGTCAGCCC
The DNA here is from genome assembly GCA_016190665.1 of Chloroflexota bacterium. Taxonomy (GTDB): domain Bacteria; phylum Chloroflexota; class Dehalococcoidia; order JACPQD01; family JACPQD01; genus JACPQD01. The sequence goes on from JACPQD010000037.1 coordinate 9,542, forward strand.
GCACCATTCACTCACGGGCCGCGGAAGTACTGCGCGAGCAATACAAGGCCGCCGGCATTGATCTCAAGCTGGAAATCCTCGAGACCGCCGGCTGGCAAGACCGTAAGACGCGGCAGGCGTACGAGTTGCTCTTTGATAGCTGGGGAGTGGATGCCGATGATCCCACACTCTGGCTCCAAAACATCCTCGCGGATGCAAGTCTCAGGGACGGACAACTCGACGAATGGGCCCAAGAGCAGGCAAGAATCCTGGACTTCGAAAAGCGTAAGGAGCTCGTGCGCAAGATCCAAATGCGCTTGTTCGAGGTCCTGCCGATCGTCCCGAGCCTCAAGGGAGGGATATGGACTATGGGGATCTGGGACAATGTCAGGAACTTCCCCGCTCCCATCGGCAGCACGAACTCTTTTAAGCATGTGGAGACCTGGCTGGCGAAGTAGGCAACAATCCCGCGGATTCGCACGGACACGACGCCAGAAGAGTCCAGGGTCGGTGAGCGGCGAACCCGTTCGATACCTCAGGTCGAAGAAGGAGGTCGCGTGGGCAGGACAGAGCGACTCGCTCGTTTCGTTGTAGAGACCGGTTTTGGAGACTTCCCGCGCAAGGTCATTGACATCGCCAAAGAGCATAACCTGGACTGTCTGGGAGTTGCGCTTGCCGGCTCCACCCACCCCGTCGGCAAGATAGTTACGCGACTGAGCAAGGAAATGGGAGGCGCGCCTGAAGCGAGCATCCTCTGCGGCGGACTCCGAACCTCAGCCGCTAATGCTGCTTTCGCCAACGGCGCCATGGCCCACGTGCATGATTTTGATGATACCTGGCTGCTGCCGGTCGGCCACCCCACGTGCGCCATCTTTCCCGTGGTCTTCGCGCTGGGGGAGAAGCTCAAACTATCGGGCAGGGCCGTGCTTGAGGGCTATGTCATGGGGACGGAAGTGCATGGGAAGATTGGCGGCCTGGACTACCACAAGAAGGAGATAGGCTTTCATCACACCGGCATCTACGGTGCCGTCGGCGCGGCGGCAGCGGCGGCGAAGATGCTCAAGCTGGACGTAACCCAGACCCGCAGAGCGTTTGGTATTGCGTGCTCTGCAGCCAGTGCTGCCCGTCGGAACGTCGGGACCATGACCAAGTGCTTCCACGCCGGCAATGCGGCGAGAGGCGGCATGACGGCCGCCCTCCTGGCAAGAGAGGGCTGGACCGCCGATGAGAATCTATTGGATGAGGGCTACCGTGGGTTCACCCACACCTTCATACGTGAGGAGTCGATACCGGCCCCTGATCCCGGGAAGCCTTATCATATTATCTCTCCGGGCATTGCCATAAAGAAATACCCTTGCTGCTATGGGACCCATCGCGCCCTGGATGCCACGCTCCAGTTGGTGAAGGAGCATGATATCTCCTATCAAGACGTGGTGTCCGTGGAAGTCGGCATCGCCAACCCGGCTTTCGTCAACGATCCTGATCCGCAGACGAGCCTGAGGGCCAAGTTCAGCTTGCAGTATTGTCTCGGAGCGGCCATCCTCAAGCGGAAGGTGGACAGGGAAACGTTCGACGAGGAGGAAGTACATAGCCCCAGGATGAGGGAAGCCCTGCAAAAGGTAAGAACGATAGTCCAGCCCGAATTGCCCGCGAACTATGGCGATGCCTACAACCCCGTGACGATAAAGTTGTCAGATGGCGCTGTGTACACCCGCCAACTGACGAGCACTCAGGTGGCCGGGTCCGCTGAGATGCGCCTTAGCTTGGACGAGCTGCTGGCGAAGTATCGGTACAATGCCCAGGTCGGTCTGGGACCGGAGGAAGTTGAGCGGTCCATCGAGCTTATGCTGGGGCTTGAAAATGTGAAGGACGTCTCCGAAATTATGGAGATAACAAGGGGGGCGGGAGCGACCGGCTAATGCAGGTGGCAGTTGGCGCGAGGGCGCAGGCGTGACATGCGCTTGGGCTTGTTTGGGGTCTCTTGAGCGAAACTAGAAAGGAGCCTTCCCAATGGCAGCAACAAGGTTGTCAATGCTAGCAAGCTTCGTCATAGTTCTCATCCTGCTACTGTCTTGTGCGCCCGCGGCCGCCCCCGTCGCCAAATTGCCGAGCCCAACCAGCGCGCCGGTCGCTCAGGCAACAGCGGCGCCGGCTGCTAGCCCAGCAGCCCCGACTCCAAGCCCCAAACCCGCCGCTGATCAGCCCCGTTATGGCGGCGTTCTCACCAAGGCCAACTACGAAGACCCGCCAAGTTTCGATCTGCAGCAGGAACAAACTGCCCCCGCCGCGCTCGTGTTGTTCAACGTCTACCAGGGGCTGGTCCGTCTCCATCCCCTCGAGCACGACAAGATAGTGCCGGAATTAGCCGAGAAATGGGAGTTAGGCCCTGACGGCACGACATATACCTTCAAGTTCACCAAGGGCATAAGATGGCACGACGGCAAGCCTTTCACTATGGATGACATCACGTACAGCCTGGATAGGATGGCCAATCCGAAGGCCTACAAGATCATTTCGCCTCGCGGCGAGGGCCTGCTAGCCGCTATGCAGAGCGCTGAGATAGTTGATGAGTCAACCATAAAGATTGTCACTAAGTTCCCCAGCGCCTCTTTCATGCTCAATATTGCCACGGGCTGGGTGGCCGTAGAGCCAAAACACATACTTGTGGCCAAGGGGCACATGAAAGAAGATCTGGTAGGGACCGGCCCTTTCAGGCTCAAGGAGGCCATACCCAATATCAGCATCGAAATGGTGAAGAACTCCGACTATCATGTCAAGGGTCTCCCGTACCTCGATGGCGTCAAGATTTATACCATCAAGGCGGATTCCACCCGGTTCGCCGCCTTCCGCACCGGGCAGGTCAAGATGACCGCCCAAGGCTCCCGGAGCATGACTCCAGCTCAGGCGGAAGTCGTGAGAAAGGATATGGCTGATCTGGCAGCAGTATACGAACATTCGGCCATGTCCCGTTATGGGCTGATAATTAACCACGAGAAAGAGCCCTGGGGCGACGTAAGGGTGCGGAAGGCCGTCGACCTGGCCTTTGACCGTCAGGCGGCCCAAAGGGTTAACGGCAAAGGCGCTCTTGGGACCACATTCGACCCCCTGGGAACCTGGGGGATGCGAGAATCGGAGGCGATCAAGCTGCCCGGATTGCGACAGCCGAAAGACGACGATGTCGCTGCCGCCAAGAAGCTCATGACCGATGCCGGATTGTCGGGCGGCTTCACGACAGTGCTAATATTCCCGGCGGGCGGGGCGCAGGAGCAGCAGGCGGTGGTAGCCAAAGACCAGTTGGCGAAACTTGGCATCAACGCCGAACTCCAGCGTGTGGAGTCAGCCGTGCTCATCAGCCGTTTCAAGCAGCGCAGCTTCGAGATTATCTCCTACAGCTTCGCAGATTCCTCTGGTGACCCCGATGAGACTCTCTACAGCTTTTACGCGAGCGGTGGCGGTTCGAACTACGGCAACTTCAGCAACAAGGACATAGACCAACTCATCGAAAAGCAGGCCCGAACCATAGATGAAAAGGCGCGGCGTGCGCTGTTAGCGGACATTGACAAGAAGTTGATGGAACTGGTCCCGAGGGTCATCACCGTCTGGGATACACGCCAAACGGGGGCCTGGAAGGAGATCAGGAATTTCAGGCCCGGGCCGGGCTCTCAGGCGCCCTCCAAGCTGGACCAGGTCTGGCTAGCCAAATGAGGGGGGTTGAATGTATTGAGGCAGTAGAGGAAACTGCTGACAGTCCAGAGCCACTTAGAAAGGCAGTAGTGAATGACATCGGGACGAATATCAGACAGGATCACGGTGAAAGGCTACTATGACGCTGTAGAGCTTTATTACGCCAAAGGGTGGACCGACGGACTTCCCATTGTGCCGCCTACCGAGGACCGTGTCGCGGAGTTCCTGGAATACGCTGACGTTGAGCCTGATCACGTGGTGGGGGAAATCCCGGAGAGGGCGGTGTACGTGAGGGCCGAGAAAGTGGCCATCAACGCTGTGATGGCTGGGTGCCTGCCCCACCATATGCCCGTACTGATCAGCGCCATTGAAGCGGTGTGTGAGCCCGAGTTTCATGTCAACTTCCTGGCCAGCATCTCGAGCCCCTGGGTCCTCACCATTCTCAGTGGCCCCATTGTCAAGGAGATGGGTTTCAATTGCGGCCTTTACCTCATGGGTCCCGGAAACCGAAACAATGCAACAGTGGGGAGGGCGGTCAGCCTCATCTTCTGGAACTGTTTCCAGGCCAAGCCTGGGGGAGTCATGATGGGTTGCCTCGGCCACCCTTGCCGCTACTCGTTCTGCGTCGCGGACAACCCGGACTCAGTCTGGGGCCCGCTCCATGTAGAAAGGGGGTTCCCTGTTGACGCCAACTGCGTCACGGTCTTCGGCGGTTTTATCCCGCGCGCCCAGAGGCTGTCCGGGAAAACTCCCGAAGCTGTCCTGAACTACCTGACCGAGGCGATCTCGGTCGATTGGTTTTCCCGGGGCGCCTACGTCGTGATAGTTCCCCCTTATTACAGTAGCATCATGCACGAAGCCGGCTGGTCGAGGCGAAAGATTGAAGAGCACCTCATCGAGAACTGCGGCGCAAGCGTCGCCGAATTGAAATGGCGGGGAACGAAGTGGGGGCGTTTGCGAAGCGTTTACGTCGGCAACCCGATCCCCGCCGATTTTGGCGATCAGCACAGATTCGTCCCGCTGTTCAAGAGCAGCGAGTACGACGACGTAGCCTTTGCACCTGGCGAGCTGCAGCGGAAACCTGAGATCATCATTGTAAATGGCGGCGCCGAGGCAGGCCAGTATGTGGCCCACGTAACGCCCTATTCCCAGTCCACGGAGCCGGTGACCAAAGAGATAAGGCTCCGCAAGTAGCCTGAATATTGGACTGGGCGAAAATGGGTCGCCCAGACACCGCGCACTGAAGTACGCGGTATGCCCTTCAGGGAGCGGTCTACTATGCCTCGTACTTCAGTGCGGGGTACAGAAGACACCACCCTGATCCTTGCTGGCGCCGATAACCGGCGTGACGGATTCTGTTGATAGAGGTATTCGATGCAAGAGCAACAGTTGATCGTCCTTGATCCCACCGAGCAACCCAGGCCAGGGACCTTTCCGCTGGCGCAACGGCTCGGGTCTTTGGAGGGCAAGGTAATAGGCTGTCTGTGGAACAGCAAGCCCCACGGGGACCGGGTCTTGAAGCTTCTGTCGGACAGGCTGCTGGACAAATACGGGGCGAAGTCAGTACATGTTCAGAAAGTGATAATCGGCAGCAGAGCGCCCCGAGAGGTGCTGGATAACCTGATTTCGAATTGTGACGCCGTTATCGCTGCCCTGGGAGACTGAGGTTCGTGCACTTCGGCCCTTGTGGCCGACACAACCTATCTTGAGAAGAAGGGTATTCCTACAGCGACCATCGGCGATGACAAGCTCACGGATACGGTGGGAAGGGCGACGGCGAGGCTCCATTGTGTGCCCGGGCTACTCTTTGCCCGGGTCCCCTACCCGATATGCGTCGCAAGCGATGAGGGAGAGCTGGAAAGCAAAGTGGACATGCTTTTGCCACAGGTGGAGAGAATCCTGACCGGGTCCGAGCAAGAAATAGTCGGCTACAGGGAACCATCCAAAGTGTAGAGCTGGTGGAAGTGGAAGGAAGACCCGTGCAAGGCGAGAAATCCGTCGCTCAATATGAAAGCAGGAGGTTCACAAATGTGCGGAAGAAAGTTGATCGTTACGACGTTTTCCACCACCGTTGTCCTGCTGCTCGCAGGCTGCTTGGCGGCGGAACCTTCGTCAGCGCCGACAAAAGCGGGATCGCGAGCAACGGCAGCGCCAGCCGCGACGCCGAAGCCCGCAGCAGAAGAACCTAAGTACGGGGGGATCGTGGATACGGTCCAAGACAAGGACCCCGCCGACCTCGATGGCCTTTGGGGGACGTCGATTTTCACCCAGGTGTACACGAACCCGTCCTTCAACGGCCTCCTTCAGCACGATCCCGTGGACAATCCCAGGATCGTGCCCAGGCTGGCTGAAAGGTGGGAAGTCAGCCCCGATGGCACGATAGTTACTTTCTACTTAAGAAGGGGAGTGAAGTGGCATGATGGTCAGCCCTTCACCGCGCGGGACGTCAAGGCCACGATGGACCTGTGGCAGACGCCTCCCCCGGGCAAGTTCTGGCTTGGCGTGGCGCTTCGGCAACTGACCAAAGAGGTGAGAATTGCCGACGACCATACCGTCAACGTTACCCTGACGCGCCGCAGCAACGTATACCTGGACTTCCTGGCAACAGGCAACATCGGGACCATCGCGCCGAAACATATCCTCGATAAGCAGAACGGCGTTCTGAAGAACACTGTTGTCGGCACAGGCCCCTTCAAGTTCAAGAAGTATGACCCCGGCGTAGCCTATCAGGTTGAAAGGAACGCCGACTACTTCATCAAGGGGCGCCCATACCTGGATGGGGTAAGGACCTATATCGTCAAAGACCACTCCACCATGCTCGCCGCTTTTCGTACCGGGCGCATCAAGGTGACCTGGGTTAAGACTGGCGCGTTTACCGCTTCCCAGGGGGAGGCAATCAAGAGAGATATGCCTCATGCCGACGTAATTAAGATGGACGAGTTTACGCTGTTGTCTGATGCGTGGTACCCCAATTACACCAGGAAGCCGTGGAACGAGAAAAAGGTGCGGCAGGCGATAAGCCTCGCGGTTGACCGGCAGGCGGCCGTGGCAATGCTGACCGACGGGATCGGCGCTATTGGAAGCCAATTGCCACCCAGCGCTTCCGTCTTGCCTCAGGCCGAGCTCTTGCAGAAGCCGGGATATCGTCAGCCCAAGGACCAGGACTTAGCTGAGGCGAAGAAACTCCTCGCCGAGGCCGGCTATCCGAACGGTTTCAAGAGCACGGTTCTGGTGAGGGGCGGAACAAAGAGCTACGAGAATAGGGCGGTCTTTGCCAAGGACCAGTTTGCAAAGTTAGGCATCGAGCTCCAGCTTGACTTCAGGGATGAGGCCACCTGGAGCCGGCTGCGCCGAGATCGCGACTTCGATTCCCAGGTGCTATCTGTTGTCTTCTACGTGCCCGTTCCAGTGGGCGGCGCCTCATACTTCGGGCCAGGTAACGATTTCAACTTTGAGAGCGCGAAGCGAGACGAGCTTATGGCGAAGTATGACACTGCCGCGACGGATGCTGAGAAGAAGGCGGCGGCGTTGGAGTTCGAGCAGTTCATGATGGAGGAGGCGCCCTACATAGTTTTCGACTGGACGCCCGAATTGCGGGCCTATTGGAAGGAAGTTAAGAATTTGAAGCCTGCAGCAAGCTATCAGAACAACAATAGCTGGGAGGCAGTTTACATTTCTAAGTAATGAACGCCCGACGGCGTGAAGTAAGAGGCCGCAGCGGTTTTGGAAACTGCGGTGGATCGTGAGGCGGCGGTGGTTTTGGAAACCGCTGCGGTCTGGCGTCTCAAGATGGCGACAACGACGGCGAAGGAGAGAAGATGGAATCATTGGTCCAGATAGGTCCAACCAGCTTCCTCGACGAGGGCGTGGACCGCGTAATCAAGGTGACGCGGGACGATGCTCGTTTGTCCGGACTGCTGCTGGCTGTCTACAGTTGGAGCGAGGCGACGGCAGGGCGCTCCTACCGTCCCTCAGTGGAGGGGCGCGTGAAAGGGCCCGACTATGAGTTCGCCGGGGGACTCTATATCCCGCCGGACCCGCGATACTACAGCGATACCCGCATCAAGGTGGCACAGCTCCGGACTCAGGACGCTCCCTTCAAGGATGTCGATATCCTGGAGCAGGTCCTGAAGCCTTGTCAGGCGGCGGGCCTGAAGGTCTACGCCGCGCTCTGGCTCCTTGGCGAGCCGGACTACGCCGACAAGCTGGACCCGGTGCTCCACGCAGGGACCGAGGTCGATGCCTGGGGGCAGCCGGTGGACAAAGTCTTTCCGCATAAGTGGCTGGTACGTCCCATCATCCGGCACTGCTTCAACAACCCGGACTACCGCGGCTTTCACCGTGGGCTGGTCGAGAACCTTCTTCGCAACTACCCCCTCGATGGGCTGATGATCGCGCCTCATGAGCGATACGGCCCCGTCGAGACAGTCCTGATTTCCGGCACTGTCCCCACGTGTTTCTGCCCTAACTGCGTGGCTAAGGGCAAGGCGAGAGGCATCGACGCAGACGCGGCGGCGAGGGGTCTCCAACAGCTTCACGAGTTCGCCAAACAGGCGCGCAGCGAGGCCTACCAGCGACCTCTGGACGGCCATTTCACCAGTTTGTTGCGGCTCCTGCTAGCCAACCCTGAGGTTCTGGCCTGGGAGAAGCTGTGGTACGAGTCGGCGGAGGAGTACGTCAAGGACTTGTACTCGATGGCGAAGCAAACTCGCCCGGAAGCCCAGGTCGGGCTGCACGTCTGGCAAGGGGCAAGCTGGGCCCTTTTCCACCGCGCCGAGGTTTCCTACGAGCGGCTGGCGGAATGCGCCGACTGGATCAAACCCGTGCTATACGATTCCCCAGCCGGGATCCGGTTTGTCACCACCTACGCCAGGCCCTGCCACCAGACCATGCTGCGCGACCTCGACTTTGAGGAGGTTGTCAGGCTGCTTCTTCGCATCACTGGACAGGAGCCGGCCGCGAACTCCGAGGCGCTGGCCCGCATCGGATTCGGCCCCTCGTACATCGAGCGGGAGACTGCCAGAGCGGTGGCGGCAGTGCAGGGGAAAGCGTCCATTTATCCGGGGTTGGGTATTGACGTAGAGCCTCCGCCGAACTCAGGGCTGGAGTACCCTGAGCAGTCGGCTGAGGACATCGAGGCCGGCGTTAGGGCGGCCAGGAGGGGTGGCGCAGAGGGCGTGGCCCTCTCAGTAAACTACTCGCAGATGCGAGACAGCAGCCTCCGGGCGGTGGGACGCGCACTTTCGTCCTGAGGCGGCACCGCGTGGCGACGAGCGCTGATATGGGATAGGGAGGGCGATGGAAGGTCTCGTCCAAATAGCCCCCTACAGTTTCATCGATGAAGGCATCGACCGGGTTATTCAGATGACCCGCGACTACGCCAGGCTCTCCGGATTGGTCCTCTTCACCTATAGCTGGAGCAAGATAACCGCCTTCCGCTCCAGTCGGCTTGTCGAAGGCCATCCCCAACCCCCCAGTTACGACTTCCGCGGCGGCCTCTACACACAGGCCCACTCCGAGCACTATCGCGGGAGTCCCTTTGGAGCGGAACAACTCAGGACCCGGGACGCCGCGTTCAAGGATGTCGACATCCTGGCGCGGGTCTTGAAACCCTGCCAGCAGGCCGGACTCAAGGTATATGCAGGTCTGCACATGGACGGGGAACCGGACTATGTGCAGGAGCTTGCTCCCGGTTTTCGCGCCTGTTCGGAGGTGGATGCCTGGGGCGAACCGCTGGGTGTAGTGGCCTCGCATGGGTGGCGGCTCAGCCCTTTTCTCAAGCACTGCTTTAACAACCCCGACTATCGCGCCGTTCACCGCGCGCTGGTGAAAGACCACCTCCAGAGCTACCCGCTCGACGGCCTGATGCTGCTCGTTCACGAGCGGTTCGGGCCTATCGAGAACACCCTCATTTTTGGCGGGCGGCCGACCTGCTTCTGCGGACACTGTGTCGCCAAAGCCAGGACGCGTGGCATCGACGTTGAAGCGGCGCGCTCTGGCCTGCGGCAGCTTTACGAATTTGCCACTCGCGTGAGGAGCGAGACTTATCATGTGCCCAACGATGGACATTTCACCACCTTAATGAGGCTTCTTCTCGCATATCCGGAAGTCCTGGCCTGGGAGAAGCTCTGGCGGGAGTCGGTAGAAGAGTACCTGAAGGAGCTCTACGGTGCAGCGAAGGAAGTTCGCCCTGAGGCGCCTGTCGGGCTGCACGTCTGGCAAGGCGCAAGCTGGGGACTCTTCCACCGCTCCGAGACTTACTATGGCCAACTGGCCGACTGCGCGGATTGGCTGAAGCCGGTGGTCTATGAGATACCTTCCGGCGTGAGATTGCTCAGCACCTATGCCAGGCCCTGCCAGCAGACGATTCTGAGGGACCTGGACTTTGAGCAGGTCGTGGCGCTACTGGTACGGATCATGGGGCTGGAAGCTCCCGCTGATTCGGGTGCGCTGGCGCGGGACGGGCTCGGCGTTCCCTATATCGAAAAGGAGACAGCGAGGGCCGTTGCGGCGACCGCCGGAAAGACGGCCCTCTACCCTGGCCTGGGCATAGACGTTGAACCTCCGCCGGGGATGCAGTATCCGAGCCAGTCAGCCGAGGATATCCAAGCGGCAATTGCGGCCGCGAAAAGGGGTGGGGCCAAGGGATTCGTTCTCTCGGTGAACTACGCCCAGATGCGAGAGAGCAGCCTGCGGGCCGTCGGACGCGCCCTGCGGAAGGAACAACTGTGACTGGTAGGGTTGCGACTACAGCGTCTCGTGCCACGGGCATCATCTCGCGGAGTATGCCAACACGGTTGCCCGCTGTCCTGGCAGTTGTCTAGCTGACCTCGGGCCATCAGCGAGTGCTGACTCACTAATCCACCATCTTGTCTGCTGGACGACGAATTGGTGACTTTTCCTGACCTGAATTAACGAACTTGATGCCATTGACTTGACCCATGGCCTATGCTATCATGCTGACAACGTATGAATGGGCTGACCAGGTTACGTACTTTTTCCATCCTAACTGGCGCGGCTATGGGGACGATGGCTGGGCTCCTGGGTGTGGGGGGCGGTATAGTTGCCGTGCCCATGTTGACCGGCTTCCTGGCCCTCACGCAGCACGAGGCGCACGGCACATCTCTAGCTGCGATGGTCCCCGCAGCAGTCTTTGCAGTAACGCAATACGCATCCAATAGCAACGTCGATTGGAGCGTGGCGGCCACCATGGCAATGGGCAGCGTATTCGGCGTGGGGTTTGGCTGCAGGCTGTGTATGAGGATTCCGGCGCGCCAGCTGCGGCGCGCCTTTGGTTTTTTTGTGCTCGTAGTGGCGGCGCGATTGCTGGTGGGAAGCTGGGGGGAGGGAACTCAGTGGGCTGTCTTCTCGGCCACTGAAGCAAGTGAGCCTGTCATGACTCTGGCCCTGGCTTTGGCCACGGGCGTTGCTGCCGGGGTGCTAGCCGGATTGCTTGGCATCGGCGGCGGCATCGTAATGATTCCAGCCATGGTTTTGTTGCTGGGCCTCGACCAGCATTTGGCCCAAGGCGTCTCACTGGCGGTGGTGGCGGTGACGGCCACCGTGGGCGCTTTTGAACATTATCGTCTGGGCAACGTGAAACTGGACAGGGCGATATGGATTGGCCCGGCCGCCGCAATCTTCGGCCTGGGAGGAGCCTGGCTGGCCGGTTCGCTGGATCAGCAGCTCTTGCAGAGGCTTTTCGGAGTCCTCCTTTTGTTCGTAGGCGGCAAAATGGCTTCAGGGAGATAATTAGGCCCGGGACTGACTCGATTTTGGAAACCGAGTCAGTCTGACGAAATGATATCGGGAGACTAATCTGTGTCTACAATGGAGGAACTCAATAGAGATATAGGGGCTTGCCAGAGGTGCGATCTGGCCAGGCATCGTGCGCGCGTCGTGCCTGGAGAGGGGCCGGCGGATTCTGTGGTGCTTTTTATCGGCGAGGCGCCTGGCTTCCACGAGGACCAGCAAGGTCGGCCCTTTGTTGGCCCGGCAGGCCAGTTTCTGAACCAACTCCTGATTCTGGCCGGCCTCCGGCGGGAACAAGTATTCATCTGCAACGTCATCAAATGCCGCCCGCCGGAGAATCGAGACCCTTTGCCCACCGAGATTCAAGCCTGTCGACCCTGGCTTGACCGCCAGATCGAGCTTATCGAGCCGAAAGTCGTGGTGACACTGGGACGGTATTCGATGGCCCGTTATTTCCCGGGGGCCGCTATGTCCAAGGTGCATGGCAAGCACATCAAGCGCGATGGCATTGTCTATTTCGCCATGTATCACCCGGCGGCGGCGCTGCATCAGCAGAGCCTGCGCAAGGCGATGGAACAGGATGCCTTGACGCTGAAGCAAGTGCTTTCGCAACTGGAGCCGGCGTCGGCGGGCCCCGGGGAGCCTGAGTCCAGGCAGTTGAGCATGTTTTGATTGCTGTGAGGAGCGAATGGCCAAAGAGCGGCTGAAAGTTATCCCCCTGGGAGGCCTGGGGGAGATCGGCAAGAACATGACGGCGCTGGAGTACGGCGATGACATCATGGTGGTCGATGCCGGTCTCATGTTTCCTGAGGAGGAGATGCTGGGGGTCGACCTGGTCATACCCGATATCACCTACCTCCTTGAGAACCAGGGCAAGATCCGGGGTATAGTCATAACCCACGGTCACGAGGATCATACTGGCGCGCTGCCTTACATCTTGCCGCGTCTGAAGGCTCCGGTGTATGCCACGCCACTCACTCATGGATTGATCTCGGTCAAGCTGAAAGAGCAAAAGGCTCTCCACGGGGCCAAGCTCAATGTATTTCAGTCTGGCAGTGAGATCGTCCTGGGCAAATTTCGCGTGAATCCCTACCACGTTAGCCATAGCATACCCGACGCAGTGGGGTTGGTGATTCAGACGCCCGTGGGCGTGGTCGTCTACAGTGGAGACTTCAAGCTGGACTATACGCCCGTGGATGGGAAGCCCACAGACTTTGCCAAGCTGGCTCGGTTGGGGGCCGGCGGCGTGCTTCTGCTTCTCAGTGATTCTACCTACGTGGAGGAACCAGGATATACGCCCTCGGAGAGGATAGTCGGCGAGTCCCTGGACCGCATTATGGGGGATGCGCCGGGCCGCGTCATAGTGGCCACCTTCGCTTCGCTCATCTCGCGGATTCAGCAAGTGATAGATGCTGCCGAGAAGCATGGGAAGCGGCTTTTCATTGTAGGGCGCAGCATGTCCGACAACGTCCAGATGGCCAGGGAGTTGGGCTACCTCCGCATATCTCCAGACATGTTGGGCAAGATTGAAGAGCTTCGCAGGCTCCCGCCCGACAAAGTCGCCATAATACTCACGGGAACCCAGGGCGAGCCGACCTCCGCCCTCGTGCGCATGGCAAACCGGGACCATCCGCATCTTCGCGTCCTGAAGGGCGACACCATAGTTGTCTCCGCTTCGCCGATCCCAGGCAATGAGGCGGTCATCAGCCGGACTCTGGATAACCTGTTCCGGGAGGGAGCGCAGGTCCTCTATAGCAGGGTGGCCACGGTGCACGTTCACGGGCATGGCAGCCAGGAGGACCTGAAGATGATGATGAGCCTGGTGAAGCCGCGGTTCTTCGTGCCGATCCATGGGGAATACCGTCATCTGGTGTTGCACACGAAGCTGGCCCAGTCCCTGGGTATACCCGCCAGCAACACCTTCGTCATGGAGGACGGTGACGTGCTGGAAGTGAGCTCCAAGTCGGCGAAGGTGGTGGGCAAAGTGTCCTCCAACTCGGTTTACGTGGACGGGCTCGGGGTAGGGGATATCGGCAACGTGGTTCTGCGTGACCGCCGCCTGCTTTCCCGAGATGGTTTTCTCATTGTGATCATCGCCATCGATAAGAAACTGGGCAGCATCTCCGGTCGCCCGGACATCTTGTCGAGGGGCTTTGTCGACCCCAGCGAAGCAGACGCCCTGTACGAGGAGTGCCGGCGACTGGTCATCAAGGCGCTCGATCGGGGAGGGGAGAGGCTCGCCGAGTCCTCCTTCGTGAGCTCGAAAGTGAAAGATACGCTGGGCAAATTCGTTTATGAGCAGACCAAGCGGCGTCCCATGATATTGCCGGTGGTTATGGAGGTATAGGGGGCGCGCCGGATGTCCAAGCAGAGGGTCAGCTCCAGCCGGGTGCGCCAGAGGGCGCGGCCTTCTCACCGGAGGCAAGTGGCCTGGCGGCGCCTTCTGCCCATCCTGTCCTCAAAGTTCGTCCTCGGCGCTTGTCTTATCGGCGTGGCCGCCTTCCTCGTCATGACCTTTGGCCCCATGGTTCTCGCGGCCATTGTGCTGGTGCTAACTGCTGTCGGAGAGGCGCTGGCCGAGTTCTTTGGCTTGGGTGTCGTCCTCCTTATCGCGCTACTCTTCGTCGTTAGCTGGCTCGCGTGGCGACGTCAGTTTCTGCGCTCACTCAGGTGGTGGGACCGTTGGGTAGCGGCTCTGGCCTTCGGGGCGGCGCTTTTCGGGCTGGCCGCCTTCTTCGGCGGCGAATCTCTTCCCTCTTCCGGCTCTTCATTAATCAAGAAAAGCGCTGGCGGGCTCCTGGGGCAAGCCATTATCGGCGCTCCGTCCCTCGCCGGATTCCTCAGAGTGATGATTCTTGGCCTGCTGGGAGTTATTGTCCTGTGGCCGCGTCAGACCTGGAGGCTGAGCTCCGACGGAAGCAGGAGACTGTATTCCCGTTCGCGGATGTTGCTGCCTGAGATTGCCGCCCGGGCCAAGGCGCTAGCCGCGATGATATCGGGAGCGTGGCAGGCCAGACGCGTGGCTGTGGCTGGGGCGGCGCCGGAGCCTGTTGAGGCTTCCGCCATGCCGGCGGCTTTCCCCGATCCGATTATGCGCGCTGGCGCGCCCGTGGAAACCGCCGGTTCCGATGAAACCGCAGGAGAAGTGATCATGGCGGCGCCGTCCGGCGAGGGGTGGCAACTGCCGCCCTATGATATCGCGGACAGGGCGCCCGAGACTGAGCTGAGCCCCTCCGACGCCGAGGCGCGCGCCAGGAAGATAGAGGAGGCCCTGGCGAGCTACGGCGTGGATTCCAAGGTGGTGCAGGTCAACTCCGGTCCGGCCATAACCCAATTCGGCGTGGAGCCCGGTTGGGATATCAAGTACAAGGTCGTCAAGGAGCGGGACGCGGATGGGCGCATCAGGCTGGACAGGGACGGCAATCCGAGGGAGCATCGTGAGGAGGTCTCACGGACCAGGGTGAAAGTGGAGCGGATCACCTCATTGACCAACGACCTGGCCCTGGCTTTGGCTGCCCCCACGGTGCGCATCGAGGCGCCCGTCCCCGGCAAAGCGCTGGTGGGCATAGAGGTGCCCAATATTTCCACCGGGCTGGTGAGCCTCAGGAGCGTGATTGAGAGCACGGCCTTCCAGAGGGCGCGGGCGAGGTCGAAGCTCGCCATGGCGCTGGGCAAAGGGGTCTCAGGCGAGGCGGTAGTCGGCGATTTAGCCAGGATGCCGCACTTGCTCATCGCCGGGGCCACGGGGAGCGGCAAGAGCGTCTGCATCAATTCCACAATCGCCTGTCTGCTGATGCACACCTCCCCCGACGAAGTGCGCTTCCTTATGATCGACCCCAAGCGCGTGGAGCTGGTCTCTTTCAACAATATCCCTCATCTGCTGGCGCCCGTAGTGGTGGAGATGGAGCAGGTGGTAGGGATATTGCGCTGGGTGACCAAGGAGATGGACCGCCGCTATGTCAGGCTGGCCTCAGCGGGGGCGCGGAACATCGAAGCCTACAACCGGAGTCCGAAGGCCTCGAAGCCCATGCCCTACCTGATAGTGATTATCGATGAGCTTGCCGACTTAATGATGGTGGCGCCCTACGAGGTCGAGCGCACCATCTGCCGCCTGGCGCAACTGGCACGGGCCACGGGCATACACCTTATTATCGCCACGCAGCGGCCGTCGGTGGATGTGGTCACGGGGCTTATCAAAGCCAACTTCCCGACTCGCATCGCCTTTGCCGTCACGTCTCAGGTGGACTCGCGCACCATACTGGATATGGCTGGGGCGGAGAAACTTCTCGGGCAGGGGGACATGCTCTACATGCCTACCGATGCCGCCAAGCCCAAGCGGTTGCAGGGCTGCTTCGTGTCCGACCAGGAGATCGAAAGGCTGGTGAAGTTCTGGAGCGGCGACAGATGGGCCAGTTTGCGCCCAGCTCAATTCACCGAGGAGCTTGCCCAGGCCGTGGCCATGGAGGAGACTGGCGCTGATGACGCCCTCATGGAGAAGGCCCGGAAGCTGGTAGCAGAATCCGGTCATGTCTCGACTTCCCTGTTGCAGCGGAGACTCCGCATCGGTTACCCCCGGGCGGCCCGCCTGATGGAGGCTTTGGAAGAGGAAGGAACGGTGGAGCCCAGGGATCGTAAGTCGCGCGACCCCTTGGCGGCGAGCGATGAAGAGGGAGAGGGTGATATGCCGTGAAGAATCTCGCTGACCTTCTGACGACCCTGAGTCGGGCTCAGGGGCGCCCCAAAGAAGAAGAGGAAGAGCCGGCGGAAGAGCGTTGCCTTTCCTGCGGGTTCGACCTATCCAAATCCGAGCTTTACCGGCGGTACCGCGTCTGCGAGCAGTGCCGGTTCCACTTCAATCTCTCCGCCAGACAGCGCATCGACCTGCTGACTGACGCCGGCAGCTTCAAAGAAGTGAACCGTTCCCTGGCCTCGCTGGACCCGCTCTCCTTCTCAGGGAAGACGTCCTATCGGAAACTCATCTTCGAGGCCCAGGGGCGCACCGGTCTCGTTGACGCGGCCGTCACGGGCCTGTGTTCCATAGAAGGCAAGCCAACGGTCATTGTAGCGCTGGATTTCGGCTTCATGGCCGGCAGCATGGGCTGCGTCGTGGGAGAGAAGATAGCCAAGGCCTTCGAGCTAGCGGAGCGCAAGAAGCTGCCCGTGGTGAGCGTGGTCGCCAGCGGAGGAGCGCGCATACAGGAGGGGATCCTGGCGCTTATGCAGATGGCCAAGACGGCGGCGGCTGTCCAGAGGCACGGCGCGGCGGGCCTACCCTACCTCTCCGTGCTGGCCAACCCGGCCACGGGGGAGGCCTACGCAAGCTTTGCCAACCTGGGGGACATCATCGTCGCCGAGCCTAAGGCACTGGTGGGCTTCGCTGCGCTAAGAGTGCTCGAGGAGGCTACTGGCAAACCGCTGCCCGCGGGATCCCACACCACCGAGTTTCATTTGAACCACGGGATGTTGGACACGGTTGTCGATAGGACCAAGCTGAAAGACCTTCTCGGTCTGCTCCTGGAGCTAACCAGCTCTCGCTACCGGCTGATGCATCTGCGTCGACAGCGCTATCAGCTGCCGGAACCGCCGCGTGATTCGGCCTGGCAGACGGTGCAACTGGCGCGGCACGGTCAGCGTCCCACGACTCAGGACTACCTCTGCAGGCTCACCTCCAGCTTTATTGAGCTGCACGGAGACCGTCTTTACGGAGACGACAGCGCCATTGTTTGCGGCTTGGCCGACCTGAGCGGATTGGCCGTGGTGATCATCGGCCAGGAGCGTGGCAAAGGAGAAGAAGCAGCGGCTCGCCGCGAAGGGCGCACCTACCCGGAGGGGTTTCGCAAGGCGCAACGCGCCATGAGGCTGGCCGCCAAATTCGGCCTGCCAGTACTGACTTTCATCGACACACCTGGAGCTTATCCTGGCCTCGAGGCCGAGGAACGAGGTATGGGGGGCGCCATCGCCAGCACGCTGGCCCTCATGTCCGACCTGCCCGTACCCCTAATCTCGGTGGTCATTGGCGAGGGCGGGGCCGAGGGGGCGCTTGCCCTGGGGGTCGCTGACCGCACGCTCATGCTCGAAAATGCCATCTACTCCATCATTTCGCCCGAAGGCGCGGCGGCCCTTCTCTTCCGCGACGTGAAGAGGGCGGAGGAGATAGCGGCATCACTGAAGCTGACCGCCCACGATTGTCGTGAGCTGGGCGTCATCGACGTGGTCGTTCCGGAGCCGGAGGGCGGCGCCCACGTAGACCACGATGAGGCAGCCCGCATATTGAAGAAGGTCCTGCTGGATGAGCTTGTGGAGTTGCAGCGGACGCCGGCGAAGAGACTGGTGAAAAACCGCTACCGGAAGTTCCGGAAGATGGGCGAATATAACTCCTTCTTCAGCGCGGCCATCGCCCGAGAGGTCTTCGAAGTGCAGGACTACTTTCAGCGCCGGTTCGAGGAACTGAGGGACCGGCTGGCGCGCCAATAATGTGGCGTGCCGCGGCTTGCCGCCGCTTTGAAAGCGCAAACAAGCCTGCGCAGTCCAGGAGGAGGGTGCCATGAAGACCGCCGCCGAGTACCTCAGCAAGCTCCGTTCCATGAGACCGAATGTCTATTCCCACGGGGAATTGGCAGACCGGGATGATCCCTGCCTTCTTCCGGAGCTGAACACTCTCTCCACCACCTACGACCTGGCCGCCGATCCCCAGCACGAAGCGATCATGACGGCCGTATCCCACATATCCGGCAAGAGGATAAACCGCTTCACCCACGTCAATCAGACGCCGGATGACCTCCTGAAGAAACAGGAGATGGTCCGCCTCTGCTCCCAGAGGGTCGGCGGCTGCATCCTGCGCTGCATGGGCATCGACGCGGTGAATGCCCTATCGGTGGTCACCAGGGAGATGGACGATGCTCTGGGCACCGAGTACTATCCCCGTTTCCTGAAATACCTCGAATATTTTCAGGAGAATGACATCACGGGCAACTGCGCCCAGACCGATGTCAAGGGGGATAGAAAGCTGCGCCCTCACGAGCAGCCGGACCCGGACCTGTATCTCCGCGTCGTGGAGAAGAGGAAGGATGGCATCATCGTCCGAGGCGCCAAAGCCCACAACTCCGTCGGCCCGCACGCCGAGGAGATAATCGTCCTGCCGACCAGGGCCCTCGCCAAGGAAGAGGGCGACTGGGCCGTGGCCTTCGCCGTTCCTGGCGATGCCGAGGGCGTGGTCCAGCTTTGCGTGCCGAAAGGTTTCAGGGAGAGACGCCATTTGAAGGCGCCTCTCGCTCAATTCGGGGGTGCGGATTCGCTCACGGTCTTCGACAATGTCTTCGTGCCCTGGGACAGGGTCTTCATGTGTGGGGAGTGGCAGTACGGGGGGAGGCTGGCCCTTCTCTTCGCACTCTACCACCGGCACAGCTACACCGGCTGCAAGCCCGGCATCATGGATGTGCTCATGGGGTTGGTCTCTCTGGTGGCTGACTATAGCGGCCTGGCCGACGCCCAGCACATCAAGCATAAACTGGCGGATATGGCTGCTGTGGCGGAGTTGGTCTACGGCGCCGGAATAGCTGGCGGCGTCAAGGGAAAGAGGTCGTCCTCGGGCACCTGCATTCCCGACGTTGTCTACTGCAACGCCGGCCGGTACCATGCCGGCATGAACATCTACCGGGCCTTCGAGACATTGGTCGACGTGGCTGGCGGCATAGCGGCCACCTTGCCTTATGAGGAGGAGTTTCTCGACCAAAGGACCCGCCCCTACGCTGAGAAGTACATCATGCGCCGAAAAGGCGTCTCCGCGGAGAACCAGCACCGCTGCTTCCGGATGGTCAATGACCTGGCTGGCTCGGCCTTCACCGCCAACAAGCTCATCGCCGGGCTCCACGGCGGGGGCTCGCCGATCATGGAGAAGATCGCCATCCTGGCCAACTACGATCTGGAGGCGAGGAAAAAGCTGGCCAAGGCCCTCGCGGGGATAGTAGACTAGTCACCCGGGCGGCAGCGACTGTGGTGAAGCGATTACCCTCCTCAGCAACATCGGTAGTGTTCCCAGGAGTTCGCCAAGATAACCGCCAAGGTCGAAGGCCTCCGTCCTGGTCGGACTAGCGCTTCCATCAATCTGCACCTGCCCCAGGGAAATGGCGTCTCTACCGGCAGCTTCACCTTGGGCTACAGGCAAGCGTTTCATCGTCTGAAAATCGTACATGCCGGCTATCACCCCGAAAACTCCCGCAGTGGCATCCCTCGGTATGGTGAAATCATGCTCGTCCTTCACCAGGTCGTCGACGGACCAGGTGGAAGTGGGCGATGAGCCCCTTGCAGGCGTGGAGTCGCTCTGAAGCCACAGTTTCCCCGAGGCGTCGAGCAACTGGACGAAAACCGTGTAGTTGGCGACCATCTCCGCCCGGGCGCGCCAGAGCAGGCTTACCCGTAGCTTTCCCCCCGGCCTCACTGGGTCAGGTGAAACCTCATATCCCACGAGTTGTACTGAGTCTCCCAGCACGGCTAGAGAGGGTTTGGCGGGCTTCCACCGGCCATCCTCGACAAGTCGGGGCTCGTCGACGCTGATCTGCCCCAAGGGGACCGCCAGGCTTCTCTCGGCAGTCTCGACCTCCAGCTCCACCCTGTGCCGCCCCGGGATCAAGGGTGCGAGGGGCAGGCGGCCCTGAAGCTGTATGATCCTCCCCACCTGCAAGTCGCCCTCTCCCGGCTCTATTGTGTCTTCAAAGGGGCCAGGATACCTGGCGCCCTCTTCATCGGCCATGACGATCCGCACAGCGTACTTGGCGCTGACCGGACTGGTCACCCTCCAATAGCTGGTCAGATGGACTTCCTCTCGGGCGCTGACGCGAGGGGGAAGCGAATCGTAACCCAGCAGCGCTAGCGCGCCAGCGTCCACTTCCCTTCGATTTTGTATCACCAGATCACTGCTCGTTGCTGGCTCGAGACGGCCGGTCCGGTTGTAAAGGCTGAGCTTTGTCCTGCCGTAGTCTCTGGCGACGACAAGTCGAAGATCCCGGCCCAGCCATTCGCTCACGGCCCCTCTGCGGTCGGACGCTGCTGCCTGGGGAGTGCTGATCAGCCAGATGGCGTCGTGCTGAGCGGTGAGGGGCTGGATGCGCCGGCGGGCTTCTTCCGCCGTGAGCTTCAAACCGTAGGGCAAGGAATACCGGGGAAGGGAAGGATCGAGGTAGTAACTGAAGACCGGCCAATCCTTGTCCGAGTGCAGAAGAACCGCCGCCCGGGATGTGGCATGCCCAGCAATGTAGCTGGCGAGGGCAGGAAGATGATAGGAGCGGCGGCGCTCCGGAAAGTAGCCCAGGAGGGGATAGCCGAGAGAGGCGAGGACGAAGAAGAAAGCCAGGAGGCCAAGTATGGGCCGGCAGCGCCAGAAAGCCCTTATTCCCAGGGAGAGAAAGAGGCTGTAAAGCGGCACCAGAATGACGAAGTAGCGCGCTTCCACCTTGGCGTGAAAGATCGCCTCGCCCACCGATGATAAAGCAAACAGGAGAAGCGGGAACAAGAAAAGGACAGATCCCGCCACCAGAACGAGCTCCTTCTCGCTGCGCTCCCCCTTGCGCAACGAAAGAAGCAGGCCCACAGTTCCCACGCTCAACAGGGCCAGGGCGAGGACAGAGTAGTTTTCGATCCGGGTTGATATGCCCAGGGGTAGCACCGTAGCGTAGAGGCGGAGGAAGAGGCCAAAGTCAAAGGGACCAGCCTGCTTGAAGGTGACGGAGTGGGTGTAGTAAACATAAAGCCAGGGCAGCGCCAGAAGCAGGATGGAGCACTGAGGTAAGAGCCATTCTCGCCAGCGCCAACGGTATCGTCCCTTGAGGACCGTGGCGAGAATGAAGGCCGCGTTTTCCAGCGCCAGTACGACAAAAGACAGGTAAAGGGTGTGCAGCGCGGCCAGGGTGGCAAGCACATAGGCCGTCTGGAGGCGTAGACTTGGCTTTCTGAAGCAACAGATGAACAAGTAGACGGCCAGGAGGGAGAGGAAAATGGCCATCGCGTACATCTTGATCTCTTGAGACCAATAGATATGAAAAGGGGCAATAGACAACAGGAGACCCGCCACAAGACCAACTCGGCGGTCGCACAAGGTCGACCCGATGCGAATAAGAAGGGCTACCGTCAGGACAGCAAAGAAGAGGCTGGAGAACCGGAGCGCAAACTCGGACTCCCCAGCCAGAGGACGCCATAAGCTGAGAAGCCAGTAGTGAAAAGGGGGGTGCTCATCGCTGGCGGTGCGCAGCGCCATGGAGAGGAGGTCCTGCCTCGCCAGCCAGACGCTCCACCCTTCGTCCCACCATATGTCCTTGGCCTCGAGACGAAAGAGACGCAAGGAATAGGCTAATAAGCACAGGAGCCAACCCGGAAGAAGTCGCCAGCCGACCCCTTCGAGATTGGCGGCCCACCTCCGGAATCGCCACCCGATGTTTTCAGAAAGAGGATTACTGCTTTTCGTCACGTTCTTTCAGGATGCCAGAGCCCCTGTACTGGACTGCCGTTTGAATGGTGGCTGAGGGGAAGGGCCATATGAAACTATATCGGATTCCAGCAACGCGGGCAAGGGGAGGATGGGAATGATGAATGATGAATAACCCCGCCCCCAAAAGCTGAGAGCTGATAGCTGAGCGCTCGAAATCGTTTGACACCGGTGCACCCCGTGTGATATAAGAGGAAAGCGTTTTGGGCCGGTTAGTTTCCGCCGCGACACGAAAGGAGAGACATGGGCGCCACCGAACAGTTTGCCAGGTTCATCGTTGAGACGACCTTTGACCAGGTCCCGCCGAAGGTTATCGCCTATTCAAAGCAACTGATGCTGGATGCCATCGGTTGCGCGCTGGCGGGCTCTACAACCGAAACGGGCAAGATAATGACGGATTTCGTGCGGCAGATGGGCGGCGTCGAGGAGTCGACAGTGTTCGCGGGGGGCTTCCGCGCCCCGGCCGCCAACGCCGCCCTGGCCAACGGCACCCTTTGCCACTCCATGGACTACGATGACCTGGGGTATCACGGCCACCCCAGCACCACCATGGTGCCCGTGCTCCTCGCCCTCGGCGAGAAGGTCAAAGCGTCGGGCAAGGAAACCATGGCGGCCCACGCCGTGGGTTTCGAGGTCTACGGCAAGATGGGGGAGAACTCTAAGGAGCTCTACGCTGGCGGTTGGCACCCCACTGCTATCTACGGCGCCATGGGCGCCGTGGCGGCGGCTTCCAAGCTCCTCAAGCTGAATGCTGAGCAGACGATGAACGCCTTCGGCATCGCCGCGTCTCAGACCTGCGGGCTTAAGGCAAACTTTGGCACCATGACCAAGCCGCTCCATGCCGGCAACGCCGCCCGCACCGGCGTTGTCTCCGCCATGCTGGCCAAGTCCGGATTCACCGGTCGCCCGAATATCATCGAGTATCCCGCCGGCTTTTGCTTCGCTTTCATGGGACGAGGAGAGTTCGACATCGAGAAGATGGTAGCCAGCCTGGGCAGGCCCTTCCGCATGGAGTACTGGCCTCCGGGAATCAAGAAGTACGATTGCTGCGGCGGCAACCACAATGCGCTCGACTCCATCTTCGCCCTCATCAGGGAACACAAAATCAACTACGAGGACGTGGAGAGCGTGGTGGTGGACTGTGACACCCGGGTGGGCGACATACTGGTCTACCCCGAGCCCCAGAGCGGACATCAGGCCCGTTTCAGCCTGCACTATAACATGGCGCTGGCCCTGCTCGACGGAAAGTTTGACCGCAACAGCCATACGGATGAACGGGCCGCCCAGCCTGATATCCACGAGGCGGTCAAGAAGGTGAATGTGGTCATTCACCCGGAATGGCCTGCGGAGTATAAGGGACGCAAACATCCGGTGACCATCAAGTTTAAGGACGGCCGGACTGTCACTCACATGACGACGCATGTGAAGGGCTCGCCGGAGAACCCGCTGAGCATGGACGAGCTCATGGCCAAATACACCGACTGCGCCGGGACAGTCCTATCCAACGCCGATGTGCAAAGGTCCGCCGATCTCATCCTGAGGCTGGACGAACTGGATGACCTCTCCGGACTTATGGACGTCCTAATGGTTAAGGCAGCCGCGCGCGTGTAGGTCAGGCCGCCATAGCTGCCCTGGGCGCACCAACCGTCCCTATGGAGCGATGCGGCACGTGGCGTCCAGGCCAAGGCGCACCCGAGCTTTCGTACGCACACGTCTTGACAAAGCGCGGCGCGAGTGGTTAAATTTATTGTTAGCACTCTTCCCTGTAGAGTGCTAACCCCGTTTGAGCGCAGGCGGGAGCGAGTGCTCCCGCGGGAGGAGAGGATGCCAACTTACGAGTATGCATGCGGTCGATGCCATCATCGATTCGATGTTAGACAAGGTTTCCACGATGAGCCGTTGGCCACATGCCCAAAGTGCAAGAGCGCGGCGCGCCGCGTCTTTCAGCCCGTGCCCATAGTCTTCAAAGGGAGTGGCTTCTATTGCACCGACCACGGCAAATCGGGCATGGTCGGCTCTACGAAGCATAAGGAAGTGGAGGAGTTCAAGGAGAAGGTGGACTCCACACCCCCCGTCGCCAAAAAAGAAGAAGCCAAGGCGTCCGCCGACGCCAAATAGATGAAGGTCCTCTTGCAGAGGGTTGCCCGGGCCTCCGTCGCGGTGGGCGACGAGAAAGTCGGCGAGATAGGGCCGGGGCTGGTAGCCCTGGTGGGCGTGAAACAGGGCGACACCCAGGCGGATGCAGACTACCTGGCCGACAAGGTCGCCAACCTGAGGATCTTCTCCGACGCTCAAGACAAATTCAATCTCTCCGCCCTCGATGTCGGACGGCAGATTCTAGCCATAAGTCAGTTCACTCTTCTGGCCGACACCCGAAAAGGGCGTCGGCCTAGTTTTACCGATGCCGCCCCTCCGGAGATAGCGGAGTCGCTGGTGGAGCGCTTCGTGGAAGCGCTGCGGCTGAAGGGCCTCCGCGTCGAGACTGGACGCTTCCGCCAGCATATGCTGGTGGAGATCCACAATCAGGGCCCGGTCACCATCCTGCTGGACAGCAGCGGAAGCCAGAGAAATTAGTCGGACACCTTTGACGTGTCAGACGTGTCAGACGTGTCAGACCCCCAATGCTGGCCCTTTCCTTGTAATTCCGCCTGCCAGGACTTAGAATGAATTAGTCTCAGTGCGAGACCGACTCGGTTTCAAAACCGAGTCGGTTTGGTTGAGCAGCGCGCTTGAAATCTTTTAGGGGGTCTAGGCATGGCAGAAGGCAAGATTACTGACGAAGCGGTAGCGGAGCTGAGGAAGCGGCTGGGGGGCTTTATCCGCCTCACGCAGTTCAACGAATACGCCACCAGGGACACTATCCGGCACTACGCGCGTGGTATCGGGGACGCCAATCCACTCTGGTGCGACGACGAGTACGCCAAGAAGTCGCGTTGGGGTGGCATCATCGCGCCGCCTGGCTTCCTCTACAGCGTCTACTGGACGGCCGGACGGGCCGGCGGGCTGCCCGGTGTTCACGGCTTTCATTCCGGCAATGAATGGAACTGGCTCCGCGTAATCAATGAGGGCGACCGGATCAAGGCCCAGGAGCAGTTCACCGATATCGTCGAGAAAGCTGAGAGCGAGTACGCAGGCAAGACAGTCATTCAGTACACCGAGACGACCTACCGCAACCAGCGTACAGAGACCATCGCCAAGTGCAAGGGATGGCAGATTCGCGCCGAGAGGAAAGCCGGGCGCGAGAAAGGCAAGTACTCTGCCATCAAGACACACCATTACAGTCAGGAAGAGTTGGAGGCCATCTACGCGGACTACGACAAAGAGGAAGTCCGCGGCGGCAACCCGCGCTGGTGGGAGGACGTCAAGGAGGGCGAGCCGATAACCCACGTGGTCAAAGGACCGCTGACCGTCACCGACATTATTTGCTGGTATGTGGGCCAGGGCGGAACCCACAACCGCGCCCTCAAGCTGGCGCTGGAGTATTACCGGAGGCACCCCGCCGTGGCCTACCAGGACCCCGTCACCGGCGTCCCGGACACCGTCCAGCGCGTCCACTGGGACTCCTATATGGCGCAGCAGATCGGTATGCCCAACGCCTACGACGTAGGCTCGCAGCGCATCTCCTTCTTCACCCACCTCATGACCAACTGGCAAGGGGACGATAGCTTCCTGCGCAGCCTGAATGTTACTCTCCGTCGCTTCAATTATGTGGGCGATACTCAATGGCTGAAGGGGAAGGTCGTCCGCAAGTACGAGGAGAAGGGCGAATACAAGGTAGACTGCGAGGTCTGGGCGGAGAACCAGCGGGGCGAGATCACCGCGCCCGGCCACGCCACCGTCGTGCTGCCGTCCCGGTTGCACGGGCCTGTGGTCCTCCCGGCCAAAGAATCGTAGGGGCACAGCACGCTGTGCCCTCGGCGGCGACGGGCGTATCGCCCGGCACACCAGACCGACTCGGTCCGCGTTCTCGATAGACCTCCTTGGTTCAAAGACCAAGGGGGTCTCTTCTCTGTTCTTCTTGACCGCTCCCCTGAGCCATGTTATAATTCCAAGTAGTTTAGTAGGATTTGTGCTATGTGGTTTTCCAGCAAAGGACACTACGGACTGCGGGCTATGGTGCACCTGGCTCTCGCCTATGGCGGCGGGCCGGTGGCGCTGGCTGAGATCGCTCGGAAGGAGAATCTCTCCGCCGACTATCTGGAACAGCTCTTTGCTCGCCTACGCCAGGTTGGGCTCGTGGAAAGTACGCGCGGGGTGCGCGGCGGCTACCGATTGAGCTTCGAGCCGGCATCCGTCACCGCGGGACAGGTCATCCGTGCTCTGGAGGGGCCTGTAGCGCCGATGTCCTGCGCCTCCGAGGGCTGCGCCGAGGCAACGTGCGACAGGGAGCAGCACTGTGGGTCGCGGCTTCTGTGGCAACGCATGAGAGACAGCATCGCCCATGTCCTCGATTCCACGACCCTCGCCGAGCTATGCGAAGGTACGGGTGACGCCTGCGTCGCCTCTGCTGGTTGACCCAGGGATGACTCACGACCGCCCCTACAGGCCGTTGCGAAAGACTGCGAGGAGGCTCTGAATGGCCAGATTTGTTTACCTGGATCATGCGGCGACCACTCCGGTGCACCCCAGGGTGCTCGAAGCCATGCTGCCCTACTTCTCCGAGAAATACGGCAACCCGTCCAGCATTTACGGCATCGCTCAAGAGTCCCGAAAAGCCCTTGACGAGTCGCGGGAGACGGTAGCCAGCGTACTGGGCTGCCGGCCCAACGAGGTCATTTTTACCAGCGGCGGCAGCGAATCCGACAATACGGCTATAAAGGGAGGCGCCTTTGCTTCCAAACAGGAAGGCAATCATATTATCACCTCCAGCATCGAGCATCACGCCATTCTCCATACCTGCCAGTTTATGGAGAAGTTCGGCTTTGAAGTTACCTACCTGCCTGTCGATCGCTACGGCGTTGTGAGCCCTCAGGAACTGGAGAAGGCCCTCACCGAAAAGACGGTGCTGGTCAGTATCATGCTGGCCAACAACGAGGTGGGGACCATCGAGCCCATCGGCGAACTGGCGGGGGTGACAAAGGACTACGCACGGAAATCAGGCAAGAATATTATCTTCCATACGGATGCGGTCCAGGGGGCGGGAGCCATCGACATCAATGTCGATCGCCTCGGCGTGGACATGCTGAGCCTCTCGTCCCACAAGTTTTACGGACCCAAGGGAGTGGGAGTGCTGTATCTGAGGCGCGCCACCCCCTTCATGCCCCAGCAGGTGGGCGGCGGACAGGAGCGCCACCGGCGCGCTGGCACCGAGAACGTCGCCGGGATCGTAGGAACAGCCGCGGCCCTGAAGCTCGCCGAGGAGGCGAGGGAGACCAATGCCGCCTATTGTACCCGGCTCAGGGAACGGCTCATCGATGGGATCAGCGCCAGGATCGACCGGGTCTATCTGAACGGCCACCCGACGCAGCGTCTCCCCAACAACGTCAACTTCTGTTTCGAGTTCGTGGAAGGCGAGGCCATACTCCTGAGCCTGGACCTTGCCGGTATAGCCGCCTCCAGTGGAAGCGCTTGCACGTCCGGCTCACTGGAGCCCTCCCACGTCCTCACGTCCATGGGCGTCCCCGCCCGCCTCGCCCAGGGTGGCTTGCGCTTCACGCTAGGCTCGGACAACACGGAGGACGATGTGGACTACGTGCTCTCTGTCCTGCCGGAAATGGTGGAGAAGCTCAGGGCTCTGTCTCCCCTGTCAGCCCGCAAATAGCCCTCAGCCTTCGCCGGTCAGCCACCAGCCATTGACTGCTGAAGGCTGAGGGCTGAACTCTGGCAGATGACAAGCGTAGGGGAGGGTCTGTGAGACCCTCCCCTACTTTGGAACCGGGACTGCGGCGGTCTCCTGGCCTACGGGACCAGGTCTCCCTGCTCGCTCAGGTTGATGATGTACCCTCGCCCCATCTCCAACGAGTTGAACCCGGCCCCCGGCCTGGCGATCTCATACCCCGTCTCCGGACTGTAGCGGTAAATGGACACCCACTTGCCCGCCAGGGAAGCCAGGTGGCCGCCGAGGTTGGCTGACGGCAGCAGGTCCATGCTGGTGAAGCCGATGAGGTTATAGCCGCCCGCCAGCGAGTACCTCGGCGTGGGAACCGTCAGCAACTCCTTGGGCTCCAGGGTCAGGTTCAGCTCTCCGTCGATGAGCGAGTTAATCCAGTAGCCTTTCCCATCCTCTATGCTGGTGAGGCTGCCGGTCCACGCGCCGTCCGAAGAGGTGCCAAAGTCCCACTCTCCCGTAGTCGTGTCGTAGGTGTAGACTTTGTCGGCGACGGCGCCCAAGACGTCCGCGACGCTATCTTCAACCAGCCGCCTGGGCACCGAGATGAGGTTCCATCCCTTGGCCAGCTTGATGGTCACCACCGGGCTTACCGGCGTCGGTGTAGCCGTCGGTGTAGGCGTAGGCGTGGGCGTCGGCGTGACCGTTGGCGTAGGCGTTGCCCTTGGTGTGGGCGTCCGGGTTGGGGTTGGAGGCACGAAAACGCCGCCACCACCACCGCCCCCACCACCCCCGAGAATGGGCGGGGAATCAGCCGTAACGAAGCTGGCCTGCAAAGTGGTATCGCAATTACCAGCGGCGTCGCAAGAGGTCACGGTGTAGAACGACTGGGTGGCCGGCGAGATGCCGGAGATCCCCACCGAGTGCGCCGTGTTGAGAGCGCTGTCGCCCGCAGTCAACGGCGTGGCTGTTGTCGTCCCGAAGCGCACTGTTGAAGTGGCCGGCTCGCTTGTCGTCCACGTTATTATCGCGCCGGTGGCGGACAGGTTACTAACTGTCACCCCTGAGATCACCGGTGGAATGCTGTCCTGGGTAATGGTGGGAACCGCCGTTGGCGGACTCTCGACCGCGCTGGTTGCGGTGACGGTGAAGCTATTGGCCGCATTGGCGATCAGAGGAACGCCGATGCTCCAGGCAGTAGCTCCACCGGCCAATTGCTGCTGTCCGGCCACTGCACCGGCGGCATCCTTGATCCGGACCAACATATCGGCTTCCGCCGTTCCGCTAATGGTGAAGTTGGCGGCATTGGTGATTGCGCCTCCCGCGGACGGCGAGACGACCACAGGCGCCAGCGGGACCCTACTGTCTATCGTGAATTGCGAGTTGCTCGCCGGACTATTTGTGACGCCCCCCTGCTGGCCGGATTGCGCACTGATGGTCACATTAGCGACGCCGTCATTGCCCGCCGGGACAATGGCGGCGAACGTCCATGTCGCGCCGGCACCCGTCATGGGAACATTGACCACGTTTGGGCCGGCCCCCGTGAAGATTATTGAGATCAGCGGCGTACCGCCGACAGCTAATCCGCCGGAGAACGTAGTCGTTACTGTCACAGTCTCTCCCGAGGCGACGACCCGGTTCGGGTCGTAGGTCAGGGCTACGTGGAGCCCCGAACTCCCCTGGAAGATTCTGGGCACGACGGCAGCAGGTCCTTCGTTGCCTGATCCGTCCGTTGCCGTCGCGGCAAAGTCATTCGTCGTATCGGCGACGAGGGGGACGCTGATGGTGAAGGCGGTGCCGCCGCCCTCCAGTTGCTGCTGGCCCACGACTGCCCCGGTCGCATCCTTCACTTTGACCAGGGAGTCAGCTTCCGCGGCTCCCCGGACGGTGAAGACGGTCGTGGCCGCGCTAACGCGGCCCACAGGCTCCACGATGACAGGCGCCGCTGGAGGAGTGGTGTCCGCCACCTTTCCTGAAACACGAAACAGGATCGTCCGTGTTGTAGTTTGAATGCCAGCCGTGGCAGGGTCGAGGTCCACGCCGGGGGGTCCGTCGATCCTGAAGATGTTATCGGCCGTGGGACTGCCAACTACCGCATGCGGTACGTTGGGATTTCCCACATATCTTCTTCCTGTGGCCGGGTCTCTGAGCTCGGGCGGGTCGGCGGCGAAATTATCCCAGGTGAGGAAGGGACCAATAGTTGAAGCAAGCGCCAGGCTGAAATCACAGGTCGCGCCCGCCCCTGGTGCGCAACCTACGTCCTCTGTATCGTTTATCTCAGGGCCCGGCCCTACCGCCGACACATTAAAAGTCTTCTCGCCATACGGATGTCTGACTCTATACGTTCCCGGGCCGGGAACGTCAGCCGTGATTCCGATCCTTCCGAAAGTCTTCTGCTGTCCTGCGGCAGGAGCGCCGCCAACAAAGGAGCCTTTCAGTGCGACCACCAGATGAGCGTCGATATGTTCGCCGGCTCCACCTAGGGTCGCTTCCCCGCTCCACCAGAAGATTTCATCGGGATAGTTGTCGGGAAAGGAAAGTGGTGCCGCCGGGTTCGGAAGGCTGGACGGAGCGAATAGGCACAGACCGCTCGTGTCGAGGCACTTCTCCACAGCCAGGCCTGTCGAATCGCCGTACCAGGTTGGGAAGCCGTCGGAACGATCAACAGGTCCGGCTTGCTGCAGCGCTCCTTGTGCGGGAACGGAACTGCCTGCTATCAAGGCTATCAACATGAACAGTGAAACAAGAATCTTGCTGCGCATTGGGATTGCTCCTTTCGTTCGCCTTTCTTAGGCTGTCAATTTAGGTTCTTCGGTCTGCCGTGAAAAGGATCACATTTTCATCTGCTTTTCCTCCTTACTTTCTCTCAGGGCGCTGCTCCTTCACTCGGTGGTCCTGTATCACCCTCTTCCTTCCTCGTCAGGCATCATTTCCCCGGTAAGGCAGTTGTGACCCGTCGGCGTCGACGCCGCGCGACAGAGACACAGGCACCCGTCCGCGTTCTGTATTCGGCCCTTTGGATTATTGTCGCTGCTGTTTGACGGCCAGTCTGCCATAATAAATCAACACTCATGTAATGGAATCTGAACAATCTCCATGGTGAGAAAAGCTGAGGCAATTGAAGCGGCGACCGCGCGTGGAGGGGGGCGATTTGGTCATGAAGGGCGTTGCACTACCCCGGTGAAGGGCCAGGACGACTCCGGCGCTGCCTGCAGAGAGTCAAGCGTTCGGATCTACGTGGCACGGACGCACTGCACAAAGAAGGAGGGCGCCCCAAACCGGGGCACCCCCCTGGGATGCCGGACTGCGGCGGTCTCCTGGCCTACGGGACCAGGTCTCCCTGCTCGCTCAGGTTGATGATATACCCTCGCCCTATTTCCACCGTGCCGAACCCGCCACCGGCGGGTCTGGCGATCTCGTAGCCAGTGTTGGGGTCGTACCGATAAAGCGACACCCATTTCTCCGCCAGCGGTGCCAGATAAGCGCTGACGTTGACCGAAGGCGCCAGGTCCAGGGTGGTGTAGCCGATCAGGTTCCAACCGGCTGGCAGCGAGTACCTCGGCGCCGGTCGCGACGGATCCTTCGGTGCCAGAGTCAAGGTCAGGTCTCCGTCCACGAGCGAGTTGACCCAGTAAGCTTTCCCGTCCTCGATGGACGTAAGCGTTCCCGTCCACACGCCACCCACGGAGGTGGCGAAGTCCCACCCTCCGGTGGCGTTGTAAGTATAGACTCTATCGGCGACGCCGCTCATTACATCCCCAACCTTATCCTCAGCCAGCCGTCTGGGCACCGACATGAGGTTCCATCCCCTGACCAGCTTGATCCGCAGAACTGGAGTGACCGGCGTAGGCGCGCCTGCGGCGGGCGTAGGCGTGGGCGGGGCGGCCGCCGTTGTGAAGCTTGCGTGCAAAGTTGCGTCGCAGTTGCCAGCAGCGTCGCAGGAGGTCAGCATATAGAAAGCTTCGGTCGAGGGCGGAAGGCCGGTCAAGGCTACCGAGTGCGCTGTCTTCAAAGCGGGGTCGGTCAGGGTTGAAGCCGGCACCGTTGCCGCGCCGTACCGCACTGTTGAATTGGTAGGCTCGTTCGTGCTCCACGTTATTGTCGCGCCCGTGGGTGATACGCTGGCGAGTGTCACGCCTGAGATTACCGGGGCAACGCTGTCCTCCGTTATGGTGGGCACCGTTATGCGGACGCTTTCGGCTCCTCCCGCGTCTGTCGCCGACGCGCTGAAGATATTTCCAGCGTTTTGCGTCAAGGGGACCGTCACACTGAAGGCGCCGGTGGCATTGGCAACGGCGGAACCAACGACGGCAGATGCCGCATTATACACCTTGACCAGCATCCCCGCCTGCGCTGTTCCGGTTATGGCGAAGGTGTCCGCATTTACGGATTTGCCGGCGGGGGGCGGTGAGACGATGGCAGGCGGAGACGGAGACGCCTGGGGATCAGTCGCCGGGGAGCCATGGTCAGGCCCGATAGTCCTGGCGAGGACCGATGCGCCTTGACTTGGAAGAGAAGCCATGAGAATTACCGATGCCAGCACGATTGTGCGGACGGATAGCCTTCTCGTCGTATCCAACATCCAGATTCACCTCCGCGACTGGATTTGCTGCTGGCAGACCTTGGCCCAGCCGTGACAGGCTCTATGAAGTTCTATTCTCCCTTTTACTCATAAGTAAGTATGCCATAAGAATTCAGCAATTTATGTAATGAAACTTCAACAATTCGACTAAGTAAAATACGACGGCAAAGTAAGCGTGAAAGCCGCTCAAAAGGCTTAGTTGAGGGACACAGACCGACTCGTCCTGAGCTTGATTCAGGACGAGTCGGTCTTGTTGTCGTACCAGAGACGCCTCTACGGCAACAAATACCCTTGCTCCGACAGGCTGATGATGTACCCTCGTCCCATCTCCACCGAGTTGAACCCGGAACCGGGCCTGGCTGTCTCATACCCGGTGTCCGGATTGTACCGGTAGATGGACACCCACTTGCCCGCCAGAGAGGCCAGGTAACCCCCGAGGTTGGCTGAAGGCGCCAGGTCCATACTGGTGAAGCCGATCAGGTTCCAGCCCGCCCCCAGCGAGTACCTCGGCGCCCGGTCCAGCAACTCCTTGGGCTTGAGGGTCAGGATCAGCTCTCCATCGATGAGCGAGTTGACCCAGTAAGCTTTCCCATCCTCTATGGATGTAAGCGTACCTGTCCAGACGCCGCCCGAAACGGTGGCGAAGTCCCACCCTCCCGTGGTCGCGTTGTAGGTGTAGACTCGGTCGGCGACGCTCTTCATGACGTCCCCGATCTTGTCTTCAACCAGACGCCTGGGCGCCGAGATGAGGTTCCATCCCTTGGCCAGCTTGATGGTCACAACGGGGCTCACCGGCGTCGGTGTGGCCGTGGGCGTAGGCGTCGCCGTCGGCGTGGGCGTAACGGTGGGCGTGGGCGTAACCCTCGGCGTAGGCGTCCGGGTCGGAGTTGGCGGTGTGAATCCGCCACCGCCGCCTCCGCCCCCACCGCCGCCACCGCCAGGCACGGGTGGAGGCGCCGCCGTGGTGAAGCTGGCCTGCAAAGTGGCGTCGCAGTTGCCCGCGGTATCGCAAGAGGTCACAGTGTAGAAGGCCTGGGTCGTGGATGGGAGGCCGGTCAGCGCTACCGAGTGCGTCGTGTCCAGACCGGCCGCCGATGCTGTTGAAACCGTCTCCCTGGTGGCGCCGAATCGCACCGTCGCGTTGGTAGCCTCGTCTGTTGTCCATGTGATCGTCGCGCCGGAGTGGGTCACGTTAGTTACGGCCACCTCCGCGATTACCGGCGCCACGCTGTCCTCTATGATGGCCGGGACCGGCACGCGGGCGCTTTCTATCCCCCCCGCGCTCGTCGCCGAGGCGGTGAAGACGTTGAGGGCGTTCTGCGCCAGCAGGACCGTTACGCTGAAAGCGCCGGAAGCATCGGCGTTCCCGGAGCCGACGACAGTTGAAGCCGCGTCGTAGACCTTCACCAGCGTGCTCGCTGCCGCCGTTCCGTTGATGGCGAGGGTGTCCGCGTTCACGGACCTTCCGGCCAGGGGCGGCGAGACGATGGTGGGCGCCAGCGTGCCCACGTTGTCCACGATGAACTGGGCATTGGTCGCCGGATCAAACCCGAGCCCATCGCTGGCCTGGGCGGTCACTGTCACGTTGGCGATGCCGTCATTACCTGGCGAGATAACCGCGGCGTAAGTCCAGACGTCGGTCGCCCCGGCCACAAGAGCGCTCATGGGCGCGTTAGTGACGTTCGGGCCCGCTCCCGTATAGGCTACGGAGATGGTGGGCGTGCCCAGCACCGTCGCCGTGCCGGTGAAGGTGCCGGTTATGGTCAGGGTCTCCCCGGACCTCACCGGCCTGTTCGGGCTGTAGGTCAGGTCTATGTGGGCGTATCGAGGCCTCTGGGTTATGGTGGGGACCGTCGCCGCCGGCCCTTCGCCGCCCAGCGCCGTCGCCGTGACCGTGAAGTTATTGTCCGACAAAGCGACGAGGGGAGTACGGACCTTGAAGCCCGTCCGTCCGCGCGTCAACTGCTGCTCGCCTACCACCACACCAGTGGCGTTCTTTATCTTCACCAGGGAGTCTGCTTGGGCCGTCCCTTCTATATCATAGGTCGGCCCGCCCGTGCTGACAGGGCCCCGCGGTTTGAGGACCACCGGCGCTGGCGGGGTGACGTCCGTTACGGTGGGGACCGCCGCTGAGGGTCCCTCGTTGCCTGCCACATCCGTCGCTGTAACGGTAAAGTTATTCGCCGTCCGGGTGACCAAAGGAACGCTGATGCTGAAGGCCGCGGCGCCGGCCGCCAGTTGCTGCTGGCCGACAACTGAGCCAGCTTTCTTCACTCTGACCAGCGCGTTAGCTTCCGCTGTGCCCTGGATGGTGAAGCTGGGCGCCGCCACAGTCACCGCGGCGGCGGGTTGCGTGATGACCGGCGCCGGCGGAGGCAGGCTGTCTTGAGTTATGGTGGGCACCGCCGCCGGGGCGCCTTCGACCCCGGCGCTGTTGGTCGCTGTCACGGTGAAGCTGTTCGCCGCATTGGCCACGAGGGAAACGCTGATGCTGAAGGCCGTGGCATCGGCCGAAAGTTGCTGCTGGCCGACGACGGTCCCGGCTGCGTTCTTCACCTTGACCAGGGACCCGGCCTGGGCTGTTCCCTGGATGGTGAAGGACAACGCGGATACGGTGACCGGTGCAGCCGGCTGAGTGATCGGCGGCGCGGGGGGAGCAACCTGCGTTATTACGGGTACGGTGGCCGGGAGGCCTTCGATGCCGACGGGATTGGTTGCCGTGACGGTGAAGTTGTTCGCCGAATTGATGACCAGGGGGACGCTGATACTGAAGGCGGTCGCGCCGCCCGCCAGTTGCTGCTGGCCGACAGCCGTTCCCGCGGCGTTCCTCACCCTGACCAGCGAGTCAGCCTCCGCGGTCCCCTGGATGGTGAAGCTGGCCCCGGGCACGGTAACGGGGGCCGCCGGTTGTGTGATCACCGGAGCCGGAGGGACCGGGACTTGCGTTATGGTGGGGACTGCCGTCGCTGCGCCCTCGATGCCTGCCGCGTTGGTTGCCGTCACCGTGAAGTCATTCGCCAGATTGGCGATCAGGGCAACGCCGATGCCGAAGGCGGTGGCGCCGCCCGCCAGTTGCTGCTGGCCAACCACTGTACCGACGGCGTTCTTCACTTTGACCAGGGAGTTAGCCTCCGCCGTGCCCTGAATGGCGAAGGACAGCGCGGATACGGCAAGAGGGGCGGCTGGCTGCGTGATCACCGGGCCCGGTGGCAGGACAATTTGAGTTATAGTGGGAACTGCCGCCGCCGGTCCCTCGTCGCCCACCGCATTCGTGGCCGTCACGGTGAAGTTGTTGACCGAATTGAGAGCGAGGGGAACGCTGATGCTGAACGCAGTCGCTCCACCCGTCAGTTGCTGCTGGCCGACCACCGCCCCGGCTGAATTCTTCACCTTCGCCAGGGCGTCCGCCTGAGCCGTCCCCTGAATAGTGTAGGTGGCTGTGGTCGCGTTAAGCGGGCCGGCGGGTTGCGTGATGACCGGCCCGGGCGGCGCGATGGACTGGGTTATCGTGGCGACGGTCGCTGGCGACCCCTCGAGGGCAACGGCGTTCGTTGCCGTCAGGATGAAGTTGTTCAGCGAGTTGAGGGCCAGGGGAACGCTGATGCTGAAGGCGGTGGCGCCACCCGCCAGTTGCTGCTGGCCAACCACCGCCCCGGCGGCATTCTTCACTTTGACCAGGGCATTGGCCTCGGCGGTCCCCTCGATGGTGAAGGATGCTGTGGCCACCTTGACCGGCGCTGGCGGTTGCGTGATCAGCGGCGCCGCCGGGATGGGCGCCAGTTTTCCGGAGACAAGAAACAGGTTTGTCTGCAAGGAAGTCTGAATGCCGGGAATGTTGGGGTCAAGATCGACGCCGGCGGGGCCATCGACCCGGAAGAAGTTATTGCCCGTGGGGCTGCCGGTGACCGCATGGGGCGTGGCCGGATTGCCCACGTACCTTCTCCCCGTCACCGGGTCCCTGAGCTCCGGCGGGTCCGCGCCGACATTATCCCAGACGAGGAAAGGCCCGATGTTGGAGACCAGCGCCAGGTTGAAATCGCAG
>JACPQD010000038.1 GCA_016190665.1 Chloroflexota bacterium
CCTCGAGTTTGGACATTTGAGTATGTAGTCACTAACATATCTTGACAGACGTACCTGTTTGTGGTATCCTGGTGCTGGGGCAGGGACGAGCAAGTTGCCTGCACCCAAGGAGGATGCCGCCATGGACAGAGATAATGTTGAGGCTTCGATCTTGCATGCTTTCGAAGTCGTCCTGGAAGCGCAACTGAAGGCGGTCAAACGCCTGCGGGCGGGGGCTGTGGAGGAGAAACCACCGCCTAAACGTATGTCGCAGATTGATTTAGTGTATGACGTACTCCAGAGAGCGGGCGCGTCGATGCATGTCTCCGAGATCATCGACCGGGTGGAGAAAACCCACGGAGTGCGGCTGGATCGCGAATCCATTGTTTCCTCGCTGGTGAAGAAGGTCCGCCGGGGCGACCGTTTCGTACGCGCCGACAGGAATGTCTTCGGGCTCAAAGGAGGGAAGTGATGAGGCTGGTGCGTGAGTTCCTCTCCCTCCTGGAGCAGGGTTGGAAACCAGTGTTTGCCCAGCAGCGCAGCCTTGGCCGGGCTATCGAGCACGCCATGGTGCTGCCCTGTATCCTGGGCCGGCGCACCATCTCGCGTGAGGTCTGCGCGCTGGGCCGCAGCAACCAGGACTGGAGCGCCGACTATAAGATGTTCTCGCGCAGCCGCTGGCAGGCCGATTTGCTTTTTGCCCCGGTGATCGACACTTATATCGTTCGCTACCCCGAAGGTCCGATTCCGGTGGCCTTCGATGATACCAAGCTGGCCAAGACCGGAAAGAAGATCGCTACCGCCTTCTGGCAACGCGACCCTATGTCGCCGCCTTTTCATGTCAACTTCCTGCATGGCTTGCGTTTCATACAGGCGTCGCTGCTGTTTCCCCACCATCAGGAAGGAGACATATCGGCACGCGGGTTTCCGGTGGTGTTTCAAGAGGCGCCGGCCATAAAGAAGCCGGGCAGGCGCGCCAGCGAAGAGGAACGTGCCGCCTACCGGCAGGCGCGCAAGCAGCATAACCTGTCGACTCAGACGCTCGGTGCAATTCAACGCTTGCGCCACCAGCTGGACCAAAGAGGCGCTTGCGGACGCATTCTGTTGGCCACCTTGGACGGCAGTTTCTGTAACAAGACCATCTTCAAAGCCGCGTTGGACCGGGTGCATTTGCTGGCCCGTTGTCGTAAGGATGCCCGGCTCTGCTTTCCCGCCCCGGCCGGGTCTCGGCGCCGCTATGATGAGCAGCTCTTCACCCCCGAGGAGGTGCGTCAGCGGGAGGCTGTACCCTGGCAGGAGGCCTCCGTCTACTACGGCGGACAACGGAGAACGCTCCGCTACAAGGAGGTCCAAGGTGTTTTGTGGAGACGTGGCGCCGGCGCCAGACCCCTGCGGCTCATCGTTATCGCTCCCATCCCTTACAAGCTCTCCAGGCACGCGCGCACTTACTATCGCGACCCCGCTTACTTGTTGTCCACTGACCTGCATACTTCGTTACCCCAGCTGATCCAGGCTTATCTCGACCGGTGGCAGATCGAGGTCAATCATCGAGATGAGAAGGACCTCCTGGGCGTCGGCCAGGCCCAGGTGCGTTCCCCTCAATCGGTGCCACGCCATCCAGCCTTCGCGGTGGCTTGCTACAGTAACTTGCTGCTGGCTGCCCTGAAAGCCTTCGGTCCGGGGCGCACCAGCGACTATCTGAGCCTTCCCAAGTGGAGAAAGCATGCTAAGAGGCCCTCATTCCTCGATATCCTGACCCTCCTGAGAAAGGAGTGCAACGAAACGCCTGTTTGGCTGTTATCTAACGCAACTTTCGCACAAAATCTCGTTCGATACGCCAATACGTGATATGCTTTTGTCCAAAGTCCAGGGCGGGGCGGCAATGCCGCCCCGCCGTCGGCTCGTCAGGAGGTGAAGGGTCGGAGAGGGTTTCCACCCCTCCGGGGCTCAAACTCTCCCCTACGAATAGTCATAATTTTTGTGTATTTCGTGTATTTCGTGGTTAACCAACCCGTAAAGGTCTTGGCCAAACCCTGGATATGGAGTATAGTATAGGGCATGTTCCTGGATGATATCGTCGCGGACCGGCGGCGGGAGGTGGCGACAGCCAGGGTCTCCCGACCTCTTCGTGAGCTGGAGACCCTGGCCTTTCGCCAGGCCAAGCCGCTGGACTTCGCCGGGGCGCTGCAAGACAACGGCGTGCGCCTGATTGCTGAGGCCAAAAAGGCATCGCCATCGAAAGGGCTGCTGGTCCCGAACTTCGATCCGGTCGGCCTGGCCAGGGTCTATGCCGAGAACGGGGCAGCGGCCATCTCGGTCCTTACCGAAGAACGCTACTTTCAGGGCAGCCTGGGATATCTCTCAGCCATACGGCAGGCGGTGGCCTTGCCTTTGCTTCGCAAGGACTTCATCTTCGATCCGTACCAGGTCTGGGAGACGCGCGCCTGCGGCGCCGACGCCCTTCTCCTCATCGCTGCGATCCTCAATGACGAGAAACTGCGGGGACTCCTTGACCTGAGCCGCGACCTGGGCATGGAATGCCTGGTGGAGGTCCACGACGAGACCGAGCTGGAGAGAGCGTTGGGCCTTGGGGCGCAGGTTATCGGCATCAACAACCGCGACCTGCGCACTTTCAAGGTCGATCTGGCTACCACCCACCGTCTCGCCTCCCGAATTCCGCCAGGGCGCGTCATCGTATCCGAGAGCGGCATTAAGTCACGTGAAGACATAGATTTGATGAGGGGCTGGGGGGTTCATGCGATACTGGTGGGCGAGGCGCTGGTGACGGCGCAGGATGTGGCTGCCAAGGTCAGGGAGCTGGCATGACCGTCGTCAAGATCTGCGGCATAAGGGAGCCGCTCCACGCCATCGAAGCGGCGGACGCCGGCGCTGACATGATTGGTATGGTTTTCGCCCCCAGCCCGCGTCAGGTTACCCTGGACAAGGCCCGAGAGATAGTGGCCATCCTGCGGAAGCGATACCCGGCGTCGCCTCGGGACCGTTTGCCTGTTGAGGTGGCGCAGACCTACAGTCCTCTGTCGAAGCTCCTGCTGGAGGTGAGGCCCACAGTAGTGGGCGTCTTCGTCAACGAGCCGGTCGATCAGATCAATAGGATAGCTGACGATTGCCCCCTTGACGCCGTGCAGTTGAGCGGCGATGAGCAGTGGCAGAGCTGCGGCCAGATCACGAGGCCGGTCATCAAAGCGATCCACGTCGAAGCGGGCAATAGCCCGAGAGAAATACTCTCTCAAGTCAGACTCTTGCACGGCGTCGGCTGCTGCTGTCTGCTGGATACCAAGGTGGCGGGCGTCTACGGCGGCACGGGCGAGACCTTCGGCTGGGGTCTGGCGCGCCACGTTTCGAAGCGCTCGTCTTTCATCCTGGCCGGCGGGCTGACGCCGGAGAATGTTGGCGAGGCGCTCAAGCTGGTGAAACCCTGGGGCGTGGACGTTTCCAGCGGCGTCGAGACCAACGGGGTGAAGGACATTTTCAAAATCCGTATGTTTATCGATGCCGTGAGGGGCGCGGGGTAGAGGAAGTTTCCCCACCTCCCCAACTTGACAAACATGGATGGACAGGATGAACAGGATTAGAGAAGGCTTCCCCCTCCCCAACGCAAGGAACCACGAAATACTCGAAATTCGGGATTCTGTTCGTGTGGTTCGTGTATTTGTGGTTAATGATACGGGTGGGGCGTAGACGCGGATGAACACGGAAAGAAAGGTTAGAAGATGACGGTTGCTGTGGGCCTTCCCGACCGGGAAGGCCATTTCGGAGAGTTCGGCGGGCGCTTTGTCCCCGAGACTCTTATGCCGGCTATCCTGGAGCTGCAACAGGCTTACGAGGACGCCAGGAAAGATGAGGACTTCCAGAGCGAGCTGGGCGGATTACTTTGCAACTATGTTGGCCGCCCCACGCCTTTGTATTTCGCGGCCAAGCTGACAGAACATTGCAGTGGCGCAAAGATATACTTGAAACGAGAGGACCTGGCGCATACCGGCGCCCACAAGATCAATAACGCCCTGGGGCAGGGGCTTCTGGCGCACCGGATGGGCAAGAAACGTATTATCGCCGAGACGGGCGCCGGCCAGCATGGCGTGGCCACAGCCACGGTGTGCGCCATGCTGGGTATAGAATGCATCGTCTATATGGGCGAGGAGGACGTGCGCCGTCAATCCCCCAACGTCTTCCGCATGAAGCTGCTGGGCACCGAGGTCCGCGTGGTGAAGAGCGGCAGCCGCACCCTCAAAGACGCCATCAACGAGGCCATGCGCGATTGGGTGACTAACGTCGCGACGACCTACTACCTCCTGGGAAGCGTCGTGGGGCCGCACCCCTACCCGATGATGGTGCGCGATTTTCAGTCGGTGATCGGGAAGGAAGTCCGCGAACAGATCGTGGATGCCGAAGGTCGGCTCCCGGACTGTGCGGTGGCTTGTGTGGGAGGCGGCAGCAATGCCCTGGGGCTCTTCCATCCCTTCGTGAACGACGCTCAGGTCAAGCTCATAGGGGTTGAGGCTGGAGGCTTGGGCTTAGCGTCGGGGAAGCACGCCGCTACCCTGGCCGCAGGCCGGGTCGGCGTGCTCCACGGCTCCAAGTCCTACCTGTTGCAGGACGAGGCGGGTCAGGTAATAGAGACCCACAGTATCTCCGCGGGTCTGGACTATCCCGGCGTTGGGCCGGAGCACAGCTTCTACAAGACGACTGGGCGCGCTGATTATGTGGTGGCGACGGATGAACAGGCGCTCGAAGGCTTTCAGACGCTGTGCAAGACGGAGGGCATCATCCCGGCGCTGGAGTCGGCCCATGCGGTGTTCTACGCCGCACGGCTTGCCCCAACGTTGCCGAAGGACCAGATAATCGTGGTGAATCTCAGCGGGCGCGGGGATAAGGACCTGGATACAGTCGCCAGGGCGCTGGGAGTGACGCTGTAGTGAAATGATGAGTGCGGAATGGCCAAGGCTGGAATGACCAATAACCAAGAAACAAGCTCCAAACAAATTCCAATAACCAAGGTACGGCTTCGGCAAATTCCAGGGGCAAGTACTCCGATTTGGCCCCCTGGTTGCTGACCTTGTCATTGTTTCTTGGTTATTGTTTGGTGATTGTATCTTGGTGTTTGTATCTTCGTTATTCGTTTCGCCTGTTTCGTGCCTAGAACCGTCCCGCCGGGTTGCCCGTTCCCCCAGGGTCATGTTAGAATTGTTGGCGCACTTTGCCCTGGCCCATTCATTGACGTAGGGGCACGGTGCACCACAATACTGTCTTACTAAAGTCGAATCGCGCCCGACTGGATGTTTCCTCTCCCCTTCGCGGGAGAGGACTAAGGTGAGGGGGCTTTCCGGTTTCACCCTCACCCTACCCTCTCCCGTCGAGGGAGAGGAAAATAACGGGCGTCATGCACTTGACAGAAGAGTTTTATCGGACAGTATTGCGGTGCACCATGCCCTTACGGACAGGTCGGGAAAAGGAGAGTCATTCTTGGAATATTTCCTCAATGAACAGCAGAAGATGATCCAGCAACTGGCGCGCCGGATCGCTGAAGAGAAGATACGCCCCATTCGGGCAGCGCTGGATGAGAGAGAGGAGTTTCCCTGGTCGGTGATCAAGGAGTTGGCTGAAGCCGACCTCTTTCGCGTCTTCATCCCGGAGCAGTATGAAGGGTTAGGCGGCGGCTGCTTCGATTTGTGTCTGGCCATCGAGGAGCTGAGCCGGGCGTGCAGCGGCGTTGCCATCAGCTACGCGGCCACGGCCCTGGGCACGTACGCTATTCTCGCCTACGGGAATGACGAGCAAAAGCGGAAGTATCTGCCGCAGATCGCCGCCGGGGCCAGGCTGGCAGCCTTTGCGATCACCGAGTCCACGGCGGGCAGCGACGCAGCGGGCATCAGGACGACAGCCGTCAAGCAAGGCGATCATTACGTCCTCAATGGCGCCAAGCAGTTCATCACCAGCGGCGGAGAGGCCGACATTTACACCGTCATCGCTCTCACGGATGCCAGCAAGGGAAGCCGCGGGGCGAGCGCCTTCGTCGTGGAGAAGGGGATGCCGGGTTTCACCTTCGGCAAGAAAGAGGCGAAGCTCGGCATTCGCGCCTCCGCCACGAGGGAGCTGGTCTTTCGGAACTGCGAGGTCCCGGCCAGCAACGTCCTGGGCCGGGAGGGCATGGGCTTCATCATCGTCATGAAGACAGTAGACTACTCGCGCCCCGGCGTCGGCGCACAGGCGCTCGGTCTGGCGCAAGGCGCCCTCGAGGAGGCCGTCGCTTATGCGAGGCAGCGCGAGCAGTTCGGCCATCCCATCTCTTCCTTGCAAGCCATTCAACACATGCTCGCCAACATGGCCATTGAGATCGAGGCGGCTCGGGCCCTGATATACGCCACGGCCCGGACCATCGACAGCGGGGCGAAGAGCATCAGCGAGGAATCGGCCATGGCCAAGGTCTTCGCCTCGGATGTCGCCATGCGCGTCTGCACCGATGCCGTCCAGGTTCTGGGTGGCGTCGGGTACATGAAGGACTACCCGGTGGAGAAGATGATGCGCGACGCCAAAATAACCCAGATCTACGAGGGCACCAACCAAGTGCTGCGCAACGTCGTCGCCCTCGAAGTCTTGAAGCGTAAGGGCATGAGACAGTGAACATCGTCGTCTGCATCAAGCAGGTACCAGGCAGCGCCGAAGTCAAAATAGACCCGCAAACCAACACCCTCGCCCGCGCTGGCGTGAAAGGCATCATCAATCCCCTCGATGCCTACGCCCTGGAGGAGGGCGTCAGGCTCAGGGAACGGGCCGACGGCAAGGTGACCGTCATCAGCATGGGGCCGCCCCAGGCCGAGGAGGCCCTCCGCGAAGCTATCTCTCTTGGCGCCGACGAGGCGATACTGATCAGCGACCGCGCCTTCGCCGGCTCCGATACCTTGGCCACGGCGTACGCCCTGGCCAAGGCCGTGGAAAAGATTGGCGCCAGCGACGTAGTCATCTGCGGCCGGCAAACGCTCGACGGCGACACCGGGCAGGTGGGAGCGGAGATGTCGGAACGGCTGGGTGTTCCCTTCGTCGCCTACGTTTGCAAGATCGAGGAGGTCAGAGAGAAACGCCTTCTGCTGCGGAGGATGGTCGAGGATGGCCACGAGGTTGTGGAGATGCCGCTCCCCGGTGTCATCACCGTCGTCAAGGAAATCAATGTCCCTCGACTGCCATCCCTGCGTGGGATGATGAAAGCGAAATCAGCGCAGATCGTTGCCTGGACGGCCGACGACCTGGGCGTGGACACGACGAAGCTGGGACTCAGCGGTTCCCCGACGCGGGTGGTGAAGATCTTCTACCCGCAGAGAACGCGCCGCAGCCAGATGCTCCAGGGCAAGATCGAGGACCAGGTTGACGAACTCCTGGGGAAGCTCAGGAACGCGAGCGAGTAGGGCACGGTGCGCCGTGCCCCTACGTGTCACACTGGGATGAATACGGAACATCACTGAGGAAACGAGTGGGCATTAAGATAGACCTGGACAAGTGCATCGGCTGCGCCTCGTGCGTAGCCGTCTGCCCCTCTGGGGCGATGGAGATGGTTGAGGACAAAGCTCGGGTCAAGGACGCCTGCAACTTGTGCGGGGCGTGCCAGACTGAGTGTCCCTATGATGCCATATGCATCGAGGTTGACGAGAAGGCTGTCGCAGATGTGGATGCCTTTCGCGGCGTGTGGGTCTTCGCCGAGCAGCGCCGCGGCAGCGTGAAGGGCGTCGCCTACGAGCTTCTGACCGAGGGACGGCGCCTGGCGGACAAATTGGGCTCCGACCTCTCCGCCATCTATTTTGGCAGCTCCCGGGACGCCCCGCAGGAGTTGGCCGCCTACGCCGACCGGGTCTTCGTTGTTG
Organism: Chloroflexota bacterium; assembly: GCA_016190665.1. Lineage (GTDB taxonomy): Bacteria > Chloroflexota > Dehalococcoidia > JACPQD01 > JACPQD01 > JACPQD01. The sequence goes on from JACPQD010000038.1 coordinate 7,851, forward strand.
ACGGCTTCGATCCGGATGGCCAGGAAGACCTTTACACGGCAGAGCTGACGAGGCTGATTCGAGAGCGAAAGCCGGAGGTCCTGCTGGCGCCGGCCACGGCCTTGGGGCGCGCCTTCATACCGAGGGTCGCCGCTCTCCTGGAAACGGGCCTCACCGCCGACTGCACCGGCCTGGACATCGACGCGGAGAGGCGTTTGCTCTTGCAGACGCGACCCACCTTTGGCGGCAACCTCATGGCCACTATTGTTTGCGAAGCCCGGCGGCCTCAGATGTCCACGGTGCGCCCTCACGTCTTCAAGAAGGGCGCTCCCTCGGCTGAGCGAGGCGAGATAATCAAAGTTGACTTCGATAGGAATGCTGTCACCTCCAGAACAAGGATGGTTGAGTTCGTGGAGAACCTGACGGAGAAGGTGAAGCTTGAGGACGCCGAGATCGTCGTCTCGGGCGGCCGCGGACTAGGCAAGGCGGAGAACTTTCAGCTCATCGAGGAGCTGGCGGAAGTCCTTGCGGCGGCGGTGGGCTCCTCGCGCCCGCCGGTGGATGAGGGCTGGATTCCCTACTCTCACCAGGTGGGGCAGACGGGCAAGACGGTCTGTCCGAAGCTGTACATCGCCTGCGGCATCTCCGGAGCCGTCCAACACCTGGCGGGCATGCAGACCGCCGATGTCATTGTGGCCATCAACGAGGACCCCAACGCCCCAATTTTCGAGGTGGCGACTTACGGGATCGTCGGCGACCTCTTCAAGGTGGTCCCTCTGATGGTGGAGAAGATCAAGAGCAGCCGCGACTAGGCTTGTTTTATGACCCGTTGGCGGTGGTGTCTGACGCGTCTGACACGTCGGACCTGTCTGACTGGTCTGACTGTTTTCGAGCGAGGAACTGGAGATTAGGAGAGCTATATGGCAGAAGAACGCGTCTTGAAGGTCCCTGACAAAGTAACCACCCTGGAGAAGGCCATCGCCGCCCATGTCAGACCGGGGATGACCATCCACATCGAGACAAGGGCGCGAGCGGCGAACCGCGCTCTGACGCGGGTCTTCTGGGGCTCCAGGCCGGATTTCACCCTTTGCATGATGCGCCTCGGCGCTGGCCACGGCGTGCCGCTGGTTTTTGGCGGGCTGGTCAAGAAGATCATAACTGGCGGCTATTCCGACCAGTACCCCACGCCCAAACCCATCAAGTTCATCCAGGAGGCCTACAAGAGCGGCATCCAGTTCGAGAACTGGTCGCTCAACGGTTTCATATCCCGAATGAAGGCGGGCGCCCTGGGCACCGGCTTCGTCACCACCAAGTCGATTATCGGCAGCACCATGGAGCAAGAGAACGCCGACGTCTTCAAGGTAATCGATGATCCCTTCGGCAGCGGCCGTAGGATCGGCCTGGTGAAGGCGCTGAATCCCGATGTTTCCTTCGTCCACGCCGACGCCGCTGACGCACAGGGCAACGCCATCTTCCTCCCTCCCTGGGAGGAAGGCCTTTGGGGCGCCAAGGCCAGCAAGGGCGTCATCGTAACCGCGGAGAGACTCGTCTCTAAGGACTACATTCGGGAACACTCGTACCTGGTCAAGCTGCCGAGCACCATGGTCAAAGCCGTGGTCCACGCGCCCTTCGGCTCCCACCCGGGGGTCTTCTCCAACTTGGGGATGTCGGATTTCAATGGCTATGGGCTGGACCGCGAATTCCTGCTGGACTACCGGGCCGCCCTCGAGGGGGGCCACGACGCCTACCGGCAGTGGATCCAAGAGTGGATTCTCGACGTGCGGGACCTCAATGAATACCTGGCCAGAATCGACGCGAGGTACGGCGCGTCACATGTAGACGGCTTGCGCGGGGCTTCCACAGAGGAAGAGGGCGAGGAAGGCGGCGCCAAGAGCGAGGGCCAGAAGCTGGCCGGGGGCTTCAACGCCACGGAGATGATGGTGGCCACCGCCGGGCGCGTAATGGCGCAGCGGGCAATGAAGTACGGCTACCAGCATATTCAGCCCGGCATCGGCACGGGCGCTCTGGCTGCTTTCCTGGCCTATCATCTCACCAACGAGGCCGGCCACAATACCGAGCTAGTGGTGGGGACAGGCTTCTACGGTTTCGTCCCACGGCCGTCGAGACTCAGGTCCGAAGAGGACTGCAAGATGCTCACCGACACACTGGAGATGTACAGTGTTTATGTCGGAGGCGAGACGGTGAAAGCTATCGTCGCCCTGGGCGCGGGACAGGTTGACAAACATGGCAACCTGAATTCCACGCGCACCAGGGATGGCCTCCTTCTGGCCGGCGTCGGCGGAAGCAACGACGCTGGCGCCGCCCAGGACGTAGTGGTGATCGCCCGGCAGTCCGCACGGCGCTTTGTAGACCAGGTCGACTACATCACCGTGCCGGGTACGCGCGTAAGCACCCTCGTCTCCAACATGGGTGTATTCGAGAAAGACGCTGATGGGGAACTGGTGCTGACCGGGTACTTCGCCAAAGGCGACAGCGTTTCGGCGGAGGATTCCGTGCGTGAGGTCAAGCAGCAGTGCGGCTGGGACCTCAAGGTTGCCCCCGGGGTTCGTCCGGCTGATCTGCCCACCCAGCATGAGCTGGACATCATGCGTTATCTCGATCCTCGGGGAGATTTCCTCGGGCGATAGCGCTCGAAACTCGGTTACCCCGCCGAATGTCGGCGGTTCGGCACCAGATTTCGCTATCCGTGCTATACTCTACCTTAGGCGGCGGACTGATCGAGGGTGAGTTGGAGGGTAGCGATGAGTCTGAGATTCATATCTGGTTCTCTCAGCCGTCGCATCATCGCCAGCGTGGCGATCGGCCTCAGCCTGATACTGGTGCTCTTCGGCTTCGTGGCGCTCTGGAGGATCAACGAGAGCACGGAAGGCGCCTACCGCGGGCGAGTCGCGCTCGCCCAGGCGCTGGTCAGCCGCCTGGATGACGTCCTCAGGTATTATCTGGCTACCCTCGAACGGGAAGCAGCCGATCTCGGTGGCAGTCCGCGGTATCCGCTGGCCGACCTCAGTCTGCGACTGGGCAGCTTTGCTACCGTCACCGCCACTGATGCTCAGGGCAACACGCTGTGGACTGATCCCCCGGCGCTACCGACGGAAAGCGAGGTTCGTCATCATTCCAGCGTCGGCCTTGTCCTCCTCACGGGACTGCCCCAGGTCGCCGAGTTCGTAGAACCGGGCGCGTCGGGTAAAGTCTACGCCTGTCTCGCCGCCCCCGTGCGTGACCGAAACGGACAGGTTACCGGAGCGTTGATGGCACAGCTCGATCCCGGTCACCCCGCTCTGAATTTGCTGCCCTCCAGCACGATGGGCAGCGGTTTTGCGTCGCAACTGATTAACAGAGAGGGGCAACTTCTTGGAGGCAGCCAGGGGTCCAGAACAGTAATGGAGCACCCTGCGTTGCTGGCTGATCTCATATCAGCCGGGCAGGCAGGCTACCGCACCCACGAGCAATCTTCATCCAGCGAGGATGGCGGCCATGTCGTGGCCTACGCGCCTTCGAGGCTGCTGCCGTCCTGGGGCATCACCGTCGAACAAAGCTCCGACACGTTGTTGGCCACGTCGCGCCACATACTCGAGCGCCAGATACTTTTCGGCATCGCCGCCATGCTTCTGGCGGTAGCCGTGACCTGGTTCGGGGTGAGGCGAGTGGTGCGGCCGCTGAAGCTCCTGACCTCCGTGGCCGAGAGGTTTGCCGTCGGCAACCTGGAAGAGCCCATCAACTTGAACAGAGACGACGAGATTGGCATCCTGGCCCGCGCCTTCGAATCAATGCGGGTTCGCCTGCGTGCTTCGTTGGCCGAAGTGGCGGAATGGAATCGACAGTTGGAACGGCGGGTAGCTGCTCGCACGCGGGAGCTCGAGCAGCGTAACCTCGAGTTGGCGCATCTTAACGCCATCGCCACAGCAGTCAGCGGATCACTCGATGTCAAGGACATGCTGGAGCGCACCATCGACCACCTGCTGCAAATGACGGGAGCGGAGGGCGGCTATCTCTGGATGATGCAAGGTGAAGAGGCTCCGCTGAAGCTCGTAGCCCAAAAAGGCTCGCCGGCAACTCAAGGCCGGGAGCACATGTGTCCCAAAGATTGCCTGTGTTTGCGCGCCCTCAGCTCAGATTCCATCGGAGCGTTGGATGCGGACAAAGAGGGTTTTCGGCGAGAGATCGAGTGTTTGGGGATCACTCCAGCCTCCATGCTGACTGTCCCGGTTCCCTCTGGCAAGGGCGTCCAAGCCGTGCTGCTCCTCGTCTCCTCTTCCCCCGGCCAAATTCGCCAAGTCAAGCTGTCGACGCTCACCGCCGTGGGCCGCCAGGTGGGTATCGCCCTGGACAATGCGCGTCTTTATGAAAGTCTCCGGGCGCGAGAACACGAACGGGCGGAGTTGCTCCAGCGGGTAATGGTTGCCCAGGAGGAGGAGCGACGACGCCTGGCGCAGGAGCTTCATGATGAGACTAGCCAGGCGCTGGCCTCGCTCCAGCTCGGGCTTGAACGGCTGGCGACGGGTTCGGAAGGCCTCGACCAGGACAGAAGCCTGGCCATCGAGCTACAGGGAATTGCGGCGCGAACTCTGGTCGACGTACATCGGCTCGCCGTGGAGTTGCGTCCCAGCGTGCTCGACGACGTCGGTCTCGTTCCGGCCATTGGGCGCTACCTCCAGGAATGCGGTCAGCGCGCCGGCCTGGCGGTGGACTTAGCGTCGGTCGGCGTCGATCACTTTCCACGGATCCCCGCTGTTGAGACGGCCATTTACCGGATCGTCCAGGAGGCTCTCACCAATGTCATCCAGCATGCCCAGGCCAAGCGCGTGAGCGTGTTGCTCGAGCGACGCGGAGAGAAGCTGATAGTGGTTATCGAAGATGATGGACGCGGCTTCACCCTCGAAGAGAAGCGCGCGGAGCCTCTGGAGGCGCGCCTTGGGCTGGCTGGAATGGAGGAGCGAGCCTCTCTCATTGGCGCAACGCTCACCATTGAGACAGCGCCCGGAGCCGGGACCACGGTCTTCCTGGAGATACCAATCGATCAGAGTGGCGCCAGGGAGGGGACCTGATGGCTAAGCTGCGTGTTGTACTGGCCGACGACCATGGCGTGCTCCGCGCCGGGCTGAAGGCGCTCCTGGCCGAGCAGCCGGACCTTGAAGTTGTGGGCGAAGCCGAAACAGCGGATGCGGCGGTGCAACTGGTCAAGGACTTGAAACCTGACTTGGCCGTCGTAGATATCCGCATGCCAGGGGACGGAGTAAAAGCTACGCGCCGCATAAAACAGGAGTGGCCGAAAGTCGAGGTCCTGATCCTTAGCCAGTATGACGATCCGGCCTACTTGCGCCAGGCGCTGGCTGCCGGCGCTTCTGGCTATGCCCTGAAGCGCGCCTCCGGTCAGGAATTGGTCGCGGCGATTCGCGCCGTTGCCGGCGGAGAAGTGTACCTTCACCCGGCGATGACGCGGGTGCTTGTGGAGGATTCCTTGGGACCACGCCAGCCGGATACGTTCACGCTGTCGCACCCCCTCAGCGAGCGGGAGGCCCAGGTGCTGCGCCTGGTTGCCCTGGGTTACACGACTCAGCAAATTGCAGAGCAGCTATTCCTCAGCGTCCGCACGGTTGAGACCTACAAAGTCCGCACCATGGAGAAGCTTGGCCTCAGCGGGCGGGCCGCCCTGGTCCGATACGCCCTGGAACACGGGCTACTTGAAGCCGAGTCTGACCCCTAGCCACGGCGCTGCATTTTTCCCGCAGCCCCGCTGCCCCAGGTCCGCACTTTTTCCACGACTTTCGGCCCGAATCATTGCAGGCTTTTTCGCTCGCCCCAAACTCTGCGATGATGGATAATCAAGAGAGGAGGACGGGCCGATGAATGACGATGCAGACATCTTCGTGATCGCCGGGATCATTTCCCTCGCTTTTGCCCTCGCAGTCGTGGCCCTTCTGGGCTTCACCAACGTGTGGATAGCTGGCATCACTCTCCTGGGGCTGCCCGCAGTAACGTTAGTCCTCACTGTGGCGATAGGAAAGGCGATAATCGGACGGCGCGCTGCTGTTATGGAGGCGAAAAAGAAGAGACTCACAGAGAGGGCAGAGCTGCCGGCAAGGAGTTTCGCGCGGGCTTGGCTTGCCAAGGGCAGGGTCGTTAGGATGGAGCCGGGCGAAGGCCTTTTGTACGGGCCATCTGGCCTGCGACAGGAGCCAACTTAGGCGCGCCTGCTGAGGCTAAAAGGAATAGAGACTCACTCCGTAGGCACTAAGCAAGACGGGGTGAGTTTTCTTTATCTTGCGTCCCCATGCCACCCCCTTTATTTCTCCTAGCAGCCAACCTTCACGCCATGCCCGTCCCTATCCATGAGTGAATGATACCGCGAGCGGCCATCGCCGACAAGAGCGCTCACATTCTTCCCCTTGTAGAGGAAAGGCGAGCGACGCGCTTGACATTAGCCTTCGTTCGCCATACCATAACCCAATACACTGCTTGCTACCAAACATTGCCGGCAAGAGGCCCGCTCCAGTCACGGGCTGGGATAGGGACCAGCCAACACTACCACGCAGAGGAGGCGCGGATGGACTTCGGTTTGAGTGAGGAACAAGAGATGTTGAAAACCATGGCCCGGGACTTCCTCGAGAAGGAGTGTCCCAAGGCGGTGGTCCGGGAGATGGTCGACAATGAGAAGGGCTATCCTCCTCAGCTCTGGCGCCAGATGGCGGAGCTCGGCTGGATGGGCCTGATTGTTCCCGAAAAGCACGGAGGCAGCGGCGGCAGCTTCCTGGATCTCGCTGTGCTTCTGGAGGAAATGGGCCGTGCCCTACTTCCCGGCCCCTTCTTCTCCACGGTGGTCCTGGGGGCGCTTCCCCTCATGCTGGCCGGAACAGAGGCGCAAAAGAATGAACTGCTGCCCAGGATTGCCAGCGGCGAGATCATCCTTACCCTGGCCCTGACCGAGCCTGGCGGCCAGTACGACGCCTCGGGAATCGAGGCAAGCGCTGCGCACGACGGGGCGGATTACGTGGTCGCTGGCACCAAACTCTTCGTTCCTAACGCCCATGTGGCTGATTATCTGATCTGCGCGGTCCGCACGGCCCGGGGCGGCTCCCCGGAGGAAGGCATCACCCTCCTGCTCGTGGAGGGCAAGGCGGCGTCCTGTACCGTGCTCAAGACCATCGACGGCAGCAAGCTCTGCGAGGTGCTCCTGGAAAAAGTGCGCGTCCCTGCCGCCAACCTGATCGGCGAAGAAGGGAAGGGCTGGCCGCTGATCGAGGCGATACTGCAGCGGGCCGCGGTCGCCCAGTGCTCCGAGATGGTGGGAGGCGCGCAGCAAGTGCTGGACATGACCGTGGCCTATGCTAAGGACCGGCAGCAGTTTGGACGGCCCATAGGCAGCTTCCAGGCGGTCCAGCACCATTGCGCTAATATGCTCATGGACGTCGACGGCTCGCGCTTCATAACCTATCAGGCGGCATGGATGATCAGCGAGGGGATCCCCTGCGCCAGGGAGGCGGCGATAGCCAAGGCCTGGGTCAGCGAGGCCTACCGCCGCGTCACTGCCCTGGGACACCAGATTCATGGCGGGATCGGTTTCTGCCTCGACCATGACATGCCCCTCTACTACAAACGCGCCAAGGCGTTGGAGTCCACCTTCGGCGATGCCGACTTCCATCGAGAAACGGTAGCGCGCGAGATCGGAATGTAGATGAAATGATGAATGATGAATTGGGAGCGGATGGGCAGGCGCCGCGGCGGAGCGGGGTATTCCCGTGTCCACCCGGTCCACTTTGTCCACCGTCCATCGGCGGGCTGAAAGCTGAGTGCTCAGTGTAGGAGCGTGAGATGGATTTCAGATTCACTGAGGAGCAAGAGCGATTCCGGGAAGAGGTACGCGACTTCCTTGAGGAAGAGTTGCGCAAAGGCTCCTTTCAACCGCGAGAAGATGCCTGGACGGGCGCCTTCTCCCTGGAGTTCTCCCGCAAAATAGCAGAGAAGGGCTGGATCGGCCTGACATGGCCCAAGGAGTACGGCGGCCAAGGCCGGACCTATCTCGACCGTCTGGTCTTCATGGAGGAAGTGCTCAAATACGGGGCGCCCCTGGCGGCCCACTGGATGGCGGAGCGCCAAATGGGGCCGTCCATCATCAACTACGGCACCGAAGAGCAGAAGAAGTACTTCCTCCCGCGCATCATTCGGGCAGAGGTCACCTTCTGCGCCGGCATGAGCGAACCCGGTGCCGGCTCCGATCTCGCCTCGTTGCAGACCAGGGCTGTGGAGGATGACAACGGCTTCGTGATCAACGGGCAAAAGGTCTGGACCAGTCGCGCACACCTTTCTCATTATATCTACCTCGTAGCTCGAACTGACCCGAACGTGCCCAAGCACAAGGGCATCAGCGAATTCATTGTGGACCTGAAGCTTCCCGGCATCACCATCAACCCGCTGACGGATATGAGCGGCGGCCAGCATTTCAACGAGGTCTTCTTCGATAACGTCCGCATACCGAAGACGGCCCTGATCGGAGTGAGGAACCGCGGATGGTACCAGATCGCCGCCCAGTTGGACTACGAGCGGAGCGGGTTGGAGCGGATCATGAGCAACTACCCGCTTTTGTCGGCGGTCACAGCCTATGCGAAGGAGACCAGGAAGAACGGCAAGCCCCTCTCCGAGGACCCCCTGGTGCGGGAGAAGCTGGCCAAGCTCACCGTCGAATTCGAAGTGGGACGCTTGCTCATCTACCGCGTGGCCTGGATGCTCACGCAAGGCAAGTTGCCCAACTACCAGACGGCCCTGGCCAAGACCTATGGGAGCGAATTCGAACAGCGCCTGGCCAACTGCGCCCTGGACATCTTCGGCCTACGCGGTCAACTGCTGGCCGGCTCAAAGTGGGCGCTCTACGGTGGCCGGCCGCCCCGGAACTATCTCTTCTCGAGGGGTTACACCATCCAGGGGGGCACCTCAGAGATACTGAGGAACGTGATCGCGATCAGGGGGTTGGGGCTGCCGACGGGGTAGGTCCCGGCGCTGACGCCGCCAATCAGTTACCCTTCCTCCCTGCCCTGCAGCGAAAGGACAACCTCGATGCTGACGCGTATGCGCGTGAGACGATTCAAGAAGCTGAGAGATGTGGATATCGAGCTGGGCAAGTCGGTCGTTCTCATCGGGCCAAACAACTCGGGAAAGACGGCCGCTCTGCAGGCGCTCGCTCTCTGGGACATCGGTTTGAAGCGGTGGAACGAAAGACGCGGCGGAAAGACGTCACCGGAGAAGCGCCCTGGCGTTACCATAAACCGAAAGGACCTTATTTCGATCCCTGTTCCCAACTCGAACCTCCTGTGGAGCGAATTGCATGTGCGCGACATCTTTCGAGCCGATCATCACAAACCGCACACTCAGAACGTCCGTATCGACATTGTCGTCGATGGGCTGACGGAGGGGAAAACCTGGTCTTGCGGCCTCGAGTTTGACTTCGCTAATGAGGAATCATTCTACTGCCGTCCGTTGCGTTTGAGCGAGGGCCTTCAACCAGAGAGACAGCCCATCCCTACCGAGGCCTCGACTATTCGAGTCGCCTATCTTCCACCCATGTCCGGCCTGGCCGCAGAAGAGCCGAAGTGGGAGCCGGGGCGAATCAATGTCCTTTTGGGGGAAGGACAAACGGCTCAAGTGCTGCGCAATCTGTGTTATCAAATTCACGAGAATCCTCGTGCCACTTCCGACTGGAAAGAGTTAACCGGCCATCTTGAGGACCTCTTCGGGCTAACACTGGACGCGCCACAGTACATACAGGAACGTGGCGAGATTACAATGACATACAAGGAAGAGGGAGGCACCCGGCTGGACATTTCTTCTTCCGGACGCGGTTTTCAACAGACTCTGCTGTTGCTGGCTCACCTCTATGCTAACCCACGGACGGTCTTGCTCCTGGATGAACCAGATGCCCATCTCGAAGTCCTTCGCCAACGGCAGATTTATCAATTGCTGACGCGGGTGGCTGATAAACAAGGCTCCCAGCTCATCGCTGCCAGCCATTCCGAGGTCGTGCTCAACGAAGCCGCTGATCGTGATGTGGTCATAGCTTTCATCGGTAAGCCCCATCGCATTGACGACCGCGGAAGCCAGGTGTTGAAGGCGCTCAGAGAGATCGGGTTCGAGCAATACGCCATGGCGGAGCAGACCGGCTGGGTACTGTATCTGGAAGGCTCAACCGATCTTACTGTCCTGAAGGCATTCGCGGATACTCTGGGCCATCCCGCCGCCAGACTTCTGGACCTGCCGTTTGTCTACTATGTTGGTAATCAACCCCCCCGCGTGCGAGAACACTTCTGGGGCTTGCGGGAGGCAAAGAAGGACCTGGTAGGGATCGCTCTGTTTGATCGCCTTGATCGAGCATTGCCCGATGACCTGGGTGCGGAGGGATATCAGTGGAAGCGCCGGGAGATTGAGAACTACTTGTGCATGGAAGAGGTCTTGCTGGCGTATGCGCGTCACGAACAGCCGAACGATCTTTTCGGATCAGCAGAGGCCAATCGCCGCCAGGATGTCATGCAAAGAGCGATCGCCCAGATCTCAAACGCGCTGAAGACCCTGGGCAAACCTGACCCCTGGTCGCCTGATATCAAGGCAACCGATGACTTCCTGGACCCTCTTTGCGAACTCTACTTCAAGGAACTGGGGTTGCCCAACCTGTTGTGTAAGAGTGATTACCACGTGCTTGCTCGCCTGGTGCCAAAAGACAGGATTGACCCCGAAGTGGCCGACAGGCTGGATGACATAGTTCGGGTCGCCACCCAAGCGCGGCCAAGGCAGGATTGACCTTCCGGGATTCTCAGTAACGGCATCGCGATTCGAGGGCTAGGTTTGCCAGAGCGTAGCCTCACGATAGACGCACGTAGGGGCGGACGTCTCTGTCCGCCCTCCGGGGGCTGCGTGGCCCCCTCTGTCCGCGAGGGAGTCGCCCCGGCGAGCCGCTCGATCTTGGCCTGGGAAGGACTGGCGGAAAGTTGCCAGTAACCTATGGCTAGGAGTACTTCCCCCTACCCGGCTTCTTGCCCGTCCAGCTGTTCGCCCAAGAGCTCGCCGTCGACAGAGGGTTCTTCGCCACGCTCATCGATGTCAAAGTGTCGCTCAAAGAACTCTCGTTGCACGCGCTCAAGGAGCGGGTGAGCGGAGGCAAGGCCAGCTTGTCTGGAGTACCTGGTGAGGAAGTCGTGGAAGTCTTCCGCATGGCCTTTCGACTCCCTTTCGCGTTTCCTGTCGTTGAGCAATTGGCTCATGGGCACCGTACTGTTCCAAGAGGACAGGACTTCGAGTTCGGCGATACCCATCAAGTGGTAGTCTTCGAACGAGGCCAAGCCTCGATCTTCGAACGCCTTGTGGGCCAGGTCTCGGTAATGCGATTCGAAAAAGAGCGAATCGCACATGACAATCACGGCCTGGGTGCTCTTGATTTTCGTGGCATCAATGCCCATCCTGCCCTCGACGAAATCGCGAATCTTCTCAGGGTACTTCGCTACAGTCTCGGCGAATATGCGCTCCGTGTCTTTGGCTAGATCCTCTCGGGCCGCGGAGACCCGGCTATCCATCCGCAATCTGGAACTCCTGCATTCGAAGAGGATCGCTGTCTCGCCATCCAGCACAATCCAGTCGGGCCCTCGCCGCTCCGATTTTCCGTAGCGTGGCTCCGGTATCACGCTATCGGGGCCAAAGGTCCATTTGAGCAGACGACCGACGTAATGCTCGAACAGCCTGCCAAAGTAGTCAAGGAAAGCGTTGCCCTGGGCGCTCCGAAACAGGTCCATCAGGTCGAAGTACAGACCCTCTGAGATACGATAGGCCAGCAGCCTGGGGACGGGCACGATAAGTTCGTGGTTCACCGCGATCAGTGGGCGTTTGTTCAACACGTTAAACTCAGTCTTGATGTAGAGGGGATCTGTAACGCGAAACTCCGCAGAAAGCTGCCGAAACTGTTCGTACGTGGCGGACGCTCTCGACAGGAATTTGTCACAGTCTTCCTGGCTCACCGCGTCCGCAAGCTTACCCGTAGCAGCGAAGTATCGCGTTAGCGACGTATGGTGCAACGCACCCGCGAAATAGCCGAAGCCGATTACCATGAACTTCTCAAGTCCGATGCCAGTTGCGTCAAGCCATTCAGCTTCAAGGTCAAAGGGTCGGCCTGAGACCTCCCGGTTGCCATCAATCAGTAACAGCTTGGTTCTTGGGATCATCGAGCTCAGACGCTCTTGCCAGACGAATTGCTCCCAGGAGACGCGCACCATGGTGCTGCGAGGGTCCGCTTTTGGCCCCCTTGGGTTCACCGATGCATCGCGCAAATTCGCGTGCATGAAAGCTAGACCGCGCAAGTCGTCCAGGGTTGCGGTTTCCTGGCGCATGTCTGACGACCGAAGGATAGATGTCTTGGCGAGAAAACTCAGGGTCCAAGGAGCCAGGTACACCTTGCATCCAGGCAGTACTCCGTAACGGCGACTCGGAGGAACGTTGATGAGCGTCTCCGATAGGGGCCGCCCATCAAGCCGGTTGGCAACGACGTTGCACATTTTCAGGAAATCGCGAACCCGAAAGCGGTTGATTCTAGTGAGTAGATCACTGTACGACGTTGGGGGTCCTAGCGGGATTTGATTGACCACAAACTCCATCGGTTGCTCACCCCTATTCAACGGCTGCAAGTCGGCGTCACCAGCGGTATTGCTAGATTACCCCACGTGAAGAGGGGGGGAAGATCTACGCTCCGAATTCGCTGTCCCACTGGCCGGGCGCCGCACAAACGCGAGCTACACCCAGACCTGCAGATGTGCGGGGAAGCCGCTGCCCAGATGCCCGCGCAGCCAGACGAATTCTGGGCTAGTCAACGGGAAAGGCGCTGGTTGATGAAAGCAACGGTGTTCTCGTACTTCTCTCTCACGCCTCGGTGCAGCTGGTCCAACGATCCGAAAGTCTTCTTGAAGGGATAGTAGAAGGTATCCAAGTTGATTGGCGCCGAAACGGGGAAGTTCTTTCGGTGCGTTTCAACCCAGTCGACCACGTATGAGGTTTCCGTCCCGCCGCGCTTCACCGGAACCTCCCAGGGAATAACCGCCTCGTTGCCTCTGCCAGATAGTATGGGTATGGCCAGAGCGCGGTTGGCGACAGCTTTGTCGACTCTAATTCCGAGCCACTGAGACGCTTCGCCCAGCCGATAGGCGCTCAAAAGTGCCGGACCAGCGAACAGATTGCGACCAAGATCAAACTTGAATTGGCCGTGTGCAATTCCACCCCGGAGCGGCACGCAATAGCTCAAGGCTTTGGAGAAGAGTTCTGTGACCAGGAGAATCATGGCATAAGTATCAGGTGGGTCGTCAGCAACACTGAACACGATGATCGTATCAGAAAACATATAGGAACGCACTCTGTCGCGGATAATCTCGCCACCCTCAGTCAGCATGATCTGCAGACTAAGCCGTTCCTCCTTGGCATCGCATAGCTTGGAAAGAAGTTCCCATGCGATGTCCGGGTCGCGGGCAGTCAGCTCGCTCATTCCCAACATGTCGAGGTGCGCTACATATCGCAACGAATGCTGACTGAGTGCGCCCCAGCGCTGCATTGATGACTCCCGTTCGTCTTCATCAAGCTTGACAAGAACACGAAGACAGTCTATAACAAAGCGGATGTTATGCGCAAGACGACGACCTTTGGTCCGCGCTGTGTCTAGGAGGATCCCGCTATGCCCGAACCAGTCCGCTGGGGACCAGATAACCCGCACCCGCTCTCCAGGATGAAGACGGAGCTTATCTGGGAGGGCAAGTACGACGAGTACGGCAACCGCCGCCCGATAAGGCTGCCCGCTTCGCCACTGCCCCTCCAGCGCATCGAGACCATCGACGAGCCCCACGACCGCGAGAAGGCCCGCCAGCTTGACATGTTCGACGAGGCGGCCTTCGCCCGGAAGGCCCACCAAGACGACTTCCGCAACGTGCTCATCTGGGGCGACAACAAGCTGGCCATGGCCTCTCTCCTGGAGCAGTTCCGCGGCAAGATCGACCTCATTTACATCGACCCGCCCTTCGACGTGGGCGCCGACTTCACCATGCAGGTGCAGGTGGGCGATGAAGCGGAGGCCCTCCAAAAGGAACAGTCCGTTCTTGAAGCAGTGGCTTATAGGGACACCTGGGGCAAGGGGACGGACTCCTACCTGCACATGATGTACGAGCGTCTCACCCTGATGCGGGATTTATCGAGTGATGAGGCAAGTATCTACGTGCACTGCGACTACCGCGTTAACTCCCACCTCCGTTTGATCCTTGATGACATTCTCTCTCCGTTGAACATCAGAAACGAAATAATCTGGCGCAGAGCGAACGCTCACAACGATCCCGGCCGCTGTGGAATCATAACTGACACGATTCTTTACTACTCGCGCGGCATAAAGCCGGTCTGGAATGATCAATTCACACCGTATTCTGACGAGTACGTCGCATCGCACTGGGCGAAGGCCGATGAAGAGGGAGGGAGATTTCGCCTAATACCGCTAGACGCCCCAAGGCATGGCAGCGGCGGCAGCTTGCTTTACGAGTGGAAAGGCAAGTGGCCGGCACCTTCCCGTACGTGGGCGTATGTCCGCGAGAAGATGGAACAGTTTGACAGAGAAGGCAGAATTGTTTACACAAAGAACGGAACCCCTTGCCTGAAAAGGTACATGGACGAGTCGCCTGGCTTGCCGCTACAGAACTTATGGGAGGATATCCCGCCCGTCAACCCTATGGCGCTCGAGCGGCTTGGTTACGATACGCAGAAGCCGGAAGCACTCCTACAGCGAATCATCAAAGCTTCCTCAAACGAAGGCGATCTGGTCGCCGACTTCTTCTGCGGCTCAGGCACGACGCTGGCCGTGGCCGAGAAGCTGGGGCGCCGCTGCATAGGCGTGGACCTGGGCCGCTATGCCATTCACACCACGCGGAAGCGCCTTATCCAGGTGCAGCGGGAGCTGCATGGGGCGGGCAAGCCCTATCGCTCCTTCGACGTGTATAACCTCGGCCGCTACGAGCGCCAGTGGTGGCAGTTGGAGCGGCTGAAGGGGGCCAACACGGAGCATCGCGCCATCGTCCTGCAGTTCTATAAGGCGGCGCCGCTGAAGGGCGCGCCCCATCCCCTCCTCCACGGCACAAGGCAAGGCGCCTACGTGCACGTGGACGAAATCGATGGCATCTTCACCTTCGCGGAGCTTCTGCCCGTGGCGCAGGCCGCCCAGGCGGCGGGCGCCCGCGAGCTGCACTGCCTGGCCTGGGAGTTCGAGATGGAGTTGGCCCTGAAGAAACAGGCCGTGGAGGCGGAGACCGGCCTGACCATCCGCCTCAAATACATCCCGCGCGAGATCATGGAGCCCAGCCGCAGCGAATGCCAGTTCTTCGAGGCCGGGCACCTGGAAGTCAAGCCCATCGTCAACGGCAGGAAGGTGGACGTGCAACTGGTGCGCTTCACCCCCGCCCTGGCCGAGGCGCCGGAGGCGGAACTGGCCGCGCTACGGGAGCGCGCCGTCAGGTCCCCCTTCGATTTCATCGATTTCTGGGCGGTGGACTTTACCTGGAGCGAGGGCAAGCCCTTCGAGCACCACTGGCAGGACTTCCGCACGCGGAAGGACCGTTCGCTGAAGACCAGGACCGATATCGGCTGGGAGTACCCCACTTCTCCCCCCGTGGGCCCGCTGCAGTCTCCCCCCGTGGACGGGGGGACTAAGGGGGGACAAAGGCATCGTATCTGCGTGAAGGTGATCGACGTCTTCGGCGTGGACACCACTACCGCCATTGAGGTGGAGGTGTAGCCGTGCCCTTCGAGGTCACCGAGAGCAACGCGGCCGCCCTGGAGCCCCTCTTCAAGCCCTGGGAGGAGCCCGTCCAGCATCGCCTGCCCAATCCCGAGCACGGCGGGCCGGCCGTTGTCGCCCCCGGCCGCCGGCCCAGCAAGTGCCTGCTGGTACGCGCCATCCGGGCCGAGGTGGACGGCTGGCGGCGGGGCCTCTACGCCGGCGTCAGCGATACGTCCCGCGATCTCCTGAACTTCTGGTTCAATACCGAGCACCAGGTTGAAGACGACGACGGCAACAGCGTCCCCTTCCGCTACCACTGGGCGCAGCGCGAGGCCATCGAGACGATCATCTACCTTTACGAAATGCGGGGTATCCGCAGCGTGGCGGCGCTGCTCACGGAGCTCGGCGGCGACTCCCTCGCCGACCTGGCCTTGGGCATACATCCGGATGAAGACCGCTGGCCCAAGGACTGCTGCAAGATCGCTACCGGCGGGGGCAAGACCAAGGTTATGAGCCTGGCCATAGTGTGGAGCTACTTCCACCAGGCCTACGAGCCAGGCTCCAGCCTGGCGCAGCATTTCGTGATCATCGCCCCGAACCTGACCGTGTACGAGCGACTGAAGGACGATTTCGAAAACTGCGTTATCTTCCACAAGGACCCGCTGCTGCCAGAGGACTGGAAATCCGACTTCCGGATGCAGGTCGTGTTGCAGGACGAGCCGGGCGGGGCGGCTACGACCGGGGCGATTTACCTGACCAACATTCACCGCCTCTACGAGAAGCGCGAGAATGGCGAGGAGAGCGGTCCTGGCTCTCTTTTCGGCCCGGCGGTCAAGCGAGCGCAGGCCTTGGACACGGGCGCGGCGTTGCGGGAGCGGATCGCCTGCCATCCCAGCCTCATGGTCCTCAACGACGAAGCGCACCACCTCCACGACCCCGACCTCGCCTGGAACCGCGCCATCGATACCCTGCACAGCCAGTGCGTGAGCAAGGGCAACAGCGGCATCTGCCTGCAACTGGACTTCACGGCCACGCCGAAGCACAATGATGGGACGTTCTTCCATCACGTCGTCTGCGACTTCCCGCTGGGCGAGGCTGTAGACGCAGGCATCGTGAAGGTGCCCGTGCTGGGCGAGTCCGATGAGCTGGTGCCCCACGGCGACGCGCGGACGCCCGCCCACGAGCGCTACTCCATGCATCTCCAGCTCGGCTACCAGCGCTACGCGAAGACCTATGAGGAGTTGAGCCGCGTCCGCAAGCCCATCCTCTTCGTCATGACCGAGGACTCCGACGCGGCGAACAAGGTCGCCGGTTACCTGGACAGCGACCAGTTCCCCTTACTCAAGGACAGGGTGCTGAACATTCACACCCGGCTCAAGGGGCGCGTCAAGACCTATACGCGCGGCGGCCGCGAGGTCAAGGAGTTCGTGGAGAACGAGACGGCGATGAAGCCCGACGACCTCCGCGCCCTGCGCGAGATGTCTCGCGAACTGGACCGGAAGGACAGCAAGTTTCGCTGCGTGGTCTCGGTGATGATGCTGCGCGAGGGCTGGGACGTGCGCAACGTTACCACAGTCGTTCCCTTGCGCCCCTATTCCGCGAAGTCCGGCATCCTGCCCGAACAGACGCTCGGCCGCGGCCTGAGGCGCATGGACCCTGGGGGGAACACGCCGGAGCTGGTTACTGTGGTGGATCACCCCGCGTTCCGCAAGCTGTATGAGGACGAGCTGGCCCAGGAGGGCCTCGACATCCCTGTGCTGCCCATCCGCGAAGCCTTGAAGCAGAGCGTCACAATCTTTGTGGACCACCAGCACAAGCCAGTGCCAGGGCTGGAGGTGGAGATTCCCCTGATCTCGGATGCTGTGCAGACGGCGTCTGAGTTCTCGGGCCTGAGCAGCGATGAGGTCAGGAGATACTTCCAGGCTCGCTTTCACCCGCTGCCGATCGGCAAGAAGAAGGAAGGCCCCATCGAATACAAGGAAAGGCATCTGTTCACCGACGAGGTCGTCTCTCGCATGCAGTTGGACGCCGGGCTGCTGAGCAACGCCTGGTCAGCCCCGGGATATTTCGCCCAGATGCTGGGCCGCGCCTGCCGCCTGAGCAATCCGCATCAGATCCTCACGCCCCTGATAGAGGAGTTCCTGTCCAAGTCCCTCTTTGAGCGGGAAGTCGATCTCTTCGCAGGTGAGGTTGACCACCGCATGCGCGATGTTGACGTTGTCGAGCATGTCCGCGCCACGTTTACGCCCCTCATCCTCGCCAGAACGGTCAGACGGGAAGAGCGCAAGCGCATCAGCCAGGGGCAGCCGCTGTCCAAGTGGAAGCCCTATCAGGCCTCCAGCACGGAGCGCCGCCCCGCCGTGCCCGGCCAGCGCACCATGTTCAACCTTGTGCCTTGCGACAACGAGTTCGAGCAACAGTTCGCTGATTTCTGCGACATGGCTTCCGATGTGGCGGCTTTCGCTAAGAACGCCGGACCGCAGAAGCTGATGATCGACTACCTCCGCCCCGACGGGCAGCGCGGGCTATACGTGCCGGACTTCCTGGTGCGCTGCGCCGACGGTGGCTACTTCGTCGCGGAGCTGAAGGGGAGAGCGGATAACCTCGTTCCTGTGAAAGCGCGCACCGCCGTTGAATGGTGCAAGGCGGCATCGGTGGGCAAGCCGCAGTACAAATACCTCTACGTGCCCTATCACCTTTTCCAACAGGGCGGGGCGGCGACAGTGGAAGAGCTGCATCGCGCTTGCGCGCCGCATCTCAATGCTTTGCTCGAAGAGGCGAAGACGGGCCAGCAACAGCTTCCCCTGTTCGAGGCCACGGTCCAGAAGGAGGCTGCCGACCTATTCAGTCGGCTCCTGGACAAGGCGGGCGTGGGCGCCCTTCCGGCGCCTCTGGAGGCGTCAATGCGCCAGGCCGTCACCGTCCTGGACTACGCGGTGCGCTCCAAAATGGCGGACTTCGCCCATGCCTTCCAGCCGCTTCTGCAACCCCTTGACGAGTACGCACTGCGCATCCTGGATGCCAGGCTCCGGCCGCTCATACCCTCCGAGGCCCGCGCCCGTGATGACTATTTCAATCCTTACCTGGGAAATTTGGCACCTCGTGACAGAGGTCTACTGGAAAGGAACCAGCGCTACCTGAGGGACAACCTCGTTTTCGGCCGTCCGATCCAGAGGCTGGGCACGCTGGTCTTCTGCCTGGGCTACGCAGCTCACGGCGCTGCGAAGGCTGCGGCGGTGTGGGTTGGTGTGGCGCAGGCCTTTTCGGGGAAAGACATGGGGGACCTGTATGAGGAGCTAGAATCGGTCAACCGGTTCCGCAACACCCGTGTGGCGCACGTGGAAGAAAAGCTCGAGAACGCCGACGAGGCCTGGGAAGCCATGACCGCCTGGCTACGCTGCCTGGGTAGGATGGCCGGTGTTGCAGCCTAGGCCCACTCAACGCGTCCGTGGCTCGGGCAGACAGAGAACGTCCGCCCCTACGCAGTTTCCAGGCGTCCCCCCCCCAACCACGTCGACATTCCGAGCTTACCTTCCCCTCAACTTCGGGTCCCAGATGTCTCGCAGGGCATCGCCGAAGAGGTTGAAGCCGAACACGGTGACGGTTATGGCCAGGCCGGGAAAGATAGCCATCCAGGCTGCCTGCTCCGTGTACTGGCTGGCGGCTCCGGTCAGCATGTTCCCCCACGAGGGTTCGGGAGGCGGCACGCCCAGCCCCAGGAAGCTCAGCGAGGCCTCCACCAGGATAGCTACACCCAGGTCAATGGTGATTATGACCAGCCACGGGGCCATGCAGTTGGGCATCATATGTCTGAAGGCAATACGCCAGTCGCTGCAGCCTATGGCCCTGGCCGCGTCTACGTACTGCGTCTCCTTGACCGAAAGACCCTGGGAGCGAATGGTCCGTGCGGCCCGGGGAACGAAGGGTATGGCCACCGCGATGACGGTATTGTTCAGAGAAGGACCGAGAGCAGCTACCATAGCCAGGGCCAAAGCCAGCATGGGAAAAGCCAGCATGACGTCCATGATGCGCATGATGAGGTTGTCCAGGGCCCCGCCCTTGTAGGCGGCGAGAAGCCCCAGAATCCCCCCCGAACTGGCGCCTACAATCGAGGCAAGAAAAGCCACGTAGAGAGAAACCCGCGCCCCCATGATGATCCGGCTTAACTGGTCGCGGCCCATATTGTCGGTGCCTAGCAGAAAGGTTGAATTGGGGGGCTCCAGGGTGTGTTCCACACGAAGCTCGTAGGGGTCGTGGGGGATGATGAAGTTAGCCGAGACTGCTACTACCAACGCAGCCACGACAATTGTCAGTCCGACAAAGCCCAGCGGTTTGGTCCTTATGAACCTCCTCACACGGGCCAGGGTCCTCGGCCTTTTCCTTTCCCACTCTACTGCCGGGACAAGCTCAACTCGTTCCATCACCTTCCAAGCCCTCCTCCAAAAGTCCGGGCATCGTACTGCGACGTCATGCGTACCTGATTCGAGGATCAAGCCAGGCGTAAAGCATGTCTGTCAACAAGTTTACTACGGCAACCAAGAGGGCGATTACCACAATAATGACCTGAACTACCGGTATATCCCGGTGATAGATGGCATCAACCAGGAATCTTCCCATCCCGGGCAGGGTGAAAACGGTCTCGATGACGATCAGAGCCCCAAAGAGGTAGGAAAACTCCATAGCGATGATGGTAATGACGGGCAACATCGCATTCTTCAGGGTGTGCCTTATCAGGACCGTTTTCTCCGCCAGACCCTTCGCCCAGGCGGTCCTGATGTAGTCCTCTCGCATGACTTCCAGCACGCAGGAGCGCGTCATGCGCGCCGAGATCGCCGCATGACGGACCCCAAGCACTAGCGCTGGCCAGATGAGAATCTGCAGATTCTTTCCCGGATCTTCGAAAAGATTGACATACCCCAGAGGGGGGAGCCACTGAAAAAGGCGGACCAGGAAGAGGATCAAGAGAATCGCCACCCAGAAGCCGGGCATAGCCTGCCCCGCATAGGCGAAAATCCGGACGACATAGTCTGGCGCGGCATCCTGCCGGATGGCGGAGATAACCCCCACGGGTATAGCGAAGCTCGTCGAAATGAGAGTACCCAGCACTACCAGCTCAAAGCTCAAAGGGATCCTCATGGCCAGTTCATGGATTATGGGCTCGCCGCTCCACAAAGACTTGCCGAGGTCAAACCGGACCATGCCCCACAACCAGCTAAGGTATTGCTCATAGATGGGACGGTCGAGACCAAGCTGCTCACGAAGCCTGGCCAGGGCTTCGGGAGTTACCGCACCTTCGCCGCCCGCACCGAGGATGACTAGCGCCACATCGCCGGGCAGTACCTGCATAATACCAAAAATCAGCGTCGCCGCCCCGAACACGACCGGGATAAACAGGAGAAGGCGCCTTAAACAATACTTGAGCATTTCAGATTACCCCCTCGCCCTGAGTCGACCTTCTAGAAGCCCGGACGAAAAGTCCAAATTCGTGGGATTCCGCACCAAAATCACGCTCGAAATCTGGCACCGACGGCCCTTTTCCAGGGTTTTCGGCCAGACCTCCAGTGGCCTCTGCGTCATCAACACGCAAACGCAATCGCAGATGGGCCGTTTTCTACATACCGAACTCGGCAGCGACAAGGTCCCTCAACGCCTGCACCTGATCCGGGCCCTGCGCCTGGTTCGGCACGCACGGCCTGTCAAGTCGCTCGAACTTCACTTCTCCCATCTTGTTGTAGGGAAGAAGGTCTATCTCCACGGGCCCCAGTTCCGACCTCACAAACCTGGCTGTGGCGCCGATATCCTCGACGGAATCGTTGAAACCAGGAATCAGAGGCACCCGGATTCTCATCGCTTTAAGTCGAGCGACCTTCTTCGCGTTCTCCAGAATAAGCGCGTTCGACCTTCCGGTCGCCTCACGGTGTTTGGCCGCGACAAGATGTTTGATGTCGAAAAGTACGAGGTCGACATAACTCAGGATCTTTTCGAGGGTGGCCCAGCGCACGCATCCACAGGTGTCCAGGGCGGTGTGCAGCCCCTGCCGCTTGGCTTCCCTCAAAAGGGCGTAGCAGAACTTTGGCTGAGCAGTGGGTTCTCCCCCCGATAGCGTCATGCCGCCGCCCGAGTTCTCATAGAACTTCCTGTCCTTCATAACCTCGTGCATAATCTCGGCGACACTGAGATACTTCCCTACAAGCCGCCTCGCTTCATTCGGGCAAACCTTCACACACTGGCCGCACCCGTCGCAGATGCTCCTATCGATTTGGGAGCTGCGTTCGTTCAGGGTCGCCGCTCCCGTTGGACAGACGGCCACGCACCGACCGCACAGCGTGCACTTGCTCCTATCCAGGAAGACTACGGCCGTCAGTGTCTGCGATTCGGGGTTCTGACACCAGAAGCACCGAAGCGGACAAGACTTCAAGAAGACCGTCGTCCTGATTCCGGGTCCATCATGAATAGAATACCTTTGAATATTGAAAATCCACCCACGTTCCTTCAAGCCAGGATGGCTCTCCAGCGCATCCTGGCTGGACATATCGACAGGCATGATCACAACTCCGCATATTCCGTGCGCTGGATGATCTCGTCCTGGACGCTTCGGCTTAGCTCGGTGAAGAGGGCGCTATATCCCGCCACCCTCACAATCAGGTCTCGATGCAGCTCCGGGCGGACCTGAGCATCCAAAAGCGTCTTCTTGTCCACTACGTTGAACTGAATGTGCTTGCCACCATACTCAAAGTAGGTCTTAATGAGCGCGTACAGTTTCTTCAGGTCGTCTACCGTCGCCAGCGCCGACGGATGGAACTTCATATTCAGCAGCGTACCCAGAAGCGGAAGCTGGTCTATCTTGCCCGCTGAATTGAGCACCGCTGTCGGCCCGGTCACATCGCTCCCCTGGCAGGGCGATACCGCGCCATCCGCCAACGAGATCCCGGCAAGGCGCCCGCTAGGCAGCGCCCCAACTCTCTTGCCAAAGGGACCGTGAGATGATATGGAGTAGGGCATGGGCTTGTGCTTGGCGCCGTAGGGGCCCTCTATCTGCGACACCATCTCCTGCCACCACTGATAGAAGTCTGCCGCCACCGTGTCAACGTAGTCGTCGTCGTTGCCGTATTTTGGCACAGCCAAAAGCAAGCGCCGCGCGTCTTCGTGCCCCTTGAAGTTGGCCGCTAGGGCGTCCAGCAGCTGCTCCTTGCCTATCGAGCCGTCTTCAAAGACACACTTCTTGATCGCTGCCAGGGAATCGATGGCGTCTATTATGCCAACAGGCGTTTGGGCGGGAAAGGTCCATCGCGGACCATCCGTCAGCACGCTCTTGCCGCGCTTGATGCAGTCGTCAACCAGGCAGGAGGAGAGGATGGTTGGGGCCGTGGCCTCACGCGCAAGACGTTGGAGGTTCCGGATTGTCGCCGCCTCCTCTGATGCGCGCTTGACCTGCTTCTTGAAAGCATCCAGGAATTCGTCAAAGGACTTGAAATCCTCGAACTTCCCCGTAGCCAGGCCGACCTTCCTGCCCGTTCTCGGGTCCACTCCATCACACATAGCAAGCTCGAGGCATTTCGGCAGGTTCATGAAAGCCACGTCAGGGGGCCCGCCCTGGGTTGGCGGCAGGTGCTGGACGCATCCGGCGACGCAATAGTCTCGCGCTATCTCCGGAGGTAGACCTAATTGGGTCAGGTAGGCGATGGACGGCCCATCGTTGAACAAGGCGGGAAAACCCGTCCCCGTCCGGGCGAGTTCCAACCCCTTAACGATGAAATCCAGGGGAGTCTTCCCGCTGCATCTGATGGTGAGAGTCGGATGAAGGCTTCGCGTGGTGAAGGCAGCTTCCAGAAACAAGTAGGAAAGCTCGTTAGTGGCATCTCTCCCGTCCGGCGTCTCACCACCCAACGTCACATTATGAAACTGAGCATCTCCGGAAACCACCTCCATAGTGATGCCCGAGCGGAAACGGCGGAAGAGGCTCATCTTGACCCGCATACACTCCAATATCTCGATAGCCTCTTCTCGGGTCATCTCCCCCTTATCGATGTCCTGCCTGTAGTAGGGATAGAGGTATTGGTCGGCCCTGCCCGGACTGATTTGTGAGCCGGTTTCCAGGAACATAAGGACGTGGACGAAACACAGGGTCTGGACTGCCTCATAGAAGGTGCGCGCCGGATTCTCGGGAACCCAGTCGCAGACCTCGGCCAGCTTCAAAAGCTCTGCCTTTCCACGTCCCTCCGCCTTCGCCGCCAGCTCCCTGGACAGAGCGGCGTGTCTCTTCCCGTATTCGATCCCGGCCTGGAGGACGATTCTCATGGCCTTCAGGAGGTTCACCTTGCCCAGCGATTCGTCGTCCGTTGGGACAGTGAGTTGCAGCTCTCGCTCCACCTCGGCCAGCACGCCGCGCAGCCCGAGCTTGATTGCCTTCTCGTAGTTGACCGAGAGATACCCGATATCGGCCTCCACTCTGATCCGATAGAATAACCAGGCGCCCTCTTCGCCGATCTCCTTCAACCGGGGCAGTTCCGCATCGTCAAAGAGCGACAGGAAGTGGCTCTTGACTGACCTGTCCCTCCAGTACTGGCAGATCTCGCGGAATTCCTGCCTGTCCTCCTCGGCGACAACAGGCGCAAGCTTGCCGTTATCGATCTCCTCCAGCATCCACTCGGAATCGTATTCCGGGTAGAACTCTGGCGCCATGGGTTTGGACGCAAAAGCGCCCGCCAGGAGGTCCCCCTCCATCAAATAGAGAGGCATCCCCTTGACGATCTTCGCGAAAGCCAGCGCCCTTCTGATAGCCAGCGGTTGCCGCTCAGTCTCCTTATACGACTCGGTGAGTAGCCTTCCCCGGTGCAGCGAAAGCCGCGCCTCGCGGCGCCTCTCCAGCATTGCCTGCCACAACCCCTGGCCTCTAGTTGGGCCAATATGCTGAGGAACACTCGAAGCCTCGGTCCGAGTAATAGTCATGCGATCCTCCTCTCACGCTGAGCGCCCGCTCATCACAACAGGATGCTTCGAAGCGGCCGCTCAGATCTCGGAGCCCAGATCAGTTCGCGAGCCACTGGGCGAATTCCTCGCGCACCCTGTCATGAGGAATGCCTTTACCCTCGTCCAGTTCCCTAACGCCTCTGCGCACGGCGGCCACAAAGTTGATCCGCTCTTGGATATCCTCCCACGTTGCATCCTCCGGGAGGCCCTAGATAGTCTTAATAGCGATTTCCTTGGTTTTCATGCCTTTAGATCACCCTCACCGTCTGAACTCGACTCGTGCCGAAGGTTGTCATGCATGTAATGTGGTAGGGCTGTGGCGCACCCGCCACCACGATGACAATGTCCCCGGCGCACCGCGCCGGATAGGCAACCCCATCCTTCGTCCACATCCTCCCTGCCCACTCTTGCGGAAACTGCGATAAGGGCACCCCCGAGTTCTCGAAAAGAAAGGCCTTCACGTCGCTCTTGGAGTAGCCCTGGGATTTCAACAAAGCCGCATGACCGGCGGTGACCACGACGGTCGGCTGGCCTCCACCCAGCTTCATGTCGTTGCTGGAAAGCTGGGAGAGCACGTCAGCGATGATCATCAAGATATCCCGGGCACTGTGAGTGAGGCTACTGTTCACGTTAGTGGTGCCGGCGGCGCTGACCACGGTTACCGCGCTCTCCTCGCGTTCCAGACCCCTCTCCACGTGGAGAGGTTCCCAGACGCTGCCCTCCTCGTCCTCTCCAAAACAAAGAGTGTATTTGCCCGGTTGACCATGAACCGCTTTGTCCACGTCCCCCGGCGTCGCGCCCCCCACGTTGAGGAGCAGGAGCCTTATAGCCCGGCCGATGGTGGCGTTGGCCCTCCACCCGGGGCCCAGGCAACCGGCTCCACAGTTGATGCCCAGCTTCTGACGGATTGGGCCGTTGATAATAATTGCCGGCGTGACGGGGTTGGTTGTGGCCTGGATGCCGTTCAAGTTGAACTCCGGCGCGCACATCGCCTCCAGTGCGGCGATGATGACAGGCATATAGGCCGGAAGACACCCCGCCATGACCGCGTTTATGGCGATCTTCTCCACCGTCGCCCTTCCCAACCGAGGAGGGATTCGGACGATCTCCTCTCGCGGATCCCTGCCTGTCGCCTGGACCATAGCCGCGACCCTCGCCTCTGTAGGCGGGATTATGGGAAAACCGTCGGTCCAGCCTTTGTTCAGCGCATACTCGTATATGGCCTCGATGGAATCAGGGACATCGACCCTCCCCGACGATAGCTTGACCATTTCAGCTATAAATAACCTCTCGCTCCTGGTTCTCCCGCCGACTTCAGGACCTGGCTGCTGACACAGGGCCGGTGGGCATCAATCGACGTGAAGCGCCACCCCACTGCGCCAGATTAGAACGGAGGCAGCTTTGGGTCAAGCCAGGTGTTCTCGTGACGACCCACTGCTGAAAAGCGGCTGTTGTTGGTCCACGGGGTATAGCCCTTCACTTTCTTCCATACGCCCACGGTGCGGTTCTTCCACCCCAAGACTGGGTAGGGGACCGTCTCGTGAAGTATGAGCTGCATCTTACGCACAATCTCCTTGCGCGTGGCGGAATCAATGGTGGCCGACTGTTCAACAAACAGCTTGTCGAATTCAGCACTGTAGTATTTCCCGAAGTTCTTCCCAGCATCCTTCACAAAAGCCATCGAGAAGACCAGATCGGGGTCGTCAGCATCCATGCCGTTGGCGCTGCTCATCACCTGGAATGCCTGCTTTGTCAAATGGTCGAAATAGGCGGCAGTTTCGATAGGCTTGATGTTGGTCCTCAGTCCTATCTTCTCGAGCTGCGCCTTCATCCAGACGGCGATATTCACGTACTCCGTTTGCGTTCTGGTCTCCAGCTCGAAATCGAAGCCGTTGGGGTAGCCCGCCTCAGCCAGAAGTCTCTTTGCCTGCTCTCTCTCGGCGTCCTTAGCCGGTCCCGTGCGAGCGTAGCCTGGCTGCTTGAGCAACTCCTCTTCGGCAATGGCCCATAGCCCCCCCGGCGCCATATAACCGCCAATCCCATAGAACCCCGGGCTGATTACGCGGACGAATTCCCAGCGGTCCAGAGCCAGGTTCAGCGCCCGCCGGACGCGGACATCGCTGAAGGGGGGTTTGTTCTGGACTATGAACGGATTCGAGGTGCTGAGCAGGCCGGGCAGCCTATAAGCATTGACCACGTCCTTCATCGTCTGTTCTATTGTATCGATGGCAGGGGGTTCATGGTCCTGGTTATCCGTCAGGACCCTGCCTGTTCTAAAGGCGGCAAGCCGTGAAGAAGGATCGACGATAATGTATGCGATCCTCCCGTCCATGTAGGGCAGCCCCTTCTTGAAGTAGTCGGCGTTTTTCACAAGTTCAAGGCTTACCCCACTGGCAAAGTTCTTGAGCTTCCAGGGCCCCGTACCCAGGATGTCGAACTTCATGTCCGGTCGCTTTTCGAGAATATGCCTGGGCAGAATAGAGTTGACGGCAAGAGTCATTACTACCGGGAAGGACGCCGTAGCACGGCTCATGCGTACCTTCACGGTGTAGCGATCCACCGCTTCCACGCTCTCCATAGGCTCGAACATACCCCGGGCAAAGATGTATATGCCCTTGGGCGGGTCCTTTTCTCTCATCAAACTGTACTTCACATCCTCCGCCGTAAAGGGAGTGCCATCATGCCACTTAACGCCTTCTTCCAGATAGAAAGTGTAGGTACGGCCATCCTGGCTTACCTCCCACCCCCTGGCGAGGTCGGGGATCATCCTCTTATGATCGACATGGTCCCACGTAAGCAAAGTATTGTAGGAGGAGCTGACTGTGGACATGATGCTCATTGCTTGCCCTTGATGGACGTCGAAAGTGGGAGGGTTGTCCCGCATGGCGACAGTTAGAATTCCGCCGTATATGGGGGTTCCGCCGAAGATCTGAGGGTCTGCCCCGGGCGGCAGTGTCGGCGCCGCCTTAACCGGGGTCGCGGCGGGCCTTGCAGTGGCCGCTGGAACCGCCGCAGCGGGCTTTGCCGTGGCCGCCGCATCGCCGGGCGCGGTCGCCGACGGGGAAGCCGGCCTCTGGGCCGCAGGGGCACAGCTCAGCAGCAGGCCGAGTACAACGACCAACGCGACTAAAGTCCGCGCATTTCGCCTGACCATTGATTGCCCCCTTCATCTTTCTCCGCGGGCAGCCGTAGCACATGCCCCACAAAACCAGGAGGTTTGCCAAGGCGAGCCCAGTGACCCTGATCACACCTTATCTCAGCGCCGTCCCTTTTCGCCTCCAGGAAAGATCCACATCTTGACGGCTTTTCCGTACGGCCAGCCACTATTTCGGCGGCAGGTTCGGGTCGAGCCACGTGTACTCGTGCCGCCCCACAGCGCCCAGGCGCGCGTTATTGGTCCATGGAGCGTAGTTCTTCACTTTCTTCCATACGCCGAGTGTGCGGTTCTTCCATCCGAGGACGGGGTAAGGGACCTCTTTGTGAAGCAGCAACTGCATCTGGCGCACGATCTCCTTGCGCTTGGCGGCATCGAGAGAAGTTGACTGCTGGTCAAACATCTTGTCGAATTCAGCGCTGTAGAACTTCCCGTAGTTCTTGCCAGAGTCCTTCAAGAAGGTCATGCCGAAGATGATGTCGGGATCGTCCGCATCCAGGCCGTTAGCGCTGGACATAATCTGGAAGCTGGACTTCGTCAGATGGTCATAGTAGGCGGCGCTCTCGACAGGCTTGATGGAGGCTCTCATCCCGACCTTCTCAAACTGGTCCTTCATCCAGACAGCCACGTTCGTGTACTCTTGCGCCGTCCTGGTCTCCAGTTCAAAATCGAGGCCGTTGGGAAATCCCGCCTCGGCCAGCACCTTCTTCGCTTGCGCCCTCTCGGCATCCTTGGCCGGCCCCGTCTTGGCATAGCCGATCTGCTTGCCCAGTTCCTCATCAGAGAGAGCCCAAGGGCCTCCTGGCGGCATAAATCCGCCGACCCCGAAGAAGCCAGGGTTGATGACCTTAACGAACTCGTATTTGTCCAGGGCCAGGGTCACTGCCTGCCGCACGCGCACATCGTTGAAGGGCGGCTTGTTCTGAACAATGAAGGGGTTCTGGGTAGTGGTCACGCCGGGAACTCTCCAGGCTCTGACTGTGTCCTTCATCGTTGCCTCTATGGTGTCAATGGCCGGAGGCTCATGATCGCCCGCGTCCATATGGACCCGGCCGGTTCTGAAAGCCGAGAGCCGGGTTGTCGGGTCCTGAATGATGTAAGCGATCCTGCCATCCATATAGGGCAGGCCCTTCTTGAAGTAGTCCGGGTTCTTCACGAACTCCATAGCTACGCCGCTATCGAATCTCTTGAGCTTCCACGGGCCCGTCCCCACGACGTCAAGCTTCATATCCCTCTGCTTTTCGAGGATGTGCTTGGGCAGAATGGAGCTGTTGACCGTGGTCAAGATCGTCGGAAAGGATGCCTTCGGGCGATTCATCTTCACCTTTACGGTATTCTTGTCCACCGCTTCCACGGTTTCCATGGCGTCGAAATAGGCGCGGGCGAAGATGTAGACGCCCTGGGGAGGGTTCTTCTCCCGCATGAGGCTGTACCTCACATCTTCGGCCGAGAATGGGGCGCCATCGTGCCACTTAACGTTCTCCTCCAGATAGAAGGTGTAAGTGAGCCCATCCGCGCTCACTTCCCACTTCTTGGCCAGGTCGCCGACCAGCTTGTTGTGGTCGATGTAGTCCCAGCCCAGCATCTGATTATAGGACCCGCTTGGCGTAGACATAACGCTCGCCGTCGCCACCGTATGCACGTCGAAAGTGACCGGGTTGTCCCGCACGGTAACGGTGAGGATGCCTCCGTAGACTGGCGTTCCCCCGTATATCTCAGGGTCAGCCCCCGGCGGCAATACCGGTCTTGCCGCAACTGTGGGCGCCGGTTTTGGGGTGGCCGCCGGAGCCGCCGCAGCGGGCTTCGCCGTGGGCGCCGCCGCAACGGTAGAAGTCGGCGCAGCCTTCGGCGCTGCCTTCGGCGCCGGGGCGGCTGCGGGAGCGCAACTCAGCAGTAACATGCTGGCGACAACGCCCAACCCGATGAGAACCTGCAAATGTCGACTGACCATATGTTTGCCTCCTTGTCTCACTCGCCCGCCAGGTGTTGCTTGACGCTGACAGACCGAACGACTCCCACCAGGACTTGGCTCACTTGACCTGAACGCGTCACGCAATCCTTCTCCTTACCAACACCCCCTGCTCTCGGTCTTGCACATCGCCATCTATTCCGGTCGATACAGTATCTCCCTCCGAACAACGATTTGCCTGACGCAATTCAGATTAGTCCATCGCCGCTCCGTTGTCAATTTGGCTCGCCTCAGTAGGGCCTGCGCATCCCCACTCACCTATTGATCTTGACGACTTTGCCGCTGCGGCTCGACTCCAGGATAGCATCAAGGACCCGGACCATCTCCAGCCCATCTTGCCCTGAGGCGTTGGGATCTCCGTTCTCCAGGACACACTTGTTGAAGGCCTCTATCAGGTACATATAGGTGCCCGACATCGGGTGAGGATCGTTATAGACGGTTCTGGTCGTCCACGTATCCGAATCGACCAGAAGCTCGCCCTGGAGGGGCATCCCGACCGTCTGCACTCCAGTGATGCGGGCGTCCGTTCCATATACCACCAAGTGGTTGTAGGCCCTGGGCACCTTAAGGCCGGAGATGGACATCCCATGCACCCCATTGGCGAATTCCAGGGTGATGATGGCCATTTCGTCCATCTTCTTAGCAGCCAGGTCCTCGTCGGTAAAAGCCCGCACCTCAGTGATCTCGCTTCCCAGGATGAAGCGCAGGAGGTCAATGGGGTGCAGGCCGGTGCCAGTCAGCGCCCCGGCGCCAACCATCTCGGGCACAGAGCGCCAGTTAGTGTGGCCGGAGGCCATCCGTCCATGCGAGTACTGGGCGGTGACCAGGGTGATCTGGCCAATCTTCCCGGCCTCAATGAGCCGCCGCGCCTCGACATGGGCGGGGTGATGCCGGTTCTGGAAGTTTATGCCGAGCTTCACAGCTTCTTTCGCGCAAACTTCTATCATGCGTTCGGAGTCGGCGACGGTGAGGGCCATGGGCTTCTCGCACAGAACGTGCTTTCCCGCCCGGGCGGCCTGGATGGTGTGCTCCGCGTGCAAGTTGTTCGGCGTCGAGATGTATATGACATCCAGCTCAGGGTCTTTGAGCATCTCCTCATAGGAGTCAAAGGCCTTCTTCGCCTTGAACTCAGCAGCGAAGGCCTTGGCCCGATCCATGCTGCGGCTGCACACGGAGACGAACTCCGTGTTTGAAGCCCTGTTGATCGCTGGCGCCACGGAGCGGCGCGAGTGGTTCCCGATGCCGTAGATGCCCCAACCTATGCTCATTGCCTGTCCTTTCCTCCTACCGCCTCTTCATATAATCTCTTCTTCTGCCTGTGGTCTTGTCGAGAGGATGAATATTCTTGAGCAACCTCTCATCGAAGGGATAAGTGCTATAGATCTCCGGGTCCCCCTCGGTAACTATGACGTTGTTCTCCAGCCTGATCCCGCCGATGCCGGGGATTCCGGCGTAGGGCTCTATGCTGAAGATCATCCCCGGCTTCAAGTCAACAGTAGCGTCTTTGGTATAGCCGGACAGCCAGGGCTCTTCCCAGGGATTCGTCCCGGCGCCGTGCCCTCCCGATAGGCCGCCCGAGTGCGGATTCTGTATCTCTTTCCACATATCATAATTTGTGTTGCCCGGCCGGGCCTTGCCGCAGGCATTAAACAGGGCGTCGTAGTCCTCCTGGTGAAGCTCGATCTGTTCTTTGGTCGGCATGATATCCCCGCAGACCCAGGTGCGGGTAAAGTCGCCCCAATAGCCGTTAAAACACCCGCCGATGTCGATGATAACGAGGTCCCCTTCGCGGATGATGCGGTCGGAGGTGAAGCGGCGATAGGGAGCGGTGTAAGGGCCGGAGCAGACGATATTCGCGCATTGGGTCCATTCGCTTCCCAGGGCGGTAAAGGTCTGCCAGGCCAGCGCCAGTATCTCACACTCCCGGATTCCCGGCTTAAGGGCTTTGATGGCGGTGTCCATGCCCGCCTCGGTAATCATGCAAGCGGCCCGCTGGCATTCCAGCTCATCGGCCGTCTTGATAATCTTGGCTTCTATCAGAATCTTGTAGCCGTTGACGAAACGCGACTTGGGGAAAGCCTCGCGGAGGGCATCCTCCATTTCCAGTGTCCACAGGTCAACGCCGATACTCTTCCCGTCAAGACTGCCAAGGCGGGACTTCACCTGCTCGGCGAAGGTCAGCATGCCCCCCTTCGTGCGCGTGTTGGCGCGAGGCAGGATGTCATCCTTGCGCATCCAGGGCATCCTCGCCTGGGCATGAGCCTGATCAAGGGTGAATAGCAGGGGGTCGCCTCCCTTGGGAAGGACGGCTGTGCCGATGCCAGTGATGTAGACGGGGCCTATGTGGCACCTGAAACCGGTGAGGTATCTCACGTCTTCGTGTCTGAACACGAACAGCACATCAGCCTCTGACTTGGCAAGAACGTCTTTGGCCTTTTGAAGTCGTTCTCGGCGCATCCGGTCGAAGTCGATCCTCTCCTCCCAGTCTACCCCCATGAACCCGAATTCTGGCATCCTATCCTCCTTCTTGGTTTTCTGCGGTTTCCCGGTCTCCTTCGCGGCGATCCATTGCGCTACTAATTTAGATGCCCAGGTTCTCTCCCACAATGATGATATTGGTCCGATTCAAATACTCGGGAGGATAAGGGCGCCCTCCTCTCTTGGTCAAGTCCCGCTGCGGGTGCTTTCCTGATTCGATAATGATGGTGTAGCAGCAGCCTCTCCCTATGCTGGTGCAATCGTTACACGTTCCCGATCTAACGCAGGGGGTTTCCAGATAATACTCTGGAGCAGCTCGGTGCTTCAACACGTCCCATTCGTGACATATGGGCACCACCACCTCATGGATGCGTCTAAGCGCCTCATCAAGGTCAGCCACGATCTTGTTGACCCCGGACACGATGATGACCTTCTTGGGGCCAAAGATGAGCGCCGCCACGCGGCTGCCGGTCCCGTCGGTACAGACCACCTTCCCGTCCAGCGTAATGGCATTGGCCCCCGACAGGAAGACATCTACCAGCATAGCCTGCCGCTTCAGCTCGTAGCCCTCTTCGCCGTGCACTCGAATGTAGCCATACTCATCCTTTTCAAAGGGATCGACTATCCGGTGGTCGCCCGATCGCCTGAGAGCTGGCATAACGCCGATTTGATCGAGCGTGACCGAGCCGCCCCTGCCTACGGAAGCCCCCGGAGGGATAAGCTCCAGGACCTTTTCCAGGGCTGTCTGCCGGTCGGGAACGTACACTGCGTTCAGCCGCTTTCGCCGGAAACCGGCGACGGCCAGCTCCCCTCGGCGGCGGTTGAAAGCCTCAAGCTCATCATTGATGTCACTATCATTTACCACCTGGACCATTTCTTCCTCCTCTAGAGACCGGCGATCAGATCCCGAGTTCCTCGCCGACAATGATAATGTTGGTGCGAGCCAGGTATTCAGAAGGGTAGGGCTTCCCACCACGCTTGGCCACATCCCGCTCCGGGTGTTTAGCCGACTCTATGATGATCGTGTAGCAGCATCCCCTCCCTATGCTGGTACAATCGTTACACTGGCCCGATTTCACGCAGGGCGTCTCCAGATAGTACTCGGGGGCCGCGTGGTGCTTGAGCACATCCCAGCGATGACAAAGTGGAACCACCACCTCATGTATCCGCCTCAAGGCCTCCTCAAGGTTGGCCACGATCTTGTTGACTCCGGCCACGATGATGACCTTCTTCGGGCCGAAGATGAGCGCCGCCACCCGGTTGCCGGTGCCGTCAGTACACACCACCTTCCCGTCCAGCGTGATGGCGTTGGCTCCCGACAGGAAGACATCCGCCAGCAGCGCCCGTCTTCTCATATCCATATCTTCTTCTTCTCCGCTGGCAACGGGCAGGCCCCTGTCGTCTTTGGCCGAAGGGTCGAGGATCTCGTGCTGCCCGGATTGCCTCAGCACGGGCATGATGCCTATCTGCTCAAGAGTCACGGAACTGCCCCTGCCTATTGAAGCTCCTGGCGGGATCAGCTCCAGTGCCTTTGCCAGAGCTGCCTTTCGGTCCGGGACGTAGAAAGCGTTGAGCCGCTTTCGGAGGAATCCCGCGACCGCCCTTTCACATCTGTCCCGATAGAAGGCCTCCATTTCCTGCTGGGTGTTGGCATCGTCTACTACTTGAACCACAGTTGCTCTCCTTTTCAACCGTTCGAAAGATCAAGATCGGGCGCCTCAAGACTAGCGCGGCGGGAGGTTGGGATCGAGCCAGGTGTACTCATGACGCGTAGTCGAAGACAGGCGATCGCTGGTCCACGGTACGAATCCTTTCACTTTCTTCCAGACGCCTACGGTGCGGTTCCTCCACCCCAAGACAGGGAAAGGAACGGTCTCATGAAGTAGGAGCTGGATCTTGTTCACCATCTCTTTGCGTTTCGCCGGATCGACGGTGACACTCTGCTCGGCAACCATCTTCTCAAAGTCAGCGTTGTAGTACTTACCCCAGTTCTTTCCACCCTCTTTGCCGTAGGCTTCAGCGAAGATCAGGTCGGGATCGTCAACCGTGTAGCCATAACCGCTGGACATAATCTGGAAATTCTGGGTGCGCAAGTTCTCGAAGTAGGTTGCAACCTCGAGAATCTTCATGTTGGACCGCAGGCCGATCTTTTCAAGCTGCGCCTTGAGCCATATGCCCTCACATATATACTCCTCAGCATTCCTGGCCTGCATCTCAAACTCAAAGCCGTTAGGATAGCCTGCCTCAGCCAGGAGCTTCTTAGCTCTCTCCCTCTCGGCCTCCTTGGTCGGTCCTGGCTTAGCGTAGCCGATCTGCTTGAATACCTCTTCGTCGGGAAGATTCCACAGGCCCCCAGGAACCATGTGCCCGCCTGATGAGTACATGCCCGGCTCGCACATGCGAGGGAATTCCCAGCGGTCCAGGGCTAGACTCACTGCCTGCCGGATGCGGACATCGTTGAAGGGGGGCCTGTTCTGGACGATGAAGGGATTCCGGCTATTCATCACGCCAGGGATCCTGTAGGCTATGACATTCTCCTTCATGGTCTGCTCTATCGTATCTATGGTCGGCGGCTCGTGGTCCCTGATGTCCGTCAGGACCCTGCCTACCCTGAAGGCGGCCAGCCTCGTATTCCTATCCGGGATGAGGTACTGAAGGAATTTGTCCATATAGGGGAGACCCTTCTTGAAGTAGGCCGGGTTCTTGTCAAGCTCGACGCCCACCCCGCGCGTGTACCTCTTGAGCGTCCACGGCCCCGTGCCCACAGCCTCCCGCTTCATATCCACCGTCTTTTCAAGGATGTGCTTGGGCATGATGGAATTCACGGCGAGGGTCATCATCATCAGGAAGGATGGGTACGGGCGGCTCATATGGACCTTCACCGTGTTGGGGTTCACCACTTCCACACTTTTCATAGGCTCATACTGGCTCTTGCTAACGCTGTATACTTCCTTGGGCGGATCCTTCTGTCTCATGAGGCTATACTTTACGTCCTCCGCCGAGAAGGGCCTGCCATCATGCCACTTGACCCCTTCCTCCAGATAGAAGGTGAAGGTTAGCCCATCGGCGCTCACCTCCCATTTCTTGGCCAGGTCGCCAATCATCTTATTATGGTCGATGTGTTCCCAGGTGAGCAGGGAATTGTAGACGGGACTGCCGATGGTCAGCAAGGTGGAGAAGGTCGCCTCTTGATGCAAGTCGAAGGTTGGGGGATCATCCCGGATAGACATAAAGAAGGTCCCCCCGGACACTGGCTTCTCACCAACTCCCGGCACTGCCAGCGCGCCGGGCTTCGGCGTGGCCGCTGGAGCGGCTGTTGCCGCTGGTTTCGGCGCCACAACTGGCGCCGTTGCCGCTGGTGGAGCCTTCTTTTGCTCCCCGCTGGGCCCCGGAGCGCAACTCAGCAGTAAGCCCAGTACGATGACCAGGGCGACTAAGGGCTGCAGATTCCGGACAGACATTTGCTTCCTCCTTCTCGTGAACCGTAGCGTTGCCTCTCCCAAAGCCGTTCGCCGCAATGCGGGCATGGTGCGATTCGCCGTGCGGTAAATCGCCCAAACGATGCTGTCGGGACCGAGCACAAACGGGGTCCTCTTCTCCCGACGTTCTGGTCGCGCGCACGCCAGTCGAGACATGAATTTCGACCGCCGTTGCTCCGCGACTAAAGTACCTTACGAATGAAATTGCACGCAAAGTACCATGAACCTGATATCTCCCCCTTTGGGAAGGGGGATTAAGGGGGATTTGTCACTTCGCAACCAGCGTGCTTTATGAAATCCCTCTCAATCTCCCTTTGCGCAAGGGAGAGGTTTGGTTTCGGTTTTGCCGAGTTAGGAAGGAGGCAGCTT
This sequence comes from Chloroflexota bacterium, assembly GCA_016190665.1. Classification (GTDB taxonomy): domain Bacteria; phylum Chloroflexota; class Dehalococcoidia; order JACPQD01; family JACPQD01; genus JACPQD01. Next base: position 44,036 of record JACPQD010000038.1, read on the forward strand.
CGGGTCCAGCTAGGTATATTCGTGCCTGTGGGCCGAAGAGTATCTTTCTTGAGTCCAGGGTGTATAGCCGAGCGTTTCGCGCTAAATGCCGAGGCTCTCGCCCACAATAATGATGTTGACCCTGGCCCAGAACTCGGGCGGGTAAGGCTTGTCCTTTCTCTTAGCAATGTCTCGCACCGTGGACTGGGCCGCCTCGATGATGATGGTGTAGCAGCATCCTCTCCCGACACTGGTGCAATCGTTACACGTACCTGCCTTCACACAAGGCGTTTCCAGCAGCAACTCTCCAGCATTGTGCTTCATGACGTCCCAACGATGACAGAGGGGCACCACCACCTCATGGATGCGCCTGAGAGCTTCGTCCAGGTTAGCGACGATCTTGTTCACTCCAGCGACGATGATGATCTTATCCGGGCCGAAGATGAGCGCTGCCACCCGGTTGCCGATCCCATCGGTGCAAACGACCTTTCCATCCAGCGTGATCGCGTTGGCCCCCGACAGGAACACATCCGCCAGCATGGCCTTCTTCATGATCTTGAGGCTCTCAGCCGAGGACGCTGCCAGGTAGTCGCCCTTATCATCCCTGGCTGCGGGGTCAAAGATCTCGTGGTCCCCGGACTGTCTGAGCGCAGGAAGGATGCCTATCTCTTTCAAGGTCACGGAGCTCCCCTTGCCCACTGAGGCGCCTGGCGGGATGAGCTCTAGAACCTTTGCCAGCGCTGCCTTACGGTCCGGCACGTATACGGCGTTCAGACGCTTTCGGCGGAAGCCGGCAACGGCCCTCTCGGCCCTGTCCCGATAAAACTCTTCGAATTCCTCGCGGGTGTTGCTATCGTCTACCATTGAACGGAATCAACCCTCCTTAGTACCCTACGAATGAAATTGCGCGCAAGATGTGCATGATTTTAGATCTTTGATTCTAGATTTTGGATTTCGGCAATCAGCAATCAGCAATCAACAATCAGCAATCAGTTTTCAGCGGGCTGATAGCTGATGGCTGAAAGCCAACCGCTCGCTGGCATTTGGTTTCGGCTACTATGAAAATGATTCCCAACGCCCCGACGACGGCGGCAGGGGACAAGCCCGCTGCCCTACGGCATTTTCATGCTCGGTGGCGCCGGGCCAACGGCATGGGGAACTACTATGAAAATGATTGGCAACGCCCCACGATGGCGGCAGGGGACAAGCCCGCTGCCCTACGGCGTTTTCATGCGCCGTGGCGCCCCAAAGGGGCATGTGGAGCTTCGCTGAGTTAGGATGTGTCCGGAATTCGCGCCCGGGGTTGCCAGGCGCTACAATTGTTCGTACTCGGTCCGTTGAATGATCTCGTCCTGCACGCTTCGCTGCAGATCGGTGAACAATGCGCTGTAGCCCGCTACCCGGACCATAAGGTCTCTGTGCAACTCCGGGTGAACCTGCGCGTCCAAAAGGGTCTTCTTGTCGACAACGTTGAACTGGATGTGCTTGCCTCCGTAGTCGAAGTAGGTCTTGATGAGGGCGCACAGTTTCCTCAGGTCGTCTGTAGTCGCCAGCGCTGACGGATGGAACTTCATGTTCAGCAGCGTGCCGAGGAGAGGGAACTGGTTTATCTTGCCCGCCGAATTGAGCACCGCCGTCGGCCCGACCACGTCGCTGCCCTGACATGGCGACACCGAGCCGTCTGCCAGGGCTACCCCGGCAAGACGCCCGCTGGGTAGCGCCCCTACCTTCTTGCCCGCGGGACCGTGAGAAGAGATGGAGTAGGGCATCGGCCGGTGCTTTGCCCCATAAGGGCCGTCTATCCGGGACAACATGCCTTGCCACCACTGGTACAAGTCTGCCGCCACGGTGTCGACGTAGTCCTCATCGTTGCCGTACTTCGGCACGCTCAGGAGCAAGCGTCGGACGCCTTCGCAGCCTTTGAAATCTGCCGCCAGGGCGGAGAGAAGCTCCTCTTTGCCCACAGAACCGTCTTCGAAGACACACCTCTTTATCGCTGCCAGGGAGTCGGCAGCATCGATGATGCCGACCGGCGTTTGCGCCGGGAACGTCCATCTCGGACCGTCGGCCAGCACGCTCTTGCCCCGCTTGATACAATCGTCGACCAGGCACGATGACAGGATGGTCGGAGTCATGGCCACGCGGACCAATCTCTCCAGAATGCGGATCCTGCCGCTCTCCTCAGAGAAATGCTGGACCTGCTTGTGGTAAGCCTCCAGGAACTCATCAAAGGTATGGAAGTCCTCGAACTTTCCAGTGGCGGGACCGAGCTGCTTGCCCGTTCCAGGGTCGACGCCGTCGTGCATCGCCAGCTCGAGGCATTTGGGCATGTTCATGAAAATGACATGAGGGGGCCCCGATTGCGTTGGAGGGAGATGCTGGACACACCCACCGACACAATAGTCGTGGGCTATCTCGGGAGGAACGCCGATCTTCTCCATATAGGCGATGGACGGCCCATCGTTGAAGAAGGCAGGAAAACCTATCCCCATACGTACCAGTTCCAAGCCCTTCAGGATGAAATCCTCAGGGCTCTTTCCGGTCCACCGGATGCTCAGGGTCGGGTGAGGAGTTCGCGTCCGCGAGGCGGCCTCGAGGAAGAGGTAGGAAAGCTCATTGGTCGCATCCTTCCCGTCAGCGGTCTCACCGCTTATGGTCACGTTGTGGAACTGAGCATCGCCCGATCCCTGCTCCTGTGAAGGGCTGCTTCGGAAGAAGCGGAACCGCTGGTTGCTCAGCTTTACTCGCATGCACTCCAGAACCTCGATGGCCTCCTCGCGAGTGATCTCGCCCCTCTCGATGTCCCGCTTGTAGTACGGGTAGAGGTATTGGTCAGCCCTTCCCGGGCTCATTTGAGCCGTGGTTTCCAGAGACATAAGCACATGAACGAAGCAAAGGGTCTGCACCGCCTCATGGAAGGTGCGCGCCGGATTTCCCGGAACCCAGTCGCAGATTTCCGCCAGCCTCAGGAGTTCCTCCTTCCGCTGGCCATCGGCCCGCTCCGCTAATTGTCTTGCCAGGACAGCGCATCGCTTCCCGTAGTCGATGGCCGCCTCAAGGACGATCTTCATGCCCTTGAGCATGTTGGCCTTGGCGAAGGATTCGTCGTCGACCGGCGATGTGGCCTGCAACTCGCGCTCCACTTCGGCAATCACGCCGCGCAGTCCAAGCTTGATAGCTTTCTCATAGTTCACTGAGAAGTAGCCGATATCGCTTTCAATCCTGAGAGCGTAGTAGACCCAGGAACCGATCTCGGTAGTCTCTATCAGCCTTTGCTTCTCCGATTCGTCGAAATGGCTGAAATAGCTGCTCTTGACGCACTTATCTTTCCAGTAGTCGCATATTCTCCAGAGTTCGTCCATGTCCTCCTGGGCAACGACGCCGGTAAGCATACCATTGTTGAACGCTTCCGACACCCACGTTACATCGTATTCGGGGAACTGTTCCGGAGACATGGGTTTGGCGGCAAAGGCGCCAGCGAGAAGGTCTTCGTCCATCAAGTATAGAGGTATCCCTCGAACAACCCTGGCAAAGGCCTTTGCCCTCCTGATCACCATCGGCTGCCCCTCGGTCTCCTTGTAGGACTCAGTGAGCAGCCTCGCCCTATGCAGCGACAATCGGGCAACGCGGCGTTGTTCGACCATTGTCCGCCACAGCCTTTGTCCCCTCGTCAAGCCAGAACGCTGGACGCCGCTTGAAACCTCTTCCCTGGTGATTGTCATCTCTACCTCCTCTTCTGCGGTAAGCTCGGCGCGTGGCTCAGACAGACAGCCCCGCCGCAATCGAGTCCAGAGGCCCACGGGGGTCCGCCGGGCGGGTCTGTTCCCCCCTGGCCTGCGCCCGAGGACGGGGCTGCAAATCTATTCTGAACCAGCCATTACTTCAAAAAGGTCTCGCTTTGCTTCCTCCTGAGACTTGTTTCTGATTCCCCGCTACTTCGGCGGCAGGTTGGGGTCGAGCCAGGTGTACTCGTGCTTCGTGTTCGAAGACAGCCGCTCGCTGGTCCACGGAACAAACCCCTTCACCTTCTTCCAGACGCCTACGGTGCGGTTCCTCCAACCTAGAACGGGAAAGGGAACTGTGTCGTGGAGCATAAGCTGGATCTTGTTCACTATCTCTTTCCGTTTCCCTGGATCGACCGTAACGCTCTGCTCCGCCACCAGCTTCTCAAAGTCGGCATTGTAATACTTACCCCAATTCTTTCCTCCCTCTTTCGAGTAGGCTTCGCTGAAAATCAAATCGGGGTCGTCCACGGTATAGCCATACCCGCTAGACATGATCTGAAAATTCTGCGTCCGGAGATTCTCAAAATAGGTGGCAACTTCGAGGGTCTTGATGTTAGACCTCAGTCCGATCTTCTCAAGCTGCGCCTTGAGCCACGTACCCTCGCAGATATACTCTTGAGCGTTTCTCGCCTGTAACTCGAACTCGAAGCCGTTGGGATACCCTGCCTCGGCCAGGAGTTTCTTAGCCTTCTCCCTCTCTGCTTCTTTGGCCGGCCCCGGCTTGGCATAGCCCGGCTGAGCAAATACCTGCTCGTCAGGAAGGTTCCACAGTCCGCCAGGCACCATGTACCCACCTGGCGTCCACATGCCGGGTTCGCACAGGCGAGGGAACTCCCAGCGGTCCAGGGCCAGGCTCACCGCCTGCCGGACGCGGACATCGCTGAAGGGGGGCTTGTTTTGGACGACAAAGGGATTCCTGCTGGCCATCATGCCAGGAAGCCGGTAAGTGTTGGTCGTTTCCTTCATCGTCTGCTCTATGGTATCTATGGTAGGCGGCTCGTGGTCCCGGAGGTCCGTCAGCACCCTGCCTACTCTGAAGGCGGCCAGCCTGGTACCCCAGTCGGGGATAATGTACTGGAGGAACTTGTCCATATAGGGCAGCCCCTTCTTGAAGTAGCTCGGGTTCTTCTCAAGCTCAATGCCTACTCCACGCGTGTACTTCGTCAGCTTCCACGGCCCCGTGCCGACGACCTCCCGCTTCATATCCAGTTGCTTGTCCAGGATATGCTTGGGCATGATGGAATTCACGGCGAGAGTCATCATCAGCAAGAAGGATGGGTAGGGGCGGCTCATTATTACCTTGACCGTGGTAGGGTTCACCACTTCAACGCTTTTCACTGGATCGTACTGCGATTTGCTCACGCTGTACACGCCCTTGGGCGGGTCCTTCTGCCTCATGAGGCTAGACTTTACGTCCTCGGCCGAGAAGGGAGCGCCATCGTGCCACTTGACCCCTTCCTCCAGATAGAAGGTGAAGGTGAGTCCGTCCGCGCTGATCTCCCACTTCTTCGCCAGGTCACCGACCATCTTGTTATGGTCACTGTAGTCCCACCCGAGTAGCGTATTGTAGGTCGGGCTCGAGATAGTCAACAGAGTGGAGAATGTGGCTTCCTGGTGGGCGTCGAAGGTCGGCGGATCGTCCCGGATGGATATGACAAAGTTCCCCCCGGACACTGGCTTCTCGCCTGCTCCCGGCACTGCTAGTGCGCCGGGTCTTGCCGTGGCCGCTGGAGCGGCCGTTGCCGCCGGCTTTGGCGCCGCACCTGGCGCCGTAGCCGCTGGCGGAGCCTTCTTTTGCTCGGCGCCCGGCCCGGGGGCGCAACTCAGCACTAAGCCCAGGACGATGACCAAGGCGACTAGGGGCTGCAGATTCCGGACAGACATTTTCCCCCTCCTCTTGGACCCTGTCAGGGGACGCCTACCAGTCCTACCCCGTTATTTCGGTGGCAGGTTGGGATCAAGCCACGTGTACTCGTGGCGGTAGCTTGAGGACACGCGGCCATCGCTGGTCCAGGGAACGTACCCCTTCACCTTTTTCCAAACGCCTACCGTGCGGTTCCTCCACCCCAGGACGGGGAAGGGAACCGTCTCGTGGAGAAGAAGTTGTATCTTGTTCACGATATCCTTGCGCTTGGCCGGGTCGACCATGACACTCTGCTCCGCGAGCATCTTCTCGAAGTCAGCGTTGTAGTATTTGCCCCAGTTCTTTCCGCCTTCCTTCCCGTAAGCCTCGCCAAACATCAAATCAGGGTCGTCGACGGTATAGCCGTAGCCGCTGGCCATGATTTGAAAATTCTGCGTGCGCAAATTCTCGAAGTAGGTAGCCGTTTCGACGTGCTTAATGGTAGATTTGAGGCCGATCTTTTCAAGTTGTGCCTTCATCCAAACGGCTTGACACGTATACTCCTCGAGATTTCTAGCCTGAATTTCGAAATCAAACCCGTTGGGGTGGCCAGCCTCGGCCAGGAGTTTCTTGGCCTTCTCCCTCTCGGCATCCTTGGCCGGTCCCGGTTTGGCATAGCCCGGCTGGGCAAATACCTGCTCGTCCGGAAGGTTCCACAGCCCCCCGGGAACCATATACCCCCCTGGCTCGTACATGCCTGGCTGGCAAAGACGAGGGTATTCCCAGCGGTCAAAGGCAAGGCTGACCGCCTGTCGAACACGGACATCATCGAAAGGAGGCCGGATCTGGACAATGAAGGGATTCCTGCTAGTTAATACTCCCGGAATCCGGTAAGCTATGGCGTTCTCCTTCATGGTCTGCTCTATGGTATCGATGGTGGGAGGCTCATGGTCCTTAACGTCCGTCATGACCCTGCCGGTTCTGAAGGCGGCAAGCCTTGTTGAGATGTCGGGGATAATATACTGGACAAATTTGTCCATGTAAGGGAGGCCCTTCTTGAAGTACGCGGGACTCTTTTCAAGCTCGATGCCTACCCCGCGAGTGTACTTCTTGAGCTTCCATGGTCCCGTGCCGACGACCTCCCGCTTCATGTCCCCTACCTTTTCAAGGACATGTTTAGGCATGACGGAGTTAACGGTGAGGGTCATCATCAGCAAGAAAGAGGCGTAGGGGCGGCTCATTGTCACCTTGACCGCATAAGGGTTCACCACTTCCACGCTCTTCATTGGCTCGTAAAGGGACTTGCTGACGCTATACACGCCCTTGGGTGGGTCCTTCTGTCTCATGAGGCTGTATTTGACATCCTCAGCCGTGAAGGGGGCGCCATCATGCCATTTGACCCCTTCCTCAAGAGTGAAGGTGTAGGTGAGACCATCACTGCTCATCTCCCACTTTTTGGCTAAGTCACCGACCATCTTATTGTGATCGACGTAGTCCCACGTGAGGAGCGAGTTGTAGGAGGGGCTCCCGATGGTCGAAAGCGTGGCGAAGGTTGCCTCCTGGTGCAAGTCGAAACTCGGCGGGTCATCCCGGGAAGATATGACAAAGGTTCCTCCGTACACCGGCTTCTCGCCGATTCCCGGCACGGCCGGAGCGGCTGCAGTCCCGGGTTTCGGTGTAGCCGCTGGGGCCGGTTTGGGCGCGACGGGCGCCGCGGTGGCCGCTGGCTTAGGTGGAGCCGCCCCTGGGCCACAGCTTAGCGCGAGCAACCCCGATATTACGATCAGTCCGATCCAAACCTGCAAGTTTCGCCTGGCCATTTGTGCCTCCTCTGGGCCTTAGAAAATAAAGCGTGCTGCTTGTCCGGTGACCTCACAAAAAGCACAAGCCGACCCGCTGATCCCACAGGCAGGTCGGCTGAGTTCTTACCATCATCGCTTGCGCCTCACAACGATAGTTCTGGCAACGTGCGCTACAACTCTTCGACTAAACCATGAACCTTCTAGACTTCAGGCCAGTTGGCCAAATAAAAGAAGCCCTCACAAGACAAATGACCGTGGTGAGTCTGAGTATATCATCAGCTTCAGAGCGTGTCAATAGTTCATGCTCGTCCGTTCATTCGTTGCCAGGCACACTACTATTGACGCGCCTGGCCTTCTCTGTTACACTGACGCGCAGCGAGTCAGGCCGGCAGCGGGTGAGCTGACATCCGGCGCCGACAAGAAGGAGCGGATAGTGGCTCGAGAAGCCTTCGAGGAGGCCAAGTTTCACTTCGAGAGTGACTGCGAGGCTATCAACAACCTCTTCTTTGAACGTGGCTGGACCGACGGCCTCCCTGTCATACCGCCAACCGAGGAAGCAGTGGGGGCGATGCTGAGCGGCGCGGGCCGTGATCGATCGGAAATACTCGGGAAGATTCCTCCCAACTGGGCATACGCTACCGTCGAGAAGGTGGCGGTGAACGCGGTGATGGCGGGGTGTCTACCCGGATACCTGCCGGTCGTCATCGCTGCGGTCGAGGCCATGGTAGAAGAACCCTTTAATCTCCACGGCATGCAGGCCACCACCCACGGCTGTGCTCCTCTAGTCATCGTCAACGGACCGATACGCAAGGAGTTGAACATCAACTGCCGCTACAATTGTTTCGGTCCGGGTTGGCGGGCCAACGCCACCATTGGGCGGGCGCTGCGTCTAATACTGACGAACGTGGGTGGGGGGATTCCCGGCATCACGGATCGCTCCACTACGGGAATGCCCAGCAAGTACACGTACTGCATCGGCGAGAATGAAGAAGAGAGCCCTTGGGAACCGTTACATGTCGAAAAGGGCTACCGCAAGGAGGAAAATGTCGTCACCGTCGCTCCGGGCGACGGCCCCCACGACATCCTCGACCGGAGCAGCACAACGGCCATCGGTGTGCTCACCACCATCGCCCACGCCATGGGCGCCCTGGGATCGGGCAACACCCTCATCTTTGCTGAGAACATATTGGCTTTGGGGCCGGAACACGCCGAGACGGTGGCACGCGAGGGCTACACAAAGGGAATGGTACGACAGTTCGCCTTCGAGAACGCCGGCCTGCCTCTGAGCTGGTATGGACCGGAAGTAGGACCTTGGCGAAAACGGCAATTAGCCCAGCATGGCATACACGTTGACGGTGAGGATCGAGTGCCGATCGTCGAAAAGCTGGAAGACATCACCATTGTCGTCACTGGCGGCGCCGGGAAGCATTCAGCTTACATCGGCGGTTTGGCGGCAATGCACCCTGTCACCAAGCCGATACATGTACCCAAAAGATAGGGCTGGAGGGGAGCTAAAACAATGCAAAGAGAGACGATCATATCATGTAACCACGCCGTCGCTATCCCCACTCGAGGGGCCCAGCCTGCGAGAGGCGCTCGCAGGCGACACAGGAGTAGAAGATTGACTGGCTTAGTCCTCCTAGCGCTGCTGCTATTCTCGGCGTGTGCCCCCGCTGGGGCACCGACTTCGGCCCCCAAGTTGCCCCGGGAGGGTGCTGCCGCACCGGCGGTTCCCTCTGGCGCCCTCTCTCCACCGGCACTCCTCTCGCCTGCCGCCTCCGCAGCGGCCGTGACTCCGAAAACCGGTGGCACCCTTAACCTGAGGTATCAGACACCGGTCCATCTCGACCCCCACCGGTCAGGAGCCATGAGCTACAGCCTGGTCAGCTATGGCATTACCTACCAGAGCCTCCTTCGGCTTTCTGATGAGAAGGACTATGGCAAACTTGAGGTCAAGCCCTACTTGGCCGAGTCATGGAGTCACCCGGACTCAACCACCTACGTGTTTAGCATTCGCAAGGGCGTGAAATGGCAGAACGTTCCTCCCGTCAGCGGCCGGGAATTCACCGCTGACGACGTCGTCTACAGCATGAAGCGGCTTACACAACCTGACCCCAGGTTTGTCATGGGGGGCATGTTGGACGAATTGTCGGCAGTGGACGTGGTTGACAAGTACACGGTAAGAATGACCACCAAGTACGCCTCCTTTCCTTTCCTGCATAAGTTGGGACTGGCGGATGGCAGCGTCATGGTTCCTCGGGAGTTGGACGACGCAGCTATTGCTAGAACCGCTATAGGCACAGGGCCGCACTTGTTGGAAAGATGGGATCGAGACGTGCTCACCAAGTTCAAGAAGAATCCCAACTACTGGGAAAACGGCAAACCTTATCTCGATATGGTCAACGTCCACCATATCATGGATGAGGGTTCCATTCTGGCGGCCGCGAGAGTAGGGCGCCTGGACATCGTCGACTTGAGCATTAGGCAAGTGGAGCCAATACGGAAGACGAACCCAGAGTTAAGGATCGAAAGATACCCGGGCAATACTCAGACCGGCATCGGCTTGCAGTCGGAGCGGAAACCCTTCAGCGATAAGCGCATGCGACAGGCGGTGAGGTACGGTCTGGACATGCAGGCCTTCATTGATATCCTGGTTGAGGGCCAGGGCAAGCCAAACCCAGCTCTATGGTGGTGGATGGATCATGCCCTTCCTCAGGAGGAAATCCCAAAACGCGACGTGTCCAAGGCTAGACAACTGGTCAAGGACGCCGGGTATCCTAACGGCGTCAAAGTGGCGGGGATTGGCTCCGCGGTGCGGGACAAGGGTGAGATTGCCATCCTTGAGATAATGAAGGACCAGTTGAGAGAAGTTGGAATACAGGTCGACATACAGCCGGAGGAAGAGGCAAAGCTACGGGTACGGCGAAACGAGCAGCACGACTTCGACATCTATTCCTTTTGGTCTCCGGCATTTGAGATACCAGAGAGATTTCACAAGTCTTTCATTTACGGGTCTTCAGTAATGAACTATATCCGCTACAAGAATACCGAGGTGGACGCCCTCATTCAGCAGGCCGAGAGGGCGCAAAATGCCGAAGAGCGAGGGAAGGCGCTCATCGCTTATCAAAGAAAGGTGCTGGAGGAAGTTCCCTACGTCTGGCTCTTTACGCCATATTCCTATACCGCCCAGCAACCCTACGTGAAGGGCTTTCGGAATAGCGTCATGCGGTTTGGTAGATGGCAAACGATAGCCGATTTCTGGCTGGAACGGTAGGCATAGGCGCCGAGAGCGTTAGCGCCCTTGCTGGAGGACGATATCTGTGAGCGAAGCAACTTGCAAAGTCGTATGGCCCCTGGGAGAGACGCATTTTGAGTCTGCTACAGTGAGCCCTCCTGTTACGGACCTGAATGGGAAAACGGTCTGCGAGGTGTGGGATGAGCAGTTCAGGGGCGACGAAGTATTCGCCGTCATTCGGGAGAAAATACAGGACCAGTATCATGGCGTAAGATTCGTGGGCCACGAGGCGTTCGGCAATACTCATGGCCCCGACGAAAAAGAAGTGCTGGCGGCCCTCCCCGACCTGCTGCGCAAGTGCGGTTGTGATGTTGTCATCTCAGCGACCGGCGCTTGAGGGCTATGCACACCCGCGGTGGTGCGGGCAAGCATGTTGGCTGAGAAGCTCGGCATTCGGAGCGTATCCGTCGTCACGAGAGGCTTCGAACATCTGGCCGTACGGACGGCGGAGATTCTGGGGGTGCGTAACCCGGCTCTTGCCACATATCCCGGCGTTATCATGACCGATAGCGAGGAAGCGCTGCGCCGAAAAGTTGAAGGAACGGTCTTTCCCCAGATTCTGGAAGGGCTATCGATCCCTCTTCAAACTGTCCAAAAGGCTGCCGGGCCCGGGGCCGCGGACATTGTTTTCGAAGGAACCTTTGATGAAGTCCAGGAGTTCTTCACTAAGAACCTCTGGACTGATGGGTTACCTGTCGTGCCCCCCACCATCCAGAGGGTGGAGAGATTCCTGAGACATACCGATCGGCTGCCGGATGAGGTGATCGGCATTCTGGGGCCCGAAAATCGGGCAGCCACCATCTGGAATGTCGCAGTCAACGGCGTAATGGCCGGCTGTCGGCCCGAGTACATGCCGCTACTGATAGCAGTGGTAGAGGCTATCGCGGACCCCGAGTACTGCATCCATGAGGCAGGGGGAACGCCTGGAGCGGAGCCAATCATTGTCTTGAACGGTCCAATAATTAAGGAGCTGGATTTCAACTGTGGCGCCGGAGTAATGCGGGTGGGAAGACAGGCGAACACCAGCGTCGGGCGCTTCCTGAGGCTGTACATGAGAAACGTGCCCGGGCTGCGCATCGCTCCCGGCATCCTGGATAAGGCGAGCATCGGCTACACCTTTAATGTCGTTCTGGCGGAGAACGAAGATGCCCTGGAGGAGTTGCAATGGGAGCCCTACAGCGTGAGCCGCGGCTTTCAAAGCGGAGAGAACGTGGTCACTGTGGAGAGCATAAGGACCATTACTGGGCCGATCTACTGCGCTGGAAGCAAGGCTGTGGACTGCGCTGAGGCAATTGGCGACATTATGGGGCCTACGGCTGCTTTCTGGACGTATGTGGGACTGAGATTCCGCAACTCTCATCCTGTTTTGGTGATAAGCCCCAGCATCGCCAAGGTGCTGGCAGGCGACGGCTGGACGAAGCGGCACCTGCAGGATTACCTGTATGAGAACTGTCAGACAACTGCCAGAGAGGTAAACAAATGGCTATGGAGGGCCGGACATACGGATTCCAGCCTGTCCAAACTGTTGGGGGAGGACCCGGCCGGGGAAGATGCTGACCGAATCATCCCCACGTTTTATAGAGCCGACCAGATTGGCATCGTGGTATCCGGCGACCCGCATCGAAATCAGGCACGCGCGTACATACCGTGCCACACGCCTCCGGTCAGCAAGAGGATTGCACGCTGAGGCTGAGCTGACTTGGATATGCGCGTCACTTGGCAAGCCACGTGTCCTGATACTTTTGAAAGCTAAGGTTGCCCACCAGATCGCCTCGATTCCTGACCTCCGGCCACATACCGAGTGTGTCTTTTCTCCAATGCACAACGGGGCGAGCTGCTACTTCTATCATCCTGAGATCAAGCTCCCGCACAACCCTCTTGCGTTCCTCCGCATCGATGGTGCGTGATTGCTTATCAAATAGTTCCCAAATCTTCAGATCGTCCGACCGCTGCCAATTCTGTCCCCAGTCATCTCCAAGCGGTTTCGCCCAGTATCGAGCAACGTTTTCCGGATCCGCTATCGCCAGAGACCTCGTGATGGCATGCAGGTTGTAGTTACCCTCCCTGACATCCATGATTTGGACAATGGGAGAGAGAACCGGTATTTCAGCCGCCTCGTCCTGGCAGGCTCACTGTCGCAGAACCTGGCGCCACCTTTTCCCCTCGCTGGTTTTCCACCCAGATCTCGCAATCAGCGAGATTATCGCCATCGCGGACGTATTTCTTCACAACCTTGCCTTTACACGTGAGCGTGTCCCCGGGAAATCCCATGATTCTCACGCTGAACGCCAGCTTCTTGAGCCTGCCACCAACCCCGATCCAGTCCGTCAGCATTCGGGCGCACAACGCACCATAAAAAGGGCCCTGAATATTCGCATCTTCGTACCCTTGTTCCTTCGCAAATAGCCGGTCAAGGTGGACCAAGTAGAAGCTATAGTAACCCGCCGCGTATTTGAGCATATCGATGAACTCGATTCTGTTTACCTCAGACGGTATCTCAGTGCCCTCAGAAACATCCTCAAAAGTCAGTCCCGATCCTTGCACTGTCTCTTTCCTTTCCAATCTATTTGCTATTTGAAGAACATTACCGTCTCTCTGTTAATGCCCAAGAGCCTTCCAGTCTGATTAGTATACTTGTACTCGCAGACAACGAAGATTATCTTCCCCATTTTCTGGCTGTCGCGCTCGAAGACGCTTACAACAGTGCGTCGACGATCGATGACGTCCCCAAGGCGCACGGGCTCAAAGAACTCATACTCATTGCCCGCTCGCGCAAGGCGAAGACCCGGGATAGTTATCCTGGCTTTTTCTCGCCCATCCGGCCCAGCATCATAGAAGATGTTGTTGCATACGTCAAAAACGAAAGTAGGGGGCGCTATGATTCCACCACAGCCGCTCGCTTCTGCATACTGTTCATCAAAATACAGGGGGTTGAGATCGTGAATTCCGGCAGCGTATCTTCTGATTGCGGTCGTGTCAACGACCTCCTTGCCGGGGAAGTCTACGGTCTGACCGAGCATCGCCACAATAGCTGGCGTTATCAGCGTATCACCAGACATGCGTTTTGCCTCCAGCCGGTCTTCTTAGAGCTTCCTGAGGGATGACAAGAGCGTTTCCGCGCACTTCTCCGACTGCGCGTAATGAACAAAGGCCGAGCCCCCAGGCCGAGAATTAGGTTCACTTTCCAGGCGCCAGACCCGTCGGCGTCCGGCGTCGGTGTACAGCGGAGATGAGGCCGTGTCAAGAGATCGAATCGAATCGACTAGTGCCCGTCCCTCACCTCAGTGCTACTTAGCCAGCCAGATATCCTGATACTTCTGGAAGCTGAACATGCCGATCAGCTTGCCGCGGTTTTTCACCTCCGGCCACATGCCGAGGAGATCGTCCCTCCAGAAAATCACCGGTTGGGCTGCCGCTTCGATCAGCCTGAGATCGAGCTCGCGAACTACTTTCATTCGCTCTGCGGGATCGAGGGTGCGCGATTGCTTTTCGAAGAGGTCCCAGATCTTAGGGTCGCTGTACCGCTGCCAGTTCATACCCCACGCGTCGCCCACCGGGGCGGCCCACCAGCGGGCCTCGTTCTGGGGATCGGGGTAGGCAAAACCGGCGTTCGTAGGATGCAGACTGAAGGCGCCCTGGTTCAGCAGGGCAGTCCGCACCGCCATCTCTTTCACGTCCAGCTCAACCTTGATGCCAATCTTTGACATCTGATCAGCAACGTACACAGCCTGCTCTTCAAAGCGCTTCTGCGCCACGACCAGCGCCTTTGCGGTGAAGCCGTTGGGGAAGCCCGCCTCGGCCAGCAATCTCCTGGCCTCGGCGATATCAGCATCCTTGGGCTGACGCCAGCCAGGCATCTTCAGAAGCTCTTCTTTGGGAACACCCCACGTACCTGGCACGAAGCTGCCCAACTCTCCATAGCCCCCTCCGAGAACGTCGATAGCGATTTGCCGGTCCATGGCGAGGTGCACTGCCTTCCGTACTCGGGCGTCGGTCCATGGCGCCTGCTGGGTGTTAAGGGTTAAGCCCGCACGAGTGTTGGACGGGTAGGGCGTTACAATAGCCTCAGGCATGGTCTTCTTGATGATTTCGGCGTCAGCCGGAGTCAGCGCTGATTCCCCAGGTCCGGTTAACTTGACCCGCCCGGTGCGGAACGCAGCAAGCCGGGTTGCAGCGTCCCTGATAATGTAGAAAGTAGTGCCATCCACGTAGGGACGACCTGGCACGAAATAACCGGGGTTCTTGACATACTCCAGAGAGGTGCCCGATGTGTACGACTTAAACTTGTAAGGGCCGGTGCCCATAACATCGTTCTTCATGTGGCCCTTCTTTTCGACAAAGGCCCTGGAGTAGACAACCATCCAACCGGAAGAAATCGCACTTAGAAAGGAGCTGGAAGGGTACTTCAGGACGAACTTCACGGTTTCTTTGTCAGGGGACTCTACCCTGTCGACGGCCGCTATATCTGAGCGACGCTGGGAAATGACACCTCTGGGCGGATTAATCTGTCGCTCGAAACTGTACCGGACGTCCTCCGCCGTGAACGCGGTGCCATCATGAAACTTGACGTTCCCGTACAGGTGGAAGGTATGGATCAGCCCATCCTGGCTTACTTCCCAACTCTTGGCTAAGTCGCCGATGACCTGCTCCGGGCTGTTGGGGTCAAACTGGGTGACGTTGCTATAGGCTAGCTGGACAGCCTGCTCCACCCTTTGCGACGATTCCTGATGCATATCGAAGCTGAGTGGGTCTCCCACGGTAGAGATGGTAAGAATGCCCCCATACCTGGGCCCCGACTCTGTCGAGGCGGGCTTGGAACTTGGCGTGGAAGCCACCGGCTTGGCTCCGGGCGAAGCGGCTGGTTTGCTGGCAGCCGTCGGCGCCTTGGCATCCGGTGGGACCCCAGGCTTCGATGTCGCGGTTGGCGCCACCGTGGGGGCGCAACTCACTACGACCAATCCGAGGATGGTAAGGCAACAAACCGTGGCGAAAGATCTCCTTGCCAACATCGTATCCCTCCTTTTTCGTTCATCTCCTGGCACAGATCAACTGAGGAGCCGTATCATCTCGGCTACGTCATCGACCTCCTCCAGGTGATTCACCATATCGATAACCTTCGATATGTCCCCTCCCGGGAAGCTCCGGTGCGCGTGGGCGGCGCAGTCGCGGAACTTGCTCTCCAACGACTCCCTGGTCATGGGCTTCCTGGTGTGCCCGTAGGGGTATTCGGTATAGCTGGAATACACACCCGTCTTGGTACGGATCTCCATCCTCGCGGGCGGCACCTCCTTGGGCCGGTAGTATGAGGCATCCAGCTTCGGGAATACCTTGCGCGCCAGGGCGAGCACCGCCGGGTCCTCGATCGCGGACTCGGTGAAGTCATCCAGAGTGACCGCGCCCCTGATGAGAGCAACGGCCACGCAGTAGGGTATGCTGAACTGGGCGTTGGTGATGGTCCTGGGGTTCTGTTTCTCCTCGACGGGGTGAAACTCCATGTGAGGCTCCTGGTCGACGTAACCGACTACTTCCTCGATGTCCTCTGGCCTTATCTTGTGCTCCCGAGAGAGGGACAGGGCCAGGTCGACAAAGGTGTGATTGAAACGGCAGCATGGGTATGGCTTAAAGCCGACGTTGACTACCTCGAACCGCTTGCCCAGGTCATCCCTCAATGGCGTCGGGTCGTACTTTCCCCCATGATAGACGTTGAACAGTCCCATCTGGCCTTCCATGCAGTTGGGGGAGCCGGTAATGCCTCTCTGGGCCGCCAGGGCGGAGAACACCCCTGACCGCGCAGCACATCCCACATCGAGGTTCTTGGTCATGACTCCGTCCCTGAGGCCCAGCAAGGTGCCGGCCGCCTGGCCGAAGGCTATCCCCAGGGCGCTGACAGTCTGCTCCTCCGTAAGGCCAAAGATTCGGGCTGAGGCCAAAGCGGCTCCCAAATTGCCGTAGACGGGTGCGCTCACAAACCCCGGCCATCGGCCGTCGCGTCGGGACAGCGCCATGCGGCAGATCATGTCGACGGCCACAGCGACAGAGGTGATGAATTCCTTGCCGCTGACAGCGCCCTTGCGTTCGGCGGCCGCGAAGGCGCCAGAGACGACCGTGCAGCCGGAGTGTATCGTGGCGGTATCGTGAGTATCGTCGTAGTCAGCGCTGCGGGCCATGAAGCCGTTCACCAGCGCTGCATGGGGGGAAGGAGCTCTGATGCCGTAAGCGATGATGGAGCTCTCCGGCTTTCCTCCCAGCTCCTGGACAAGCCCGGCCAGGCCCTCGGCGCCTTCGGCAGCACTGCCAGCGAGGGTGGTGCCCAGAATGTCCAGTATAACCCTCTTGGTCGCCTCAATGGCAACTTGAGGCAGCTCCTCGTACGTCAGTCTCGTGGCCAGTTGGGCGAACCCCACGGCTGCATCCATGAACTTCTCCTCCTTCGATCTCGAGATACGCGACGACTGTTGATGGATAGGCGCAATGGGCTCGAGATTCCTCAGGTCGCCTATCCCCACAAGTTGCATCAGCGAAATACCAGAATATCACCCGATGACAGCCTGTCGCAAGCCGGGCAATTGCGGATAGGTGGCGACAACGGCGATGCGGACTCCGAAGAAACGCACCACATCTAATGGCTCCAACGCAGACAAGCTCCCGACATACATCTCCTCCCCGTCTGGCGGGCCTAAGTGCCTCTAGCCACCTCCAGCGCTACCTCCCTGATCTCTTCGTCGGAGAGCAATCTCTTCCTCAAGTCTATTTCTGACTTTATCTTGGCAACGACTCTCGGGATCAGGTCACGCTCTATCTGGACACCCGACGCCTTGAGCCTCTCGCTCACCACCAGATTTCCACTATCCCTGCCAACATACTCAACCTTCTTTCCGCCGAAGACCTCGGCAACAACAGGGGCATGTACTAGCGGGTCCACTGCCATCTCCACCAGATTCCCGTCGCCAGCCCACGAGAAACTGTAGTCGCCCGTCACTGGCTTGCACCAGGCCACGCCGAAGCGAGTAAAGTCACGTACCAACCGCGCTATTCGGACCATCCTGTCCAAGCGTACCCCGGTCTTAACGCCATAAAGGATCTCCAGAGCCGCCACCACCTCCGCCAGGTCAGCCTGCATTGTGGAGGGTCCTAATCCATCAACCGAGGCCTCAACGATATCGGCCCCTGCCTGCACGGCCGCTAGCGAACTGGCGACCGCAAGACCAAAGGGGTTGTGCGCGTGGATGACGATCTTGCAGGCGGGCGAAGTTGCCCTTTTTACCTGCGAGACTACGTACCTCCAAGCCTCAGGCCCCATCCCTCCCGAACCATCGAAGATAGCAATATAGTCCGCTCCAGCTTGCGAGACCGCCCGACAGTACTTTTCGAGATACTCAGGCGAAGCATAGGAAAGCATATTCACGTTGGGACGGCTCTTGAGGCCCTTCTCTTTGGCGTAGTGCACCAGTTCACATACGTGCTCGATCTGGTCGTCGACGCTCCTCTGCAAGAACCCCTCTCGCCAGCTCCCTCCCTTCCAGGCGGCCCTGCGGGCGCCTTCCAAGTAGAAGGCCGTGATCTCATTAAGGGCCGGGTTTTGGATATCCATGAGGTCAAGTCCGGAGTCTGCAAAGCGTTCCACATCTGCTTTCTCCGAGCCTCCTCCGACACCTAGTTCCGCTCGCACCCCAGCCTGCCGCAGGTCTTTGATGAAAGCTTCGATATCCGGGTGCCACGTCATGGCGAGTTCCATCTGGGTTATCCCAGCATCTTCCAGCTCGACAGCCACACGTACCTTTTCCGCCCGCGTCATACCCGGTCCATGAGCGTGATTGATTGTCCGCAGCGTTATGTCTCGAATGACGACACTAGGTGGAAACCGGAACGGAGCTAGCGCCTCGGCGTCGCGATTGTAGTGACTTACGGACCACTTTCTGGCCATGTAGGAACCCTCTTGCCTGTGCTTGGCCAGTTCTCCCCGGATCCAACGGACGTCCTCGTCACTCAGATAGTAGATTCCAGCCACGATTCTTTTCCTCCCGCGTTGAAAATACAACCGATGATTCGAGTTACAATACCGGGCTCCGCCGCGCGCCCCGTTTCCGTGAAGGAGAAGGCACATGTTCTCTCAGCCGAACTGGCCATGGCGATTACACGGTCTTAAGGCGAGGATCAAGAAAGTCTCGCAAGGCATCTCCAAAGAGATTGAACCCAAGCGCTGTTGAAGTGATGGCCATGCCAGGCGCTACGACCATCCAGGGAGCCTGCTCGGCATAGTCTCGGGAAGCCCCCGTCAGCATGTTGCCCCAAGAAGGCTCGGGCGGGGGAACGCCCAAGCCCAGGAAGCTCATGGATGCTTCCAGCAAAATGGCTTGTCCCAGATTCGCCGTGGCGATAATGATGAGCGGGGCAAGAATGTTGGGGAAGATGTGTCTTGCGAGAACGCGCGCTGGAGAGGCGCCGATGCTGCGCGCACTCTCGATATATTGGAAACCCTTGGTCTCAATTGTACTCGCACGCACCACCCTGGCTATCCGGGGCGTGAATACCACCGAGATGGCGATGATTACGTTAAGGACGCTGGTGCCCAAGGTAGCTACCAGGGCAAGGGCAAGGATTAGGCCCGGGAAGGCCATGATGGTATCGATACATCGCTGGAGGAATAGGTCAAGCCTACCCATGAAGTAACCTGACAGCAGGCCAATCACCGACCCACCCGCCACGCTCACCGCCAGGGCAGCCAGGGAGACGCCCAGGGAAACCCGCGCACCGAAAATAATGCGGCTCAGCACGTCTCGGCCGAACTCGTCTGTGCCCAAGAGATGGGGCCAGCCCGGGGCGAGAAAGACCCGGTCACTCTCGACCATCGTGGGGCTGAAGGGAGCAACGAGAGGGGCAGAAAGACCGGCGACAGCGACAAGTATCAGCACCAGGAGGCCGATAGCTCCGAGGAACTTGAGCCTGACAAACATGACAACTGGCTTCACTGGCACGCCTGCTAGATCCTGGTGCTGGATACTAAGCATTACACCTCTCGGGTTGACTCGGGGGATGGATTTGCCAGCCTTGCCGCGGGTACCCAGCGGAAATCGAAGGGCCGTCGTCTGAGCCTGGATTGCCCGTCAGCTCGTCTCAATACTGAACCCTGGGATCGAGCCAAGCGTACAGGAGGTCAACCGCCAAATTGGTAAGGGAGAAAACAACCGCAATCAGGAGTATCACCGTCTGAACGGTAGGATAGTCCCTGCGGAAGATGGCCATAACAAGGTACTGCCCCAATCCGGGAAGGTTGAACACGGTCTCGATGACCACCACCCCTGAAAGGAGCGCGGCCACCGTGAAACCGATGACGGTTATTACTGGGATGAGGGCGTTCTTCAGCGCATGGACCACAATTACGCTGCGCTCCTGCAGCCCCTTGGCCCGGGCTGTACGGATGTAGTCCTCCCTCAACACCTCGAGCATAGCAGACCGGAGCATTCTGGCTACAATCGCCGAGACATGATACCCCAAAGCTAGCGCAGGCCAAAAGAATTGCAGCACGTTTTCCTTCGGGTCATCAAAAAAAGGCACCGGCGTCACGCTGGGCATCCACTTGAAGCTGGAAACAAGAGCCATGAGGATAAGCATACCCACCCAGAAGCTGGGTGCAGCAAGACCGGTTACGGTAAAAACCCTGATCCCATGATCCAGCAACGTGTCCCGGCGGAGCGCTGAAACGATCCCCGCTGGCAACGCAATGGCCAGCCCTATTAGCAAAGCAAAGATTGCCAGCTCAAGCGTGACGGGAATGGTCTTGCCTATCTCCTGGAGGATCGGCTGCTTTGTCCAATAGGAATCCCCGAAGTCCAAGTGAAGCGTCTTCCACAACCAGTCGACATATTGGGTTTGCCAGGGTAGATCCAGGCCTAAAGATTTGCGCAACTCTTGATAAGTCGCCTGGTCGGCGGCCGAGCCGCCCTCGCCCATCATCGCCAGCGCGATGTCGCCCGGGGCCAGCCGAATGACGACGAAAACGAGCACCGATACGGCCAATAGCGTGGGTATCAGCAGCAGAAGACGCCGTAAGACATAGGCACTCATTGGCGCCCCTTCAAGAATGGCAGGCAACCGCGGCAGCGAACCCACCGGGCCTAGACGAAGCAACCCACGGCAGACTCGACAGGGCTGGTCGCCTACTTGTTCTGCCCCCGGAGGCAGATCAGGCTCAACGGGCCAGCCAGACCTCCCGGGCCGACAAGGCGCTAGTGAAGCGAGCGCTCGTGTGCACCACGTAGTTTCTCACTTCCGGCCCATACACAGCCGCGTCCATCTCAAAGTAGCCAATGCCCAGCACCACGTCGTCAAGCATGATTCGTTCTATTTGCCAGGCAAGCGCGCGCCGTTTCTGCGCGTCTACCTCGGTCTCCTGCTCCTGCCAAAGCTCCTTCACTCTGGGGTTATCGTAGCGATTGTAGAACTGCCCGCCAGGTAGAGCGACGTCGGCAATTACCGCTGTCGGATCCACAAGTCTAACAGAGAGGCGCCAACTCTTAAAAGGGTACTTGAGTCGCTCGGCGCCGTAGAGATTGGCCTGAGCAGCGACGTTGTCCATGGGGATGTTCTTCGCTTCAAAACCGATCCTTTCCAATTGATCACGCACGAAGATAGCCCACTTCATGTGCAAGCCGTCGTTGCGATGAGGCCATTCCAGCTTGAACCCGGGAGGTATTCCCGCTTCATCCAAAAGCCGTCTCGCTTGAGTACGGCGCTCTTCTATGGTAATCCCCCCGAACTCGGGCCTCTTGAGAAGCTCCTCCTTGGGCAAAGCCCAGAAGCTGGGCTTGGTGAACCCGCCGATCTCGCCCCAGCCTCCAGCAACGGTCTTTATGGCCGCTTCTCGGTCTATCGCCAGGTTCACTGCTCTCCTGACGCGTACGTCATCAAAGGGTTTGCCCTTGACATCGAAGATAAGTGCAGTGTAAATGAAGCTTGGGTATGTCACTACCTTTGTCTGGGGATTTTGAGATGCTATCCTATCGGCTGAGGCGCGGTCAACATCCGCAAGAAGCATGTCGAGGCGGCGGGTTGCCATGGCAGCAGCCATGGTGGCGCGGTCCGGTATGATAAGGATGCTGACGCCATGAAGATAAGGACGACCGCTTCTGAAATAGTCGTCGTTTTTTCTGAACTCGTACCGGGAGCCCCGCGCTATGTCCTTCACTTTGAAGGGGCCCGTGCCCAGTATTTGACTGCTAAGGACAGTTTGCCCCTTTTCCTCCACTATGTGTCTGGGGACGATACTGTGGTTGGGTATCGCCAGTGCCGGCAGTAGGATAGCCGAAGAACGCTTAAGGACAAGCCGCACTGTGCGGGCGTCTTCGATTTGTACTCGTTCAACCGCCTCGAGAAAGTCTTTGAACCCACTCCGCACTCCTCTTGGTGGGTCCTTGATTCTTTCCAGGCTGAACTTTACGTCCTCGGCGGTAAAGGGCTTGCCGTCATGCCAGCGCACTCCCTGGCGAAGCTTAAGAGTGTAGGCCTTACCATCTTTACTTAGCTCCCAGCTCTCTGCCAGACCAGCCGCTATCTCCTCCTGCTTCAGGGGATCATACTCAAGCAACCCCTCGTAGGCCAGGGCTATGACCTGAACAGTGTCGTAGGCGGTTTCATGGTGTGGATCAAAGCCGGGAGCGTCAAGCCGCCCCCAGCGCCTCAGCACGCCTCCATACTTGGGTTGCTCCTCTCGCGGAGCCGGCGTGAGGGCGGGGGGCAGCAGGGCTGTCGACTTGGAAGCGGGTGGCGGCGCCGCCACGGAGGAGCAACTCGCCAGCAACAGCCACAAGACCGTCAGACAACTCGCGGTTGCCAAGACTTTTCTCGTTTGCATAGTGGTTCCTCCTCCGACTTGTACCACCAGTTTGAAAGAGCACAAGCCTACCCGCTGCGTGGTCAGCTAGACTCGATGCGCTTGCTCACCGCCCTGGTCTCCCCGAAAGTGGCCACGAAAGAGGAGTGCAGGCCGCCCGGTCCGCCGGCTACCACTATCATCACGTCTTCCACCCGCTTTGCCGGATAGGCGAAGCCGTCGACCATGTGGCCGTCGCCAGCCATGATGTGAGAGCGCTTGTCGTTAGGCCAGCTATCGATCGACACGCGAGAGTTTTCGAAGAGGAACTGCCTGGCCTGCTCCTTGGAGAAGCCTTCTTCGGCCATCATCTGCGCGTTTGGGGGGCACATAATGATAAGAGGCTCGCCGGCGTGGTTCATGTTATTGGTCCCCAAGACTGACATGGCATTGGCCAGCAGGATGAGCATGCTGCGCCCGCCCCGCGAGCCGCACATGATGTTGAGCGGCGCGGCCGCTCCGATAGCCGTGACCACGCTATCAGAGGCTTGGAAGCCGCGCTCAACGTGGAGCGGCTCCCAGGGGCTGTCCTCTTCATTCTCGCCGTAGCAATAGCTGAACTTGCCCGGCATGCCCTGGGTCGATTTGTCCACCGTCCCAGCGATAGCGCCGCCGATGTTCAGGAGGATGAGCCTCAGGGCGCGCCCTATGGTGGCGTTGCTCCGCCAGCCCTGCCCCATGCAGTTGGCGCCAGAGTTGATGTTCAGCTTATCGCGAATGGGGCCGTTGATGACCAGCATCGGCCCAACGGGGTGGGTGGTGGCCTGGA
Organism: Chloroflexota bacterium; assembly: GCA_016190665.1. Classification (GTDB taxonomy): domain Bacteria; phylum Chloroflexota; class Dehalococcoidia; order JACPQD01; family JACPQD01; genus JACPQD01. The sequence continues at coordinate 67,378 of JACPQD010000038.1, forward strand.
TGCCGGGCAGGTTGAACTCTTTCTCCACTACCGCCTGCACCGAGGCCATAATCACTGACATGTATTCCGGGAGGCAGCCCGCCATCACCGCGTTGACGGCAATCTTCTCGATGGTTGCCTCTCCAAGCGCTGGGGGAATCAAGGCGATGACCTCGTCCGGGCTGCGACCGCTGTATTCAACCATGCGCCGTACGAGCTTCTCGGTGGGCGGGATGATGGGGAGGCCGTCGGTCCAGCCCTGTCCGTAGGCGTAATCGGAGGCCGCCTCCGCCGACGCGACTACCTCGACCCTATCTGAAATCAGCTTGGCTGCCTTAGCCATGGAAACCTCCATCCCTATCTTTGGCCTGACCCTTCCCCCCAACACAAGGAGCAACTGAGGAGGTGTCCACCGTGTCATGATCGGCCCCAGCGAAGCGTCCGACATCTCCCTTGAACCCTTCGCGGGGTTCTTCGCCTCGGCTCAGAACTACGTAGTCAAATGTGGGCACCCACCGACTGGTTAGCCCCTGACCGCCGGCTTCGCCTTCACCTGACACACCGCCTCAACCACCGACGGCAGAATCCTATCGGCGATCTGCAATAGCTCGGCATCCGGCAAAGTGTCGTAGGGATGAGGCACGACGGCGAGCGGCAAGTCCGGGATACCGCGCCCCTTGGCGATGGCTTGGGCCAGCGGCAAGAAGAACGTGGTCACCAAGGTCACTGTCGGAACGCCGCGCTGCTCCAGGTCGATCGCATCGTGGATACTCCACGTCGTGCAGGCCCCTCAGCTACCCAGGCCGTTGACCACCACATCGCACCTCCTGGCTAGCTCGTCCAGGTCCTCCGGCGGGGTCCCCCGGATGCCCACCTTCGCCTTCCACACGAAGCCGAAGACATGATCCTTCTCCTTGAGCTGCTCTTCGAAGCTGTTCATGGTCACTAAGAGGCTGGGCCACTCATTGCGCAAGAAGCCGACCACCTTGCCGTCCAAGTTGACCACCCGCGGCGCCAATCTGCTTTGTTTCCGTCCAGGTGTCGCAAGCGGGCTCAGCATCTTCATCGTCCGGGACATATCTTTCTCCCATCTTCCTGATTACCCTCGGTTAGCCTGCAGAACCGCCGCTCGAAGGCGGGCGAAACATGGGTCGCCTTTCGTCGCCCCCTGCCACGATGATCATGTCCTCCCACTCCAGCAGCATCATGACGTCGGGGTGTTGCCCACCAGCGGAGCCAGGCGCACGGGCCGTACATCCCGGTTATCCATCCCTGTTACGGGAGGTGACCCGTCCCTCCTTTCAGGCCTCGATGCCACCTTTAATCCTCAGAGCCATAGAACGGAACTCTTCGTCCGTGAGTGATCGCTTGCGGATCAGTATTTCTTCCATTACCTCTGCCAGGATAGCATCCACTTCGGCTTTCTCGACAGTTATACCGAGCTGTGTAAGCTTATCAAACATGCCCCAGTGACCGCTGGCTCTGGTGATGGTCCATTTGTCCTGATTTCCGAATACCGACCCCCTAACGCACCAGTGGATCAAAGGGTCCACAGGCAGTTCCTGGGTGATCGACTCCGTGCCGCCCCAGTTGAAGTATTCCTCTCCGGTAACGGGATGGTTGCGGGCCACGGGGACGCGAGTGATGTCCTCCCCCAAACGGCGCAGCGCCGTAAGCCGGTCCAAGCGAATGCCGGTATCGACCCCGTACAGGACCTCCAGGGCGGCGGCGATCTGTGCCAGGTCGGTCTGTCCGTTGCCGGAGCTGTAGCCGTTCACCGCTACCTCCAGCACTTCAGCTCCAGCCTGAACAGCCGCTAGATTGATTGCCACGCCCAGGTTGAACGTGTTGTGGAGGTGGACGACGATCTTGGTATGGGGCGCTGCCCTTTTGGCGGTCGTCACGGCGTGGGCGATCGCCTGGGGGCCCATGCCGCCAGGACCGTCGAGTAGCACAATGTAGTCAACGCCAGAATTGCCCATATCGCGAGCAAACTGCTCAATGTGTTCTTCCGACGCATACAGCAACATGTTCAGCCAGGCCTGAATCTTGAGGCCGCGTTTCTTGGCGTGGTCAATAAGGGGCTTGTTGCGCTCCACCAGCTCCTCCATGGTCATTGGAGGCTTAACCTCTTTGCGCCAGTCCACGCCGTTCCAGGCCATAACCGGCACCTCCCCCGCGTAGAAGGGGCTGATAGCGAAATTTGCCGGCCCGCTGATGCTGGCGCAGTTGACGCCCATGTCGGCGAGACGATCGATGCTCTCCTTGACCGTGATCGCTCCCACCTCCACCTCGACATCAGGGTCCAGGCTCTTGATGAACCGGACCTCTTCCCGGGCTGATTCCTCTCGCATTAGACGAGAGTACATGCCTACCTGCAGTGATTTCACCCCAAGCTCGATGAGGGCCCGCACCAGGCGCCGCCTGTCGCCTGTCGTCAGACCGACCCCAGGCACCTGCTCCGCTGTCCGCAGCGTGACATCCCTAAGGGTGACCCTTTTGGGCATGCGGCTCGGCAGGGAGGCCCCGAGCACCTCGGGCTTTCGGTTGAGAGGGCTTACGTACCATTTGCCAGGCTCATACGTCTCCTTGGCACGCATCGTCGCGAGCTGATCCCTGACGAATTGTACCTCGTCGTCGGAAAGATAATTGTGAATTCCCGCTTTTTGAAGTGCCACTGATTCTCCTCCCTTTCCATCAGGGTCACGGCGCTTATGAAATCGTCTCCCCAACGAGGTAACCCTTTTACTTGGCTAGCCAGATATTCTGATACTTCTGAAAGCTGAAGTAGCCGAAAACCTTACCGCGGTCCCTCACCTCCGGCCACCAGCCCATGATAGCGTTCCTCCAGTAGATGACGGGCATCATCGCCTGGTCGATCATTCGAAGGTCAAGCTCGCGGACAATCTTCGCGCGCTCTGCGGGGTCGATGGCACGCGCCTGCTTACCGAAAAGCTCCCATATCTTCTCGTCGGCGGCTCGCTGCCAGTTGGTGCCCCAGTCATCTCCTACTGGGGCGGCCCAATAGCGGGCCAGGTTCTCCGGGTCGGGGAAAGAGAGGGAAGCGATGCGGGGATGGATTTCGAAGTTGCCCCGTCGCAGGAGGTCGGTGCGCACTGCGAAATCCCTGATGTCGAGTTGAGCTTTGATACCGATCTTGGCGAATTGGTCGGCAACGTAGACCGCCAGATCTTCGAACTGCTTGTCCGCGTTGACCAGCATTTTCGCCGCAAAGCCTTCGGGGAAGCCAGCTTCGCCCAACAGTCTCTTGGCATCAGCGATGTCTTGATCCTTAGGCTGGCGCCAGCCAGGTATCTTCAGCAACTCATCCTTGGGGATGCCCCACTTGCCAGGCATGTGGCTGCCCAACTCGCCGTAGCCCTGGTCGAGCACCTCGATCGCCCTCTGGCGATCGATGGCGAGGTGAGCAGCCCTGCGCACTCGAATGTCGTCCCAAGGCTTGCGTTGATTGTGAGGCAGAAAATTGGAATGGCTGAAGGATGGGTACGACAGGAGGCTCACCTGGGGGAGCGTCTTGCGGATGATATCAGCGTCAGCGGCGGTCAACCCGGACGGACCAGGCCCGGTGAGTTTCACCCGTCCCGTGCGGAAGGCGGCTAGCCGGGTGCCGGCATCCTGGATGTTGTAGAAGGTCATGCCATCCAGATAGGGCCGACCCCTAACGAAGTAGTCCGTAAACTTGACATATTCGAGGGACGTGCCCGGATAATAGGCCTTGAGTTTGTAAGGGCCGGTGCCCATTACATCTTTCTTCATGTCGCCCTTTTTGTCGAGGAAGGACTCGGAATAAATGGCCATAAAACCCGAGGAGATGATGCCTAAAAAGGTGCTCGACACATACTTGAGCGTGAACCTGACTGAGTTCTTATCCACCACATCTATTCTGTCGAGGGACATGAGGTCCACCCGGCGCGGGGAGCTGACGTTTTTCGGCGGATTGATGAGCCGGTCATAACTGACCTTGACGTCCTGGGCGGAGAGCGGTGAACCATCTTGGAATTTGACGTTCTCGTTCAACTGGAAGGTATAGGTCAGCCCATCCTGGCTGACAGTCCAGCTTTTCGCAAGGTCTCCGATGACGTCTTCCGGACTCTTGGGGTCGAACTGGGTGAGGCCATTGTAGGCAAGAGAGACCACGTTCTCTACCTTGGATGCGGTCTCTTGATGTAGATCGAAGCTGATGGGGTCCCCCACGCAGGAGACGGACAATATTCCGCCGTACGTGGGCTGTTCGGCGATGGGCTTGGAGCTTGGGGTAGGATCGCCCGTCTTGGCTTTGGGTGGTGAGTCAGTTATTGCGGGCGCACAGCTCATCAGCGAGAGCGCCAAGAGCGTCAAGCAACTCACAATTGTCAACAGCTTTATGGTCTTCATTAGAAACGCTCTCCTTGTGCGATGGTTCGCCGGCGAGAAGACCAGGCGGCCCCTCTCAGACAGCCGCTCCGCCGCTCAACTCGTCGACACCTCGTCTGTGGTCTCCTTTGAGGCAGCGGGAATGACGTCTTGACCCCTTCTACTGCCACGAGGCTGGCAGCGCTATCCTTTTGCTTATGGGCGGTCCCTGCTTCTGATTCTGCACGTACCCCTTACTCTGATTCCTGCCCGGGTCGCCACTCACCACAATGCCTATCCACTCGGGCCGCAAGAATACATGTATCATCCTTTCCGGGTCCGTGGATTCGCAGTACTCCCTGGGTAATAGACCCCGTTCCACCCAAGAGCAGAAACTGAAGCTGGTCTTGCCGCTTTGCCGCCGTAGTTTCTCCAGAAATCCTGCCGGGGCCTTCACATTATCATACAGATATTCCCTTATGGCATCCTTAGTCCACCCGTCCCTGGCTAAAACCCCTGCAACGCTGGGGCTCAGGAGGAACAGTGGATGGGACCTCCCCTCGACTATAGAGTGGGCCGCCCAGTAGGTCATAGAGCGCCGGCCGATCAATTCGGCCAGAGTTTCCAGATGGTCGAGGGCGGTGTGTCCCCCGCTGTAACAGGGGCCGCTGATGCTCATGACGCTTTGAACGGTGACGACGTTCTCACCGCGTTTGAACCCCCGGTCAACGCTGAAGGGCTGCCAGCCGATCTCAGCCACCGCGTCCTCGTTTTCCGCCAGGGCTACATTGAAGGTATAGGCGATGCTACCCTTATCGGTGTCCCCAGGCGGGATGCGCAATCCAGCCACGTTACGCATGTATAGCCTTAGGAACCGGCCCAAACTGGTGTTGGCCTGTCTTCCCACGCGCATGACGCCGCAACCGTAGTTAAAGTCCAGCTCCTTGATTATCGGGCCGTTCAGAATGAGCAGGGGTTCCCACCCAGGCGTACTGCCTGCATCCTCAAGGCGGAATTCGGGGTCTGCAATTGCCTCCACGATCGGTACCAGTATTGGCATGTATTCCGGGCGGCAACCGGCCATCACCCCATTGACGGCGATGTTCCAAATTGTGGCCTGCCGGTTCTCAGGCGGGAGTACGCCAACAACCTCATCAGGGGAGCGATCAGTAAAAGCCAGAAACCTTTCAACCTCTTCTATCGTTGGAGGTATTATGGGAAGGCCGTCGGTCCAGAGGTTTTTCACAAAGAACTCGTGCACTTCCTTCAATGTTCCCTTGAAGACGATGTCTCTCATGCCAGGTTCTACCGGCTTGGCCGAGTCCGCAGCCGACGTGGTTAGCCCCTCGATAACGTTGTTGAGTAGAACCTCTTTAACCTTCCTCTGCAACTCCTCTTCACTGTCGGTCATGGGCACGCCGGGATACTCCGCAACTGCGAGGTTCTCCGCCCCCAAGGCCCTTGCTGTTGCCTGAGCCTGCCTGACGAAGTACGACGCTACGACGGAGACGCTGCGAAGACCAGCTCTCTCCGCAGCCACGCTGGCCCGCACCACTGCGGGCGTGCAGGCACCTCAGGCGCCCACACCCGAAATCACTGCGTCGCACTTATGCTTGCGGAGCAGTTCGGGAAGGGCAGCTATGACCTCCCTTTCCTTCGGCCCGTGAGTGTCACCGAAAACGTTGTAGTCGACGAACTTGATACCAGAGTATCGCTTGGAAAGCAGCTCCCGCAGCATAGGGAAAATCTCATCACCCCTGAACATCCATTCCCACAGCTCACATATGGTGCTCCCTTCTAGGTCCTGACCACGGTGGGCGAGATGCATCGGCTCATAGGCCGATTTACCCAGGGGCCACACCACCTCGAACGTCGGCTGCGCCATTCAGATTCTCCTTCCTTAGTTGCTGACTACTAGCAAACTCCCGTCTCGGCCCGATCAGTTGTAGGGTATCGACTCCGTCGATAGAACCCACAGATGGCTCCGGTAATGGGTCGCGGAGGTCGAACTCATTGCCGGAGAAACTTGACTCATTCACAACAAGTTCTTTGCTTCGAAGCCACTAGCGCGCTAGCCACACATCTCGAAACTGGTGATTCCTCTTAACGCTTCGGTGCGGCGCCCAGTTTGCAACTTCGCTCCACCAGACCGCCCAGTATTTGCCCCAAGTGATAAGGATTCTTGGCGCCTCCTTGTGCAAAATTCTTTCCATCTCCCCAATGATCTCCTTACGTTTCGCTGAATCCGAGGTCTGACTCTGGGCGACATAGAGTTCGTCGAACTGCTTGTTACTCCACCCGCCATAGTTCTGGGGGGCCCCGGTCAAATAGTACCCGCCTAGAATCAAATCGGGCTCGTCAAGGCTAGGCCCTTCGGACCAGGCGGTTAGCTCGAAGGCCCCTTTGAAGACCCTGTCTTTTGCCACCGCCATCTCCAAGACCTGGATAGTGCCAACTATGCCCAATTTCGATAACTCGCTATTGCTGAACTCCGCACCTTCTTTGCTATAAATGTTAGTGGGGGTCAAGAGGGTAACTTTGAACCCGTTGGGGTAGCCCGCTTCGGCCAGCAGCCTCTTCGCCTCGCCGATATCCTGGTCCTTGGGCATCCTGAAGCCGGGCATGGCCTTCAACTCCGTCTCAGTGCGCGCAAAGGGCGATCCGGGGACGTTATACCCGTATCCAGGGTAAAAACCACCGCCGCGTATCACCTTGGCAGCCGCTTCCCGGTCTATCAACAGGTTCAATGCCTGCCGCACGCGAGCGTCGTTCCAGGGTTGCACCTTCGTGTTCGGAATGAGCCCGACCATGTTAGGTACTACCTTTCCTTGCGCTACCAACCGCGGCTCGCGCTTCTGAAGCTCAAGGGCTTGAGGCCCGGCGGGACCGGTAACGAGGGACAATAGATCCAGTCACTTCGTTCTCAGAGCCGCAACCCTCGCCGTCTCATCAATCATCACGTAAATCGTAATCCCGTCAAGATAAGGGCGGCCCTTGACAAAGTAATCAGGATTCTTTTGCACCTTGAACGAGACCCCTTCGGTGTAGCTGACGAACTTGAAAGGTCCCGTGCCGAGGACATCCTTCTTCATATCACCCTTTTCGCGAATGATTCTTGGCAGGAAGACGAAATTCTTTTCTATGGACAGAAGCTGCAAGAACGATGCCTGGGGGCGCTTCAGGAATATCCTCAGGGTGACCGGATCAAAGGTTTCGACCTTTTCGACCGCTTCATATAGCGGCTTCCTCGGCGAGATCATGCCCTTGGGCGGGAAAATTACCCTATCCAGGTTAAACTTTACATCTTCGGCTACAAGGGATGTGCCATCATGGAACTTCACCCCTTCTTGGAGCCGAAAGGTATAGATGAGTCCGTTCGGGCTGATATCCCAGCTCCTGGCCAGGTTTCCTACTATCTTGTCTTCCTCCATCGCATCATTGCGGACGAGCATATCATAGCTGGAGGAGAGTGGGAATTGCATCGAGAAGGTAGTCTCTTGGTGCATGTCAAAATGTGGGATGGTATTGTTGATAGCCGATAAGAGGGTACCTCCATAGTTTGGCTCCGCCCCCCGGCTTTTGGCGGTTGGCGTCGGCACGGCGAATGTCGTAGGTGTCACTGCTTTCACCGCTGTCACCGCTGGACTGCAAGTAGTGAGTGGCAGCGCAACAATCATGGAGAGACTCGCAACTAGTAATTTCTTCCCGTGCATGGTGGGCCTCCTAATCCGATGTGGTTCCAGACTCTTTGTCCCGGGGCGTGTCTTCCTCATAGCGCAACGTAGGCTGTTCTCTACGTCGAACCTACCGAAGCTTATTCTCCGAGCATCTTCATCACCGAGGGCGCAACCGCCTGCGCCATTGCCCGCACACCATCTTCTGAAACCCCGCCCAGAGGGTGAGGGATATTCACAATCCGCATGTTTGGCAGTCCCAGGGTAGATGCCTGGGCTTTCGCCAATGGCACGAACGCGTCGGTACAGACCAGAACCGTAGGTACACCCAGTCCCTCCAGCACTACTGCGTCGTGGACACTCCACGTTGTGCAGCCCCCTCAGTCGCCACTTCCAGTTACGATGGCGTCGCAATGGCGTAAGACGCTCTCGATTTGCTCTTCGGGCACCACTGCGGTCACTTCCGGTTTACGCAGGGCGTGACGTGCTTTGATCTTGAAGCGCTGGCCCAGTTCGTCGCTTATGCAAGCTAACAACCGTCTAGCGTTGGGCTTGCCGTTGTCCAAGAAGCCCAGCACCCTGTCGTTGAGGTCAGACAGGGCAGGCGCCAGGGCTTTTCGTTTGGCAATTGCCCGCACGCCTCTAGGATCGAAAACGCCTGGGGTTCCAGCACGGCTGACTCGCCGCTTCCCGATCTCCTCGCGGTGGATCAGCCTGCTGGCGGAGCGAATGGCCGTTCCATTCCTATCTGCAACGAGCCTGGTGACGGGGCGGAAATGGCCGTTGGTGGGCACATATATGGAGTGCTTTCCCGCCCCACCAGCTACAATAACGATGAGGTCGTCTGGCTCGCGCAAGAGGGACACTTCTGTGTCCTCAGATACAGCAGCGTAGCGATCCGGCCAATGGTCTCTGAACCTTCCGGCAATGTTCTCTGCCGACCACCTGCCCAGGGGCAAGCGGGCATGTCCGCAGAGAAAACGTTTCACGTCTGCCTTCGAGAAACCGTCGCCCGCGATCGTCGCCGCATGCTCGGGGCATAGGATCAGTAGAGGCCGACAACCATCATAGTACCAGTCGTTGGCACCTACCTGGGCCATGACACCGGCCACCATGGTTAGAATGCCTTCTGCTGTGGTCCCGAAATGGTCGTTTATGTTATGAGGTGCCTCGGCCGGCACCACTGTCACGCAGCTATCCTCGGGTTGGAAGCCTAACTCGATGCGCAAGGGCTCCCAAGGGCTCTGAACCTCGTTCTCGGCGAGGCAGTACGAGTACTTGCCTGGGTGGCCGAGGGTAGCTTTATCCAGCTCACCCGGGCGAGCTCCCCCGATGTTCATAAGGATCAGACGTATGGCGCGACCGATGGTGGCATTGGCGCGATAGCCAGGCCCTAATGCGCCAGCGCCACAGTTTACCCCAAGCTCCTTGGCTAGCGGCCCGTTGACAATAACGAGAGGTCCGGCCGGATGCGTAGTTGTCTGCACGCCGTGTAGATTGAATGCTGAATCGCTAATGGCCTCGACAGCAGTGATGACTACCGACAGATATGAAGGCAGACATCCCGCCATCACGGCGTTGACAGCTATGCTTTCCACCGTGGCTTGACCATGCCTGGGCGGGATAGTGGCTACCAGATCCGCGGGGTCCCGGTCGACGTAGGCCAGTGCAGCTCTGATACCCTCCACCGTTGGCGGGACAATTGGCAGGCCATCTGTTAGCTGCTCGCGCTCGAAGAAATCGTTGACTTCCGCCCATCCGGTCACTGGCAACATTCCGGCCGACTCCTGTTTGACGCCACGTTCGCTTAAGCTGCAATTTCCCATTTCAACTCCTGATTGAGCACAGCCGCGCCCCACCAGTATCGGGGACAATTGTAGGTCCTCACCCTCTGATTGTCAATGGGGGGCGTGGCGCACCCTTTTCGAAGGCCTGTCTCGCCTTGCATTACGGCGCAACGCCTCTGCGCATGGCCAACACGCCTTCTGCCCGCAGCTTTCACAAGAGCCACAAACTCTAGGAAATGTGGCGCCGCAGACCATAGGCCGCATGCTCGACCTTTGGGGTCAGTGCTCAAAGAGGGGAAGATATGCCAGGCGGTTACAACCGCACCCGATGATCGAGTGAACACATCTACTTGACCACCCCTTCCTGCGCCAACCTCTCAAGTTCCTCGGGCGGCAGACTGAGCAACTGGCCAAAGACATACTCATTGTGCTCTCCCAACAAGGGAGCTCGCCTCAGCGTGGTCGGCGTGGCGGAGAACTTCCAGGGAGGACCAACAACCGTCCGCTTTCCCATTCGGGGATGTTCCATCTCAGGAAATACGCCCCGTCGCTTAAGATGCTCGTCGGCAAACAAATCGGCGCTGCTCATGACCGGAAAGGCCGCCACCCCAACGCGTTGCAACCCCTCGGCCACTTGCGCCGGAGTGCGACTTCTGGTCCACGCGGCTACGAGCCGGTCCAGGTCGTCCTGATGCTCCCACCGGCCGAGGGCATCGGCGAATCTTTCCTGCAATGCCCACTTCGGCTCCCCCAGAGCGCGGCGAAAGGCCGCCCACTCCGCGTCGGAGCCGATGGCGATGCTGACCCACTTGTCGTCGCCCTGGCACGGATAGCAATTGTGGGGAGCCATGGATTCATCATGGTTACCCATTCGGGAGAAGGGCCTCTCATTCATCCCATACCCAAGTATAAAGTCTCCGATGAGGCAGCTTATGGACTCCCAGGCAGAGAGATCCACATGCTGGCCTCGCCCTGTGCCCATCCTGTGGCATAGGGCCGCCAGCCCGGCGAAGGCGGCTGTGGTACCCACCCTCAGATCAGTGCCCCCCCTTATCTCCGTCGGCGGACCATCCGGGTAGCCCGTGAGGTCCGCAAGTCCGCTGAGCGCGTTGAAAATGGTGGCGTACCCGGCATAGGAGCGGGAGGGCCCTGTCTGTCCACAGGTCGATATTGATACCATGACCATTGTGGGGTTCAGTTTCTGGAGCGTGGCATAGCCCAGTCCCAGCTTATCCATGACCCCGGCGCGAAAGTTCTCCATCACCATATCGCTGAGCTTCACCAACCGGTGCACAAGCTCCACCCCCTTGGGCTGCGTAAGATCAATGGTGACGCTCATCTTGTTCATGTTGACGTCATGGAACAAAATGGACAGCTCAACGTCCGCCGCCGCGCCGGACATCGCGTCCGAACGCTCACGGTTCACGTCCAGGTGCCTCCGGCTCTCTATCTTGATCACCTCCGCGCCCATGTAGGCCATGATCTGGCCAGCATAGGGGCCAGCCCAGGCGGAGCCAAAGTCCAGAACTCTAACGCCCTGCAGCAGTTCAGTCTGCATCACCACTTCTCCCTGTAGCCCTAGATTACGCCAGCCTGTGAGAGCTGAAGAAGTTGCCTGGTCGAATGGCCGAGACGTGCGCCAAGAATGAGCTGATTGTGCTGCCCCAGGAGCGGCGCCGGCCGCGGGCAGTCCGGAGGAGTGAGCGACAGCCGATACGGGACTGTGGGGTAGGTGAGCTTGCCAGCCCTCGGATGTTCCGCTTGAGCGAAAAAGCCACGATACTTGAGATGCTCGTCCTGCAAAAGGTCAGCGATAGTGTTGTACGGCGCGGCCGGGCAACCCTTCGCCTGCACCCTTCGGGCAACCTCCCTGGTTGTTAGTTCGGTTGACCACTCTTCGATCCTGGCGTTAATCTCCTCGACGTGCTTGACGCGCGAAGCTCTGTCACCATACTTCGGATCGGCGGCCCAACCTGGATTGCCCATGGCTTCAAGCAACGCGCGCCACTGATGGTCACCGGGACAATGGATTTGCACGTAGCCATCAAGACAGCGGATGGAGTTGCCGGGGCGCGCGCCTCTGATAGCGCGGCTTTCGACTACGCCATCCCAGCGGTAACGAGCGATATCCACCCTCGACAAGGCCATGGCGGCCTCCTGCTTGGACACGTCTATCTGCTGTCCGCGGCCGGTCAAACGAGCGCAAAAGAGAGCTCCCAGAGTGGCCACCGCGGCGCAAAGGCCGCTGTCATATTCGGTGAGGAAGCCAGCGCCTCTCACCGGCTCTCGTTCCAGGTTCTGTTTGCCTCCTGGGAGGAGGTAGCCTTCTCCGCCCCCGTGGAAGGTGTTCAAAGGATACGCCCTGTAATCCCGATGGAGGCCGGTCTGTCCGAAAGGAGTGATCGAAGTGATAACAAGCCGTGGGTTCGCCGCGCTGAATATCTCGTAGCTGAGGCTCAGACGTTCTGACTCGCTGGGTGGCCAGTCGGCGATGAGAATGTCGGTTTCTCTCACCAACTCCCCCAGCAGCCGTCTACCTTTTTTATTCTCCAGGTTCAGAGTGACCCCCAGCTTGTTAGTGTTGAGGTAGAGAAAGAGGGCGCTACCCTCAGCATCTGGGAGGTCGCCACGGAAGGGCCCTCTGCGACGTGCCGGGTCACCACAGGGCGCCTCGACCTTTGTCACCTCTGCCCCCAGGTCGCTCAGGAGCTTGCCACAGTATGGCCCGGCCACCATCTCGGCGCATTCTACAACTTTGATCCCTTCCAGAGTCCGTTCCTGCATCAGCCTTTCGCTCCTCCAAGTCGAGTCCAGAATTAGTCAGCGAATTGGGTGAGATCGCCAAAGCCCAAGAATCGGCCTATCAATAGAGCGCCTTCGCCTCCGTCAGCCGCGCCACTTCCCCCTTCGACAGGCCCAGGAGCTCGGTGAAGACATACTCGTTATGCTCTCCCAGGAGAGGGGAATGGCGGCGCATGGCGCCCGGCGTGCCGCTGAGCTTCCAGGGGATATCGAACACAGGCTCGACTCCCGTCCGCGGGTGTTCCATGTCTATGTAGAGTTGACGCTCACGGAAATGGGGATCGTCGTGGCGCTCATCGACGTTGAGGAGCGGGGCAGCCGCCACGCCGGCTCTTTGGAGGACTTCCGTCGCCTCGTAGTGCGTCAAGTTGGATGTCCATGCGGCGATCAGCTCGTCGAGAGCCTGCCTGTTCTTCAACCGGCTGTACTTATCGCTGAACCTCTCCTCTTTGGTCCAGGCGGGCTCACCCATCGCGCGGCAGAGACCTTGCCACTCCTCGTCTGAATACACAGCGATGGACACCCAGGTGTCTTCGCCTTTGCAGGCATAATTGTTATATGGGACCATGGTTGGGCTGAGATTGCCCTGCGGGGCCTGGTTCCGGCCATTCATAATGTACTCCATTATGGGCCCGACGAGCAGGCTGGTCGTCGCCTCCCATTGAGACAGATCGACAAACTGGCCCTCTCCCATCCTGTTGCGGTGGAGGAGAGCGACAAGGATGGCCATCGCCCCGTGCACTCCCCCGTTGGTGTCGGCATAGCCTCCCCCAAGGCTCAAGACCCTCTCCCCCGGATAGCCAACCAGCCCCTCAATACCCGCCAGGGCGCCCAGGGTTGACGCGTAGGTCCTCACATCTTTGAGCGGCCCGTAATTTCCTGCCGCCGGAATCGATACCAATATGATGTCCGGCTTCACCGCTCTCAGTGATTCGTAGTCGAGGCCCACCCGTTCCAAGACACCGGGCGTAAAGTTGTCGGTGACCACATCGCACTCTTTTACCAGTTCTTTTATCAAAGTGACGCCTTCCGGCTGCTTCATGTTCGCCGTGATGCTCAGCTTGTTCGGATTGAGAACATGGAAGTGCGCATTGAACTCCGGCTCGGGCGGGGCCCCTTTGCCCGGCCATCCCAGTCTCATGCCATCTATGCGCTCACGCGATTCGATCCTTATGACCTCGGCGCCCAGATGGGCGAGGATCAGGCCAACCATCGCCCCGGCCCAGGCGGTCCCGAAGTCAAGGACCCGGTAACGTGCCAGAGGCAAAACGCTCATTCCAAACACCCCTCAAAACATCAGGCGGCCCTAACGGAGGGACGCGCTTTGTCGCGTCCGATCCTGTTGCGGCCACGACGGAGCGTGGCCCTCCTAGATGATTTGCGCCCTTATCAACTGTACCAGCCCTTCCTTGGAGTATCCCAGCCGGCCGCAGTAGACCTCTTGGTTATGCTCGCCCAGGAGCGGGGCCGGATGCCCTATCCTCCAGGGGGTCTCGGAGAACTTATAAGGCGCCCCCGGATAGGTCAGCGGGCCAATATCGTCGCGCTCGGCACTGATGAAGTAGTCTCTTGCCTTCAGGTGCTCACTCTTTACGAGCTCTTCGATAGTGTTGACCGGCGCCAATGGAACGTGTTCTCTAAGGCACATGGCGAAGATTTCCTCCTTGGTATGTTCCATCAGCCATGGCGCCAGAAGCGCATCGACTTCCTCCGGGTACTCGCTCCCCATGGCGCGGCGGTCCCGGTACCGCGGATTCCTGGTCCATTCCGGCGTGCCCATCAGGGCGAGAAAACGGATCCACTGCGCCAGTTGTGGCGCCCTCAATCTGACGTAGCCATCTTTGCACGGCAACGTGGTGGAGGGATAGACCGTCTGAGAATCGCGAAAGCCCGTCCGTTCCTCACGCAGGCCCTTCTCCCGCCACTCGCAGATGTCGATGCCCACAAGAAGAGCCGCTATTACCTCTGCTGTTGATATATCCACGTGTTGTCCTTCGCCATCGATTTCGCGCGCCAGCAGAGCGGCGTAAGTGGCGCCAGCGGCGCTCACCGCCGCCTGATAGTCGCTTTGCGAGAAAGGCATGGTCAACGGCTCGCGGTCGGGGAGGCCAATGCAGATAGAGGCGCCTCCAAGAGCAGAGCTATTGATATCGTAGGCAACGTAGTCCCGATAGGGGCCTGACTGCCCGTAGGGAGTGATGGAGGTTACGACGAGCCCAGGATTGATCTTGTGTAACTCTTCGTAGTCCAGGCCGAGGGCCTTCATTTTCTGCGGGCCGTTGTTCTCGATGAAGACGTCGGCTTCTTTCAAGAGCCGGAGCAACATGTTCCTGCCGGTGACCGTGCTGACATCCAGCGTGATCCCCAGCTTACTCGTATTCAGGCCCAGAAAGAGGCCGCTCCGCTCCGGATGAGGTATGTCGTTCAGGAAGGGACCGAACTGCCTTGAGCGGTCTCCGCCGTCGGGCGCCTCCACTTTGATAACCTCGGCTCCGAGATCAGCCATCAGCTTGCCGCAGTAGGGGGCGGAGATGAATTCACCGTATTCGATTACCTTCAGCCACGACAGCGCCTGCTTAAGCATGGAGGGAACTCACTCTCTAACCGGCAGAGAAATTGTGGCGTGTCCCGGCAGAGTGACTTCGTGGAGCTGGTTCTCAGCCCAGCAATCGATATCAACCAGATGCTCCCCGTTCTCCACGTATTTGCGGGTGACCTTGCCCCTGGCCCAGGTAGTGTAGCCCACGATGTTGAATCGGCGTAGCTCAGCATAGAGGTTCTTCAGGGACCCGTCATCTCCCATCCAGTTGGTCAGCAAGTGCCCCACCCATGATATGCGCTGCGAGCCATAATCGTAGGCGCTGGCGATACCGATCTCCTGCGCGCGCGAGATCTCTTCGTGGACCAGCTCAGGCGCGTCGAGGGCGCCTGTCCGTGAGTCGATCATGGCAAAGCCGCGGTGACGACGACTGAAACTCAGAAAAGCGGCGTGCGCCTTCATAAAAGGCCCTCCCGCTCCTATCGCATAGGCGATCATGTCGCGCATACTCAGCGGGCCTTTGACCACCGGCGTAAGCTCATCACCGACCTGCACGTCTTCCCAGAAACGCGCCGTGGAGCCTCGTACTTCCTCTGCATCATAATCCGCGTAGATGCGCTCCAGATCGCTGGCCGTATACTCAGCCTTTGGAATGTCGCGGTTCTTGCCCCTTTCACCCGCCGACCTCCTTTCCACCCGCGTGGCCCAACGCACCTGTTTCGCCACCAGTTCGCCCTTCTGGTTCTTGTAAAGAATATCATGATACTGGAGAAAGATTCGGTCGGCCACCTGGCTCCTGGTTTTCTCGACGAGCTTGGTCAGGACCCAACTGTAGGTGAACTCATCATTCACGAGGACGGGTTTGTAGAAGTACCAGTCGTTGCCCGAGTGCCAGCTATGGATGCCGGGCAATCCCAAAGCGGCCGGAGCCCGGCAGACGCTATAGAGGAAGCAAGGTGGCGCCGCGATACACCCGTACCTGGTACTCCGGGCGTATTCGGGGTCCCTCCACAGCGGATTGAAGTCTCCGATGCCATCAGCGAAGTGACGGATCGCATCTCTGGTAGCGGCGGTGTTGAAATAGGGCTCCCGGGGAGTCATTTCGATCCCGATCTTAGCTCGCTCGCGGTCGAGCATCTCCTCCGTGAGCGCGACATGCTGGGTCGTCATCTAAACCTCCGATCTTTCTTCGCCAGCGAGTTCACCCGATCTTCAACTGGAAGCGCCTCTATCTACAAGCCTCCGCCAGCCAGATGTCTTGCCTCCTCAGATTGTTATTGGCTATCTGTTTCTCGGGATAGTATCCCTCGAGACACCTCCAGTAGGGCACATCATACAAGCTATGGAAGAGAATAGGACTGGGTGCCAGGCCAAGAATCCTCCGCTGTAGATTCAGGACGATCTCCCTGCGTTTCGCCGGCTCCATAGTCTTTGATTGCTCTTTATACAGATCATCGATCTGTTTGTCGCTGAATCCACCGTAGTTCCGGCCTCCGCCGGTTACGTAGAAAGACAGCAGGAGGTTGGGGTCGTCCACGGGCTGCGTCACAAAATAGAGGCTCATGCCGAAATCCCGGCTTTCCTGGCGCTGTTGGGTGGTGGCCGCATCGAAAGCTCTGACCACCACTTCAACGCCGATCGCCTTGAGTTCGGCCTGCATGAAGACGGCCTGATTAGTGAAGGGCCTGTTTATCAACACCTCGTTCTCGAAGCCCCTGGGATATCCGGCGTCGGCCAGAAGGGCTTTAGCCTTCGCAATGTCCTCACCGCTCACCCCCCGGTAACCCGGCCGCTTCATTAGTTCATCATCGGGAAGCGCCCAAGGCCTCCGGATCATCGGCCCAATGGTCTCGCCCCGCGTCTCTGGCAGGCCCAGTATCTTCTTGCGGTCCAGGGCCATGTCAACCGCCTGCCGCACGCGAACATCGTTGAAGGGCGGGCGGGTGGCATTGAGGTACACGACCGCTATGGACAACCCGGGAATCCGGGCTACGTTCACCTTATCGCTCATCTCCTTTTTCAAGGTCTCGGCGCGAGAAGGACTGAGGTTCGACGAGGCAACGTACATGGTACGAAGCTGGCCGGTGCGGAAAGCGGCGAACCTGGCTGTCTCATCGGGAACGATGTATTGAGTGATGCCATCCAGGTATGGCCGGCCGGCAATGAAATAGTTTTCATTCTTCACGTACTGCAGGCCGACGCCGCGGCTGTGGCCTTTGAGTTTGAAAGGGCCTGTCCCCAGGATGTTCAATCCCATGGTCTTGCGGTCTTTGAGATAGTGCGACGGCAGCATCACCGCCGAGAAAGAGGCTATCCCAGCGATAAAGAAAGGGCTGGGGTATTTCATATATACCTCAACGGTATTGGCGTCGGGGGTCTCCACCCGCTCCACGGGCTCTGCGATCTCCTTGCGGGCGATGACCACACCCTCCGGAGGCTTGGCCCACCGGTCGAAGTTGAACTTGACATCCTCGGAGGTGAAGACCTTCCCGTCGTGCCAGCGCACATTCTTGCGCAGGACAAAGGTTACTTTAGCGCCATCCTGACTCATGTGGTAGCCCTCTGCCAGGTCAGGGATGATGCGCCTTCCGTCCTCCGGGTCGAACTGGACAAGGCCACTATAGGCGAGACCTGCCTGGTCGCCAAGCATGTTGCGCGCGTTGACATGCGGGTCGAAACTGGCCTCATCTGTCAGCGTTGCGTGCTTAAGGACACCTCCATATCTTGCCGGCTCCATTGATGCCTTAGGGGTCGGCGATGGTGCTGCTGCGGCTACGGGCGGCCTGGCAACTGGAGTGTCTGGCATACTTGGAGTGGCTGCCGTTGGTGCAAGAGTCGGCGCCACGGCTTGGGCGCAGCTTGCCAGCGTCAACCCCAGGGCCATAAAGCAACTTATGACCTGGAACACCCTTCTTGGTTGCATCAGGGACCTCCCCTCAGCTCCGTACTCCAAACTCAGAACCAGCCAACCGCTGATTCGTTGGAGGCAGTCCGGCTAAGCTTATAGCTTACTTGTCCAACCAGGCGTAACGCATGAGATATTGCCCGCTGATACTGGGGGACGTATAGTTCTTCAGATAGGGCTGGGCCACCGCGAAGTCGAACTGCTGGAAATAGACGCCCGCATAGCCCCGCTCAATGATCATACGCTCCGCCTCCAGCAGCTTCTGTCGGCGCTTCTCGGGGTCGAGGATGCGGTATTGCTCATCCAGGGCCGCGTCTATCTCCGGGTCCGCGGCATAGGAACGGTCGTTCTTGGAATGGAAGTTTACGTACAAGCGCTCCGCAGGCTCGATTTCCGGGCTCACGATGTGAGATACCGCGGCGAACTGGCGGCTATCGCGCTGGGCAATAAAGGTGGTGAAATCAAGGACCTCAGGCTTGACTTGTATCCTCACTTTGGCAAGCTGCTGCTGTACCACTTCCATCGCCGCCACTGCCGAAGGCTGGCGCGGCGTAGCCTTCAGCGCGAAGGAAAACCCGTCCGGGTAACCCGCTTCAGATAGGAGCCGCTTGACCCGGTCGGCGTCGTAGGCATAAAGCTTCTTCAATTCCTCCGGGAACCATACCAGCGCCCATCCCCTGGGAACGCCGGAGGAGGGCCCCGAAAGGGTCCCCGTCCCTTGCGTGACAATGTCGATCAGCTCCTGGCGCTGGAGGCCCCCTACCACTGCCTGGCGTAGCTTCATGCTGTTGAACGGCGGCTGCCGGTCATTGAAGTACATGCCAATGGCGCCGCCGGGAGTCTTTAACTCTCGCAGGTCGGCAACCGCTCGGCGCAGGCTCAGGAGGTCGGCGGTGCGCAGCTCCCCGACGAAGTCGACGCGGCGAGTGCGGAAAGCCGCGATGCGTGACGCCAAGTCCGGGATTACGAGAACATCAATCCCATCGATGTAGGGAATGCCTTTCTCAAAATACGTGGGGTTCCTGATCAAGCGATAGCTGACATTGCGGGTGAACCCGGCCAGCTTGAAGGGGCCGGTGCCTACCCACTGCTGAGTGAAAGCTCCAGATTTGGCATAGCTCTTCTTCGGCACAATGTACTGGGCGAAATGGGAAAGGGCATTAGGGAAGGTCGGGTCAGGCTCAATAGTCTTGAACTCTACCGCGTAGTCGCCCAGGGCGCGGACGCTGGCGAACTTGTGCCACACGCCGTAGAAGGTGGGATGGGCAGTCCTGTCGCGCAGGAGTTCCACGCTGTGCAAGACGTCCTCCGCCTTCAGTTCCTGGCCATCGTGGAACTTGACGCCCCGGCGCAGCCGGACAACGTAAGTGACCGGATCGGTCTGCTCCCAGGACTCCGCCAGGTCGGCCACTACATTGTTATCCTTGTCGCGCATAAGGAGCTTGTTAAAAGAGAAGCCCACAACTAGAACACAGCTCGTGGCGGCGCAAAGCAGGGGATCGGCATTGAGAAGATCTACGTGTTGAGCCAGGACCGCCTTGCCGCCAGACTTCGGCTTATCCTCCGCCGGGCTAGCAGTCGAGACGGAAGGTTTCGAGATTGGAGACGCAGCCGGCGCGGTCGCCGCAGTGGGACCGGGAGGGGGAGATGCCGCACCAGGCGCCGTCGCTGGAGCGCAAGCGGCCCCAAACAGCGCTACAACAGTAAGCAAAGAGATTGAGAAGAAGATTCCTCCTGCCCCTCGCGTCATAAACCTCTCCTTTCGAAATCCTTGTTCTAGGCGAGCAACCCGACGACCTCTGCCACGTCGTCCAGTTCCTCCAGCTTCTCCGATAACTCGACAACCTTGGCTATATTCGTTTCAGATAGGGGCCGTGCAGCATGCCGCGCGCAGTCCTTGAACTTCCCAACAATGGCCCTCATATCCATGGGATTTCGGGGATTCCCGTAGCAGACGTCGACGAACTTGGTGTATGTGCCGCCCTTAGTCTTTATCTCCAGCATTCCCGGTGTGATTCCCCGTCGTGCAAGCTTTGGATCGAACCGGGGCATCACCTTGTTCGCCAGGGCGATGACCGTCGCATCGCGAACAGCGGCCTCAGAGAAATCATCGATGGTGACTCTTCCCTTTATGAGGGCGCACGCAACCGTATAGGGGATGCTGAACTGAGCATCGACAATGGTGCGGGGATTGCGCTTCACGTCAAGAGGATAGACAAGAAGATGGCTATCCAGAGGCTTGTTGACGACGGCGATTATCTCCGTCACATCCTCCGCTCGTATGTCGTGCTCCCGTCGCAAGGCGAGGGCGGCGTCGATATACGGATTGGTGGTGCGGCAGCAGGGATAGGGCTTGAAGCTAAGGTTAATCACCTCAAATCTCTTGCCCAGCCCGTCTGTCAGCGGATTGGGGTCGTAATCACCCCCGTGGTAGGTCTTATAAAGACCACATCTTCCTTCGAGGCTGTTTACAGCCCCGGTTACGCCCTTCTGCGCCATCAAGGCCGCGATGACCCCACCCCTGGCCGCAAAGCCTGCCTGAAGGCGCTTAGTGAGAGCTCCATCATCGACGCACTGGTTGTTGCCAGAGGCCTGACTGTAGGCGATGCCCATCGCGTTCACTAACGTGGCTTCGTCTAATCCCAACAGCTTTCCCGCGGCAACAGCGGCTCCGAAGTAGCCGTATAAAGGGGTAAGGACCCAGCCCGCGGGACCCTCCTGATTAGCGAGACCCATCCGGCAGACCATATCGATGCCCAGAGTGACAGCAGCTATGAAGTCCCTGCCATGAACCTTACCTATCCGCTCAGCCGCAGCGAAGGCTGCTGGCACCACCGTCACGCCCGCATGGATGCGGGCATCGTCGTGAGTGTCGTCATAGTCCAGCGCGTGCGCCATGGAGGCGTTGGCCATGGCGGCGTTCTCCGCCGGCGCCCTCCCCCCGTAGACCAGGATGCTGCTTGCCTCGCTGCCGCCGGACTCCTTCACGAAATCGACGATCTCTCGACCTCCGGGTGCGGCGCTTCCCGCGACAGCCGTCCCTAGGGTATCCAGAATATCTTTCTTCGTCACCGCCACAGCCTCGGGAGGGATGTCCGAATATTCAGTCCTGGCAGCGCTTCTGGCTATGGCCACGGCTGCGTCCATACTTTTCGTTCCTTTCTCAGCTTGTACACACGTTCTCCAGGGGGGTGGACACCACCATAGGCGACATCGCACCCAGAGGGGCACGCGGAACCAACAGCCAGGCCAGACCACCTGACCACACTCTTCACTGGGCGAGCCAAACGTGGGCCCACCGCGTGTTGTTCATGCTCGTCTCCAGTCCCTCATACCCCTTCAGTTCCGGCCAGTGGGCGACGTACATCGTCCATTCGAAAAGCCGAAAGATGGGCACTCGCTCCATGAGCCACCTCTCCAGCCGATTGACGATTTGCTTGCGCTCAGCAGGGTTCATGGTCTGAGACTGTTTGGCATACAGCTCGTCCACCATTTTATCACTGTAGCCGGAATGGTTGTCAGGGCTTCCCGTCACGAAGTATCCGAGTTGCTCATCGGGGTCGTTGACGCCGGCCCGGTGAGAGCTCTGAATCATATCCCACGTGCGCCGGCGCTGGAAATCCGGGAAGGCCGCCGCCTCGATGCGCTGAAGGCCGATGTCGATGCCGACTTTCGCCACTTGGTCCTGCACTACCTGGGCGACCTCGCCAAAGCGGGCGGCGCTGCGGAAGGGGAAGGCGGTCTTCAGGCCCGAGGGGAAACCGGCTTCCGCCAGGAGCCGCTTGGCCTCTGCGATGTCACCAGCGCTCGGCTTGCGGATTCCCGGCAGCGCATAAAGCTCCTGCTCCGGAAGCGTCCATTCGCCGGGAGCACCCAGGGGACCGGTCCGCCGCGCTCCGCCCTGGACCGCCGCCTTGATGATCTCGCCCTGGTCGAGGGCCATCACCGCCGCCTGCCGCACGCGGACGTCGTTGAAGGGCGGCCTGGTGACATTGAACACCATGGTCTGTCCCGACCCGCCGCCGTACTCGTAGACGCTCACACCCGGTATCTCCCTCTTTGCCACCTCCACCTGGACCGGGGTCAGCCCGCTGCTGCCGTAGCCCGACACGAGCACCCTCCTGGTGCGCAGGGCCGCGAACTGCACTGACGGGTCCTTGATAAGATACCACGTTATTCCGTCCAGATAGGGGCGTCCCTTGACGAAGTAGTCCTTGTTCTTCTCGACCACGAGGCTGGTGCCTGCCATGTAGCGGACGAACTTGAAGGGCCCCGTCCCTACCGCCTCGTTCTTCATGTCTCCTCGGGCCTCGATGACATGCCGGGGCATCATCACGGCCCACCCGGTGGCCAACGCGGGAAGCAAGGAGGGGCTGGGATGCTTAAGCACGAGCCGTACCTTCCTTGCGTTCAGTGGTTCAACCTTCTCAACTGCCTTATAGAGGTTTCTCCTTGGGCTCACGATCCCCCTTGGAGGGTCTCGCATTCGGTCCAGGCTGAACTTGACATCCTCCGCCGTGAAAGGCTTGCCGTCGTGCCACTTCATCCCCTCATGCAGGTTGAAGGTCCACGATTTTCCGTCCGGGCTGACCTCCCAGCTCTCAGCCAGCTCCGGGATGATGTTATGGGGCCGCAAGGGATTGTGCTGTATCAGGCCGTTATAGACGCCGCCCATCGGCCACAGGGTGCCGCCGCTGTTCGCTTGATGGATATCCAGGTGCTCCGGCTCGATAGAGTCCCAACTGGTGAGGATGCCCCCGTATCGTGGTCCCTGCGCCGTTGGCTTTAGAGTGGGGGATGGCGCCGGTGGGGGCGCCGGAGGTTTGGCAGCAGGAGTCTCTACCTTTGAAGCGGGAGCCGTGGGTTTCACGGCAGGCGTCGGGGCCGCCGCCGGGGCGCAAGCAGCGGCGAGCAACGCCAGGACTGCCAGGGAACTTCCTGAGATAAATGATTTCTTTGGCTGCATCGGACAACCTCCTCACTGGTTACGCGCAATCCGACCTCATGACGAACCAACCGACGAATCTTCCAGGTCGTTCCTACCCTGTCAACGCCTCCTGCAAGGCAAGGACCGCTATTCAATTTTGAGTTGCGGAAATTGAGCCCAAGCTCTTGACTATTGTCACTCCTCGGTCTGAACCACCGCATCGAAGAGAAGATCGGGGAGAAACTGCATTCGCATTCCCTCCTTGCCCACCTCGAGCAATCTCATGTGGCAGGCGCGGCAGGAAGAGACAATGCATTTCACGCCCAGCTTGCGCGCCTGGTCAACCACCTTGCCGGGATTCACCGTGCAGCAAATCTTCGGGTTGAGGTCGACTACTTGCAGCCCCTTTATCCTGTTCAGGACCTCGCGGTACGCCGCCCAATCGAGCTCGATGCCCGGAGTCAGATGTTGGTTGCGCAGATGGCAGCCCTCGTAATAGCCAACGACGGTGGGGGCCACCTCGAGGTCGGCCTTTTCGAGCTTTTCCAGAAGTAGATCCACGCAATAGAACTGGCCCCCATCCTCGGGGAAGAACTTCTTGCCCATGTGGGCGCACCAAGTGCATAGGTAAACGGTATTCCTGGCGCCCCGCGCCCGCCCGGCGGAGATGTTCGCCGCCATGAAATTCTTGCACGCTTCTCGGACTGTCCGGGCCTGGCCTTCATTGCCATGCTCAAGGGCGGCCTCCAATACCGGGACCCCGCAGCAGTGCTCTTTGGTCAGGTAGGTGTACCGGACGCCGAGGCGCTCCAGAAGACTCAGGTAGCGCTGCACCATGAAGGGAAGCCGGTAGGGCCCGTAGCAGCCGAAGAGGACCAGGTAGTCCGCCTCCTCCCGTGGTTTTTCGATACCCAGGGCCCAAAGCAGGCGTTTCAGCAGCGCTTCAGGAGTGGAGAGATTACCCTCTCTGCTGATGCAGTCGAGCTTCTCCTCGATGGTCCGGGTATCCTGTATCATGGGCTTTCTCGTCCGATATTGCGGCATGGGGCCCTCACATCTCTCACTGTCTATTATCCGATATCAACATGGATGAACAGGATAGACAGGATAATATTTCCGCTATTTCAGTCGGTTAACCGTTATTTCCGCTCCAAGGATCAAGCCTTAGATGTTCCTGTTGCCGACGCTGTAACATAGCTTCTTCAGCCATGCATGGGGTGGGCGGGAAGGAGCGTGGCCCACCGAAACCGGGTCAGATGGTTGCAAAGAAGGGGGAAAGAGAGGGCGAAGAGGACTGACCCCCGCCCCCCAACCCCTGACCCCTATCGGGCCAGCCACACGTCCTGATACCTATTGTTGTTGTACCACCCGTAGCCGGGCTTATAGTTTCTCACCTCAGGCGCCAGGGCTACGTTCTCGTTCCCGTGGTAGACGATCGCTGAAGGCACTACATCCATCAGGTATCTATCGAGCTCGCGGGTGATCTTCCGCCGCTCATTGGCATCGAGCGTCTGGTCCGCTTTGCTGAAGAGGTCATCTATGTTCTTGTCCTCCAGAGCTCCACAAGAGAGGCAGCCGGAAACGAAATAGCGCCCGATCTCCACGGGGTCCGCGCTGCGCAGTCCAGGGGGCTGGGCAAGGATGACGAACTGCTTCCGGTTCATGCGGCTGGCGAACACGCCGTGCTCCACCACTTCTATCTCGGCGGTGATGTTCACTTTGGCCAACTGATCGGCCAAAAAGACAGCCAGCTCTCGGCTTAAGGTTGCCGAAGCGAGGAGCTTGCTTTTGAAGCCGTTGGGGAATCCTGCCTCGGCGAGGAGCCTCTTGGCCGCCGCAATGTCCTCATCCTTGGGGTCTCGATAGCCGGGCAACTTCATCAGCTCTTCCGGCGGCGTGGCCCACTGCGTGCCCGGAACGAAGTACCCGCCGACTGCGCCGCTGCCCTGTGTCAGCGAATTGACGGCAGCGCGACGATCAATGGCTAAACTGGCCGCCCGGCGGACACGAGCGTCATTCCACGGCTGCTCCTTGGAGTTGAAGAGCAAGGCGCGGTAGGTGAGACCTGGAAACCGGATGACCGAGCTTCCCTTCACCTCCTTTGTGATTATCTCCCCCTCCGAGACTTTGGGACCGGGGCCTGCCCCGCCATAGAGCTTGACTCGGCCAGTGCGGAAGGCGGCCAGTCTCGTCCCTGCGTCCCTGATAATATAGAGGGTTACCCCGTCCAGATAGGGGCGCTGCGGGACAAAGTAGCGCGTATTCTTGACCGCCTCGAAGGTGGAGCCCATGTTATGTTGCTTCAACTTGTAAGGGCCGGTCCCCACTATGTCACGCTTCATGTTCCCCCTGTCGTCCAGGACGTGCTTGGGAAAGACGACTATCTGTCCCACGGAGAGCATGGACAAAATGGAAGCCGAAGGATACTTCAGGGTCACCCTCACGTTGTTGCCGAGTGTCTCCACACCCGAAATCGGCGCCAGGGTCGGTTGGCGGTTGCTGAGGACGCCCCTGGGGGGGTCGCGCAGACGGTCTAGACTCAGTTTCACATCTGCCGGGGTTAGCTCCTTGCCATCATGGAAGGTCACGCCACTGCGCAAGCTGAAGGTGAGTGTCTTGCCATCCGGGGCTATCTCCCACTTTTCGGCCAGGTCTGGAACTATTTTCTCGGGATCTAGAGGATCGTACTGCACCAATCCGCTATAGAAGAGAAGAAGCATGCCCTGGGCCACAAAGTTGCTTTCCTGGTGGACGTCGTAGCTGGGCGGGTCCTCCCATGCGACGGCAGTCAATACCCCGCCGGACTTGGGCTGCTCCGGCGCTGGCTTGGGCGTGGCGGCCGGCGCCGCAGGAGCCCCTGCGGGCTTCGCCGTGGGTTCCGCTTTTGCGGCAGGCGCTGCCGGCTTAGCAGCGGGCGCCGCCGCAGGCGCGCAGCTTGCGAGCAACAATCCCAGTGCCATCAGGCGACCTATCAGCGACTTTCTGGTCTCCATGGTCAAGGCTCCTTTCGTCAACACGTGATCCTGGTCGAATTTCTCATGGGGGCCACTTGTCCCGCCAGACATTCTGGAAGCGCATGTTTGACTAGCCGCTGACGCCAGGCGTTAGACCCTTGACCTGCGGCCAAATACATCTATTTTGCGAGCCAGACTTCGGTGAACTTCCAGCTATTCCATATCCCGATAGGCTCGGGGAAGTTCCTGACGTTATTCCAGATCCCCATGGTATCCAAACCGCTTTTCAGGCTGGGCACAACAGGCAGCAATTCAAGCAGGCGAAGCTCTATCTGGCGCACGAGCTTCTTGCGCTCCTCAAAGTCCAGAGTCTTTGCCTGTTGCCTGCGCCATTCGTCAATCTGTCCGTCTCTGAAGCTTATGTCCGGCCTGAGGATATTCTCCAGCCACGCCGTGGGATCGTCCACATGGACGCCCCACGGGTCCATCAGCAGTTCGTAGGTTTCCTTGGCCTTGTAACTCTCCCAAGGGGCGGTCTCAAGGATGTCCAGCTTCAGGTCAATCCCCGCAGCTTTGTATTGCTCCTTCAGGACTTCTCCGGCTCGCATGTGCTGGGCGACATTCCGCACGGCCATGTTCAAGGACAAACCCCCGGCATAGCCAGCTTCGCCGAGAAGTTTCTTCGCCTCTTCGATATCAGCCGTCTTGTCCGGTCGATACCCCGGTATCCTGAAAAGCTCGGCGTTGGGCAACTCCCACTTGCCGTAGGGCTCCGGGACAAAGAAGGCGGATACCGCTCCTTGTCGGCTCCACACGCTCTTGATGATGGCAGGCCGGTCAGCGAGAAAGTGAAGCGCGCGACGGACCCTGACATCGTCAAGCGGCTTGCGCGACACGTTGATGTCGACGAAGGTATTCTGGATGCTGACGTACGGCAAAGGACGCGCCTTTCCTTTCAGTTCCCGCTCAGTGGTCTCCACCTGGCTCGCATTCAGCCCACCCGATCCTGGCGAGGTGAGCAGCACTCTGCCAGTCCTGAAGGCGGCAAAAGCAGTGGCAGCGTCCCGGATGCTATAGAACATAAGCCCATCGAGATAAGGACGGCCCTTGCGGAAGTAATCGCGATTCTTAGTGTACTCGACGATCACCCCGGTTTCATATCTGACGAACTTGAACGGGCCCGTGCCCACCACGGTTTTTCTCATGTCGCCCTTTTCTTCAACCACCTTCTTCGGATAGATCACGTGGTGGCTAAGAGCAACTCCACCCATGAAGCTCGCGTCAACATAGTTGGCGAATATCTTCACCGTGTATGCGTCCGGCGTCTCTATTCTGTCTATCGAGGCGAGCAAGCCCTTCTTCGGGCTGAGAATTCCCCTTGGCGGATTGCGCAATCGGTCGAGGTTGTACTTCACGTCCTCCGAGGTCATGAGGCTGCCGTCGTGAAACTTGACGCCCTGCCGCAGGTAGAAGGTGTAGACCAGGGAGTCCTGGCTCAGCTCGAACCTTTCGGCCAGATCGGGAATGATCTCGTCCTGCTTCAGCGGGTTGTACTCCAGTAGAGTGTCGTAGGCCGGGACTGCCGCCATGCGCGTCGCGGCAAGCTGCTGCTGGTGAAGATCAAGGCCCGGAGGCTCGAAATACAGGGCGATCGGCAGGATGCCGCCGTAGCGCGGTTCCTCCGACGCCGGCTTTGGGGCGGTTGCAGGGACGCCCCCCGAGGGCGAGGCCGCGGTGGCGTCCGGGGGTTTGGCGGTGACAGCGGCTTGAGGCGCTGCCCCTCGGTCAATCGCCGGAGAACAGCTTGCCAGCAGCAGGACCAGCAACGTTACGCAAGTTTGTGAGAGCTTCTTCGGCACCATGGTGCGACCTCCTGGATAAGACCGGAACGCCCAGAAACCTCCCTAACCATCTCAGGGCAAGATGGAGCGCTCCTTGAGAAAAGTGATGATCTCCCGAACGCACCTCTCAGGCATAAGGGCGTGGACGGCGTGGCCTACACCCGGGAAGGTGACGATCTTCACGTTGGGTATCTGTGACCGCATGTAGGCCACTTGCTGAGGAGGCACAATGGGCGAGTCCTCGCCCGTCAACACCAGGGTCGGCGTCTTGAGCTCATGCAACCGGGGGGAGAAATCCAGGGTCCCGACGTAGGTGTTCAGCCTGGCCGCATTTTCCGGGACCGTCTTGCCCATCTCACTGATCCACCATTCCACCAGTTGAGGAGGCGCCAGGTCGACGTCGATCCGCTGGCCGATGGTCTGGCGCGACCAACTGTCCACCCCTTTCAACAGGGCAGCTTCGGCGGAGCCCTCCTTAACGGGAAACTTCTTGTCCAGCTCCTCGCGGGGGGAGCGAAAAGGGGTGGACGTGAGCACCAGGGCGTGGAGGCGCTCCGGGTGGCCAAGGGCAAAGAACAGACCGAGGACGCCGCTGGAGGATTCCCCTACATAGACCACTTTGTCGATATGCAGATAATCGAGGAGCCCAACCAGATCGGCTACAAAGGTCTCGGCGGAAGGCGTGAACTGCTCAGGAGGCACCGCCGAGCGGCCAAAGCCGCGCAAATCCGGCCTGAGGACACGGAACTGGCCTGAAAGAAGGGGGACCCACTTGTACCAGAAGCGGCCGTTCCTGGCGAAACCGTGCTCCAGGAGGAAGGTGGCTGGCTCGCTCCAGGGGTCGGTAAAGTCATCCAAGTCGTAGTACAGGTCAGTTCCGTTGATTCGGACGATGGGCATGATGGACTTCCTTTCCGAACATAAGCGGCATACCAGCGGATCGGGATTAGCTTGCTCTCCCGAAGACCTGGTCCGCTGGCCAGACATTCTGGAGCTTGAGGTTATTGCATGGGCCTTAGGCGGCCCATCGACCGGCGGCGTTGCCAGGACTTCCTTCGCAGAGACATCGCGAGTGTAGCACCCCTATTCATTATCTGTCAATGCCGGACAAACCTCGCGAACTTTCCGGCTGAGAATACTCCGATAACAGCTTCAGTAGAAGCCTCTTGACAATATTAAAGCTATCAATTATGTTATAGCCATAGGGTGTAAGGGTGAAAATCAAGTTCTCGATGAGCCGCCTTGGCGAGGCAAGCACAAGTCTCTCGGAGGCTAGCCGGCTCTTTGGCATTCCGATTGGCCGGAAACATATTCAGCGCGTGGCAATCCTGAGAGCCACGGAAGAATTCACACAGCTTTATGGGCACCGGGCACTCCGGTGGCACCCTTTGAAGGGGAGCCGCGCCGGACAGTACGCAGTGTCCCTCACCGGAAACTACCGGCTCATCATTGAACACGTTGAAAAGGACATAGTGCGCATCGTAGATGTGGAGGACTACCATGGTGACTGAGACAGACGCCTATCCTGATATCGCCATCCATCCTGGTGAATACCTTGCGGAGGAGATCGAGGCACGGGGTCTCTCACAGAAGGAATTAGCCAGGCGTATGGGACGGCCATTGAACGCGATCAATGAAATCATCAAGGGCAAGAAATCGATCACAGCCGAGACCGCTTTGCAACTCGAGGAAGCCATGCCGGAAATCCGAGCACGGTTCTGGCTGAACCTGGAAACTGACTACCAGCTCACCAGGGCGCTAATAAACAAGCGCAGCAAGGCCGCCTAGCTTTCCGGCCCACTACGTCTAATGTGCGCCATGCCTGCGGCTGCGCGGCGTGACTTTACCTCTCCGTCCGGCGAGCCTGAACACTGGTGACGATAGCCCACCAGTTTGTCCAAAAACCCGCCTACTTCGCCAGCCACGCATCCTGGAACCTGTTGTTGACATAAACGTTGGTGCCAGGCATCCACCCCTTGAACTCTGGCCACCACGCCGCGTAGCGGCCCGCCCACGTAATCACGAACCGGGGCGCTTCGGCATGAATCAGCCTCTGCATCTCCAACAAGACCTCCCTCCGCCTGGCGGGGTCGGCTGTCCTGCTCTGCTGGCTGTAAAGCTCATCAAACTTCTGGCTGCTCCATTTGCCGGAGTTCTTCGGACTATTGGTAAGATAAGGCTCGCCAAGCACCAGGTCGGGCTCTGGATCCGAGAACGTGTCGGCGACCACGGAGGCTTCAAACGTCGTCTTGAAGAGGCGATCTCGGAAGGCTCCTGTCTCCAGAATAGTCACACTGGCATCGATCCCAAGCTTGCCCAGCTCCGTCTTGCTGAATTCCGCCGCCTCCTTGACATGGATGCTACTGCTGGCTATCAAGTTTGTCTTGAAGCCGCCGGGGAAGCCGGCCTCCGCCAGAAGTTTCCTGGCCTCGGCTATGTCCTGGTCCCTCGGCTTGCGAAATCCCGGCATGGCCATCAGTTCCTGCTCAGGGAGGCCGAAGGGTGATCCAGGCTGCACGTAACCGTAGCCAGGGTAGTAGGCTCCCCCCCGGACGACCTTCGCCGCCGCCTCGCGGTCCAGTAGATTGTTGACCGCCTTTCTGACCCTGATGTCGTCCCAGGGCTTGACGCGGACGTTGGGCACTACGGCCGTTGTTGCCGTCTGGACCTTCTTGACGACCACCAGGCCAGCGGCCACCTTTTGAAGTGATTCAATCTGCGCGGCCGTCAGCTCCGAAGAGATCGGCAGCATCACGGCTTGCCTGGTGCGAAGCGCCGCTACGCGCGCCATCTCATCGACAACGATGTAGACCGTCATTCCGTCCAGGTAAGGCCGGCCCTTGACGAAATAGTCGGGGTTCTTCTGCATTTTGAGCATGACGCCATCCATGTAGCTCTGCAGCTTGAAGGGGCCTGTGCCCACAACGTCCCTCTTCATGTCGCCCTTCTCCTTGATCACCTCAGGCGCGAAGGTGAAGTTGAAGGGGAGGGCCAGCAGACGCAGGAAAGAGGACTGGGGCTGCTTCAGAGCAACCTTGACTGTGAGTGCGTCCGGGGCCTCTATCTTCTGGACTGATCGGTAAAGCTCTTCCCGGGCGGAAATCATGCCTTTTGGCGGAAAGACGATCCGGTCCAGGTTGAACTTGATGTCCTCTGCGGTGAGCGTGCTGCCGTTGTGGAGCCGGACACCCTCGTTCAGCGCGAAGGTATAAGTCAACCCGTCTGGGCTCGTCTGCCAGCTCTTGGCCAGGTCACCAATGATTCTGCTCTCATCGAGAGGGTCGGTCTGGACGAGGAGGTTATAGGCCGAAGCGAAGGGGAACTGGCCACCGATGGTTGCCGTTTGATGAGTGTCGAAATTGGGAATCGCCGCTCTGCAGATTGTAGTCAGGATTCCGCCGTATCTCGGTTGGTCGGCAGCCGCCTTCACGGTCGCCGTCGGCGCTGCGGGGGACGCCTTTGCAGTTTCGGCCTGCGGCGTCGACGCGGGTTTGGCGGCTTGACTCTGAACGGTGAGCGAGGAAGGCGCCGCGCCCGGCCCCGATGGAGCGCAGCCGACAGCTAGAAGGCCAATGACAACCAGCGAAACAAGCGTCCTTTCATCCACATGACGCACCTCCTTCGAAAACAGACTTCAATAATTCAACCGTGGCCAGTCTATTTGGCCAGCCATACGTCCTGGTACTTCTGGAAGCTAATGCTTCCAATCAGCTTACCGCGCCCCCTCACCTCTGGCCACATCCCAAGGAGGTACTGCTTCCACCAAACTACCGGTCTTACCGCCACGTCTATCATCAGCAGGTCGAGCTCGCGGACTATCCGTGCTCGCTCCTTTGGATCAAGAGCGCCCGACTGCTTGTCGAAGAGCTCTGAGATCCTCTCGTCATGGTAGCGCGGCCAGTTCGATCCCCAGTCAGCGCCAATCGGCGGAGCCCACAAACGCACCAGATTCTGCGGGTCGGGATAAGCGAAACTGTTCATCATGGCATGGGAGCTGAACGCGCCCTGGGTGAGCAATCTGGTGCGCACTGCCGCGTCCTTAACGTCCAGTTCCAGCTTGATACCTATTCGGGCTAGCTGATCGGCCATGTAGACACTCAGTTGCTCGAAGGTTTTCTCCGCTCTTACGAGTGTTCTTATGGTGAATCCATTGGGATAGCCGGCCTCCGCCAGGAGTCTCTTCGCCTCGGCGACGTCAGCATCTTTTGGCTGGCGCCAACCGGGCATCTTCTCCAGTTCCTCTTTGGGAATGCCCCACTTCCCAGGCATGTTGCTTCCCACCTGTCCATAGCCTTCGCCCAGGACGATGATGGCGTTCTGCCGATCAATGGCCAGATGCACCGCTTTTCGCACCCTGATGTCGCTCCACGGCTTTTCCGTGGTGTTCATGATAAAGTTGTCGTTGGCGATTGAGGGATAGGAGACTATTACCGCCTGAGGCAGCGTGCGCCTAACAACTTCCGCAGAGGCCGGGTTCAGCCCGGACTCACCTGGCCCGGTCAGTTTCACCTGCCCCGTTCGGAAGGCGGCCAACCTCGTCCCCGAGTCCTTAATGATGTAGAAAATGATGCCATCCACATGAGGACGCCCCTTCACAAAATACCCCTGGTTCTTGACATACTCGAGAGAGATGCCGGCGGAATAGTTCTTGAGACTGTAAGGGCCCGTGCCCATGACGTCGTTCTTCATGTGGCCCTTCTTCTCCACGAAGGCCCTGGAGTAGATGACCATCCAGCCAGAGGAAATCACATCGACGAAAGCGGCGGACGGGTATTTCAGAATGAACTTGACCGTGTCTTTGTCGGGAGCCTCCACCTTGTCGATCATCGCCAGGTCGGGACGACGCGGCGAGAGGACGCCCGTCGGCGGCCTAACCATTCTCTCGAAGCTGAATCGGGCATCCTCGGCAGTAAAGGAGGCGCCGTCATGGAACTTAACATTCTGATGAAGGTCAAAGGTGTAGGTAAGCCCATCCTTACTGACTTCCCAGGACTTGGCGAGGTCGCGGATGATCTCCTCAGGGCTGTCGGGGTTGAACTGGGTGACGCCGTTATAGCCCGCCTGAACCACGTTACTTAGTAAATACGACGTATCCTGCTGCATGTCC
This sequence comes from Chloroflexota bacterium, assembly GCA_016190665.1. Classification (GTDB taxonomy): domain Bacteria; phylum Chloroflexota; class Dehalococcoidia; order JACPQD01; family JACPQD01; genus JACPQD01. The sequence continues at coordinate 100,246 of JACPQD010000038.1, forward strand.
AGGCTGTAAGGATCGCCTGTGGTAGAGATGGTGAGGACGCCGCCGTAACGAGACTGCTCGGCGCTGGTCAGCTTGGGGACGACAGTCGGCGAGGGAAGCTTGGCTGGAGGCGCTGGCGCCGACTCCGGCGGCTTCGCCGTTGCCGCACCTGGCGCAATCGATTGCGATGCAGGTGGAGTGCAGCTCAAGAGAAGCAACGCGAAAACCGTACCAAGCGCGGGTAAGAAGGCTCCTCGTTCTCTTTGCATATTTTCCTCGTTCGACGTCCAGGTCTTCATCCTCAAGTCATGAACGGACAGCAGTGAAGTGCCTTCCTTGAAAGCATCGCTTGCCCCTAGTGTCTAGTTGCGCCCACAAGTTTCCTCTCCCCTCCGCGGGAGAGGACTAAGGTGAGGGGGCTTTCCGGTTTCACCCTCACCCTACCCTCTCCCGTCGAGGGAGAGGAAAGCTAAAGAACCGGCGTTCGGCCCGAAAACATGTTACGCCTACTTCTAC
>JACPQD010000039.1 GCA_016190665.1 Chloroflexota bacterium
GGCCCCAAGCTGGCGACGGGAGCATTTGACCCATCTTGGCTTACTTTGTCCACACCTTCTCAGGCGCGATTCAATTTTAATAAGACAACATTGGACGGCCATCCGCCCCTACGAAAACCTTGTGCCGCCCATTTGCGCCGGTGGATGAAACATCGGGCCAAGGTAGCGTGGGCGGCTGTCTAATGTGCAACGTTGAACCACGGTTCATTGAAGGTAGCGCAGTCGTTTTCATCCCTTCGCTTCGTTCAGGGCAGTTCCCCATGCCGCTGACGCGGCGCCACCGAGCATGAAAATGCCGTAGGGCAGCGGGCTTGTCCCCTGCCGCCACGTCACGAATCATTTTCATACCAGGCTCTTCGTGGTGCCTGAAGGCAATCGGGGCATGGACGCTTCTAAGCAATCCCGGCGTATCCATCGTTATTTTCCCCGGCGCTCATACTGAGCAATCCCCCATGTCACGCGTTCAAAACTTGCCACAACACCAATCCAAAATCTGCCACACACAAAGTCCAAACTTTGCGGCAGACATTCCCCCCCCCGGCTAATATGAGGGTATAGGCAAGTTTTCGACGCTCGCTCCGGAGTTTCCTATCTGTCGCGCGCCGGTCGCTGGTCTGATCCATCTCCCTTCTTCCGGCCAGAGACATCGCCGGGCGGCCGTCATTGGAAAGAAAGGAAAAAGGCAATGTCACGCAACACAACGCGATCTAAGTGGCTCGCCAGTTCCGTCGCGGCCCTTTTGCTTCTCTTGGCCGCGGGCCCGACGGCCTACGCTTTCCTTGAGCGCGTGGGCCCGGTGAACAACGCTCCTTCAGTGGGCGGCTACCCGGCCTGGTACCAGGACAGCACCGGACTGGCGCTGGAGTTCTGCGATCCGAAGAACCAGGCGGAGGTGGACGGCGGATGGTGTCTCCTGCTGCCGGGCGACCCGCCGGCAGTGCCAGAGGTCTTCCCCGGCCAATATTTTGACGAGCACTTCTGGTTCGCTGCCGACGCGTCTCTGAGCCCGGCGAATGGCGGCCGGGCCCTGCTCGTCCTGGCGGTGGAAGCCGCCTTCGCGGCGGATGTGGCGCCAGGCGGCCAGATCACCTTCTCCCGCATACGGGTCAGGCTGGACCCCGTGCCGGTCACCGGGAACTACCGGTTCATCCACACCCCTACGGGGAGGACCTGCTCGCCGGGGTGCAAGGCGGCCGGATCTTCTTCACTGACGACGTGGGGATCGATTGCCCTCCGGGCGGGCCCTTTGACTGCGCGCTGAGGTCCCGCCTGGGCCCCTTCCTGCTGCCCTCGGACGCCCCTGGAGGCGCCGAAACGCCCGCGGTTGCGGGGCCGGTCCCGGGCAAGCTGTACATCGCCGATCCCGGCCGTAGTGGGCCGGTCACCGGCAGCCCCTTGCCCAATTTCATTGACGCCACGGGCGCCTCTCGCAACCACAATATCTTCCGCATAGAGGGGCCAGCCGGTTCCGGGCTTGGCGGCCAGGAAATCGATTTCATTGAGACCACCGCCTTCAGTCTGATGGGCCGCGTCTTCACCGGCACGATTCCGAGCAAGGTCGATGTCAACCGGGCCAGCTACGCCCGCAACGCCACGGTGCAGAAGCTGGACGTCTTTGCCACCGGCCTCCCGGCCGTCCCGGGCCGTCTCCCTGGCCAGACGCGGCCGCCGTCGGTCCTGCCGGCGCTTTCCTACTTCGAGGCGCCTTGCAGCGGCGCCGTGAGCAATGTGACAGGCGATATCCTCCCTCCCTTCACCGCTCCGGCGGGCGCCCCTGAGAGGCAGATGTTCAGCGCCGGCAGCCTCTTCTGGGGACAGTCACGGCCCGCAGCACTTCCCCAGGAAGTGTGTGTGAAGGATGCCGCCGCGCGCGACGCCAACGGCAACGTTGTCCCGGCCTATTTCCCGAAGGCGGTTACCGATGAGGTCATCATCACCGAAGCTCTCTATGACCCGAGCATCCAGAGTCTATCGGTCAAGGCGGCCTCCAGCGATCAAGTCGCTCCGCCCACGCTGACTCTGGCGTCCTTCGGAGTTCTCGTGGGTGGTCAGATTGTCGTATCGCCCCTCGCGGCGCCGCCCGCGACAGTCCGGGTGCTCTCCAGCCGCGGCGGCGCGGCCGAAAGCCTGGTGGTCACGGGGACCAGCGCCGGTCCGCTGCCGGGCGCGCCCGTGGCAGTGAACGACTCGATGACCTTCGCTGAAGACTCGGGGCCGCAAACCATCAACGTCCTGGCCAACGACAGCAACGTCAGCGGAGGAACGGTGAGCCTGACGTCTCTGCCCCGGCTGGGCATCGCCGCGGTCAATTCCGATGGCACGGTGACCTACCGCTCGAATCTCAACGCCAGCGGCGCGGACGCCTTTACTTATGCAGTGACAGTGGGAGCGACGGCTTCAACTCCGGCGTTCGTCTCGATCACGATCACCCCGGTGAACGATCCGCCGGTGGCAACCAATGACAGCGCTGTCGCCTTTGTCAACCAGACCACCGCGCTCGCGGTGCTGGCGAACGACGCCGACCCGGATGGCCCGACGGACATCGTCGCTGTCGCCAACCTGACGCAGCCTTCGCCCGACGGGGCAACCGTGGTCACCGCGGGCGCTGTGGTGAACTTCGCCGCCCGCGCGCCCGGCAACTATACCTTCAGCTATCAGGCTCGCGATGCCTCAGGTGCGCTATCTAACGTTGCCACGGTGACCGTTGTGGCCGTCGCCGGAGATTCCATCACCATCGCGCGGGCGGAGTTCCGCACCGGCCAGGCACGCCTCCGCATCGAGGGCACGGTCAGCCCCGTCGGCAGCCCGCCCCAGAGGCTGGAGGTACGGTGGGCGAACGGCGCCGACATCAACTCGGTGGTGGCCACGCCTGTCCCGGACGCCGCCGGCAATTGGGCCGTGGACATCAGGGACGCCGCCGGCATTCAGAACCCACTGAACTCGGGGGCGACTCAACTGGTGGTCGCCAGTTCCGCGGGCGCCAGGGCGGTGGCTAACATCATCTTGCGCTAAGCGGGAAGACCGGCGCATTCGTGGGGTTGAGACCTTTCCACCCCACGAATGCCCGGCTTACCAGGAGTCTCATTGGGGGCATACACGAGATGCTTGAGAAGATCGCAACTGCGGCGCTAATTGCGCTCCTGACGCTTTTGCTCGCAGTTACCGCCTTACCCGCAGCCCGTCCTTTGTGAATTGGCCTATCGCTGGTTTTGTCCGCCCGAGGGTCTCATTCTGGACTCGTACTTAGTTGTGCAGAAAGAGGCGTTATGTTTCCTCTCGCCTCGGCGGGAAGGATTTGAAGAACGGGAGTCTGGCCCGAATATTTTGCGCGTACTTCTGCAAGTTGACGCCAGGCTTCTCGGCGAGGTTATGCAAAGCTCGCTCCGGTGGAATCGGAGCGTGAAAGGAGAACAGAAATGGATACCCAACACTCGTTTCGACTGAGCAGGAGGGCCCTGCTCAAGTCAGGGCTTGTGGCGGCGGGCGCCACCCTGGGGAGCGCCGCCCTGGGCGGCGTGACGCTGACTGGACCGAGGGGCATTTGGCATGGCCCCAGCCACGCCCTGGCCGAGGGCGCTTGCAGCGTGGGCGGGGAACCGATGCCCATCAGTCCGTTGATCCTGGCCCCCTTCACGGACCCCCTGCCCATCCCACAGCCGTTGGTCCCGGCGACCCTGGCCGACATGATAGCCAACGGACTCCCCGCTCCTAACCCGGTTACCGGGGGCCTGCAGGATGCCGACGGGGGGATCCATCAGGTCGGAGTGAATGCGCTGGGGCTGCCGAACCCCATCCTTTACCTGATCAAGCTGCAGGTGAGGGCACATAGCTTCACTTCGTCACAGGTGCAGGTGCTGGTATCCTACACCGATGTAAATGGCAACCTCATCCCCGCGGGCACCGTCATCCCGGGCCTGCCGCCCAGCACGATCTATGGCTTCAACGGGACCTTCCCGGGGCCCATGATCAACGCCGAATATGGGAAACTTGCTCTCGTACGCTTTGTAAATGAGCTGGACCAGAATCCCTTCAACCTCAATCGCGGCGACTTCGGGGCGCCGGACTGGGCGTTTCTCACCCACCTTCACAATGGCCACACTGCGCCGGAGTCTGATGGCAATCCTAATTACAAGCCCGGCGCCTATACGCCCGGAAAATGGGTTGACAACCTCTACCTCAACTACCCTGCCGGCGGGGATGATGACGAGAAGCAGTCCTACTTCTGGTTCCACGACCATCGCATGGACCACACCGGGGCTAACGTCTACAAAGGCATGGTGGGCCTTTACCCCATCTACGATCCGGTCCTGGACTTTGGGGACGAGACCGACAAGCGAGGGTTGCGACTGCCCGGCCTGCGAACGAACAACGCAGACGGCACCTTCGGCGTCAAGTACGACATCCCGCTGGCCATCTACGACTGCGCCCTCGATGACGGCGCCACTCCCCATCAGGACATCCACATCCCCGCCAATGAGTGCGGCCTCAGGCACCCGGAGCAGTGGGGGAAGACCTTCTTCCGTCACTACCCCAATCATGGCTTCGTGGGTGACATCTTTACCGTCAACGGCAAGGCCTTCCCGTACCTTGTGGTGGAGCGGCGCAAATATCGGTTCCGCTTTTTGGACGCTTCGATTGCGCGGTGCTACGAGCTCATGCTCATGAGCGGACACCCTGTGGCGGACGCGGGGACGCAGGGCCAGTACCAGCTGCCCGATGGCCAGCAATGCATGCGCTTCATCCAGATCGCCAGCGAGGGGGGGCTTCTGCCCAGGCCATTGGTCCGCGACTCCTTCCAGATCTGGCCCGCGAAGCGCCGCGAGGTGGTCGTGGACTTCACCAGGTATATGGACAAGACGCCGACCAAGCCGGGAGACGTAATCTATCTGGTGAACACCCTCGAGATGGAGGACGGGCGCAAACCGGACTTCAACGCCCCCGGGGCGATCCTGGGCTACAAGGTGCCGATCATGAAGATCATCATCGGCGGCGATCCTCCACAGCCGGACGTGAGTGACATCCCCAATAACCTGCGCCGCCTCCCCAAGGTCCCCACCAACGTCAGGGGCCTGCCCTTCAGGAGGTTCGTCTTGAAGCGTAGCGGCACCTTCGGCGGCGAATTCGAATGGTTGATCAACGACGAAATCTTTGATCCCACGAAGCAGCTCGCCTTGCCGAAGCTGGGGAGCGCCGAGGTCTGGGAGATCGTGAATGGCGGGGGCGGCTGGGTCCATCCGCTCCACATCCACATGGAGGAGCACCAGGTCATCGCGCGCAACGGCAGCACCAACCCTCATCCGGATGACGAGTCCAAAGAGGACGTCGTGGCGCTGGACCCGGGCGAGTCGGTACTCATCTACCGACAGTTCAGGACCTTCACCGGTCCGTACGTCTGCCATTGCCACAACCTGGCGCACGAGGACCACGCCATGATGTTCGGCTGGACGATCGTGCCATAGGTTGCAGGCCGACGAGACCGAGTCGGTCTCGAGAAAGAGGCGCCCCGGCGCCGCGGCGCCGGGGCGCCAGGCTTTTCGATTCCACTGCGACACCTTGTGTCGAAGGGAGGAGGCAGTAGTATGGAAGGTTCAGCTAGAGGAAGTCCCGATTCAGGCCCTGTAATCGCGACAATCACAAATCGACTTTTGTTCCGCAAGGCAGCGGGAGTTCTGGTGGGTTTAAGCCCTGGCCGACTCAACCTGCGCATGAAACGCCTCGCTTTCGTTCTAGCGGTCGGGTTGGGCCTGGGGCTGGTCACCAGCACTGTGTGGGCGCAAGTGCAGACCTACAGTTGCCCCACCGGTTTTGGGGAAGTCGTGGTGCCGCTCGACCCCCTTTTCCTCATGACCTCGCTTAAGACAGTGCCCAATCCAGTTTTTCCGGGCGGCGCCCTTAGAGCCGATCTGGCGGAGTACATCGCGAGTCCGACCGCCGCCATACAGCTTGGCAAGGCCCTTTTCTGGGACATGCAGGCGGGCAGCGACAACAAGACGGCCTGCGCCACCTGCCACTTCCAGGCCGGGGCGGACTCCCGCGCCAGAAACCAGCTCCACCCGGGCGCCAACGGGCTCTGGGATAGCGGCTACGGGCCGAACTACACCCTCGCCCCGGGTGATTTCCCCTTCACCGACACGGGGAGGGACATCGATAATATCGCCGGGTCGCAGGGCGTCCGCAAGAGCACCTTCCAGGGCATCGGGAGGGCCGGCGTGGAACAGACCGCCTCAGTCGCTGACCCATTGTTCAGCGCCGGGGGCAAGAACGTGCGCCAGGTTACCGGAATGAACACTCCCTCCACAATCAACGCGGTCTTCAACCACCGCAACTTCTGGAACGGACGGGCCCAGCCGGAGTTCAATGGCGTCAATCCGTGGGGAGGCAGGGACCTCTCCGCCCGGGTCTGGATGGTTGATTTGAAGGGGAACCCGGCTAATATTGACGTTCACATCCAGAACGCCAGCCTGGCTTCTCAGGCAGTCGGTCCGCCGCTCAACACCGTGGAGATGTCCGCCGAAGGGCGGACCTTCCCCGACATCGGCAAGAAGATGCTGCTGTCCAAACCGCTGGGGCTGCAGAAAGTAGCAGGCACCGACAGCGTGCTGGGCGCTTTGGCCGATACCACCGCGGGGATCAAGACCAGCTACAAGACGCTGATTCAACAAGCCTTCCAGCCGAAGTGGTGGGACAGCACCAAGAAGGTCACCGTTAACGGAAAATCCTACTCCGTGATGGAGGCCAACTTCTCCCTCTTCTGGGGCCTCTCCATAATGCTTTACGAGGCCACCCTGGTCTCGGACGACAGTCCTATGGACAGGTACCTGGCTTCCCGAGTGTTAGATACCTTTGGAACGTTAATAACTCATGACCCGACCCTCCTGGACCCGGTGGTGGACCGGGTGCGGGCGGACTACCAGGCGGCCTTTCCGGGCCAGACGCTCACCCGCGACAACATTCTGAACGGGCTGGCCCTCTTTGAGCGGCCCGTGCCTCCGCCGCCCTTCGTATTCCCGCCTCCGGCCGGGACGGGGGTGGGCTGCATAGCGTGCCACCTGGGCGCCGAAACCACCGGCGCCTCCCTGCAAAACCTGGCTGGGCATGGGCTTGAGCCAGGGGACGCTGTCTTGAGGAACGCCGGATTCGACCTGCGGATGGAGCGCATGTTCATGCTGATCCCTCCCGTGCCCCCGGGCACGGACCAGATCACCTTCGACACCAGCAACTACGCCGTCATGGTGACCAGCATCAACGGCACACCCGTCTCGCCCCCAAGGCAGACGCCGACCAGCGTCTATGACGCCGGCTGGTACAACATTGGCGTCCGCCCCACGGCGGATGACCCCGGCCTGGATGGGAAAGACCCCTTCGGCAAGTTCCTTTCCTGGACGCGGCTCTTCCAGGCGCTGGTGGACCCGACCTTCATCAAGGTCCCTGGAGGGGGGCTGGGCTGCCTCGGCGCCGGCAATGCCTCCTTTCCCGATGAGCTGCTGAATGACGCGGGCCTTCCTCTCCTGTCCGGGCCTCTCCAGAAGTCCGAAGCAACCGACGCCGCCGGTTCCTTCAAGACTCCTTCCTTGCGCAACGTGGAACTGAACGGCCCGCATTTCCATAACGGCGGGAAGTCCACTCTGAACCAGGTCATGGCGTTCTATGATTCCGGCGGGAATTTCCGGAACCCAACCATCGCGCCCCTCATACGGCCCCTCGGGATGACGTCACAGCAAATCATGGACCTGGTGGCGTTCCTGCTGGCGCTGACCGATGAGCGCGTCCTGTTTCAGCGCGCGCCCTTCGACCATCCGGAGCTGGTCGTTCCCAGCGGACAAAACGCGGACGGTTCGGACATCGCGATAACGCTCCCGGCTGTCGGCGCATCGGGCGCGGCGACGCCGCTTGAGCGTTTCCAGGGCCGGAACCCGTTCTCCGCGAACTGAGAAAGGGATGGCCGGAGATCCCTAGCAATTGAGGAGGGCGCTACAAAGTCCCAAGCAAAAGGGCCCCGGACAGCGAAGCCGGGGCCCTGCTTTTGTGCCACGTTTATGGGCAGCGTCGGACTTGCCATCCTGCCTACGTATATCTATCGCTGGCAAAAGCGGCAAAACACCACAAGAATGAGCGAAAATCCCTACGCCACATTCCTCCTTCCGGTTGTATCATAAGGTTATCGACCGTTCACCTCTGACCTATCAGTCTGCTGAAAGCTGAGGGCTGTGTGGCCGGTTTTCCCGTAGTTGGCTCAGGCAAGTTAGCAGGCTAATCAAGAGGAGTGAGGAAATGTACAAAAAGATGCTCGTGCCGCTGGATGGCTCGCAGCTTGCCGAAGTCGTCCTCCCTTACGCAACAGAGTTGGTGGCCAGGCTGGACCTGGAAGCGACATTGCTGCACGTGAACACCCCTGAAGAGCGTGGGCTGGCGCCCACCTATCGGGCCTACATTGAGCGAATGGCCGAAGTGCTGCGACGCCAATCGGAGGTTGCCCTGCAGAAACTGGGCACGAGCCCGGTAAGGACGAAAGTAAACGTAAGGGTTGCCTTTGCCGAGGGCCACGCCGCCGAGGAGATCTTGCGCTACGCCGATGATAATAATGTCGATTTGCTGCTGATCGCCACCCACGGCCGTTCCGGCATCAGGGGCTGGGCGCTGGGCGGCGTGGCGGACAAAGTGCTGCGCGGCTCAAGGGCGCCGGTCTGGCTCGTTCCCGCGGGCATGCCCCAGGAGCCGCCCTACGACAAGTGGCCAAGGCGGACTCTCCTCGTCCCCCTGGACGGATCGCAGATCGCCGAATCGGTGCTTCCTCACGTGGAGGCGCTGGCCAAACAGCGCGGCCCTGAGCCTTCAGAGGTGCTCCTCCTCAGCGTCTGCGAGCCGCCCGTGGTTCCGGCAGATTTCCCGCCCGTGCATCGCGCGAGCTGGGAAGAGGAAGTGAAGGATGAGATGGAAAAGGGGAAACTGGCTTGCGAACGCTACGTGGAAGAGGTTGAGAAGCGTCTGACGGGCGCTGGGCTCGCTGTTAGAGCCGAGGCCGCGGCGGGCGACGCAGCCGAACAGATTGTCGAGTACGCTGGCAAGGACCCTTACAGCATCATCGTCCTGGCAACCCACGGGCGGTCGGGCCTCACACGGTGGGCGTACGGGAGCGTAACGGCCAAAGTGTTGCAGGGCACGGCGAATCCCGTGTTTCTGGTAAGGGCGCAGGCGTCAAACAAGAGAATGATGAGTGATGAGTGATGAATGATGAAGGGACGACCGAGTCACAAGACTTCCTTTCATCATTGCTACGAAAATAGGAATTCGCACACACACACCGCGCACTAAAGTACGCGGTATAGCCCGTACTTCAGTGCGGGGTATAGAACCACGGTCTTCATCCTTGGTGGCGCCCCGATGTAATCGGGGCATGACCGATTCCGCGTTCATATTTCCCTATTCCAGGGCGAGGCTCACTCTGCCATGAGCGCCCGCTTCGCCGCGTCCGGCAGTTCGATCGGAGCGAACATGGCTGCCGGGTAGAGATAACCGATAGGCTCTGACCTGTCTTCGTCAATGATGCGGAGCATGTTGTGCGCCTCTGCTTCCGCGTCCGGCACTGTGCGGTACACTTTGCCCAGAATCAGGCTTGCCGGATTACTGTCATTGTTGATGCAGATGACGAAGTCACTCATCCGATTGCGCCCATGACTTATGAAAGAGTCATCGAGGTATTCTCGTCTCAATAGTGGCCTCAATAACTCGTGCATTGAGCGGGCAAGTTTGGTTCAAGCCTGTCGGATGGCAGCGCCAGACGACACGCCTCACCGGGCAACAAGGCGAGTCCGGTGGAGGCGCTTGTCAGGCGGTCATGCGTGACTTGCATTTTTCGTAAATGAATTCAGGGTCCAGATCAACCCCACAGTCCCATTCTATCGTATCGAACGAAACCCTGACCTGCCTGAACTTGCCGTAATCCTTGATCCGCTCGAATATTCCGAATTCAAGAATCGGTTTCATGTCGAGAATGCCCTCTTCTCCATTATCAAAGACAACCGAGAGGGTATAGTCTTCGTGTGGCGTAACTTCTTTCACTGATGGATACATCTTGTCGCTCCTCACTGCAGTGGTTGGATTCTGAATGGTTCTTCTCCGTTCATGACCAGATTCCAGTCGGCCATCAACTCCTCCTGGTGCAGTTCTGCCCAAGCCAATGCCAGTCTTGCCTGTCTGCGGGGAATATCCCCCTCGAGGAATTCACATGCCGCGATGTTAACGATGCCCTTTTACTCATTGTAGTATACGTGAAAATGTGGTGGCGGATGTTCTCCAGGGGCGAAATACATGCCGTATAATGATTCCATAAAACATTGATATGGTTGGCATTCATGTCTTTCCTTTCAGCGTCTAACGGTCAGAGCTGAGCGGCGCGCTATCGAGCGCGTCGGCCCCAGCGAGGGGTTAGCCTCCCATATAGTAAAGCGGGGTAATGGCCCTCCACCTGACCCATGGGATCAGCGGTCGAGGTCATACAGGTCAGAGCGTGCTGCCTTGATTCGGTGCACGACGGAGAATGCTTCACCCTTGTCTTTCCCAGGCACGGTAAGGTATTTGCGTGTGCCAGTATAGGAGAGAATGCGGCACTTGTCAAAAAAACGCCCATGAAGAATATGGCGCGATTTCCCGGTTGCAGCCGCCGCCAGTTCCGCGTAGTTCGCTAGAACAGGCTTTCGCCACGCCGCTACCGGTCCCCTTCGAAGAACCGTAAGCCACTTATTGCCAATACAAGAGGGCACGGCCTTTGCGGCTGATCCACCCCCGGCTCCGGAACCCCAGCGTGGGGTTGGGAGGGCCGCGGCGGCTGGGGAGGCTCCGGCGCTGGCGGGGAATATGGAGGCTGATTGTCAGGGCCGCGCTCTGTTGTCGTCTTACGGCTCGTAAGTGTCATCACTCAGCAATCTAGCCCGGTAAGGCTGCGGCACGGCCTTGACCATCCCATCGGTGCTCTGCTTGACGGGATCGTAAATGACCCACGCCCTGCCCGCGACCCAATCGACCATTACGGAGCGGACGCCGGGAAGAGGCGAGATGGCGCTGCGAACGGCAGCGGCGCACCCATCTCAGGTCATGCCCTGAATGTCCAGCACGGCCAGACGCAGACCTTCAGAGCTGAGCTGCGCCCCGGAGGGGGCGGGCAAAGCAGACTCGTTGGACGCCGCCCGAGCTGGTTCCCCGCGTTGGGAGAGCAGCGGAGGCACGACGTACGTCATCACGCCGTAGGTTAGGGCGAAGGCGACGAGCGCCAGCGCCGGATAGAGCCACAGATGGCGACGGTATTGGCCAGCCGTACAACATGACTGGCTTCGCCTGAGCAGGAGGAAGAGACCAGCGACCAGCACCACGAAGCTGAACGCCAGGAAATAAGGCCGGTAGGCGGTCAAGCCGAGCAGGAAAGAGGCGCCGCCCAACCCCATAGCTACCGCGACGACCGGCCCCACACAGCACAGGCTGGCGATTGTGCCTGTTCCGAGGCCCCGGGCCACCCCCACACGCTTGTCAGAGCTCTTTGTATCCTTCACCTCAGCCTCCTCAGTCGACACAACAGCTCATCCTCGAAACGTCGCGTCTAAAGGACTGCGCCGCCACCTTTATGGCCTCGCTCATGGTAGGGAAGACATGCACCGTATCGATGATGTCGTCCACCGTCAGCTTAAACTTGACGGCCACGGCCGCCTCATGAATTACATCTGCCGCCAGGGGCGCCACCATGTGCACCCCCTCTATGACCTGCGTGCTGGGGTCGACGACCATCTTCACCAGGCCGCGCGTGTCCCCTACGAGCCTGGCCCTCGGTAAGCGGTCCATCGTCACCGTGCGGCAGCTACATGTGTTATGACGCCGCATGGACTCTTCTTCCGTGAGTCCCACGGTAGCCACCTGGGGATCGGTGAATACGGCCCTGGGGATGGAGCCGTAATCCAGGGTCCTCCTGGCGCCCTCCAGGGCGTTGCTCGCCGCCGAGTAGCCTTCCTTGGCGGCGACGGTCTCGAGAAAGGTCTTTCCCACCACGTCTCCCGCCGCCCAGACGTGGGTGGCCGTCGTCCTCAGCTCACTATCTACCCGAACGAATCCCCGGGAGTCCAGCTCCACTCCGGCCCTTTCGAGACCCATGTGGTCACTGTTAGGCGCCACACCGGTGGCGAGCAGCAGCTCTTCCCCCTTGAGAATTATGTTCGCCGTCTCCGACTTCGCCGTGACCACCTTCAAGTCTCCTTCTTCGCGGACCTCCTGCACAGCTACCCCCGTGTGAATCTCGACGCCCTCTTCCTCCAGGTTGCGCTGAAGCTCGTCAGCGACCTCCCGCTCCATCTGTGAGAGGACCTGCCGTCCCCTCGCCAGGACCGTAACCTTCGTCCCAAACCGGGCGTACATCTGGGCTAACTCCAGGCCGAGCGGACCGGCCCCGATAACAATCAGCGAAGAGGGCAGCCTGCTCAGGCTCAGCGCCTCCCGGCTGGTGAGGTAGCGCACTTTATCCAACCCACGGAAAGGCGGAATGCCAGGTCTGGAGCCAGTGGCGATGATGAATTTGTCCCCAGAAAGCTTTCGTCCGTTGACCTCCACTTCTCTGGGCGAGACAAACCTCGCTCTGCCTTCCACGACCGGAATCGCCAGTCCCTCAATCACGTTGGTGTAGTTGCTCTCTCTCAGCGCCGCGACGATCCTGTCCTTCTCAGCCATAGCGCCTGGAAAATCGAGCCGCATGGGACCACCACTCTGAAGCGCACGAAAGCGGGGATGCGCCGCGTTATGATAGTCGCTGGCCAGTTCCAGAAGGAACTTGGTGGGCACACAGCCGACATTCACACAGGTGCCACCCAGGGGAAGGCCGGCGTTGACGATGGCTGCTTTGACGCTCAGCTCGGAGGCTCTCGTGGCCGCGGCAAAGCCTGCCGCCCCACCGCCGATGATGATCAGGTCAAACTTGTCCATGGTTACTCCTCTCTCTCACATAACAGCGAGGAGGCTGTCAGCTATTTCCAACAGTTGTGCCAGGCCCGGAGGCGGCCCTGCCCTTTACGGGACAACATGGCCTGGCGGGCCGTCATAGCGCCCTTAACTCACCTGCCCTTATCTTGTTGACCAGAGTGTTCCACTCTGCTTTTGTGAGCACTGCCAGATTGCCCTCTTCGCCGATGCGCACCGTGTCGCCAGCCAGTTCCACTGCCGGGCAGTACTGGCAATCCGGACACAGACTAACCTTCTCTGTCACCTTATGACCTCCTCCTAATTCAGTTTTGCACCCGTTGAGCAGGGCCGCCTCAGACCACGCCAGGGCACGTTGTCGCGTTATTTTCAGAGTACTCGTTGCCAGCCACTTGTGTGCAGGCCCAGATACGTTCGGCATTCCTAGCTATCATTGACTGGGAGAGCTCCAGCAAACGACGCACTTCCTCAATGGAGATGCTGTAGTAGATGTACTTGGCGTCACGGCGCGTGTTTACGAAGCCACACTGCTTCAAGCAAGCGAGATGATTCGAGACCCGGCCCTGGCTTGACCCCAGCCGTTCCACCAGTTCGCCAACGTTTTTCTCACCGTCCAGCAGCAAGTCCAGTATCTTCAGACGTGAGGGGTCGCCAAGGGCTCTGAAAAACTTCGCCGTGATCTCCAGTCTCAGGCTCCCGAGTCTGTCGTCGATCAATGTAGCTGTCAAATCAACCTCCTATTCGTTTATCCGCATATCAATATAATAAGCGCCGGGCTTGCCAGTTGTCAAGGCCAAATGGCCAATGATAAACGATGAGTGATGAATCGTCCATGCCGGTTGACACCGGCACGACCAGGTGTGAAAATCGTGTTTCTATACCCCGCACTGAAGTACGGGGTATACCGCGTACTTCAGTGCGCGGTATGTGTAAGCTTCCTATTTTCATACCAGTGATGGCCTACGAACGAGGCAATCGTGGACTGATTGCATTCCGCATTCCGCATTCCTCATTCATCGGGAGGGTCCCCGGTGTTCAAAAAGGTGTTGAACGCTCTGGCGCCGTAAGACCAATAGGGATTTGCCTGAGAGTTAGCTGAGAGTCAGGTTCAAAGATGTGTAAGACGCTCTGGCGGCGCAAAATCATCTGTTGACAGGCAACACGTCTTCAGTCTATAATGTTGTTTAGTAATTTAGAAACTACCTATTGAGGAGGCTGAGAGATCAGTATCGAGGACCAGATCTACGCCTATCATGCCGAGATGTGTAAGGTCTTCTCCCATCCGAAGCGCCTGGAGCTTATCAACACCTTACGGGAAAACGAGATGAGCGCCGGCGAGCTGGGAGAAAGGCTGGGGCTGGCGAAGGCCAATTTGTCGCAGCACCTGGCCATGATGAAGGAGCGGCATATCCTCGCTTCCCGGAAGGAGGGAAACATGGTCTATTACCGCATTGCCAATTCCCGGCTGCTTCAGGCGTTCGACATCCTGCGCGCCATCCTCTTCGAGCACATCAGGGGAGACGCCGCTCTCATCGACGGCATAGGCGGAGAGCGGACCTTGAAAGCAGGACAGCTATGAGCAGCAATTTGCGGACGATTCTAATTGCCGGAGGAGTGGTCATTCTGGTCGCGCTGATCGTCTTGCCCTCCCTTTTCGCACCGACCTGGGGAGGCGGCGGCTGGGGGATGATGGGACCGGGAATGATGGGAGGTTTCGGGGGAATGTGGTTGATGCCGCTAATACCGATTGTTATCGTGGGCCTGGTGGTCTGGGCGATTGTGGCCGCCGTTCAAGGCGCAGCCCAACCAAGAGGCTCTGAACCTTCATATGGCGACTCCGCCCTGGAGCTCCTCAAACGAAGGTACGCCCGGGGCGAGATAAACCGGGAGGAGTTCGAGGAGAAGAGGAAGGACTTGCTCTAGGAGACGAAAGGTAGGCTGATGATGACAAGATCGCATGCCTCGGTAATTCTGGGAATAGTAATCTTGCTCTCGGCGGTTTCGTGTGCTCCCCTTCAGCCCTGGGGGCAGCCCTATCAGCCGGGATACCTCAACGGCGGATTCGGCGGCGGCGGCATGATGGGGGGCGGTGGAGCCGGCGGCGGCATGATGGGGGGCGGATTCGGCGGCGGTGGCATGATGGGAGGCGGTGGCATCCAGGGGCCAGGAGCGGGCGGATACGGGAGCGCCAACCCCCAAGCCAGAAGCCTCACTATCGACCAGGCGGCTGAAGCCGCGCGCCGCTACCTGGCTCGCTACGGCGGCGCCCTGGCGCTGACGGGGGTCATCGAGTTCGCGGGCAATTTCCACGCCACAGTGAAGGAGAATAACACCGAAGTACGTGCGATGGAACTACTCATTGATAAGTTCAACGGCCAGGTCTACCCTGAGATGGGGCCGAACATGACGTGGAACGCCAAATATGGAGTAACGAATCCCGCGATGGGTGATTCTTACGCAGGCGGGGCGCCTGCCATCGAGATGCCGGTGACCTCAGAGCGGGCCAAGGCGGTGGCGCAACAGTTTCTGAATTCGGAATTGCCCGGCGTTACTGCTGGCGAGCCAGACCCCTTCTATGGCTACTATGCCTTGCGTACTGTGAGGAATGGCGAGATCGAAGGGATGTTGAGTGTCAACGGTTATACTGGGGTCGTGTGGTACCACACGTGGCACGGGCCTTTCGTCGGGATGAAGGAATTCGACAAGTCAGGAGGGCGTGGGGGACAGGCTGGCTAAGCCTGTTTGCCTGGGCCGCGAATCGGCCATGACCAGAGCTAAGAATCTGACCAGGATAAGGATCCGTCATGTCCCGACATGTCGGGACGCCACCAAGTATGAAGATGGTTTGCTCTACCTCGCACTTCAGTGCGAGGCATCGTGGGCCGGTTCTCAGAGCTGCCTGTGCCGCGTACTTTAGTGCGCGGTGTATAAACGCAGTATTTTCGGAGCAATGAATCTGCTGCTTTCACGAGCGATGAAGCAGCGTAGGAGGCAATAATGACGGTACGGACAATTGCAGTGTTGGGTGGCGGCGCAGGCGGGCTGGTTGCCGCCGGCGAGTTGAGGCGGCGTTTGCCCGAGCACCGCGTCGTCCTGGTGGAGAGAAAGGCCGACCACCACTACTCGGCCTCCTTTCTGTGGCTGATGACGGGCGCTCGACGACCGGAGCAGATCACCCAGCCGGTGCGCCAGTTAGCGCCGCCAGGCGTCGAGGTGATCCAGTCGGAGGTCCGCGGCCTCGACCTGGCTGGCCGCCGCGTCGAGTTCGACGGCCGGTCGCTGTCGTACGATTACCTCGTCGTGGCGCTGGGCGCGGAGCTGGCGCCGGAAGCCATCCCCGGTTTGTCCGAAGGCGCGCACATCTTCTACAACTTTGAAGGAGCGTTGAAGCTGCGCGACGCGCTCCCCACATTCAAGGGTGGGACGGTGGCCGTGGTGGTCAGCGGGATGCCCTACAAATGCCCGGGCGCTCCCCATGAGGCAGCTATGCTTATCGGCGATTTCTTTCGCCAACGCGGCAGGCGTGACAAGGTCGATATACACCTGTTCACTCTAGAGCCCCAGCCCATGCCCGTGGCCGGACCACAGCTTGGCGAAGCCGTCCAACAGATGCTCAGGTCTAAGGGTGTCGCCTTTCATCCGCTGCACAAGCTGACGGCGGTAAACCCAGGAGACCGGGAACTATCCTTCGAGGGCAAGGACTCGTTCAAATACGACTTGCTGGTGGCGATACCGCCGCATCGAGGCCCTCGCATCGTGCGGGAGGCTGGCCTCGCAAACGAGGCGGGCTGGCTGCCTGTGGACCGCTCCACGCTGGCGACCAGGAGCGAGAACGTCTACGCGGTCGGCGACGTGACAGCGCTCTCTCTCCCTGGCCGTTGGAAGCCGGACGTCCCCTTGAGCTTGCCGAAGGCGGGCGTTTTTGCACAGACGGAGGCCATGGTTGTATCGCGCCGCATCGCCGCAGAGATCAACGGCGCCAGGGTGGAAGAGGTATTCTGCGGAGATGGCTCCTGCATGTTGGAGGCGGGGGAAGGCCTGGCCGGTTTTGCCTTCGGCAACTTCTTCGGCGAGCCGTCGCCACAGGTGCAGCTCCGTAAGATGGGTAGGTCGTGGCATTGGGGTAAGGTGCTGTTCGAGCAGTGGTGGCTCACTCCCTACGGCCCGAAGCGCGAAGCGCTGCGGCTGATGCTAAGGCTGGGCAGCAGGATGTCCGGAGTCCCGATGACTATATAGAGCCGCAGTGGAGGAGGGAAGCTAAGATGATGGCTGAACACTGAGAAAACCGGCCGTGCGTACGTCGAAGCGATGCTGTTAGAAAAGGAGGTAACAGAAATGTCTGGAACATTAAGAACGGCGATGATCTCTCTGGCGGTGGTGCTGGTAGTGACCTTCCTGGTCGGCCCCTTCCTCCTGAGGGCGGTGCGCGCCGACGGGCCCTGGGGGTTGGGCTATGGTGGGCGTGGAGGAATGATGGGCGGCTGGCGAGGCTCTCCTTACGCCGGCAATACCACGCCTGGTTCCATAGATGATGCCATTAACGCCGTACAGAGTTACCTGGCAAGCTGGGGCGATCCTGACCTGGCGATGACCGAAATCATGGAGTTCAGGGACAACTTCTATGCCGAAGTTGAGGAGAGGAGTACCGGCGTCCACGCCTTCGAGCTTCTCGTGAACAAGCACAGCGGCGCCGTTTACCCGGAGATGGGACCGAACATGATGTGGAATAGCAAGTACGGCATGATGGGCGGGATGATGGGTGGCATGATGGGTGGCTACTACGGTTACTATGGCCCAGGGGGACCAACCGCTGACATGCCCGTCACGCTGCAGGTGGCCCAGCAAATCGCCCAGCGGTATCTGGACCGCTACGCGCCGGGTACGGCCACCGAGGAGCCGGATGCTTTTTACGGCTATTACACGCTCCACACCGTCAGGGATGGCGCGGTGACGGGTATGCTAAGCGTGAATGGCTATACCGGCAGGGTCTGGTACCACTCGTGGCACGGGCCTTTCATTCAGATGAAGGATCTCGACTAGTACGATGTAACACTTGTAGTTTCGGATAAAGCCAGCCGTAGGGTGGGTGCAGTCCCGATGCTTGGGCTTTCTAGGAGTCCCTGATGCGTCGGGAAAGTTGGGACTGCACCCACCAGATCCAATCGGTGGCGGTGGGTTACGCTTCGCTCCACCAACCCTACGGATTAATCAATGTTACAGCGTACTAGGCGTGGCGCATCGGTCGACCGCGGCCGGCCGATATGAACCACAGGAACGAATAGAAAGGGGAACCGAATATGGCGAGGTTGTTCAGGATGGTCGCGGTCGGCATAATCGGACTCCTGCTTCTCGGGATGGTGGCAGGGACGGCCCTCGCGGCTGACCCACCGCCGACTCCGGAACCTCCAGCGTGGGGCTGGTGGGGATGCCCGGGCCACGGCGGCTGGGGTTGGGGAGGCGGTGGGTACGGCGGCTGGGGAGGACCTGGCGCTGGCTGGGGATACGGAGGCTGGGGCAACTGGAGATAGAGGCCCCTCCTCTCACCTGTCCGCATTCGTCGGGGAACGAGTCGACGACCGTCGGCTCGTTCCCCTTTATCGTGCAACGCGATTTTCATCTCTTCGCTTTTTCTCTTTCCGAAAGCTATTGACATTCCCGCAACTGGAATGTTTTAGAATAATAGTCGGATGCCTGGATGGTCAGCTTCAAGCGGCAAGGAGGGTGGCAGTGAAACTGGGCTTCACGATTGGAGAAATCGCGGCTGAGCTCCAGCTCAACCCCAAGACAATCAGGTACTATGAGGGCATCGGGTTGCTGCCCAAGCCGCGCCGGACCGAGTCCGGCTACCGGCTCTACTCAAAGGCTGATATTGAGCGCCTGCGGCTGGTCAAGAGGGCGAAGCTTCTCGGGCTTTCTCTGGCAGAAACCAGGGAGATAGTGGACTATGCGATTGACCAGCATTGCGCCGTGTTGGAAAAGCGCCTGCTGGCGCTCCTGGAAACTAAGCTCGGCGAAATCGACCAGAAGATAGAGGAGCTTGTCAGCTTCCGGGGGGACCTGCGACGATATCAAGCCGAACTGTCACGCAGATTGAAAGCCGACGCTGGTGAAGTGAGCAAAGCACCACGCCCCGACCCCTGCCAGTGCATTGGGGAGACGACCGGCGGGGGCGAAGCCATCCGCACTCATGTCGACATCCTTTGGCCAGAGGAAAGCCTATCATCGAGGAAGGGGGGTGAGACCATGGCGCAGAAAGGCAAGAAAGGACCCAAAGCCACAACCGCTCAGAAAGAGTGCGGCTGCGGCTGCCTGCCTGTGAAGAAGTAACAGAGGCGACGGGGGAAACTGAAGGCGCCTTCAGTTTCTCTCCCTTCGGCATCTTCTCCCTCGCGCCGCCATGTCAGCAGAGAATCACGGAATGGATACTATTACAACGTAACATCGATTCATGCGTGCGGTGGGTGGAGCCAAGCGTGACCCATCAGAAAGAACGCGGCACGTGATAGTGGGTGTCCCGCGATTTCGTCAGGGCTCCACCCACCCTACGGCTGAAATACCTTGTCCGAACTTATTAGTGTTACACGCCACTATGTTCACAGTCGCACTATTTTCCGCTGGACCGCATAGTACAACGCGACTCCAACAACGAAGGCGACTCCCATGTTCACCACGGCGAGACCCGCCGTGGCCAGCATCACATACACGTCGTCTTTCTTCGTTCCTATGTCCCGCATGGTCGACGCCAACTCCAGTCCCGTGAAGAACAGGATTACCCCCAGGATGGCCTTCGGCAGCATGCCGAAGATCAAGACTACGGAGTCGGAGAGGAACAGCCCGATGAGAGTGACGATGAGCCCCAGGATTACGAGCGCTCCGCCGGTCCGCGCCCCGAAACGAACATGCCCTGCCATGCCGCCGGCTCCGTGGCAGAGGGGCACGCCTCCAATAGCCACCGACACAATGTTCATGAAGCCGTGGTCAAGGGCCACGGTCCGCACCTTGATTGGTCGGTCCGGAAAGAGCTGATTGTTCTCGCCAACCGTTCCCAGAATCGCATTGCCGAGGGTGAGAGGGGCCTGCGGCAGCCCCAGGAGCAGAGCGCCGAATAGCAGGTCGTTCCAGGTGATCCTGCCTACCGTGAGCTCTGGCAGCCTGAAGTGCAAGGACATGCCCGAGAGCTGGCTGAACAGGCCGGGGTCCCGAACCAGGGAGTAAACTACCCCCAGCGCCAGCAGGAGCAACATGGCCGGAATCCGCCGATTGGTCAGTAGTGAGAAGGTGAGTATACCGGCCAGTACGGCCAGGACTGGCTCATCCGTCGTGAGGCCGATCGCCTCGATGATGAGGGAGACCCCAAGGCCCAGCATAATGCCGCGCATCACCGGCCTGGCTGTTATCTTCTCCACCCAGTTGATGGCCCCGGTAAGCGCCATGAGGGCCCAGAAGGCGGCGCTGAAGATGCCCGACCCCCAGATCATTCCCTGCGTCACCGCTTCAGGGTGGGCGATGGCCGCGCCGCCAATGGCTTTCATCGGCTGGACAGGCATCGGCGTCTTGAAGTAAAGCCCCACGAACATCTTTAAGAGGCCGAAGCTTAGCAGGATACCGACCGGATCCAGCTTGTTCACCGTGATGTAAGCC
The DNA here is from genome assembly GCA_016190665.1 of Chloroflexota bacterium. Classification (GTDB taxonomy): domain Bacteria; phylum Chloroflexota; class Dehalococcoidia; order JACPQD01; family JACPQD01; genus JACPQD01. The sequence goes on from JACPQD010000039.1 coordinate 20,593, forward strand.
ACCACGAAGGGGATGAACGTCCCGAGGTCACCGAAGGCGCCGGCGAACTCAGCCCGGTCGTAGCGGTTGCCTCCGAAAACGACCTTGCTCAACTTCTGGCGCAGCCAGGTTACCGGGTGAGCGGCAGCCTGATGGAGATTTTTGTCAGTCTGCTCCGACTCACGCAAGGCAGCCATAATACTCCATGAACGGCGTGTAGCGATGTTTGGCATAACGGGCGCGGCAGAGACTTAGCTGAAGTTCTCTTTGAAACGACGGTCCACAAGCTCGGCCAGTCCATCAGTGAAGCGCCGATACCGGCGCACTAAGTCATGAGCCGCTTCGGTGAGCACGCTCCCGCCGCCAACCGCGCCACCCGATTGAGTGTCCACAAGACGTACCCGCAGTCGTTCCTCTGATTCTTTCAGCCTTTGCCACGCCGAACGGTAGGGGACTCCCATCTCATCTGCCGCCTTGGCCAGGGAACCAGTCCGATCGATGGCCTCCAGCAGCTTTATTCGCCAGTCGCTCAGCACCACATCGCCGTCCTGCTCAATCCAGATCTTAGATCGCGGTTCCAGCCCTCCGGGCGCTACGTAAGCAAAGTCCTTGATCTTCAACGCAGATTCATTGGTTGAGTCCTTCGCCATCGTTGCTCCTCTTATCGAAGGCCTTCCTTCGTTAGGCACAGAATATCATAACGGTCAAGCGGCGTCAACACGCGCTTTTTTTGACAACCCCCCCGAATCTGTCGTACACTAGTCCATCAACTTTGTGGGGGGTGGGGATGTTAAGGCCCTTTCTGCTTCTTCTCATAGCCCTGTGTTTCACCGTGACGGGAGAGCTACTCCTTAAGCACGGCATGAACAAAGTCGGCGTTCTCGGCCTCCAACCGAGCGTCTTCCTGCCCATGCTGTGGCGAACCTTCACGACGCCCCAGGTGGTCCTGGGTTTCGCTTCGATCTTCGCGGGCTCCATTTTCTGGCTCGCGGTCATCTCCCGCCTCGACCTCAGTTTGGCCTACCCCATGCTGAGCATCGGCTACATTATTGTCGTCATCGCTTCCTGGCTCCTGCTCGGGGAGCAGATAACTGGGCTCCGGGTGCTGGGCACTCTTATCATCATGGGCGGAGTTTTCGTGATCACCAGGGGGTAAACATGGACAGGCCCAGCATCTCGGCTTTTTTCCCTGCTTACAATGATGGCGGCACCATCGCCTCCATGGTAATCTCCGCCGACACCACCCTGCGGGAGCTCACCGACGACTACGAGATAATCGTGGTCAACGACGGCAGCTCCGATTACACGAAGGACATCCTCGATGAGCTGGAAAAGCGCTTCGATCACGTGAAGGTGGTCCATCATCCTCAGAATCGAGGGTACGGAGGGGCCTTGCGGACCGGCTTCGCCACCGCCTCGAAGGAGCTCATCTTCTACACCGACGGCGATGCGCAATACGACGCCCGCGAGTTGAAGCTGCTCGTGCCGTTAATGAACGACGGGGTGGCTCTGGTCAACGGCTACAAGATAGAGCGCTCCGATCCTCTGCACCGGATAATCATTGGCCGTTTATACCAGTGGGGCGTCAAGAAGATGTTTCGCCTTAAGCTGAAGGATGTCGATTGCGATTTCCGCCTTATGCGCCGCCATGTCTTTGACAAAGTGAAACTGGAGGGGAACAGCGGCGTGATCTGCGTCGAGCTGATGGCCAAGGTGCAGGGCGCTGGCTTCCGCATGGCGGAAGTGCCCGTCCATCACTTCCATCGGGCCTACGGCAAGTCCCAGTTCTTCAATCTCTCCCGCGTGTACAGGACCCTGAGAGCGCTGGCCAGACTCTGGTGGCAGTTGGAGCTGCAGCCGCGTTTCCGGAAGGGCCGCGATGGAACGTCTGGCTAAGTACGCCGGCAAGAAGGTGATGGTCACCGGAGGCCTCGGCTTCATCGGGAGCAACATGGCCCACCGGCTTGTCGAACTGGGCGCCGACGTCCTCATCGTGGACGCCCTGCTGCCCGGATGCGGCGGCAACCCCCATAATATCGAGGGCATCAGAGATAAGGTCCAGATAAGCTCGTCCGACCTCCGCGATTCCGATGCCATGGGCCAGCTTGTCAAGGGCCAGGAGATAGTCTTCAACCTGGCGGGCAAGATCAGCCATATCGAGAGCATGCGCGACCCCTTCGCCGACCTGGAGATCAATACCCGAAGCCAGCTCTCCCTCCTCGAAGCCTGTCGCGCCCACAACCCCGACGTCAAGATCATCTACGCGGGAACGCGCCAGATCTACGGCATCCCGGAGTACCTCCCCGTCGATGAGCGTCACCCCCTTCAGCCGGTCGACATCAACGGCATCCACAAGATGGCGGGCGGCTGGTACCACATTGTCTTTCACAAGGTTTACGGCCTGCGCGCCTGCACACTGCGGCTCACGAACACCTACGGGCCAAGAATGGTGGTGCGGGACAGCCGCCAGGGGGTCATCGGCTGGTTCATCAAGCAGGCCCTGGACGGCGAGGAGATCAAGCTCTTCGGCGGGGGAGGCCAGCTCCGCGACATGACCTATGTGGACGACGCCGTCAGCGCCTTCCTCTTCGCCGGGGTGACCGATGAGGTCGATGGGCAATTCTTCAACCTGGGGGGCGAAGCGGTGAGCCTTCTCAGCTTGGTCCAGCTACTTACGTGTATCTGTGGCTCCGGCTCCTACGCCGCCGTCGACTTCCCGCCGGAGCGCAAACGGATCGACATCGGGGACTACTACAGCGACTACCGGAAGGCTAAGAGGGTGCTGGACTGGATGCCAACCACGACCCTGGCCCAGGGGTTGCAGCGGACCGTGGACTTCTTCCGCCGGAACAAGGAGCATTACTGGTAGGTTATAGGTTGTGGGTTTTAGGGGAGGGGGGCGGCCCTAACCTCTACCACCTAGAACCCAAAACCTAGGGAGGGGGGCGGCCCTAACCCCTACTACCTAGAACCTGAAACCTAATAGGAGCACTATTGGTAGACGCCATCCCCTTCATGGAGCTGAGCGCCCAGTACCGCGCGTTGCGCCAGGAAATCCAGGAAGCGGTGAATCGCGTGCTGGACAGGGGCTGGTTCATCCTCGGCGACAACGTGCGCGCCTTCGAGGAGGAGTTCTCCGGCTACGTCGGAGCCAGCCACGGGGTCGGGGTGGGCTCCGGCACGGAAGCCCTGCACCTGGCCCTGGTGGCCTGCGGCGTTCAGCCTGGCGATGAAGTGATCACCGTCCCCAACACGGCGGTGCCCACCGTCTCCGCCATCTCCTTCGCCAGGGCCACGCCCGTCTTTGTGGACATAGACCCTCAAAGCTACAACATGGACCCAGCTCTTCTTGAAGGCGCGATCACCCCTAAGACCCGCGCCGTTATTCCGGTCCACCTCTTCGGCCAGGCAGCAGACATGGACCCCATCCTGGCCATAGCGCGCCAGCACGACGTCAAGGTCGTGGAGGACTGCGCCCAGGCACATGGAGCGCTATACAGAGGGAAGAAAGTGGGCCCCTTTGGGGACGTGGGCTGCTTCAGCTTCTACCCCAGCAAGAACCTGGGCGCCTACGGGGACGGCGGCATGATAGTGACCAATGATGCCGCCACAGCGGAAAAGTGCCGATTGCTGCGCAACTATGGCGAGAAACGGCGATACCACCACGCTATCGTGGGCTTCAACAGCCGCCTCGACGAGATCCAGGCGGCCGTCCTCAGGGTCAAGCTGAAGCGCCTGGATGAGTGGAACGCGGCCCGCCGCGAGCGCGCCGGGGTCTATGACAGGCTCCTGGGGAACAGCGGCGCGGAGACGCCCAGGGAGATGGCCTACGGGCGGCACGTCTTTCACCTTTACGTGGTGCGCAGCTCGCAACGAGACGAGCTTCAGTCCTTTCTCGCCTCCCACGGCGTGGGCACGCTGATCCACTATCCCATTCCGGTGCACCTTCAAGAGGCCTATCTCGACCTCGGCATAAAGCCGGGATCCTTCCCGGTCGCTGAGCGCTACGCTAGCGAGATACTCTCGCTGCCCCTCTACCCGGAGCTGAGCGCCGCCTCCGTGGAGCGCGTGGCCGCGCTGGTGAAAGAGTTTCACCGGGGGTAGGACGGCCTTTCCAGGCTGTCCGGAGCGAGACAGGCAGGAATGCCTGTCCTACTGCCATTTAACGGAGAAAGACACCATGTCCCTCACTGACGACATAAAAGACTTCGCCCTGGACCTGGGCTATTCCCGCGTGGGCATAACCAGCGCCGAGCCCTTTGCTGACTACATCAAGGAGCTCAACTCCCGGCGCGACATGTACGACTGGTACATCGACGGCGTTTACCAGCCCCTGAAGGGCGCCGATCCCCGGAGCCTGATGGCCGCGGCGAAATCCATCATCATGACCGTCTATGACGCGTCCAAGGAGGCCTTTCCCGAGAAGCTGGTGGGCAAGATAGGCCGAATGTACCAGGCGCGCTGCTACAACGCGCCGCGGCATCGCATCAACGGGGCGCGGCGCCAGCTTATGCGTGACTTCCTGGAGAAGTGTGGCTGCCACGTGGCGGAGCGGCTGGTAGTGCCGGAGCGCCTGGCGGCGGCCCGCGCCGGGGTTGTCACCTACGGCAAGAACTGCTTCGCCTTCGCCGACGGGGTCGGGTCCTTTATCATCGTCACGTCCTTCGTCGTCGATGCCGAACTCGAATACGATGAGCCCAGCATGGAGGTGAACTGCCCCGAGGGGTGCCGGGCCTGCCTCGATGCCTGTCCCACGGGCGCCCTCTACGAGCCGCTGAAGATGGAGCCGCGACGGTGCGTTGCCTTCAACACTTTCATGACCCAGGACGGGCTGAGGCCGGGGATCACAAGCCACATTCCGCCCGAGATCCGGGAGAAGATGGGCGCCTGGATCCACGGCTGCGACGTCTGCCAGGAGGTCTGTCCGAGGAACAAGGAGAGGCTGAAGGCCAAGCTGCCGCCCAATGAGTATCTGGCGAGAGTGGCGAAGGACTTCGAACTGACGAAGGTCTTGAACCTCTCCGATGAGTACCACGCCACGAGGGTCCATCCCCTGATGTACAACTACATCAGGGAGAAGAAATACTTCCAGAGGAACGCGGCCATCGCCTTGGGTAACATGGGCGACCCCGCCTTCGTCCCGGACCTGGCCAGGGCGATGGAAGACCCCGAGGAGCTGGTGCGCGGCTATGCCGCTTGGGCGCTGGGGAGAATCGGCGGCGCGGACGCCAGGCGTGTACTTGAAGCTGGCCTGGCGCGAGAGACGGCGGACTCGGCGCGGAGGGAGATCGAGGCGGCGCTGGCGGTGGCCTAAGCAGTTCCAAGCACGCAAGACCGCTGCGGTCTCCAGACCTCCGAAGCCCTTTCAGGCCTCCGAGGTCTCTGACACCTCGGAGGCCTGACTCCGTCGCGATCCCGATGCGTGGCGGCCGGCGCACTCCACACCAACCCCAAGGCGGAGGGGGACGTCCACCCACAACCCCCGACTGGCCGGCGGGAAGCACCAAGGGGATCGCAATGAAGACCGAGTCGGTCTAGCCTCCCGCCCGCCTCAAGACCCGCAAAGCGCGCAGCGTCACCCACTTGCTGGGCTGGCCTTTCTGCTCCACATCCGCCCACGTCTTCCCGTTGTAAGTGTATTCCAGCCTCCAGCGGCCCTCTGCATCGCGCTTGCTCAGGAGCAAGTCGATCGCCGGCTTCATGCGCGGATCGGCGCCATAACCGAGCGCCGTCAGCGCCTCCAGGTTCTGCAAGACGTCGCTCACGTAGCCGATGGGATAGCCGAACTTGAACCAGCTGCCGCTGGGCTTCGTGCTGTAGCCGGTGGGATAGTCTGCCGCCGCCACATTGTGTCCCAGGAGAAACTGTACACCTTGTTCGATGGCCCCTGATACCGTGGGCGTGCGTTCCGCCTTCGGGACCTTGCTCAGAGCGAGCATAGCTTTGACGGCGCCCCAGGCGCAGGGCAAGTGATTGTTGGCCGCGCAAAGGAATCCCGGGCCGCTATTGCCCGAGCGGTAGTACCTGAGGTTTCCCCCCCTTAATCCCCCCGTGGACGGGGGGATTAAGGGGGGGAAACCTCTCGGGTCTGACGGCGCGTTCCTGGCCGGAGCGATGCGCTCCCCGGTAACTGAGCGCGCCAGCCAGTCCAGGCCGGCCTCGAAGCGTTCATCGCCGCGCCAGCCGAGATCGGCAAGCGCCGCCGCCATATTGCCCTGCATGCAGGGGACCATGCCACTGGCTTTGCCATCGAGGCTGAAGCCGCCGCACTTCGCCCTGGCGTGTTCGAGGACATATTCGCAGCCAGCCCGCACCCGCGCGTCACGCCCGTCGGCGCCAAACTGGGCCAGAAAGATGACCTGCCAGACCGTGCCGCGGTACTTGGGCCCGTAGCCGATGCCTGGCTCGACCCAATAGCCGTCTGGGTCCTGCGCCGCGAGGATGGCCGGCGCGGGGCCGGTGGCCATAACCGCTTCCTGCGCCGCAACGACCTCCGGGTCGTCTGCCGGACGGTCCAGCAGTTCCCTGAGGGCGAAATAGCGCACGCCGGGGTTCTCCGGATCAGCCTCCAGGAGCCACCGCAGGACGCCATCATGGGACTTTTCCATTGCAGCAACCTCCTTCTGCGGCCTACTCCGTTGCCCTTCGATGTCCTCTTTCTATCGCCGGCTCCGCTCCCGGGCATTCCTCCGGTGGCCGCACATCGCGGAAGACGACCAGAATCGCCACGTCGTAAATGATCTTCAAGGCGCCCGCTATGAGGAAGGGCAGGCCCAGGGCGGGCACGGCCAGGGTCGCTCCAGCGAAGGCGGGGGCAATGGCTGTCGAAGCGCTGCGCGCCACGGCGGTGATTCCCGCCGTTGCCGAACGTTCGTCTGGCCGAACGATAGCCATGATGTAGGACTGGCGCGCAGGAACATCGAGCAGAGTCAGTAGACTGCGCGCGAGGAGCACGGCCATGGCGAGCTCGAGGTTCGGCATGAAAGGCAGCACGAGCAAGAAGATATTGGACGGCAGATGGGTGAAGACCATGGCCCTGACCAGGCCTACCCTCCGGGCGATGGCCGGCGCCGCGAGGAACGTCAGCCCAGAGAGCAGGTTAGTGCCAAAGAAGGTCGCGGCCAGCACAGACGTATCGGCCCCGAACCTTAGATAGAGCCAATAGGATATCAGGCCTTGAACGATGAACCCGCCGGAGAAGCCGTCGATGACTATCAGGCCGGCGAGCTTTGCCACCGTGCGATGAGAGGACCTCAAGCCAAATATGTCCCGGCGGCTTCGCGATACGAAGGCCGGGGCCTCGATGCCACGAGACAACCGGGAGAAGACCAGCAACAGGACGACGGCGGCCGCCACGTAGCCCCACAGCAGGATTCGGTAGCCGCTCATCTCCTCGAGGCCCAGCAGACCGGGCAGCCCGACAGCCAGCGATCCCAGGGCGCCAGCAAAGGACGAAAGGGTATTGTAGACGGCGAAGACGCTGGTCCGCCTCTGGTCGGAGGTAGTCTGCGGCAGCATTGCGTGCTCTACCGACAGGAACGGCCCAACTTCCTTGCCTGAGGGGCTTATGGTGCCGACAATGGCCGCCACGATGAGAAGCGTCAGGTCATTGGTGAGGGAGAAGACCGCGCCCGCCACTGCCATGAGAACGGCTCCAAGCATCAGCACGCGGCGACGCCCCACGCTATCCGCTACTGCCGTGAGGACCACCGTCATCACCGCGCCTCCGGCCAGGGCGGCGGTGAAGATGCCGCCAATGGCGTTGACTTCCAGCCCCTGAGACGCGAGATAGAGTCCCAGGATAACCGATAGGAAGCCGTAAGCGAAGTGGCGCACGCTGCCCGTGGCAAAGAGCAGCCAGCCGTCGCGAGAGAGTCTTGGCAAGAGGCTCCTGTTTCTAGCGTACTGTCGCTAACACTTCGTTAGATCGCCCGACCCGGAATGCGTAGCTTGACCAAACTCATCGAGACTCAACCACGGATAAACACTGGTACCCACGGATTGACTGGAAGCCGTCAGCATTCAGCAGACTGAGGGTCGGCTCAAACTCGAAGGTCGTCCGCCGGGGGGAGGGCCGTTGCGTTCGAGTATTTCGTGTATTTCGTGGTAGAACCGTGCCGGCTCGTTGGCGCTTCCCGTTTCCGTACGCCCTCCCGCCCGCTCACCTTCGCCAGCAAGTCAGCGACCGCCGCTTTGAGGACCGGGTGGACCACCTCCGGCGCTATCTCGGCCAGGGGCGTGAGAACGAAGGCGCGCTCGGCAAGTCGCGGATGGGGGATGATCAGATCGGGTGTGTCCATAACCAGGTCGCCATAGAAAAGCATGTCGATGTCGATGGGGCGCGGGGCGTTTGGGAAGCTGGGTACGCGGCCCATCTCCCGCTCGATGTCTTTGACGGCCTTCAGAAGCTGCTCAGGAGTAAGGTCTGTCTTGGCCTGGCAGGCGGCGTTAAGAAAGCGCGGCTGACCAGCGTAGCCCACAGGCTCCGTTTCATAAAGAGAGGAGCAAGCTTCGACCTGGATGCCGGACTGACGCAGACGGCGCACCGCCTCAGTCAGATTGGCCTCGCGGTCGCCCAAGTTGGCGCCGAGACCGAGATAGACCATCTCCATCTCAGAGGGGAGGCTTCCAGCGCACGATGGCGTCGCTCATGCGGGCCACGCGCACCATCTCCTTAACGTCGTGGACGCGCACGATATCGGCGCCGTTGGCTATCCCGATGGCCACCGTGGCCGCCGTCCCTTCCACCCGCTGGTCCGGCGGCAAGTCCAGGACGAGGCCGATAGTCGATTTCCGCGAGGTCCCCAACAGCATCGGCCGTCCCAAACCCTTGAACTCACGCAGGCGATTCATGATCTCCAGGTTGTGGTCCTTGGTCTTGCCGAAGCCGATTCCGGGATCGATGATGATATTCTCTTCAGGAACGCCCGCCTTCAAAGCCGTCTCCACGCTGGCCCTGAGGCTAGCGATGACGTCCGGCACCAGATCATTGTACTGAGTGCCTACCTGGTTGTGCATCAGGACGATGGGCAAGCCCTTCTCGGCGGCCAGGGTCGCCAGCGCGGGATCGTGCTTCAGGCCCCAGACATCGTTTATCATGTGGGCGCCGGCGGAGATGGCGCGCCGCGCCACTTCGACTTTGTAGGTGTCCACGCTGATGGGGACGTTCAGTTCCGCGGCGAGATGTTCAATCACCCGGATGACGCGCTGCAGCTCCTCTTCAACTGACACCGGGGAAGAGCCAGGGCGCGTGGACTCGCCGCCCACATCGAGGATGTCTGCCCCGTCGGCGATGAAGCGCTTCGCCTGGGCGAGAGCGGCCTCCGCGTTGCCTGCCAGGCCGTCGCCGGAGAAGGAATCCGGCGTGACGTTGATGATGCCCATGACATAGGTGCGCTCTCCCCAGAGAAACTCCGTGTTTCCACAGCGTATCGTGCCCAAACCGGCCAAAGTCAATCCCTTCATGCCATCACCTCTGGGTCATTGTAGCACAGGGGAGGGCGTGTGAGAATATTGGTGAGGGACGATGGAATATGATGTTCGGAGGCAAGACGCCGCTCGGAAAGCGCCGGCCCGCCTGTGGCGGGTGCAGTCCAAAGAATCCCCTACTCTTTTCTTCACTGTCCGGCGTCCACGCCAAACAGACGTTGCCTCTTGTAGTGGAGGTAATGCTCGGAAACAAAGCTCACTGGCTTTTTGGCGGCGTTAAGGTTCTGATGGAGGAGCGCCGCGGTCTCAATGACGAAGTCCAGGTCACGTTCTGAGAGCCTCGGTCTCTGCAAATCGCTCATTGGCGTCTCACTCGAGGGCTGAGTATATGTTTGTCCAGATTATACCGCAAAGAGCGATTTGCCCCCAGCCCGCCGCACGACCACTAAGCCGTCCAGACGCTGGGCGTGAACGGCAACCGGGTCTCACTTGTAACTCGCCTCTCTTTCAAGCTATACTACTTGAGTTTGGACTGTTTTTGGGCAGCTTGAGGGAGTTTTATGCGCTTTTACGAGTATGAGGCCAAGGCCCTGCTGCGCAAGCAGGGCATTCCTTTGCCGAAGCAGGGCCTCGGCAGGTCAGCGGCGGAAGCAGGAAGCATCGCCTGTGAAACCGGCTTCCCGGTCGTGCTGAAGTCGCAGGTGCTGACAGGCGGCCGGATGAAGGCGGGTGGGATCAAGTTCGCCGCGTCGCAGCGCGAAGCCGAGGCTGCTACCGCCGACATCCTGACGCTTCAGATCAACAACCAGACGCCCCGCGGCGTTCTGGTGGAAGCCAGGGTCCCCATTGAAGCTGAGTGCTACCTGGGCGTTACCTATGATACCCTGGCCAAGGCGCCAGTGGCCATCTTCAGCACGCGCGGCGGCATCAACATCGAGGAGGTGGCGCAGGAGACGCCGGAGAAGGTAGCTAAGGCACCTTTCTCGGCGCTGCTGCCCTTCTCCGACTACATCGTCAAGCAACTGGTCAGCTCGCTGGGCGTCACCGGGCGCGATCTGGGGGCGCTGACTTCCATCCTCTGTCGCCTGGCCCAGGCCTTCCTGGTCTACGATCTGACCCTCGCGGAGATCAACCCCCTCGGCCGGCTGGCCGACGGCTCCTTCGTGGCCCTGGATGCCCACGTGGACATGGAGGATGAGGCCATCTACCGGCAGGGCGCCATCCTGGACGAGCTGGGCATGGAAAAGGTGCGCCAGACGAAGCAGGCCACGCCCTTCGAGCTGGCGGCGGCGGAGATCGATAGCAGCGACCATCGCGGCGTCGCTGGACGCATGGTGGAGTTCGAGGGCTCCCTCGGGCTCATCATCGGCGGGGGCGGCGCCAGCCTCACCGCTTTCGACGCCATCACCCGCCGCGGCGGCAAACCAGCCAACTACTGCGAGATCGGCGGCAACCCCAGCGTGTCCAAGGTGACCAGGCTCACCAAGCTCCTCCTGAGCAAGCCTGGCGTGGAGAAGATCGCGGTCATCATGAACGTGGTGAACAACACGCGTGTGGACCTGGTGGCGCGCGGCATCATCAAGGGCGTAATCGAGGCGGGCCGCGATCCGGCCCAGACCATCGCCGTCTTCCGCATCCCGGGCGCCTGGGAGGAGGAGGGTTTCCGCATCCTGGACAAGTATGGGGTCTTCCATCTCGACCGCACCTCCTCCATAGACCAGGCAGCACAGCAGGCCCTGGAGAGGACGCAGTAGGGTGTCGATACTGGTTGACGAGAACACGAGGATAATCGTCCAGGGCATCACCGGCCGGGAGGCTGTCTCCTTCGTCCGCGACTCCCTGGGCTACGGGGCCAGGATCGTGGGCGGCGTCACACCGGGCAGGAAAGGGGCAGACGTCCACGGCGTGCCGGTCTACGACTGCGTCAAGGAGATCGTGGACAAGGGGCCGGTGGACGCCTCGGCCATCGCCGTGCCCGTGGCCTTCGCCAGGGACGCCGCCTTTGAGGCTATCGAGAACGGGATCAAGCTGGTGGTGGTCATCACCGAGCGGCTCCCGCGCAAGGACGTTTGTCAGATACTGGAGTTGGCCCGAATGCGCGGCACGAGAATCATTGGCCCCAACACCATGGGTCTCATTTCGCCGGGCAAGAGCAAGATAGGCGCCGTGGGCGGCCCTCCCGCCGATGCTCGGAAAGCCTTCACGCTGGGGCCGGTGGGCATCATGTCGCGCAGCGGCGGCATGACCACGGAGATCGCCAACCTACTCACCCAAAGCGGCCTGGGCCAGAGTACGGCCATCAACATCGGCGGCGACCCCATCGTCGGCTCCACCTTTCTGGAGCTGCTGCCCTTTTTCGAATCCGACCCCCAGACCAAGGCCCTGGTCATCTTCTGCGAGCCGGGCGGGAGCATGGAGGCGGCGCTGGCCGACCACGTGCGCATCAGGGGGACGCGGCTGCCCATCGTCGCCTTTATCGCCGGGCGCTTCGCCGACAATATGCCGGGGGTGCGCTTCGGCCATGCTGGCTCCATCGTCGAGGGCAAACGAGATACCGCCGCCGAGAAGGTGCGCCTCTTTCGGGAGGCAGGCATCACGGTCGCGGAGGAGTTCTCCGAGATTCCGGGGCTGATTAAGGAGAAGACTGGGGGTACCTAACCCCCTGACCCCCTTCCCGTTTCGGGAAGGGGGAAGAGTCCCTCCCCGTGTCGGGGAGGGATTAAGGGAGAGGTTGAGATCCCATCCGCGAGCTGTTGGCCAAGAAAGCCAGGTGTTGGATATGTTCATCGAACTGAAGATAGACAAAGAGAAGTGCGCCCGGTGCCCGTCGTGCCAGGTCTGCGTCCAGGCGTGCCCCGTCGACGTGTTCAAGGCCGAGGGGGGAATGGCCACCGTGGTCGAGTCCGAGCAGGATGAGTGCACCCTCTGCGACCTCTGCCACACTAAGTGCCCCACCAAGGCCATCAAGCTGGTGAAGCTGTATTAGGCGATCAGGATGATCAGGAGGAAATAGTGGAACCGCTGCGCACCATCATGTTCGTCCCGGGCAATCGTCTAAATTTCATCGAGAAGGCGCGGACGCTGCCCGCCGACGTACTCTGCCTGGACCTAGAGGACTCGGTGCCCTTCGGCGAGAAGGCCGCCGCGCGCGAAATAGTGAAGGACAACATAGACGGGATGGCCCGGAGAGGCCAAAAGGTCTACGTGCGCATAAACTCCGGCTCCACGGGCCTTCACCGGGATGACCTCAAGGCGGTGGTGTGTCAGAGCCTCGACGGCATCAGCGTGGGCAAGGCCGAGTCGCCTGACGAGATGCTGGAACTGGATATTATCATCCAGATGCTGGAGCGGGCGCGCGGCCTGCCGACGGGCCAGGTGAAGATCATCCCCTGGGTCGAGACCGCGATGGGCGTGACGCGGGCCTACGAGATAGCCAGGGCCACCAGGCGCATTGTCGGGATCGCCTTCGGGGCGGAGGACTTCTGTCTGAGCATGGGCATCGAGCGCACCAAGGAAGCTGCGGAGCAGTTCTACGCTCGGGCCGCCGTGGCCATCGCGGCACGCGCCGCCGAGGTCCTGGCCATCGACACACCCTACGGCGACTTCAGGGATGAAGAGGGCCTCATTAGAGACGCGAAGGCCGCCAGGCAACTGGGTTTCAAGGGAAAGTTCTGCATCCACCCCACGCAGGTGGAGGTGGTCAACAATATCTTCAGCCCCTCCGAGGAGGAGGTCGCTTATTCGAGGCGTGTCGTCGAGGCCTTCAATGCCGCCATGGCCCTAGGACACGCCTCCACGTCCATCGATGGCAAGATGATAGATGTGCCTGTAGCCGAGCGCGCCAAGAAGCTGTTGGAGCTAGCGGAGGCGATAGCACGGAGGGATCGAAGGTAGGGCGCGGTGTCCCGACTCGTCGGGATGCCCCTACGGTATCTTCTCCATCTTCAGCAGGTTTGTGCTCCCCGAGACCCCGACGGGCACGCCCGCCGTGATGACTATGGTGCCGCCGCTGGCGGCGAGGCCCAGATCATGGGCCATGCGATTGGCCAGGGCAAACATCGCGTCGGCGTTGTCCGGCTCGGCGACCACGTGGGGCGATACACCCCAGGACAGGGCCAGCCTACGGGCCGTGGCCGGGTTCGGGGTCAAGGCCAGAATGGGCGCCGGGGGCCGGTGCTTGGCCACCCGGCACGCCGTGGCGCCCGACGACGTGAAGGCCACGATGGCGGCCGCGCCGAGATGGAAGGCGCTCTGGCAGGCCGCGCGGCTGATGGCGTCGTCTATCTTCGGCTCGGGGGTCGCCTCCCGGCGGAAAAGAAAGCCTTCAGGGGGGAGAGACGCGTCCACCTCGTGGGCGATGCGCACCATCATGCGCACTGATTGCAGCGGATAGCGGCCGATGGCCGTCTCGGCGGAGAGCATTACGGCGTCGGCGCCGTCGATGATGGCGTTGGCCACATCGGTGACTTCCGCCCGGGTGGGCGAGGGCGCGCCTATCATCGACTCCAGCATCTGGGTGGCGACGATGACCGGCTTGCCCGCGCTGTTGCATTTCCTGATGATCTCCTTCTGGGCGAGGGGCACCTTCTCGATAGGCACCTCGACGCCCAGGTCGCCGCGCGCCACCATGACGCCGTCGGCCGCGCCGATTATTTCGTCGATTCTCTCCAGCGCCTCTTTCTTCTCGATTTTGGCGATGATAGGCGTATCGTGGCCTTTGCGCCGTATGAAGTCTCTGGCTTTGTCGATATCGCCAGCCTCGCGGACGAAAGACAGCGCCACCATGTCCACACCCTGTCCCAGCCCGAAGGCCAGATGCTTCCAGTCCTCTTCGGTGGTAGAGGGCACACTCAGGGGCACGCCGGGCACGTTGATGCCCTTGGCCGCGCCCAGCGTGCCGCCTGCGACGATCTTGCACCGGATCTCGCTGTCCGTGCTGGTCACTACCTCCAACTTGATGGAGCCGTCGGCGAGGAAGATGGCGTCGCCCGGTTTGACATCGCGGGGCAGGCTGCCGGCGGTGATGGACACGCCGTGCTCATCTCCGACCCTGGGCTGAGTGGTCAAGCTGAATTCATTTCCCTCGTCCAACTCCACTGTCACGTCGCGGAGCGGCCCCGTTCGCAGCTTGGGGCCGGGGAGGTCTTGCAGGATGGCGACTGGGTGGCCGAGCCGGGTCGATATGCGGCGCAGGGACTCGATAACGGCGCCGTGGGAGGCATGATCGCCGTGGGAGAAGTTGAGGCGCGCCACGTTCATCCCAGCGACGATGAGCTGCTCCAGCGCCGCCTCCGAAGAGACTGCCGGCCCGATGGTGCAGACGATTTTGGTGCGACGGGAGAGGGAGGGAGGCATGCGGGCTTTACTTCCCCTTTTTCCTTATCTTCTTCGTTATAGCATACGTATGTCCGAAGGTGGGAATCCAGCACGAGTGGTAGCCGCCCAAGCCGCCGCCCACCACGATCTCGAATTGCTCCGGCCTGATGTGCGCCTGGGTGTAGCCATTGATCACCTTGGTGGGCCAACCTGCCGTGCCGATCTTGCCCTGCTTCTCGGCCGGCCAGTCGGAGACGGGCCGCTTCACGTTCTCCACGAGGTACTTCTGCACGTCAGCCTTGGACATGCCGTCCCGCGCGATGACCATGGCGTGGTCGGGGCAGAGGACCAGGAGGGACTCTCCGGCGTAGGAGTAAAGGGTCATGTTGTTGGTGCCGAGGATGTCCATGGAGTGGGCCGCCGTGGTCAGCGTCCCCAGCGCCGTCTTGCTGTCCACGTCGATAAAGCTGACGGTGCACGTGCCTCCAAAGACCGTGACCGTGCTGTCCTCCTTCTTGAAGCCGTGCTCGACGTGGAGCGGCTTCCACGGGTTCTTCTCCTCGAACTCGCCGAAGCAAAAAGTGTAGCGGCCTGGCTGTCCCTGCGTGGACTTGCTCACGGGGCCGGGCTCGGCGCCGCCGAGGTTAAGCTGAATCAGGCGCACTGCGCGCCCGATGGTGGCGTTGGCGCGCCTCCCCGGGCCGAAGAGGCCATAGCTGCTGTTGATGTCTAGTTGTTCTCGTATCGGGCCGTTGACCACGGTCACCACGCAGACCGGGCTGGTGGTGGTGTTGACGCCGTAGAGGTCGAACTTGGGCTCCAGTATTGCCTCGACGGTGGCCAGGACCACAGGAAAGTACTCCGGAAGGCAGCCGGCCATGACGGCGTTCACAGCCAGCTTCTCGACGGTGGCCGGCGCGCGCTTGGGCGGCACCTCGCCGAGGACCTCATCGGCGGGTCGGCCCGCCCCGGCGATCATCCGCTCCACGCGCTCCGCCGTAGCCGGTATTATGGGCAGGCCGTCGGTCCAGCCCTGTTTATAGTATTCATCGAAGACGGCATCGATAGAGTCATCCTTGATTTCGACCACCTGGGAACTGAGTTTAGCCATGATGGTTCACCTCCGTGAGAATATGGCGGGGGAGTCGCGCCACCCCACACCTCCGGCGGCAGGGGACAAGCCCCTGCCCTACGGCTGTAGTTGTGTCGGACAGGTCAGACAGGTCGGACCCGTCAGCCCCACTGGGGTGGGGCGGTCCCGGCCCCCGACCCCCGACACCCAATCCCCTATCGGAGGGTGGCGTGGCCCTATCCCCTCTAACCTCTAACCCATAACCTACCCGGCCGCAGGCACGGGACTGGCCTGGGTCAGCTTCTGGACAACCTCGTCAACCTTCGCGTCGGCGATGGCACGCGCCTCCTCGACGGTCTTGGTCTCGAAGGGGTGCGGCAGTACTACCATATTGAGATCGGGGTAGCCGAGGGCGCGAGCGGCCACCTGGGCCAAGCGGTGGAATTCGGAGGTAACGAAGAGTACGGTAGGGATGCCTTTCTTCTCGGAATCGACGGCATCGTGGACACTCCACGAGGTGCAGGCGCCTCAGGCGGCCAGGCCGATGATCGCGGCGTCGCTCTCGCGCTGGAAATCAGCCCACTCCTCGCGCATGTGGCCGGAGGTATGGATCTCATGGGTGGGCTGGCCCTCGATGTGGGGCGTGTCCTTGAACTGATACCTCTGTTTCAGCAGCTCCTCCAACCTTTCAGAGAAGGCGGCGAAACGGCTCCAGTGGACTCGAAAGCCCAGGGATTTCCCGTTCAAATCCTTGAGCCGCGCAGCCAGCTTGCTGGGCTTGGCCGTGGGCTCGCCGGTAGGGTCCAAGACGAAAACAGACGGCATGGGTTTCTCCTTCCAGGTGATATGACGCAAAATTTGAGGGTCTGCCTGGCCCTATTCTAACACGAGACGATGGGTGGCACAAGGCGGCACACCCGCCACCAGAGGCTAGCGCTGCGGGAGCGCACCCAGCAGCCTCAGCGCTGCGAAAGGCGGCGCAAGTCCCGGCCAATCGTTGGTGTCGGTCCTCGTTGGAGGAAGCACACCATCGTTGGATAGAGGTGCGCGGCTCCCACCAAAGAGATATCCCCTGAATGAGATATGCTTTACAATTCTATGCTATAATGCGCCTGTATCCGCTTGAGGGTGGCCTGTTTGAGGTGACGCCATGTCCGCTTCCGGAAGATCAGTAAGGAATCAGTGCGCCTCAGGACAGGCAAAGGCTGGGACGAGTGGTTCGCCTTACTGGATGAGTGGGGCGCCAGAGACAAGGGCCACAGGAAGACGGCGCGCTACCTCCTGGACCAACATGGCACCGCCCCCTGGTGGTCGCAGGCCATCGCCATCCGGTACGAATGGGACAGAGGCCTGAGGAAATAGCGACCCGGGAGCCCTATTGAAGCTTCAGACAGCTAAACGGTCCAGCTTGACTCCCGATTTCTTGCTTGAGAATATGGGGACTTGGGCGCCATATTGAAGCTCTGAAAGGGAGAGATACTATGTATCGTTGGATTATTCCCCTGGCTGTTGTGTGGCCGATGGTGGCCATCGGCGCCACGCTCGCAGTTTTTGGTCCGCCCCCTCGGGGCGCGTTACAGCTTATTGGGGGAGCAATCGGCTTTCTCCTGGTAGGCGTCTTCTCAGGATGGGGCCTGATCTACAGTCTGAGCCAGGCGGATGCCCTGCGTGAGCAGCTAGCCATCGTCCTCTTCTACTTATTGGTTTCTCCCCTTGCCTACGCGCTGGGCATTGGCGCGCCCTTCGCCATAGAGGCGATGCCGGGGGTTGTGCTGCCTCCCGCCGTGACCTACCTGGTTGTCTTCCCCATCGTCGTCGGGCTCAATGGGTCGCTTCTCCTTCTAGGCGCCATCGCCACCGGGCGGTGGGTAGGGCTTTACATATCGCGCGCGATATAGGGGATAGGGGATGGGGGTTGGGGGTTGGGCCCATCCTCCGGCCCCTGACCCCCAACCCCTGCGGAGGCAAACATGCCCAGGCTAGTTAAAGCCAGGTCCAAGAAGACGGGTCTGCCGCCGGGCGCCCTCGTCCATATCGGCGAGAGGAGAGCAGAAAAGACCAGAATCACCCTGCTGGAGTACGATGACGCCCAGGTAGAGGAAAGGGAGATCAAAGACTTCCGGGAGTGCCCCAAACTGGAGGGCAAGCCCACTGTCACCTGGATAAACGTCATCGGCCTCCACGACGTCGAGTTGCTGCAGAAAATGGGCGATTGCTTTGGACTTCATCCGCTGGTGTTAGAGGATATCCTCAACACCGACCAGCGACCCAAGCTGGAGGACTATGAGGACTACCTCTACATTGTCCTCAAGATGCTCCACGCCGATGATCGAACATCAGAGCAGGTGAGCCTGGTCCTGGGCCCGAACTTCGTTCTGTCCTTCCAGGAGACGGAAGGCGACGTCTTCGAGCCGGTCAAAGAGCGGCTCAAGTCAGGAAAGGGCAGGATAAGGAAATTCGGCGCCGACTACCTGGCCTACGCCCTGCTCGACTGCATAGTGGACCGCTACTTCGGCGTCCTGGAGAAATTGAGCGAGGGGATAGAGCTTCTCGAAGAGCAACTCGTGGCCACTCCCACCCGCGCCACGCTGCGCGCCATCCATAGTCTCAAGGTGGAGATGATACTGCTGACCCGCTCGGTCTGGCCCTTGAGGGAGGTTATCAGCTCGTTGCAACGGGGAGAGTCGCCGCTGATCAAGGAGCCCACTACCCTCTATCTCAGGGACGTCTACGACCACACCATTCACGTCATGGACACCATCGAGACCTCGCGGGACATAGTCACGGGAATGCTCGACATATATCTTTCCAGCGTCAGCAACCGGCTCAACGAGGTCATGAAGGTGCTAACGATCATCGCCACCATCTTCATGCCCTTGACTTTCATCGTCGGGGTCTACGGCATGAACTTCGAGAAACTGTGGCCGGACGTTGCTGAACCCTGGGCCTTCTGGCTGGTCATGCTTGCCATGGCAGGCATCGGCCTGGCCATGCTGGCCTATTTCAAGAAAAGGAAGTGGCTGTAGGGGCAAGGCGTGCCTTGCCAGGGGACAGGGGTCGGGGGTCGGGGACAGAGCCCGATGCTCCATTCCCTAGCCCCCGGCTCCGGAGGGCGGCTATGGAAAAGAAAATCGCTGGCGTCACCATCGAGTGCGTTGGAGGGGACATCGCCTCCCAGGTCGGCTTTGCGGCTGTGGTCAACGCGGCCAACGCCCAGCTCCGCACAGGCGGCGGCGTGGCCGGCGCCATTCACCGCGCCGCGGGCCCCGGGCTGGAGCGGGAGGCCATCAAACAGGCGCCGATCAGGCCGGGCCAGGCAGTTATCACCGGCGGCCACAACCTGCCCAACCCCTACGTCATCCACTGCCTGGGGCCGGTCTACGGCGTCGACAAGCCCGGGGACAAGCTCCTCGCCAGCTGCTACCGCAACGCCTTGAAGCTGGCGGAGGAGAACAACATCGACTCGATAGCCTTCCCCGCCATCTCTACGGGCATCTTCGGCTACCCGATGCGGGAGGCGGCGGAGGTCGCTTTCAAGACCATCCTAGAGGAGGGCCCCAAGCTGCAACACGTCAAGCGTATCCGTTTTGTCCTGCACAGCGATCGCGACCTGGCGGTGCACGAGGAGGCGCTGGATAGGTTATAGGTTATGGGTTGTAGGGAATAGGGCCCCCATCCCCCATCCCCCGACC
>JACPQD010000042.1 GCA_016190665.1 Chloroflexota bacterium
CAGGCTGAAGTAGGCGTTGCCCAGGTTGCCCAGGTCGCTGCCCTCGCCCTGCCTGTCCCCGATCTCGCGGGCTATGGCCTGGGCCTTCTCGAAATATTCGATGGCCATCTTGTCCTCCCCCAGGCGGAAGTAGGAGTTGCCCAGGTAGCCCAGGCGGTTTCCCTCGCCCTGCCGGTCCCCGATCTCGCGGGAAATGGCCAGGGCCTTCTCGCAATAGTCGATGGCCACCTTGACCTCCCCCAGGCGGGCGTAGGCGTTGCCCAGGTTGCCCAGGTCGCTGCCCTCGCCCTGCCTGTCCCCGATCTCGCGGGAAATGGCCAGGGCCTTCTCGTAATAGTCGATGGCCACCTTGACCTCCCCCAGGCTGGCGTAGGCGTTGCCCAGGTTGCCCAGGCGGTTTCCCTCGCCCTGCCGGTCCCCGATCTCGCGGGAAATGGCCAGGGCCTTCTCGTAATATTCGATGGCCTTCCTGTAGTTGCCCCGCCGCAAGTGGTTGGAGCCTAGCTCGCCCTGAATTCGGCCTACGTTGCGTTTATCCCCGATCTCCCTGGCTGCCCGCAGACCCTGCTCCAGTCTCAGATTGGCCACGCCCCAGCGTCCCTCCATATGAAGCTGGTTGATGATGGCAGAGACACCCTCGACCACGCTGCGCCACTCCTCAGCCATCTCCAGGTGGTCTATCGCCTCCAGATGCTCGTCCAGATATTCGGTCTTCACGAGGAACTCGCCGGCTCGCCGGTGCGTTTCCTTTGGAGATTCCAGCCTGTTTCCCGCGAAGCTTTGCACCACGGGGTGCAGATAATAGCGATCCCCACGCCTCTCCGCCAAATGGCCCAGCAGGTTTCTCATGGCGGCCTGCCAATCCCCCAGTTCCGTCGCCACCGCCGCCACCGCCTCTTCGCGGAAGGGGAGGCGGAAAACGGAGACGCGCGACAAGAGCGCCTTTTCAGTGTCGCTCAGGGCATCCCACGACAGCCTGAGTGATGCCTCTACACTGACCTCCTCCTCTTTGGTGCGCTCATCCTTGAGCGTCTCGATCATGCTCTCATGGAGCCTGCGTCTTAGCGAAGTGAGGTCCGTGTTTCGCTCCTTCCTGGCGAGTGAAGCAGCAACGGTTATCGCCAGGGGGTGCCCCTCCAGCATCCCTCGGCCGCATATAACCGCCACGTGCTCCAATTGCTCCACGGTAGTCTCGTCCGCGCCCCACAGGTAAAGAAAGAGGGCCATGGCCGTCTCATGGGCGATTGGAAACAGCGGGTCTTCCTTCCCCCCAGCAATGCCCATGGGGCGGCGGGAGGTCAGGAGGAGCCTGCCTCTCGACTCAAAGGGCAGGCCATCAAGGAGGCGGCGGAAGTCGGCAGCTTCCCGCAAGGAGTCGGCGTTGTCGATGATGAACAGTAGCTCGCGTTCCTTGTGGATGCGGCCGAGAGTGGCGATCTTGTTCGGAGTGTCCAGTGTGTCGAAATCGGCCACTCCCAGCGCTGCGGCCATGTCGTTCAAGACGCCCTCGAGGGTGGCGTCGCGGGCGTTGACCCAGAACACACCTTCCGGGAACCAGGCCCGCTCCAGGTGCCAATATGCACTCTCCGTCGCCAGCGCTGTCTTGCCAATGCCCCCCAGACCAGTCAGCGTGACGAACTTTCGCTTCTCCCGCAACGCTTCCGCCAGGCGAATCATGTCGTTGCCCCTGCCCAGCAAGTTGGTTCGCGGAAGATGAAGCCGCTCCAGGTTGGTCGGCGGCCGCCGTACGGCAGTTGCTTCTTGCCCAGCAGCCGTCTTTGCCCGACGGGCCACGACGCTGGACTCCGCCTGGAGGTAGAGCGCGGGGATGCCCCAATCCCTTGGCGTAACACAGGCAGCGCTGGCGAACAGCACCCTCCGCGACGAGGCGACCGCCTCGTCGATGGGCTCCTTTCGAGCCAACGCGCTGTACAAGGCGCGGTCGAAGATGTTGGCCGAGGCGACGGGCACGGAGAACTGCATGGCCACCACCGCCGGGATCCCCCCCTTGACCAGGGCCTGGGTCACGCCGGCAAAGTCATCCGCCGTGTCCGTCTCGGCGGAACGGCACGAGGTGAGGAAGACAAGCCTCAAGCCCATGCCGCGGAAGGTCTTCTGCAACTTATCTGCGGACACGGGATCCGTAGCGCCGCAGTCATCCTCGAAGGCCAGCAGGCCACCGCTTTGCTCATCGAAGTTACCGTGGCCGATGAAGTGGAGGACTTGGGGCTGCCACGCCGATAGCTCGCCGGCCAGCGCCTCCAGGGTAGGCTGAGGCAGCAGCCGGTATTGTATCTCCCCTGCCACGGACGCCTCCCGCAGTCCCTGCTCGACGCAGCGCCAGGCATCCTCTCTGCTGAAGGCCGGTTGATCATGAGGCGCGGAGATGACGACCAGCACCTTCAATGGTAAGGCGGTGGTGAAGGGCGGTACCGCTTGAGGCAAGACTATGCGGCGCGTCAAAAGCGTATCGCCGGAGGACCCCAGGTAGAAGCCGCGTTCCGGGTCATACAGATATTCCCAGGGCAACGCAAGGACCGATTGTTCCTCGGAGCCGCCCGTTGTCCCAAAGCCGAGCACCATCCGTAGCCCCTTGCCCGCGCGTGTGGCGCTCTCCAGACAGGTGTTGTACAGGGTTCGGGCTGCGCCGTCCGGGGGCAGAAGGGCGTCGAAGAGGGCGCGGCCCACTCTGCGGGCAACGGCATCGAAGCCGCCGCAGCTTGAGACCTCAGTTAGCATCCGGCGAAAGTCTTCCTGCCGCTCCCGTTCGGTGTTTCCCCGCGGTTCCAATCGGAGGAGGCGGAGGGCTTCTTCGAATTCGGGGTCGCCGGCTGGCGACTTGAAATCGTGCGGCGGAGCGCTCCCCATCCCGGACGTGCTGCTGGCGCAGACCCGGCCGCCCTGGACGGACACGGTGAACGTATCGTAGGTTTTCACCGGTTCAACCCCATCAAAATCCCTCTCCACAAAGCTTCAGCGTGTCAGTAGTCTAGCCCGTCGGCTTTCAGCCCTCGTCCAGCGTCTCTCTCAGGAGATGGGGGTAATTCCTGGCAATGTTGTCTTATTGAAATTGAACTGCGCATGACCACATGTTTCCTCTCCCCTCCGCGGGAGAGGACTAAGGTTGCTACCCTCTCCCGTCGAGGGAGAGGAAAATCGAGCGGGCGTCATGCAGTTGACAGAAAGTTTAATCGGACAGCATTGCAATTCCTGGCGCCCTGCAAAATGGTTATGGCATCCAAATACGAAAAGGCGAGCCGGAAGCATAACTACTTCATACGCGGCCATCTACCTTTGCTTTCAACTGCTTATGCGCTTCGGCAAGTGAAACCACCGGCTCCCCGGCGAGACGTTGTTGCTCAGCATATAAGAGCTTTTCACGCAGGTCGAGCATGGCCTCCCGACGTTCGAAGGTCTCGATGCTCATCACGACAAGATCGCCTTCGCCGTTTCGTGTGATGTACACCGGTTCTGCCTTTTCACGCGCAATCTGGGCAATGGCGTTGTAGTTGTTCCTCAGCATGGTAGATGACTTAATAATCATCGCGTCTCCCCCAGCCTGAGTGTGATATCACTGTTACGCGGCCAATTATGTCAGGATACCACTAAGAGAATCCCTCGCCGGCCTGGATAGGTTGCCGGTTTTAGGGGATAGGGCATAGGAACCCGTTCCCTCAAACCTATACCCTATAACCTCTATTTCGCCAGCCAGACATCCTGGTATTTGTTATTGTTGTAGACGCCGCCCCGGTAGTAGTTCTTGACCTCCGGCCAGTAGGCGATGTTGCCGCGCGACCAGTAGAGCGGGACTGAGTTGGAGAGATCCAGGAGCTTCGCCTCCAACTGGCGGACCAGCTTCTTGCGCTCAGCAGAGTCGACGGCCCGGGACTGAGCATCGAAGAGGGCGTCCACGTCCTTATCGCTCAGGCCGGTCTGGCTCTGGCCGCCGCCGGTGCGAAAATAGCGCGTGAACTCGTCGGGGTCGGACATGCGGACGCCAATAGGCTGGGTGACCATGGGAAAGGTGAGCCGGTATATGGTGTCCAGGAAGGCGGCGCTCTCTTGAATCACCAGCTCGGCATCGACGCCGATCCTGGCGATCTGTTCCTTCATGAGCACCGCCATATCGTCCGAATAGCCCGCTCGCGCCAGTATCTTCGTTTTGAGGCCCTTATCGAAGCCGGCGTCGGCGAGGAGCTTCCTGGCGTCGGCGATATCCTGGTCCTTGGGCTGGCGGTAGCCGGGCAGCTTGAGCAGCTCCGCCTCAGGCAGCGACCACTCGCTGCCGGGAACGAAGTTGCTGCCCAGTTCAGCCTCGCCGCCCTCGAGGACCTTGATGGCCGCCTGGCGGTCCACCGCCAGGCTCACGGCGCGCCGCACGCGAATGTCGGTGAAAGGCGGCAGTGTCACGACCATGTTGAACCAGCGTGACGAGATGCTGGGGAACTGGGCAAGGCTGGCCTGCGGCATGTCGCGCCGGATGGTCTGGACCTGGGAAGGCCGCAGCCCGGCGGGCCATGAGGGATCAATAAGCCTGAGCTGACCCGTCCTGAAGGCCGACAGCTTGGTTGACTCGTCCTTGACAACGTAGAAGCGAACGCCGTCGAGATAAGGGCGCCCCGGCACGAAGTAGTTGGCGAACTTCTTGAACTCCAGGAGGATGCCCAGGCTGTAGTCCTTATAGGCGAAGGGGCCGGTGCCCACCATGTCCTTCCGCATATCGCCTTTGGCCTCTACCACCTTCCTGGGATAGACGACCACCTGGCCCACGGCGAGCATGGGCAGGAAGGAGCCCTGGGCATAGCTCAGCGCTATCCTGACCACGCCTGGGTCCACAATGGTGACCTCCTTTATGGACTTCAGGGTGCCTTGCCTGGGGCTGCGAATGTTCCTCGGAGGGTTATAGATTCTATCGATGCTGAATTTGACGTCTTCCGCCGTGAGGGTCGACCCGTCGTGGAACTTGACGTCCTTGCGCAAACGGAAAGTGTAGACGGTGCCATCGGCGCTGGCTTCCCAGCTCTCCGCCAGATCGGCGATTACCTTGTCAGGCTCAGAGGGCTGAAACTGGACTAACCCGTTGTAGGCGACCTGTGCGGTGGCGTGAGTGAGGAGGCCCGTCTCCTGCTGAACATCGAAGCTGGCCAGGTCGCCGTTCATGACGGTGGCCAGTACGCCTCCGGAGCGCGGCTGCTCGCCGGCCGGCTTCGGCGTCGGAGCCGGGACCCCGGGCTTCGGCGTTGGCTGCACGGCTTGTTTCGCTGGCGGCGCCGCTGGGGCGGCCGTCGGCGCCGGGGGGGCTGCTGGGGCGCAACTCGCCAACAATAGGCCCAGTACCACAGAACAGGCCAGGGGAAGGTATCTCGCTTTCATTATCGTGTCCTCCGCAGACTTTAGAAATGGCCGACCCCGATGACGTGGACCGGTCAGGCAGAATGAAGGCATGGTAGCATCTCTTCGCGGCAGGTGTCAAGCGAGTCGGGACGCGACAGCTTCGGGTGGAAGCCTGCCGCGCAGTTGGCAGCCGCCAGCGGGGGTCTATTCGTAGGGGTTCCAGAACCAGGCGCGGCCAGGATGCCCTGGCAGGAGAAACGGTCCTTGACGCTGGCTCACCTTCGATGTATATTGCCTCTGACACGTCAACACGTGAGGTCGCTAATGAAAGAAGTGTACCAGGAAATGCAAAGGCTCTTGAGGTCCGGCAAGCGGTTCGCCACCGCCACGGTGATAGCTACCCGCGGCTCCACGCCGCGAAACGTCGGCGCCAAGATGCTGATAGTGGGCGACGGCAGCTTCGCCGGGACGGTCGGCGGCGGCTGCGGCGAGGCGGAGGTGTGGCAGGAAGCCATGGACGCCCTCAAGGACGGGAAGCCTCGATTGGTAACAATAGACCTCACCAATGACTACGAAGAAGAGGGCATGATCTGCGGCGGTATCATGGATGTCTTCATCGACCCGGGGCCAAAGGGTGTTACGGAGGCCTTCCTTGAGGCGGTAGCGCGCAACGAAGGCGTTGCCCTGGCCACGCTGGTGAAGGGTCCCGAAGGCGAGCCCAGTGTAATCCAAGTTGGCGCGAAGATGGTTGTGCTCGAAGACGGGACCTTTCGCGGCCACCTGTACGACGAAGCCTTAGACAGAGCGATCGTTCAGGAAAGTCTGAGCGCGCTCAAAGCAGAGAGGTGTTGCACCGTCAAGGCCCTCGAAGACATTGAGGTCTTCATCGAGGTGGTGGAAAGGCGCCCTGTCCTCCTTATCGTCGGGGCCGGCCATGTGGCGCAGCCTGTCTCACAAATCGGGAAGCTCCTCGGCTTCAATGTGGTGATCCTGGATGATCGCGCCGATTATGCCAACGTGGAGAGATTTCCTGAAGCTGACCGCATCATCGTGGCCGGGTTCGTCGACACCTTGCGCAGCTTCCCCATTGACGACAAGACTTACATAATCATAATCACGCGCGGCCACCGCTACGACGATGCCTGCCTGCGGGAAGCGGTGCGTTCGCCAGCGCAATACGTTGGCATGATCGGCAGCCGGCGCAAAGTGAAGCTCATCTTTGACCACCTCCGCCAGCTTGGCATCCTGGAGACCGCCTTAGAGCGGGTGCACGCTCCCATCGGCCTCAGCATCGGCGCTGAGACGCCGGAGGAGATCGCCGTGAGCGTCATGGCGGAGATAGTCCAGGTGAAGCGAGGACGGGGGTCGGCGGCGGCGATGAGGGCATGCATGGGGATATGATTTGGGTAAGCGGCAGCAGACCGACGCGGTCTGATCGCATCGGTCTGCTGCCGCTCCAGAAGGCAAGGATCACGGAATCGGGAACTCGCTGACCACCGCGCTCTCGGGGGTTATCTTCCATACAGAGGACGTGGGCGTCCAGGAGACGAGGGTGGCCACCCCAGGGTCGTTCACCGAGACTCGCGAAGTCTCCCACCCGGCCTTGCCCAGACCGCTGAAGGGCAGGCGGGCCACCCCGGCGGCGTCAGTGGTCGGGGCGGTGTACGTCAGCCCCGCTCCCAGGGTGAAGGCGATGTCGATCAGCGGGTTGGGGGACCATTCCATGAGCCGCAAGAAATTGGCATCGAAGGCGCTGAACTTCATCGGTCCTCCCGGCGCCGCCCGCTCCAGTCTTATGCGCTCCTTATCGAACATGATCAGGAGGTCGCCGGTGAGGGTGGAAGCGAGCTGAGGCGCCACACTGGTGTAGAGGACGACTCCGCCGGAGGTGAAATTGGAGACGGCGAAGGTGTCCAGGTTGATCGAGAGCGTGTTGTACGCGCCGACGATCTGCATGGTCTGCCCGGCTACCGTGCGCGCCTTCACCTTGATGTTTGTGGCCTTGTTGCCCCTCTTGGGAAGGAAGGGGACTCCATTTATGTAGGCAACAAAGGACCCGGTGCCGAAGGGCCCCTCAATCTCACTGTCGACGGCGCTCAAGGGCGAGACGGCCCAGACGGAGGTCGTGGCCGTCCAGGAGAGCAGCTTAGCTAGATCGGGCTTGTCGGGTGTGGCGACGGACGTCTCGAATCCTTGCTTAAGGCCCTCGAAGACCAGCCGTGGCTCACCAACGACATCGGTCAGCACGCCAGTGTGGCGAATTCCCGGCCCCAGGGTGTAGAAGATGTCCAGCAACGCCGGGAGCCTTGGTTCAGGAGCCCAACGGATAACGTCCCCGTCATTGCCGTCATCAGCGCTGAAGACGATCTTGCCGCGAGGTCCCATTCGCTCCACCTCGATCTGCGCCGGCTCAAAGCGCAACACGAGGTCTTCGCTCAGATCGGAGCCAAGCTGCGGCACAACCATGGAGTAGAGGATGGTACCTTCTACCGTCAGGTCGGAAATCGTAAAGTTATCCAGGTCAACATCCATGGCTACGAAGTCGCCCTGCAAGTGCATGGCCTTGCCCATTACCTGATCGAACTTCAGGATTACTACGGCCTTTTCCTGGCCGGGTTGAGGGTAGGTGACCCCATCGATGGTTGCAATGAACCCCTTACCGACGCCGGGCTCTCCCTTGGCAGGCGCAACTGGCGCATCCCCTCCTGCCCGATCATTCTGCATTGCCTGGACGCCCGGTGCGACGGTAAGCACGAGCAAGGCAAGCAGCAAAGACAGCGCTGTGACCAGGTACACCAGTTTGTGGAACTTCCTGTGGCTTGACATCAGCCAACCTCCTCATTCGACCTGATTTTCTCCGCTACCCGAGGTGCGCACACCCCTCCCTGTCCCTGCCACCTGTCCCTCACCACCTTTCTCGCCGGCCCGGTTTGCTTGCGCCTCAGCGCAACGCTGGATCTGCGGTTCTGCCTCTGCGCCGGGACAGTGGAGGAGACGCTACACCCAAGCTCACGTTCCCGTCCAACAAAACGCTCGTTGATCTTCTTTACCTTTTATTACGCACCTCTTTCCCAATTCTAGTGAAGGCGCAGTTAAGAAGTCATAACATTGCCTGGACCACCATTACATTCTTGTGCCACATCGCGTAAGCACAGTTCGCGGTCCGCTCAGGTGGGCTTCCCCACTTCTCCTGGGGCCAATCTGTCACAAGACCGCGATGTTATGTAATGAAACGTCGGCAATTCCCTGGACAAATGGCCTGGGGAGGGCGCTCGAAAGGGTCAAAGGCATCCTTCCACCTCGCGCCGCAGGTGCGGAGACCGGCTACGGCGAGCGCCGCCTCCGTCGTTGACAGTTCGCGGACTTTTCTGATATTGTCCAGCTAGGCAACGCGTGAAAGAAGGACAAATTGAAATGAAAGTTCAACGGTCGAGAGAGCTTTTCTCCAGGGCGCAACGATATCTGCCCGGAGGCGTCGATAGTCCGGTGCGCGCTTTCCGCGCCGTCGGCGGAGAGCCCCTGTTTATCCAAAAGGGACAGGGCTCTCGAATTTGGGATATGGATGGCAATAGCTACATCGACTATGTCTGCTCGTGGGGGCCGATGGTCCTCGGGCACGCTCATCCAAAGGTCATCTCCGCCGTGAAAAACGCAGCGGAGAGCGGCACAAGCTTCGGCGCCCCCACCCAGTTGGAGACAGAGCTAGCAGAGTTGGTGGTATCTACCGTGCCCTCCGTTGAGATGGTGCGCTTCGTAAACTCAGGCACCGAAGCTACCATGAGCGCCTTGCGCCTCGCGCGGGCCTTCACCAAACGCGACAAGATCGTTAAGTTCGCTGGCTGCTACCACGGCCACGCTGATGGACTTCTGGTGAAGGCCGGTTCCGGGGTCGCTACTTTGGCCCTCCCCGACAGCCCTGGCGTCCCGGCATCCTACGCCCAGAATACACTGGTTCTTCCTTACAACAATATGCTGGCAGTCAGACAGCTTTTCCAACTACGCGGTCCGGAGATCGCCGCGGTTATTGTGGAGCCGGTAGCCGCCAATATGGGCGTCGTTCCTCCTCAGCCGGGCGTCTTGGAGACCGTCCGCCGGCTGACCCGCGACCATCATTCTCTCCTCATCTTCGATGAGGTTATTACTGGATTCCGGGTGGCCTACGGCGGCGCCCAGGCGCTTTACGGCGTTCTGCCCGACCTGACCTGCATGGGCAAGGTCATTGGCGGCGGGCTGCCCGTGGGCGCTTACGGGGGCCGCCGGGAGATCATGGAGATGGTGGCGCCTTTGGGGCCGGTCTATCAGGCCGGAACGCTGTCTGGAAACCCCCTGGCCATGAAGGCGGGCATTGAAACACTGCGGCAACTTGGGGAGCCTGGAGTCTACGAACAGCTAGAACAGAAGGGGAGATTCCTGGAGGATGGCCTGCGCTCGGCAGCGGCCGAAGCAGGCGTGAAGGTCGCCATCAATCGAGTCGGCTCCGTACTGACGGTCTTCTTCACCGACCGCGGCGTCAGCGACTGGGACACGGCCTCCGCCGCCGACACAAGGCGCTTCGCCGCCTTCTTCGGCAAGATGCTGGAGCAAGGAATCTACCTGCCGCCTTCCCAGTTCGAGGCCTGGTTCATTTCACTGGCCCACAGTCGCGAGGATCTGGAAACCACGGTCGCGGCGGCGCGAAAGGCCCTTGTGGCCTGCGGCTAAGACGCAGCTAGGAGCGCGGAGCGAGAAGCGCGAATCCCCTCCTTGCTCCTGGCCTGCTGGCTACCCACGCCGCTGAGACAGATAGCCAGCAGACCAGGCGCAAGGGGAAGTTATCTGGCAGGTCGGTACCCGGTCGGCTGCGAGCGTGCCCGGCCCACAAGCCAGCGCCCAAAAGCCCGCGCGACTACGTGTACCGAGCGACCAGCATAACCCAGGATAAGCCCACTACCAGAATCATGGCTGGCAGGGCGTATTTGACGAACTTGCCCCAGCCGATGGGATGGCCTTCCCTCTCCGCGACGGCGATTCCCACGACGTTTGCCGAAGCGCCTATCGGCGTCGCGTTGCCGCCTATATCAGTGCCGAGGGATAAAGCCCAGGCCAGAGCCGGCAGGTTTAGTCCCTGTGCCGCAGCGAGTTCCCCCATTATCGGCGTCATGGCAGCAGCTAGAGGTATGTTGTCCACCAGAGCTGAAGCAAAAGCGGAGAACCACAAGACTATCGGCAGCACGATGAGGATATTCCCTCCTGACACTTCTCCCACATAGCCGGCCATCTTTTTGATCACTCCGGTCTCCTCCAACCCGGCCACGGAGACAAAGAGCCCGACGAAGAAGAGCAGTGTCCGCCAGTCGAGCCTCCTGATGAGGCTCCCGGCGCGATTCCCAGCTGCCAGGAGAGTCAGCGCAGCGGCGACAACGCCTATCATCGCCACTGATGCGCCGGTGGCAGCATGCGTGACCAGCAAAGCAATGACGACAAAGAAGACGGCGCCATTGATCGCGAACAGCCGAGGATTGGGGATCGCTTCGCATGGCCTGCATATTGCCGCCACGCCCGTCTTTTCAGCCTCACTTGTGAGGACTTTACGGAAGGCCAGATAGAAGAAAACGACAGACAGGAGCATCCCAGCCCAGGCGATGGGACCAGTATTCACAGCAAAGTCCCCGAAGGTGAAGCCGAGGGCACTGCCTACCACCATGTTTGGCGGGTCGCCGGACATCGTGGCGCTGCCCCCCGTGTTCGCCGCGAAGATCTCCGCGATGATCATGGGTGCCGGGTCGAACTTGAGTGCGCGAGATAATTCGACAGTGACCGACGCCATAAACAGCAGCACCGTAATGCTATCGATGAACATGGCCAGGAAACCGGAGAGCACCATGAAAGCGATGAAGATGGGTGCCACGCGATAGCGTACCAGGCGAGCAGTGAGAAGGCACATCCAGCGAAACAGGCCCGCCTCAGCCAGCCCCTCCACCATGAGCATCATCCCGCCAATAAAGACGATTGTCTGCCAGTTCACGCCGTGAGACTGCATACGCTCGTCGCCCGGGAACCAGAATCTCAGCTCGACAAGCTGTCGCAGGTTCAGCACATCGAAGGCAACGGCTGGGTTTCGAGAAACAGTAATGAGGACGGCCAGTACCAGCGCCCCACCAATCAGGGCGGGGATGTAGCGATGCACCTTGCCCGCGATGATGAACGCCAGGGTGGCGAGGAAGATCAGTGTAGCTGAGACCTGCGCCAGCTCTTGCATCGATGCGATTCTTCCTTCCCGCAGAGTCGCCCCCCCTTTATCCCCTGTGAACGGGGGCTTGGAGAGAGCCCCCCCTTAGTCCCCCCGTGAACGGGGGGACTAAGGGGGGGCGGACCGGTTCTCTACACTGTGGCCTGGGCTTTGCCCGTCCGGGCCGAGGCGGCTATGCCGCCCGTCGCCAACGATTTTGGCTCCACCTCAGCCGGGTAGGCTTCCAGACCGTGCTCGGGAACGTCGAGACCCTCCAGCTCCTCCTCACGGCTCGCCCTGAGCCCGATGGTCGCCTTTATTATCGAGAACATGATGAAAGCCGTTGCCCCCACCCAAACAAAGATCGCTCCAATGTCGACAAGCTGCAGCAGCAACTGGCCCGTCTCGCCCATTATGAGGCCCTTCACACCCTGGTAGGTCCCGTCGGCGAAGATGCCCACCGCCAGCAAGCCCCAGATGCCCCCGCCGAGATGGACCGGCACAGCGCCGACGGCATCGTCCACCTTAAGCTTGTTCTCAACGAACCAGGCGGTGAACATCATCACTGGGGCAGCGACAGCGCCGATTACCACAGCGGCCCAGGGCGCCACGAAGGCGGAGGGCGCCGTAATGCCCACCAGACCGGCCAGGCACCCGTTGCAGGCCAGGGTTATGTCCATCTTGCCGGTGCGAGCAAAGCCCCAGTACAGGGCGACGACCGCTCCGGTCACTCCGGCCAGGAAGGTGCTGACCGCGATGGCCGAAATGCGCAGGTCAGTGGCGGCCAGGGTGCTGCCCGGGTTGAACCCGAACCAGCCGAGGAAAAGGATGAAGGTCCCCACCACCACGAAGGGAACGTTGTGGCCCATAATAGCATTCGGCGTTCCGTCCTTATTGAACTTGCCGATCCTCGGGCCTAACATTGCGGCGCCAATGAGCGCGGCCAGCCCGCCGACCATGTGGACCACGCCCGAGCCGGCGAAGTCCTTGGCCCCCGTCGCGCCGAGAATCTCCAGGGTGCTCAGCCAGCCACCACCCCATATCCACTTACCGTAGATGGGATAGATCAAGGCGCCGATGATAAAGGCGTAGGCCAGATAGGCGGTTATCTTCATTCTTTCCGCCACGGCGCCGGCCACAATCGTACAGGCAGTGGCCGCGAAGACCATCTGGAAGAACCACATCATCATGGTGGAGACATCATAGGCATCGCCGCTCAAGAAGAAGCCAGAGAAGCCGATGAAGGGATTGCCTTCCTCCAGGCCTGGGAAGAGCTTGGAGCCGCCGAACATCAGGGCGAAACCGAAGGCCCAAAAGCCCAGGGACGAGATGCAAAAGTCCATGAAGCTTTTGGTCCAGTAGTTCACCTGGTTCTTGGAGCGGATCAGACCCGCCCCAAGGAAAGCGAACCCGAGCTGCATGAACCAGACGAGAAAGCCCGTGATCAGCGTCCAGGCCATGTTCACGGCCATGGTCGGGGTTTCCTTAAGGGTGTCCGTCCCCGTGGGGTCGCCAGCATGAGCGATCAAGGGCCCCCCCCAGAAGGCGATTAACAAAAGGGCAAACATGACGCCAACCCTCGCAATGCGCCCCCGTGCCGTCGAGCTACTGAAGATGCGCCCCATCAAGCCTGATGGGTCCGACAAGGAACGAAGGAACCTCATTTCAAACCTCCTTAAGAATGGCCCCGATTCTTCATCGGGGCGCCTGCTGAGGTAGAAGACAAGGACCGGTTTAGTCGTCTTCTTCTGCCTTTAGAGCGTGCTTCCTCTTGATCAACGTCGGGGCGATCACCCACGCGGTGAAGAGCCCCACGAAGACCACAGCGGCTAGAATCGCTTCCGATGGCATCTTTCCCTCCTCCTTGCTTTTTTGCCTGGGTGATGGTCCCCGGCAGCCTATGTGTATATCCTACAGTCGCTTTGTTGCCAGCAAATTTCCGTCAGGTTAAGTTATTGTTGCTCTGGCGTTAAGATCATGTTACGAGGAGGTCAGTCTGGCTGGTCTTGGGTCCGACGCGCTGCAAGATCACGTCTGTTTTTCGCCCGTCCTGATGGTGTAGACCTCATCAACGGTGGATACGAAGATCTTGCCATCTCCGGGGTTACCGCTGAAAGCGGATTTTTCAATAGTCCGCCTAGCTTCCTCCGTCCTGTCGTCAGGGACGACTACCATTAGGAGGCACTTGGCGAGTGCGTCGTAGACCTGGTCTCCCAGTTGAATACCCTGCTGTCTGCCACGCCCTACCACCTCCCATTTGGTCAACGCTGGGAACCCCGCCTTGGCCAAGGCAGTAGTAACCATCGGCTCTTTGTCCGGTCTGATTATGGCCCGAATCATTTTCATATATTGACTCCTCAACGCAGGTCAGGCGCCGATAATGCGGGGACCATTAAGACACGCTTTTCTCCGATACGTGGCCGTCTGACCTTCTCTAAGACATCCAGGTTCTCCAGAACCGAGGGAACGACGTCGTTTAGCAAGGACACCGGCAAGAGCTCTACAATTCGTTCACCGGGTTTAGGGTCGATACCGCTCCGGCCTCCTACGAAGATGCTGACTGCTTCCGTGACCTCTCCGTTTAGCTGGGTCTTCACGCCCTGGAAACCTATATCGGCCGCCTGGTGATTACCGCAACCCGCTGAGCAGCCAGACCAGTGCATGGTAACTGGTCGAGCGAGGGGAAATCGTCGGGCCATTTCCTCTGCCAAACGCAGACCGATGTCTTTAGTTTCGATTTGCGCTAGCTTGCAGTAATCTGTCCCCGTGCAGGTGACCAGTCCTCTCAGAAAGGGATGAGGGTTGGGCGAGAAGTGGCGGAGGATGGGTTCGGAGAGAAGCCGGGAAAGCCTTACTTCCGGCACGTTGACCAGTATCACGTTCTGGTCGGTGGTAAACCTCAAGTGACCGCTGCCATAGCGTTCCGCCAGATACGCCAGTTCATCAACTTGATCGCAGGAGAGGCGTCCGGCGGGAACGCAAAGACCTACGGAGACCATTCCGGATTGCTTCTGGGGATGAATGCCCAGGTGTTCTGTTCTGCCGGGGAAACGGGCGTCTCGCTGAGCCTTTTCGAAGACCCTACCGTAACGTTCTTGTAGGACATCTCTAAAACGCTCAATTCCCCATTCCTCGATAAGAAAGAAAAGACGGCTCCGTGTGCGCTGGGCCCGGAAGCCTTCATCACGAAAGAGCGCGACCACCTGGGCAGCCAGTCGGGCGGCTTCTCGAGGCTCCACGAAGACATCCAGCGATTGCGCTATTTTCATTCCACCGGAACCCATCTTACCTCCCACCGCCACATTGAATCCCGGAGCGCCATCGGTTTCTCTTAGCGCGGGCGTCATGGCCAAATCTTGAGTCTCCGCATGGATACAATTCTCGGTGCAGCCGGTAATGCCCACGTTAAACTTGCGGGGTAAGTTCGAGAAGACTCCGTTACCAAGGAACATGCGCGTGAATTCGGCGCCCACTAGCGAGGCGTCAAATAATTCCTTACTGGAAAGCCCTGCCAGGGGACAACAGATAATATTTCTCACATTGTCCATGCCGGTCTGCAGACTGGTCAGATTGACTCCCCGTAGCGCCTCCAATATCTGAGATACGTCCCGCATTTTAACAGCGCGTAACTCTATCTGCTGGCGGGTGGTGAGATCCAATATGCCGTTGCCAAGCCGACGGGATAGAGTGGCGAGCAAGTGGAGTTGGGCTGCAGAGACCTGGCCATTCGTGATACGGATACGCATCATAAATTGTCCCGGGGTGGGTTTACAGAAGAATGTGCCTATCCATTTGAGCCTCTCCCTATCACCAGGATCAAGGGTTTCCCATCCGTCATGACGCTCCGCCAGTTCCCGGATGTCCTGGATGATAGCCAGCCCGTCTTTTTCTTTTTTATATGTTTCAATAGGGTTGTTCCACATTTCCATGTACGCCGTCCACGTGGCAAACGAAGATTTTGCCGTCGCCATAAGAAGAAGTACGGTTGGTGCGCATGATGGCCTCAACTAAGATACCCACTTTTTCTTCCGGGATAAGCCAGGTGAGCATTCGCTTGGGCAAGAACTGGACAATCTCTTCGGACTGCTGTCCCGGTACTGGTCTCAGATAGCGCAGCCCACCTTCTCGTCCTCGGCCCAGTACCCGCTGATCTACAATCTCTTCTATTCCAAGCTCCATCACGGCCTCGATGGTCGGAAGATGTTTCTCCGGCCTGATAATGGCAATTATCTCTTTCATCTGCACATCCTGAGCAAGCGCCCTCTGCCTGGCTTCGCTAGACCAAAGCAAGTGATCGACCTCGTCTTGCTATGCTGCCAACCCATACTGGATGAGCAGGTCTGCTTTCGGATCGCAGCCCACGACCATGACCCTTCTGCCCATCTCCGCCAGGGCAGCCACCGTGTTCTGTGTCGTCGTGGACTTCCCGATACCGCCTTTGCCATAGATGGCTATTTTCCTCATATGTGCCTGACCCTCCTTCTGTACTTGCAAAACGCTCTTATAGATAGGTTACTAGCGTTTTGTTGCCGTCCTGTTTCCTTTGGGTTAAGTTCCAATTCCATTGGCGTTAAGATATCGTTACATACCGAGTTGTCACCCCGCTGGTTTGAATTTATATCCTACGTTCCTCACGGTGACAATGAACGTGTTTTGCTGGTCTTCAATCTTGCTTCTCAGCCTCCTGATATGTACGTCCACCGTCCTGTCCCCGCCGTAGTATTGATCGCCCCACAGCTTGCTCAACAGCACCTGCCTGGTGAGAACTCTACCTTTATGGCTGGCCAGCAACCGGAGCAACTCGTATTCCTTGAAAGTGAGAGGCACGACAGATCCCCCGACGGACACCTCACATTTCGCGGTATCTATTACCAAGTCGCCGGACTGGATGACTTCGTGTTCCTCCAGGGCGGTCGCATTTCGCAAGATTCGCTTGACCCTCAACGAGACCTCGATAGGGTCCCCGGGCGCGACCACAAAATCATCGATCGAAGGAATGGAGTCTAAAGCCGGGATGGCATCTCTCGGAAGTAAGACGATAATGGGAAGGCACCAGCGCTGCCTAATGGTCTGGGATAGACGCCCTATCTCCGAGCCAGACCCCATACCGTACAAGAGCACCAAGTCCATGGCTCTTTCGCCAAGCTTCTCGACTGCGCTTTCCAGATCGGGAACGACGGCGCACGCCAGGCCACTTTTGGCCAGCTCCGAGCTGAGTTTGCTTGCCCGCTCCAACGTCCGAGATATGATCAGCAGGTTGATCAAACCAGTCTTCCTCAAATATTCGCCGACTACGGCCCTCTGCAAAGATGCTACGCGAGACGTGTTGCTGTCTTATTTCAGCCACGTTACGTTATCGTTGCCATAAGATTAAGGCCAGATTACAGGGAGCGACACTGGCGCAATCTACGGGTGAGGCGGCCAGCAAGTCGAGACCGCAGCGGTTTCGAAAGCCGCTGCGGTCTCGCCCCCTTCCCTCGGTCAAGTTGACTTTGCGCCTGAAAAGTATCATCATTGAAATCATCCATGCCTCGATCACATCTGGGTGCCACCAACATGACTTCTACCACGCACCGAAGCACGAGGCATGGGGTTCTCGAAGCCGGTATACCGCGTACTTTAGTGCGCGGTATCCGACGACTGGGGAATGTCATTTCCCTCGTGAGGTAGCCTGTGAGCACACTTGTGCAATGCGATTTCGATGGCACTATACTAACCGAGAACTTGGGGGATAACCTCTTGCAGGCTTACGCCGGGGAGGTCTGGAAGCGCTTCAGCGCCGAATACAAGGCGGGCAACATCCGGCTGGAAGATTACAATCGCGGCGCTTTTTCCCAGGTGAGGGAAGGCAAGGAGGAGCTCCTGCGCTACATCTCAGGGCACGCCGTGATGCGGCGCCATTTCCCGGAGCTCGTCGAGCACTGTCGAGAGAATGGGCTGGAGTTCGTCATCGTCAGCAATGGGCTGGACTTCTATATCCAGGCCTGTTTGGAGAACTTCGGCCTGAAGGGCGTGCCCTTCCACTCGGGCCAGGCCGATTTCACCCCTTCAGGAATTAGGGTCACCTACCCCTACCCCGACAGCATGGATGAAGCGCAAACCGGGTTTAAGGCGGCGTATGCGGAGTTGTTTCGCAAGAGAGGCCATAGGATAATCTATTTGGGCGACGGCCTTTCCGACCGCGCGCCGGCCAGCAGGGCGCACTATACCTTCGCGCGTGGCTCACTCCTGGAACACTGCCGCAGCAACGGCCTGCCCCATTCGCCCTTCGAGGATTTCAGGGAAGTCGTTGAAGTGCTGAAAAAGATGAATGATTAAATAGCGACTGAAGGAGACCGCTGCGGTCTGGACGAAACGCCTAGCGGGTGCAGGGGTCCCAGGTGCAGTGGCGCTTCATATTCTCCCTGGCGAATCTGCGGCCATATCTGTCGACGATGATGAACCCCGCGGACTCCGGCGCCGCGGAGCTGTGGATCTGGCGGCAGTTCCAGCCTACGCCGCCATAGTCCATGCTGAAGGGCACGGGGAAATCGGGGAACTTGGCCACCAGCGATCAGCGATCCCCCCAAAGATCCTTCGCCACCTTCTCAAGCCCCAACCTGTTGAGGGTGCTGCGCCAGGGCTTTCCCGTTTTTTCATCCCAGCCCATAAGACGGTAATACTCCTGAGTCATCCCCTTCAGGTAAGGCTTGATGCTCCTACCTTTCGCAGGTCCCTCAGGAGGAGCTTCAACCAATCTCTCCGATACGATGTAGTCGTCTTCAGGTGTCAAGCCGTGCCGCACGTTGAACGCCCGCTCCAGGTCAGCGATCCTTTCCCCAACAGCCCACAGATCCTGGCGATTAAGGCTCCACCCTGTGACGGCAGAGAGAGCATCGCTGATCAGAGACAGTATGTTCGGATTCCCCAAGGAGCCAAACGAGCACATGCCGGTACTGTCGTCAAGCTGCTTGATGATCCCCGTTCCCCTGACCTCGGCAGGTTTGATCTTCGGATCCAAAGACGGCTGCATGTTGGGAAATCCAGCATCAGGCTCTGGCCTCATGACATCAGCTCCAGCACCAGGCCATCCAGCTCCACTCCCAAGTAGCTGGCCGAGGAATACGCCCCATCCATGCCTCCAATCGTGGAGACTCATTCCGGTTCCTTTGACGTGCACGGAGAACTTTGGCGCATCGCCGCCTATGATCTCGGCCGCGGCTTTGGGCCCCCGCGCCAGGAGATCTCCAAAGCCTTCGCGATGGGCATACTTCCGCAACACCTCCTCGATCACCTCGGCATCGCCCCATCTCAATTCCAGCCCATCGGTGTCCTCTTTGGTCAGTAGGCCCCTCTCATAGGCTTCGAATGCCATAGCGATGGTACAACCGGCTGTGCTCCCTTCTAAACCTAGCCTATCCAATTGATCGACCAAGTACCATACGCTGCCGCTTTCCTTTACTCCCAGGAGGCAGCCTACACCCTCCACTTGCTCGGAACCGCCGCTCACTGAAGCGATGTAGCCCTTGTGCGGGCCTGAAGCGATTTCCACGTCGTAACTGCACGCGATGGGACACCGAAAGCAACCTCTGGCGATCAATTTGTTCTTTACATCAGCAAGGAAGCCGGGCAGGCTGGCTCCTTTAAGGTTGAAAGCGCACACGCCCCCAAAACGGGCAACCATGCCGCGCTCGAAGTTAAAACGACGCTCGTCTTTCCCCTTAAAGCCGACCATGCGAACGTATGACCTGGGCCCGTAATCCAGGGAGGCTGACCACCTCCGAGCTACTTCCTTCTCTTTCGCTTCATCGGCGAGCGGCACCTTGGCCTTGCCATAGACCGCGATGGCCTTGAGGTTCTTGGAGCCCATGACGGCTCCGACGCCGCTGTGAGAAAAGGAGTGGTTTTTATCGTTACAGATCATCGCCCCGGCGCACAGGTTCTCTCCAGCCGGGCCGATTGCCGCGACGCTTGCCTTTGGCTGCCCCAAGTCCTCTTTGATGAGGTCCTCGGTGTCATGGGTGTCCTGGCCCCAGAATTTCTTGGCATCACGGATCTCCACTTTGCCATCATGGACCCAGAGATACACTGGCCTATCTGCCCTGCCAACCACGATGAGGCCATCGTATCCCGCGGCTCTAAGGTTCGGACCGAAGAAAGCATGGCTGTGAGAGCGGCCGACGGTAAAACCTGTGTCGAATTCAGCGTAGCTATGGTAGTGTTGGTTGCGCAGGGCATCCGCGTCCCGGTGAAAGGGCCAGTGAAGAAAATCAAGGGGTTCTCCGGATCCGAAGGGGCAATCCCTGGCGGACATTCATCGTAGAGATATCTCAGGCCGAGGCCCCAGCAGCCAAGGTAGTCTTTCAGAATTTCCTCCCCGGGCAGGTTCTCTGCTTCCGTCTTTCCTGTACTGAGATTGACCCGCAAGAGCCTCCCCATGTAACCCTTTGGCATCACTAACTCCCTTAAAGTCTAGTGGCTTCGCAGCCAAGTGGGCGGGACTTGGCCACTCATTGCGGAGCGCATTCCCGCCAAATGTCCGAAATAAGGTGGCCCAACCCAAGGGCTCGCAGAGTCTCGGGCTTTGGCTTTCCGGTCTCTTCGTCCCACCCCAGGTTGGCGTAGTAGTTTCTCACCATCTGCTGCCAAACAGGCATGATGCTCGTGCCCTTAGCCGGTCCGTCAACCGGCGCAGAACCGAATCTCGGCGATGGAGCATCGAGTTCAGCGCCAAGGCCCTGACTGATATCAAATACCCTCATCAAGTTGACCGCCCTGCGGCCTATGTCCATCGCCTCGGCTGTATCGAAATCCCAGCCCGTCACCGCGTTCAGTGCCTCGACCACAGCTTCGAGACGGGGCGGCGCATGGATGGAACAGGCCACCAGGGAATCAAGGAATTGCATCAGGCCTTTCTCTTTGGCCAGTTTCTCGGAAACAGCCTCAGGCGAAAAGGGATCGATCGCTGTCCAGAAAACCGGGTCCGGCGGTAAAGCTCGCCTTCCGGCGAGACTCTCCGAGGTACCGGTGTTCGAGGTGCCATGGTCGAGCAGGAACATCCAGTTTGCCCGGTCGTCGTGGCTGCGGGGCGTGTTCCCCTTCAGAGTATGGATAGCCATGTTTGGCGCCTCGCCTCCGATTAGCGCTGCGGCTCGCTTGGCCCCTTCGGCGAGTACGTTGCCGAATCCCTGGCGCAATGCTATCTTGCGCAACAGCGCCCTGACCGCCTCCGCGTTGCCCCATGTGAGGTCAATCCCGTCGGTGTCGCTCTTCGATATGAGACCCTTTTCGTAGCATTCCATCGCGAGCCCGATGGTCCAACTCGCTTCGTTGGCATCCATGCCGAGTTGGTCAGCCTCATTGCTGAGCACCACCGCTGCCCCCGGGTCGTCTTGCCCTATTTGCGGCCCCCATGAAGCCCACTG
Source organism: Chloroflexota bacterium (assembly GCA_016190665.1). Lineage (GTDB taxonomy): Bacteria > Chloroflexota > Dehalococcoidia > JACPQD01 > JACPQD01 > JACPQD01. The sequence goes on from JACPQD010000042.1 coordinate 20,947, forward strand.
CTCGTACTCGGGCTCTTCTCCCTCATAGCCAGCGTAAGGACCTTCGGTGACTTTGATCAGGTGGCAATGGTGCATTCGGCAGCGCCAGCATGGATTAGGCGTCATTTGGAACCGACGGCGGTAATACTCCCCACGGAACTTCTCATGTTCCCAAAAGACGCTCGTGGCATAGTTCTTCACCGGCAGAAGCCCGTTGAAGACGAAGGCGCCGAACGTCCAACTCGTGCCCCATTCATAGCCTCGCTTACAGACCGGGTCCTCCGTTATGCTCTTGAACATCTCTTCAACAAGCTCACGAAGCCTCTCATCATCCTTGACCGGGACGCGCCCCTCGCCTCGGGCAGCAACTAGCGCCTTCAGCCCTTTTATGCCCATGACCGCTCCCACGCCGTTGTGGGCGGCCACATGTCCAGCGTCTCCAGTGAGAACTGCATACCGTACCAGGTTCTCCCCTGCCGGCCCGATACTGAATATGCTGAGATCCCTTTGGCCCTTTCCTAGCTCCTCCCTTATCGCCTTGTCCGTCTGCTTTGTGTCGAACCCCTTGAGGCGGGAGGCATCCCTCAACTCGGCGGCCCCATCGTGCAGATAAAGATAGACTGGCCTCTCGGCGGCCCCCTGGATAATGAGTCCATCAAAACCTGAGAGCTTCATGTAGGCGCCGAAGAACCCCATTGCCTGGGTAGATGTAGCCCCATTGGTCATAGGACCCTTGGTCGTCACCGAAAAGCCGCCTGATCCCATATACCTTGTGCCATTTAAGGGACCTGAAGCAATAACCAGTCGGTTGGCAGGATCTTCCCAGCCCGTTTCGCGAGACACCTCTTCATACAGGGTTTTAACCCCCAGTGTCAGCCCGCCCAGATACTTCCTCAAGGTGGATACGTCGAACCCATGAGTAACCATAGCTCCGGATGCCAAATCCACCCGAAGGGTCTTTCCTATGTAGCCACCCGGTACGTCACTCCCCGTCATTCGTTATCACCGTGAGATTCGCAGCTCAGCTTCACCCGCCGACATATGCCGGCAGCAGCATGAGCACATCGCCATCGTCGAGAACGCTCTCCAAGCCGTTCACCAGTTCCAAAATGCGGTCGTTTAGCACCGCTGTCACTATCGTAGGCGGCAGAAGCCATCTGGACGGCCATGTCATAGTTGCCCTTGTAAACGCGATCCATCAAGGCGCCCTGGTCCATCAGGCTGATCTCTATCTCGATCCCGATCTTTGCGAGCTGCTCCTTGGCACTCACCATATTAGCTTGAAAGTTACTTTGAGGCCTGGTTATGCCGGTGGTCTTGAAGCCCTGGGCGTAGCCGGCCTCGGCCATGAGCCTCTTGGCCTCGGCGATATCAGCGTCCCTGGGCTCACGATAGCCAGGCATCTTCATGAGCTCTGCTTCGGGGAGACTCCAAGTCCCCGGAGGCATGAAACCGCCGACGTCAGCCAGCCCTTGGACAGCCACCTGGATCAGTTTGTTACGATCAAGGGTCAGCTCCACGGCGCGGCGGACGCGAATATCGTTCCAAGGGGCTTTGGTCTGGAGCATCCACATGCCCTGGAAAATGAGGCCGCCGAACCTTTGCACGACGACTTTCCCGGGCAACTCCCTTCTCAGGACCTCGATCTGGGAGGGCGATAGTGCCGTCGAACCGAATCCGTAGATATGGGCCCGCTGCGTCCTCAGGGCGGCGAATCTCGTGGCCACGTCAGGGATGATATACCAGGTGATCCCATCCAGGTAGGGGCGCCCCTTGATGAAGTAGTCGGGGTTCTTGGCTATGCTGTAGCTTGAGCCAGGCGTGAAGGACTTTACCTTGTAAGGCCCAGTGCCGACCACATCCTTCTTCATGTTCCCCTTGGTCTCAAAGGCGTGCTTGGGGATTATCACCATGCGCCCGTCGCCAAGGTTATGAATAAAAGAAGCACTAGGGTACTTAAGGGTCATTCGGAGGGTGTCCCGATCCGGGGCCTCGATCTTGTCGACCGCCTTGAGCCACTCCTGGCGAGGGCTAACGATTCCCTTAGGTGGTGTCCGCACCATCTCTAAAGTGAAACGGGCATCTTCAGACGTGAAAGGAGCGCCGTCATGCCACTTCACGTTCTTGTACAGATTGAAGGTGTAGGACATCCCATCAGGGCTTGAGGCCCAACTCTCAGCAAGGTCGCCGATGACCTTAGTTGGCTCCAGGGGGTCATGCTGCACGATCCCACTGTAGTTGGGGATCACCGGAGCTAAGTGCTGGGTGGAGACCTCCTGGATAGGGTCGTAACTCGCCGGGTCGGCATGGTGGGCAACGTTAAGGATGCCGCCATACCTTGGCTGCTCCGCCGCCGGCTTGGGGGTGGGGCTGGGGGCTGCCGGAGACGCGGCGGGCTTGGCAGCCGGCGTCTCCACCTTTGGCGGAGGTGCTGCCGGTTTGGCAGTCGGCGCTTCGGCTGGCGAGGTCGCCGACCTCTGTACCGGTTTTGAGGGTGTCGCCGCTGGAGCGCAACTTGCCAGCACCAAGCCCACGACCGTCAAACAGCCGGCAAACTTCAGAACGCTTAACGTGTGCATATAAGACCGCCCGTCCGACGCATAGAGAACTTAAGAGCGCTAGCCCATGTGCTGATTCGGCAGAAATGGCTCTTACCCTCGGTAGCCCCACCAAAAGGCTGTGCTCTACGTGTTCCTCACGCGGTCTTAGACAGGGGCTCACATATTTTGGAACGTCTTCAGAGCGTTCCCAGGCGCTAATCGTTGAGTATCGTGTAGGCGCTATGCTAGCACCCGTTCTCAGGCTTGTCAACAGCACGAAGGGGATCGTCACCTCACCACTGCAAAGGCAGGCAGTCTACTCAGGCCATCCCCATTTTCGCCTTTGCTCGTTGGCAAAAAACCGACCCTGCTACTTTGAAGCGCCTGGAATAGCCTTTGGGTACCCTAGTATCGTGCAACATTTGAATAGACAAGAACAGCAGTGGCCGTAGGCTGGGTGAAGCGAAGCGTCACCCACCGGCAAACATTGGCGCGCTGGTGGGTGCAGTCCCGATGCTCCGGCTTTCTCGGAGCCCTGATACGTCGGGAAAGTCGGGACTGCACCCACCCTACGGCTACGGCTGAAATACCCTTATCCGAACTTGTGAGTGTTACACGCTACTGGGCTGTCCTCTATTCATTCTGGCGCACCTAGTCTACAACGCGGCCGCCACCAGTTCTCCCATCTGGCGCGTGTCCACCTTGATCTTCCCTTCCTCCATGATGTCGTAGGTGCGGTGGGTCTCCAGCACCTTGTTGACCGCTTTCTCCACGGCGTTCGCTTCGTCATCCAGCCCCAGGGAGTGGCGCAGCAGCAAAGCGAGGCTCAGGATGGTGGCGTTGGGGTTCACGTCGTTCTTCCCGGCGTGTATCGGCGAACTGCCATGGATAGGCTCGTAGAGGCCGAAGCCCCAGAGAAGCGCTCCCTGCCCGGACAAGCCCTTTATGGATTCGGGGCGCAGGGTGGCCGAGGGCCCCATGCCGACGGAGCCCATAAGCATCGCCGCCAGGTTGTTCAGCATGCCGGCCATGGGAACGATGTCATTGACGATAACGTCGAAGCTCGCCGGGTTGCGCACGAGTTGCATGGCACAGTTGTCCGGCGCCATGATCTCCAGCTCCACGTCGTGGTAGTCCTTAGACATTTCCTCAGCTACAGCCTGCCATAGCTTAGACGTGGCAAACACGGACCACTGGCACACCATGGTGAGCTTGCGGCGGCGGCTCCGCGCCAGCGGGAAGGCGAAGCCCAGCGTGCGCCTGACCTCCTTCTCGGAATAGTCGAAGGTGTCGCGGGCGCGCCTCCCCCGCGTATTCACCCACGACCTGGCGTTGACCTCGCCCTGGACGCGGAAGAAACCGCCGTAGTCCCGGATAATTACCAGGTCGACGCCTCTCAGCACCTCCGGCTTGAAGGGGGTGCGATTGGCTAAAGTGGAGAAGTACCTCGCCGGTCGCAGGTTAGTGGGGAGCTTGAGCTCCAGCCGAAGCAGACGCAGCGACGGATTAGGGATGGCGCCGTATTTCGGATCGCCCACGGCCCCAAAGAGAACGGCGTCGCACTGGCGGCACATGGCGACGGTCTCCTCCGGCATCGGTGGCAGCCCCCGGTCCATGGCGGCGCCGCCCAGAAGGCCGCGCTTCAGGTTGAATTGATGTCCGAAGCGCCTGCCCACCTCCTCCAGCACGGTCACGGCCGCAGGCACGACCTCCTGGCCGATGCCGTCGCCAGGAACGATCCCGATGTTGAACTTCACGCTTTGGTCTCCTTTTCTTGATGACAGGATGGCGTCAGATCTTTCTCCCCACCAGCGACCCCTCGAAGGTAGCTGAGGGAATATCCCTGACTTCTGCGCAGTCGCCGATGGCGTAAACTTCGAACTCGCTACCTTTCAGCCTGCGGGCCAGGTCGCCCACCGGGACGGCGCCCCTGGCGATGACGACACTGTCCACCTCAAGGAAGCTGGTTCTCCAGTTCTTGTCGATGAGAACCAGTCCCTTGTCGGTGACCTCTCGCACGTCGTGCTCGGCAATCACCCGCACCTTGTGCTGCTTCAACCTTACCAGCATATCCGGACGGTTGCTGCCGGACAGTCCTTCTGCCAGTTGGGATGCCGGGGAGCGACACACAATGGTCACTGTGTTCCCGCGCTCCGCCAGGAACTCGGCCGTCTCGCAGCCCACGAGTCTCCCGCCGAGGACGGCGACCCTCCTCCCTTTCAGGCCGACCTTGCCGCCGAGGATGTCGTGGGCGGTGCAGACGTTGGCGCCGTCCACGCCAGGTATGTCCGGGACCAGCGGTTTGGCGCCCGTCGCCAGGATGACCACGTCGGGCCTGGCCCTGGCCACAATTGCCGGCGTCACCTCAGTCCCCAGATGGACTTCGATATTCAGCTTGCTGACCTGTGTGGTCAGGTAATCCCTGAACCAGATCCACTTCTCTTTGTGCGGGGCGGCGGCCGCCAGCTTGAGCTGGCCATCTCCCAGCGCCTCTTCCTTTTCGTAGAGGATGACCTGGTGGCCCCTCAAAGCAGCCACCCGGGCCGCCTCCATCCCCGCCGGGCCGGCGCCAACAATCATAACCTTCTTCTTCACCGCTACCGGCTTGATCTCGGCGAACTCCCTCTCGCGGCCCAGCTCGGCGTTGACGGCGCACCGCCGGGAGATTATCCTCTGGTGGCCCAGGCCGTGGCACCAGTTGCATGAAGTACACTTGCGGATGTCCTCAGGGCGCCCTTCAGCCGCCTTGTTCGCCCAGTCGGCATCGGCGAGGAGCGCCCGGCCCAGGGCGATGAAGTCCGCCTTGCCCTCTCTGATGAAGCTCTCGGCGACTTCCGCATCCCTGATGACGCCCACGGTGATGACGGGGACCTTGACCTCACGTTTGATGGCCTCGGTGTAGGCGATTCTCCATCCCTGAGCGAAGGACATGGGACAGACGTTAATGCCCACCCCGTTCTTATCCTCCGGGGCGGCGGAGCCCATAGATACATGCAGAGCGTCAGCGCCAGCGGCTTCGATCATCCGGGCGAAGGCCCTGGCCTCATCAAGCTTGTAGCCGTCGTCCCTGGTCTCTTCCGCCGTGAACCGGAAGATGACTGGGTAGTCGCGTCCGGCGAGCTCTTTGATTCGTTTCACTATCTGCACCGGGAATCTCATCCGATTCTCGGTGCTCCCGCCGTACATGTCCGTGCGCCGGTTGATATAAGGCGACATGAACTGGTGGATGAGATAGCCGTGGGCGCCATGGACTTCGACGGCGTCATAGCCTGCTTGCCGGGCGCGCACCGCGGCGCGCCCGAACTTGTCTACGAGTTGTTCGATCTCAGCGATGGTGAGTTCCCGGGGGACCCACTTGGCGCCGGTAATGGGCAGCGGCGACGGCGACACCGGCGGCAAGCCCGCGGTGCCCATGACGTGGGAGCGCCACCCCGCGTGATGGAGCTGAGCCGCGATCTTAGCGCCGAGGCACTGAATGGCGTCGGTCAGGCTGTGGTGTCCAGCAATGAACCCGTCTTCGTCGAGTCGCGGCTCCGTCGGATAGACGGAGCTGAGGGGCCCATCCACGGCCGTGCATTCGGAGATTATGAGGTGCGTACCGCCGATGGCCCGCCGCCCGTAATAGGCAATGGCCCGGTCGCTGATCCCGCAGTCGGCGTGATTCAAATACGTGCCCATGGGCGCCATCACGATGCGGCCAGGCACGGTCATGGTCCCGATCTGACCCGGCTCGAAGAGCCTGGGGAATGCTTTCACCCGAGGGCTGAGCGCAATCATCCGGCTAAATCTCCTCTCCCTTTCTGAAGTCCTCCTTCAGCGACTGCCAAAGGACGTCGTAGAAGTCGCGGAACTCGGAGCTGAACCGCACCTGAAACACATCCCGCGGCCTGCTCAGGGGCACGGCATGCACGAGTTTGACGCGGCCAGGACGCGCCGACATGACGACGACCCGGTCCGCCAGCGTTATCGCCTCGGTCAGATCGTGGGTGACGAAAAGGATAGTCGTGCGCGTGGCCTCCCAAATCTTGAGCAACTCATCATGGAGCACGAGCTTAAGTTGAGCATCCAGCGCGCCAAAAGGCTCGTCCATCAGCAAGGTCTCCGGCTGATAGATCAGCGTGCGGGCCAACGCCACGCGCTTGCGCATACCTCCCGACAGCTCATTGGGGTAGTGTTTCTCGAAGCCCGTCAGGCCCACCATCTCTATGTACTGGGCTATGAGCTCCCGTCGTTTGCTCCCCGGGTACTTCCGTATCTCCAGCGCCACGCCGATATTGTCGTAGGCAGTGCGCCAGGGGAGGAGATTGTCCTTCTGCGTGCTATAGCCGACGCAGGTGTTCACACTGGTGACCGGAGACCCCCCGTAAAGGATCCTACCGCTGCTGGGCCGCATCAACCCGGCCACCATATTCAGGAGCGTGGACTTGCCGCAGCCGCTGGGGCCCACGATAGCAACGAACTCGCCGTCCGTGGCGCTCATGGAGACATCTTCGCAGGCGCAGACCGCTGAATCCCCCTTGATGAATACCTTCGAAACGTTCTCCAGGCGGATGATCTCCCTCGCTGCTGCCGCTTGCTCCATTTGTCTGCCTCCCGCCATTACCCTCCGGCATGTCTCCACCTCAGGAGATGGGTTTCCAGCCGACCTAAACCCTCGTTAAGGATAGCCGCGATGACGCCAACCACCAGTATCACGGAGAAAAGTCCGGTGGAGTCGAATTTCTCGGCGCTGACCTGCAACAGAAATCCCAGCCCGCGATTCGAGGCTATCATCTCCGCCACGATGGCGCCCGCCATTCCATTTGGTAGAGCTACTCGGATGCCGGTCAGCACCCAGGCCATGGCCGATGGCAGGACCACCTTAAGGTAAATGTCCCTGCTTTTGCCGCCCATGGTCCGGATAACATCGATCAACTCCTGGTCCACCTCTCGCGCCCCGCTGTAGGCGTTCCAGAAGACCAGGAAAAAGACGATATAGGCGGCCATCGCGATTTTGGCCTCAATCTGAATGCCGAACCAGAGGATGAAAAGCGGCGCCAATGCCAGCTTCGGGATGCAGTAGACCGCCTGGATGTAGGGCTCGACCAGGCTGGACAGCGCCGGGTTTCTGCCCAGGAAGAAGCCTATCGCCACGGCGGCGACGACGCCGATGCCGAAGCCCCAGACGGCTGTGGTCAGCGTTATTTCTGTGTGGCGCCACAGAAAGCCCGAGTTGGCCCACTCCACCAGGCGCTCCACTATGTCTGAGGGACGGCTCACCCAAAAGCGGTCTATGAGCGTTCCCGACGCCAACTGCCACGCCGCCAGGATGGCGGCAACGAAGCCCACCCTCGCCGCCAGCAAAGTCAACGTCGCTGACCGCGCCTCCCGCCGGCGAGACGCGGCTATCCTTTCAAACGCGACGGCGCCGGAAACACCCATAGCGTCTCCGTCGTAGGTCACGCCGGAGCGCGCCCCGAATGTCCGCATCCTCTCTCCTCGGTCTGTGACTGATTCAGGGCAACCGGAAGTCTACTTGAGATCCTGGCTGGCCTGCTGCGCGTAACGCACGTCGACGAGGTCCTCGTAAGCGGGTATCGCCTTGGCGCCCGGGAACTTCGACATGTACGTGGCGGTCAACTGGAACACATCCTTCTGGAGCACCGGGTCCGTGAAAAGGGTCGGCAAAACGGCGTCGAAGGCGGCATCAAAGTCCGTCTGGGGCATTTCCTTGAAGAAGGTCTTCAGGTGCTGTTTCGCCTTCGCCTTGTCGGCGCCGAGCAGCTTCTGTCCCCGGGCTATGGCCTTGACCATAGCTTTGGCGATCTCCGGATTGGACTGGATGTAATCGGTCCTGGCAAACACGCCCAGATTCGCCAGGTTGAACAGCTCCGGGATCTCCCCGCCGCTGATCTTGATGAATTTGACGCCGGATTTGGCGGCTTCTGCCATCTCCGGGGCCGGATGGGACATGAACATGGCATCGATGGAGCCCTTCTCCAGGGCGGCCAGCGACGAAGGGTTGTCACGCGTTGCCACTAGCTCGATGTCTTTGTTGGGGTCCATTCCATTCTGTCGGGCGAGGTAGGCCAGCATCTGATAGAGTCCCCCGCCCGGAGAGGATGTGCCGATCTTCATCCCCTTGAGGGCCTTTATCCTGTCCGGCAGTGGCGACTGCGGCGTCACGTTTCTCTTCTGGAGCGCGTCGGGACGGACCACGATGTCCGCCGGGAAGCCCCGGGACAGAGCCACCACCATTTTCGCCGGTTGCCCTTGCTGCACCGCCGAAATAAGCTCGGTTATGGAGCCGCTATTGGCTTGGACGCTGCCTCCTAAGGTGGCCGCCAGCGCCGGCGCCCCACCACCCATGGTAGTTATCTCTACCTCCAACCCCGCGTCTTTGAAGTAGCCGGCCTCTTTGGCGATGAGAATAGCGGAATAGTTCAGGTTCATGCCCCCCAAGGCGATGGTTACCTTGCCCAGTTGCTTGCCCGGGGGAGGCGCGGCGCTGGGAGCGGCGCACGCCGTCGCCATCAGGAGGAGCAATACTGCTGTTGTTGCGCCCTGCGATAGTTTCAATTCAGGTCTCCTTTCTTTGTCGGGACGTTATCGGAACCGGCGCTCTGCCGAGTGCCGGGGGGACGCCTAAAGCCCCGCCCCAGCTCCCCTGTCGGAGACGGCCTTCCAATGCATCATTCGCGCCTGCATCTGCGCCAATGCCAGGTGGAGGCACACCGCGATAAACATAAGAATCAGCAGGACGGCGAAGATACCGGCGGAGTCGAAGTTGGCGGCGGTGTATTGGGCCAGGTAGCCCAGCCCAACCCGGCTCCCGATCATCTCGGCGACGACGACCCCAATGAGCGCATAAGGTATCGACAGCCTGAGCCCGGCGAAGACCCAGACCAGGGCATTGGGCAGGACCACCTTCAAAATCACGTCTCGCCGGCTGCCCCCCATCACCTTGATAACATCCTCCAGCTCTGTATCCACGTCTCTGGCGCCTCCGTAAGCGTTCCAAAAGACCAGAAAGAAGACGATGACCGCCGCGTAAGCCACTTTCTGCTGCAGGCTTATGCCGAACCAGACAATGAACAGGGGAGCGAGGGCAATCTTGGGAAGGCCGTAGATGGCCATAACCACCGGACTGACCACTCGGTCGAGGGCGCGACTTCTCCCCAGGGCGAAGCCGGCGGCCACACCGGTCATAGCTCCCAGGATGAAGGCGAGGACCATCGCCTGAACAGTAGCGCCGAAATGCTGAAGGATGAAGCCGGAGGATATCCAGTCGCCCAGGCGCGCCGCCACGTCGGTGGGCCGGCTGATATAGCGAGGGGAAAAGAGTGTGCCAGCGCTGAGCTGCCATCCGGCGAGCAGGACGAAAAGCAGGATGCCGCGCCCAATCCACAGCCGGCCGCTGCTGGCCAGCAGCCCGCTGAGCGCGCCGCCATCCGGCGTGCTTGCTTCGCCAGCGATCCGCGAGACCGGGCGGTTGTTTTCGGTCATCTCTTCATCCTGCGTTACGTCCGGTTAGCACGGCAGCCATTCGTCGTCGAAGCCTTAGCCCGACCGGAGAAAGGACAAGCCGCCCCGCTGAGCAGCCTCGGGGCTCGGGCCGTCTTCACATCATTGGCGCCACCAGTTACGCCTCTCCCCGGGGGCGATTCGCCCCATGGTCTCATCCCACACATTCCCGATTCAACAAACCTCTTTAGCTGCAAACACAGGCGGCCCTACGCCAGTAACCGCATGATGCTGCCTGCGTCGTCCCGTTCCTCTATTTTACCCGACATGTCAATAACGTACTCATTAAACAATACGCCTGGCCGATGAATACAATCACGAGATGCGTGGTATGCGCTCCTCCGTTCGACTCCTAAAGCCTCCCCTTGATCGCCGCCTGAACACAATCGCTCCGTGGGCGGAAGACAAGCTGCGCCTTTATTTTGCCAGGGTACAGGGATACGCCGTAATGGCAGTTCTTGACGTCATCGGTGAGAATCGTCTTCCCCTCGAGGCGCGCGGGGAACTGCTTGCCAGCGATGACAGTTGGACAGATGCTGCAGTATACGTCGCATCCGGCCTCTTCTAAGGCTCTGCTGAGTCCCATCCGGTCGGCCATGGCCTTTACCGGCTCTGAGGTGAAGACCATAACCTCCACATCAGCGCGCGCCTTCCGCCCGTTGAATTCGCGGGCCAGCCCCATCATCTCCCAGATAGAGAGAGGAGGATTGCCCAGCCAGAGCATATCCACCCTGCCCTGGCCCGGATACATGTCATAGATGGAGCGGATGTCCCTGTCGGTCACCTGCATCTCCCTCAGAGGCTTGCGGCCGCCCTGGGCCTGCTCCAGGGTGGCCGCTTCAGGGGTTATCCCTACGGCGTGGAAGATGCAGGTGCTCCCGGTGGTCGGCATGGCGCAGGAAAGGCGCCGCAATGCATCGATGGGCAATGATTTCGGCAAGTTGGTGAAAATGGGGACGAGGCCATATTCCTTCAGTTCGTTGCCCGCCCAGTACCCCAGGGCGTCGTAATCGCTGAGTTCCCCCAGGGATGCCGAAACGTTGATAACGACGTTGCCATAACGGTTCTCTTCAAGGTGGAAGCCGTATCTGGGCGCCTTGCCTATTATCGCCGCGATGAAGGCGCCGGGGTATCCTTCCAGGTTGGAACGCGCACCAAAATAGGAGTTCACGAAAGTGACCGTCTGACTTTCCGTGTAGGCAACATGCTCGCCCAGGCGGGGAATGAAGCCCAGAAGGTATGTGTCCTGGCTGTGAGTCGCCACAGCGCCCATCTGCGCTATGGTCCGGGCGAAAGCGACTCCTTCCCTCACAGCCTCTTCCTCGACGCCAAGCTCCCGCCATCTATCGAAGTCAGCCCCAGCAACGTTTGTGCCCGTCGGAACCCTGAACCTGAGTCCCTGGCTTGCCAGCGACGTGACTGTCTTCGGCCACCACTTGCCAAGCTGGGCGGGATCATCGCAGACGCTGGCGTAGCCAATGTCGACCAGTGAGGGCGCCTCGAAGAACTCACCTTGCTTCACCATGAATTCGGTCGCCCACCTCACCGGCTCACCGAATTCGCCTTGCATCATCCTCTTCTCGTCATCGGTAAGATACACTATCGGGCCCGCCTTTCGACCGTCACCAAACCGGCCTGAGGATCGACACGCAAGTAATCGCCTGTCTGGATGGCCTGCACGGGATCCTCCTCAAAACGGTCCATTATGGCTATGCCGGCCAGGATGGCCGCTTGAACCAATACTGGATTCGCGGTCCCGAAGAGCACGGCCTTTGGTCCGACGCCGTTCTGGACCATCTCGGGAAGACTCACCGAACTGGCAACCCCTCCCTTCGGCACCGGCGCGACCAGGATCCTGCCCGCAATATTGTGACCGTACAAGGCGTGCCCCTCACGCTTGCCGATGCCCGTTTCCTGGTCGAAATCCGTTGAAAAGTGGACAGGGTCGGAGGAAACGATTGCTTCCCCCTCAGTGGGCGGCCCAAATCCCTTGTGTGCCTTCAGAACTGCCATCATCTTTCTATCCAGTTATAAGCGACGAAGTGCTGCCCGAAGGCGGAGGTCTGCAATGTGCCCTTGACGTGTGGCTGGCGGACCAGGTACTCGCCGTAGCCGAAAAGAAACAGGACGTGCGCTTTCTCTATCATCATCCTCTCAAATCGGTTCAGCGCCTGGCGCCTCTTAGTTACGTCAACCTCCCGCCTCTGCTCGTCGATCAGGGCGCCTATCTCCTGATCCTTGAGATGGTACATCCCCCCAGGGCGCCAATACTGCTCGATACGCTCACCAGGCTCCATGGCTGCCGCCCCCGCGTGCAATATTACCGTGTAATCCGCTGAATTGCGCTGCGCCACGAAGGTGGTGTGCTCCAGGACCCTTTGCCTGACCTCCACGCCGATTTGCCTCAACTGGTCAGCCACGAGTGTTAGCGCCTCCACAGCCTCTTTCACCCCTGAGCTCGCCTTGATCTCGATCTGGAAGCCGCTCGGATACCCGGCTTCGCCCATTAGCTTCTTGGCCTGAGCTGCATCAGGCTTGTAAAGGCGTTTCAATTCCTCGTCGGGCAAGCGCCAGGAGGCGCTCACCCCATAGATAGCGCCGATCAACTCGCCATTCCCCTCCATAACGACATCTATGAGCGCCTGCCGATCAACGGAGAGAGAAAAAGCCTGGCGGACACGCTGGTCGTTGAAGGGCTTCTTGTCCGGGTGAAAAGCCAGGAAAACAGGGTAGGCAGGCAAATTGGAGACGGTGACTTGCGGGTTGGTCCTCTTCAGTGAGCTCAAGTCGGCATGAGAGACCAGGACGTAGTCCGCGCGCCCGGAGCGAAAGGCTGCCAGCCGAGTAGCGGAGTCCGGCACGATGACAACGTTAACCTCATCGAGATAAGGGATCCCTTTTACGAAGTAGTTAGGGTTCCCGGCGAGCTTGTAGCTTAACTTCTCCGTCCAGCTCTTCAAGAAGAATGGCCCGGTTCCCGCCTCCTCCCGGCTCAAATCGCCGAATCTCTCTACCGCCTCTTTGCCCACCATTGTGTTAAAGGGTTGCGCCATGAAGTTCATGAAGGGGGCGGTCCGTTCTTTCAGAGTCAGCTTGACAGAGTACTTGTCCAGAATGTCGATGCTGGAAACCGCCTGGAATTGCCATCGCCTGAAGAACCGGGGATCTTCTGTCGCCATGCGCTGGATATTGTACTTCACGTCCTCGGCAGTGAACTCCCGGCCCTTCATTACGGGGCTGTCGTGAAACCTCACCCCCTGCCGCAAGCGTAATACGTATGTCAGTTGGTCCGGCTGCTCCCATTTCTCCACCAAGCCGGGAACGATCTCGAGTTTCTCGTCGAGCATGAACAGGCCGTCATATAGAGGCGCCAGGACGTCGTTCCAGGGCATCGATCCTCGCGAGAAGTGAGGATCAAGCATATCCGGATATCTCTCTCTGAGACGCGTGACGGAGCCCCCATATTTGGGCTGGCCGCTAGCCGGTTTGGGGGTGGAGGCGGGCGAAGTGGCTGTCGCTGCCGCCGGCTTGGACGGCCCGGTCGTTGGAGTGGCTGCGGCGGTCGCAGGTGGGGAAGCCAAAGCCGTTGGCGGTCTCGGCGTAGCTGCTGGCGAAGTGGCCGGAGCACAGCTCGCGGACAGCAAAGTGAGGAGAGTGAAGCAAGTCGCCATTCTCTTCGTTCCGTTCATACGAATCCTCCTGTCATCACACTTAGCTCGTGCGCCACGCTCAGATTTGCTCCGACAAGTGAGCGCCTGGAGAAACACTCCGAAGGGTCCAGTCGCGCCAACAATAATTGGTAGCAGTTGGCGCAAGAAGAAGCGCCGAGAACGACCAGTCAGTGGGCGCTGGTCGGCGGCAGCGTGCCTGTCGCCGCCTGTAGCGCCTGAATCTTGCCCAGCTCCGCGAAGCTTATCAGCTTACCTTCAGGGCTCCGCAACTCCACGTCGACTTTGCCACTGTGAGCCATGATAATGAAAACTATGTCCTGGGGCAGTCCCGCCAGCAGTGCGATGTGGCCGCCGTAGGCGCCGTGGACGATCTTCTTGCCAAACTCCGATGCAACCACCCGGTTGCCAATTCTCTCGTACCGGAGAATCTTGTCCAGGTCGTGGAGGATGGCCCCTGCCAGAACATAGTCCAGGTTGATATTGACGCCATACTCCTGTATCAGTTGCCTGGCCATAGCATAGGCGCCGCTGGCGGCGGCGTTGCTGTGTTTCACCAGCGTCTCGCCAGGCGCCGCGTCGATAGCGAAGGGCGCGTCCTGCAAGTTCTCGAAGGGACTCTCCCTCCAGGCAATGTACCAGGCCGTGACTACCCCGTCGCGCAGCTTGCCATCCTTGATCCTGGCAATGAGAGGGAACGCCTCCCTGATAGCTTGTTTGTCCGCGGCTGGCACTCTGGTGGGCGACTGCGCCATACTGCTCCTCCTCCAGGCACATTCATGAACTGCCTGACTCTAGACGACGACCATCACTTCATCGCCGCTCGCATCGAACCTGGTGCCGAAGCCGGCAGATAGTTGCTGCATCTTGTCGACCAACTTCTGCCTGTTCTTCACGTCCAGCACCTCCGGCCTGAGATCGCTGTTTTGCAGGACAGGGACGAAGCTCACGCGCTTGATCCTCTTGTCCTGGATTTGGAACCGCAGAATAATCGACTCCACGTCATAGTTGGCGCTCGCGTAGGGAAAGGCGAAATTCCCCATGCTATAGGCGATGACCTTTCCCTTGTACACCTCGACGGCCTGCAGGACATGAGGGTGGTGGCCTATGACCACATCGGCCCCAGCATCGACAGCGAAATGCCCGAACTCAACTTGGTAGGGGACCATCGTGCGGAAACCTTCCGAAACGCCCCAGTGCCAAGATATGACCACGATGTCCGCCTTCTCCCGGGCCCTCTCGATGTCCCGTCGGACCGCATCCAGATCAGCGGCGTTGGGGATAGTAATGACAATCGGCGGCGAAGCCGGTTGCTCGAAGACGCGGCCGCCTGGCTGGTACGCCGTGGCCACGCGCACCACGGCAATGCCGGGGCGGTCCTCTTCCGCCGCATAAGTCGGCCAGAAGACGGAAGCATAAGAAAGGAAGGCCACCGAGGCGCCGTTAGCGGTCACGACGGCGGGCAGATGGGCCTCGGCGATATTGCGCCCGCCCCCGGTGTGGCCTATCTTCGCCTCATCGAGGATGTCTACCGTATCCAGAAGCGCCTGGCCGCCATAGTCCATCGAATGGTTGTTAGCCATGCCAACCGCGCTGAACCCGCCCGCTTTCAGACCCTCTACCATCCGCGGCTCGCTTCTGAAGCCACTCGCCTTACCCTCCCTCAGCGTCCCACGATCAGAGATGGGCGCCTCCAGGTTTCCGAAGGCGATATCGGCGGCCCCGAGGTATGCGTCCGTCGATCTGAAGAAAGAGGCTGGGTTATCCGTCTTGAGATATGTGTCGCCCACAAGCGCCATGGTTGTTGTCTTCGGACTCATTACGTCTCCTTACTGATTAGCGATTTCCAGTCCCGCTGGGCGCACGCCAACAGGTTACTGATCCTTGCCTGTTCTCAGAGGACGCGCCGCAGATGCGACAGGGCTATTCAAGACAACAGCATGCTGTCAGACGCGGATGCGCCTCTGTGCCCGCTTCCCTTCGGCGCCACCTAGGCGTAGTCGTAGGAAGTGAATTTGGCCGTTGTGGCGCTGGCCGCCGGGTCTGTGACGACATTGATAATCGAAGCCGTGCCGCTCGCTTTGGCGCGCTCCAGAGCGGGGCGAAGGTCTTCGGGCCGCTCTATTCGCTCGCCATGCCCACCGAAGGCGTGGGCGATCTTCTCGTAGTCCGGGAAGCCCAGGTCCCTGCCCACCCGCCGCTGGCCCTCTCGCTTTCCGGTCCAACCGCCATTGTTGCTGACAACGATAATTACCGGAAGCTTGTGACGGATTGCAGTATCTACCTCCAGGCCGTTCAAACCGAAAGCGCCGTCCCCGGTTAGCACGATGCTCTGTTCCTCGGGCTTGGCTGCCTTACCCCCGATGCCTAGAGGGACTCCCACTCCCATCCAGCCCGCCGTTCCCGAGGTGAGGCTGTGGGGCGCGTAAATGGGGATGGACTGGCGGGCGAAGTTAAGGATCTCCTGGCCGTCTACCGAGAGGATCGCAGATCGGTCCATGAAATCGCGGACCTCTTTACATAGACGCAGCGGATGGATGGGCGTAGAATCCACGGACATTGACTCCTCATTCTTGACCCTGCGTCCGCGGCAATAGCCGGAAAGCCGCTCTATCCACTCCGCAGTGTTGGGTCGTGACCCCTTTCTATCGAACTCCGCCTTGATCTGGGAAAGCACAGCTCCTGCGTCGCCCACGATACCGATCTCCACAGGCGTGACCCGGGCGATGTCGTTGCGTTCGATATTCACTGAGATCAGCTTGGCCTGGGGAGAGAACCGTGGCGGCCTCAAATGCCCCATAACGTAGTTATCCCTCGTCCCGAGCACCAACACCACGTCTGCCTCGCGGAAGGCTGTGGAGCGCGCTTCGGGGAAGGAGAGGGGATGATCATCAGGCACCAGGCCGCGGGCTTGAGGCGTCGTATAGAAGGGGACGTTCAGCGCCTCGATCAGCTCTTTGAAAGGCTTTGCCGCCCTGGCCCACAGGAGGCCGCTGCCGCCAACCAGGATGGGCTTCCGGGCCGCCTCCAGGAGTTCAACGGCCCTGGCCACGTAGGTGGGATCGCCGTACGTGGCACTCGATATCCGATGGGATGTCTCCCAGGAGACTTGCTCCTCCTCTACCCTGGAGTTGATGATATCCCCAGGACAGTCCAGATAGACCGGGCCGGGCCGCCCGCTCGTCGCATGACGGAAGGCAACCTGCACCATACTAGGTATCTGCCGCACATCAGTCACCTGGCCCGACCATTTGGTGAACGGCCTGGCCATGGCCATCTGGTCGAGCTCCTGGAAAGCCCCGTGGTCCCGGGCGTCGGAAGGGCTGGACCCGCCGATCAGCACCAGAGGGACACAGTCCATGAAGGCGTTGACGAGGCCCGTAAAACCATTCACTGTGCCGGGGCCTGAACCCGTGATGACCACACCCGGCTTCAGAGCTATCCGGCTGAAGCCGTGGGCCATGAACCCGGCGGCCTGCTCGTGACGTACGTCGATCATGTGCATTCCCGCCTCGTGGCAACTGGTAGTGGCTTCCCCCATCGGACCAGCGATAAGGTAGAAGATGGTGGTGCACCCTTGGTCGCGCAACGCTCTGGATAGAATTTCGCACCCGGATATCTTGGCCAATTCACGAACCTCCTTTTTTTACTATGTGATCAACACCTGTGATCCGGAATCTGCTCCTCACGCAAAGCTCATAGCGATGCCCTCTTTGCCACGGTTGAATTGCGAAAGCGAAAGATGACTTTCTCCGGGTGGCTACTTTGCCAACCAAACATCCTGGTACTTGCTATTGTTATGATGTCCGACGCCTGCCTTATAGTTACTGACTTCAGGCCAGGAGGGTACATAGCCGCTGAACCACAAGCAGACGACATAAGGTGCGACCTCCAACACGCGATACTGCGTCTCCAGGACAAACTTCTTTCGCTCCACTGGGTCGATTGTTTGCCCTTGCTTGTCGAAGAGTTGATGCAACTTCTCATCGCTAACGAAATAGCGATTGCCCCTGACGAAGTAACTCGCTGACGAATCAGGATCGGTAATATCTGGCCCGCCAACTGTGACCGCTGTCCCGTAGGCGCCTCTATACTATCCGGTCGAGCCAGACGGCCTGATCTTGCATATCTAGCGTTGCACGAATGCCTATCCTGGAAAGCTGGTCGGTCATGAACTCAGCCACCCTGACATAGCTGGCAGAGCCGGCCCTGGTCAAGATTTTGGTCTCGAAGCCAGCGAGGCCAGCCTCGGCGAGGAGCCGCTTCGCCTCAGCGAGGTCAGCGTCCTTCGGTTGCCTGAACCCGGGCTGCTTGAGAAGCTCTTCCCCTGGAATGGCCCACTGGCCCGTTATCGTAGCAGCAGAAAGGGTACCTTCGCCTTCACCTATAGCCTTAAGGGCGGCCTGCCGGTCGGTGGCGAGGTGGACGGCGCGGCGCACGCGGACATCATCCCAGGGCTTCGCGGTCATGTTCATGTTGAAGAAGCCGGTCCTCAGCGGCTGGTACGGCTGGACGATGGCCTGAGGTACATTTTTCTCAATAGCCTTTGCTTCGCTGGGGGTTACATAGTTTGAGGGCACGGGCATTTTGACCTGGCCCGTTCGGAAGGCGGCCAGAAGTGTGGCGCGGTCTTTGACGATGTAGGCGGTGATGCCGTCCAGGTAAGGCCGCCCGGCAACGAAGTATCCCTGGTTCTTCGCCAGTTCCATGCTGACGCCCAAGGAATACCTCTTGACCTTGAAAGGCCCGGTACCCACCACCTCGTTCTTCATGTCGCCCTTGGCTTCGTAGACATGCTTCGGCGCCATCACCATGTTGCCCACGGCGAGCATGGACGGGAGCGAGGCGCTGGGTCGTTTGACAGCGATCTTCACCCCAGATCAAATGGAGCACCGGCCTTCTATACCACACCTTCTTCCCGCAGCGACTCCACATCAGCCTCCGAGATGCCCAACACCTGCGCCAGTAGCTCCGCGGTGTGCTGGCCGAGCGTCGGGGGCGACGCCATCGGCACGTCAGAAGCCGACAGTTTGATCGGGTTCCCAAAGGTGACAAATTCGCCTCTTTGTGGGTGCGTGATGGTGACCATCATTTCGCGCGCCAGAAGCTGCGGATCGCGCATCAGGTCAGAGGTATCCATCACCGCGCCCGCGCCCACGCCGGCCTCGCAAAGCGTGTACATGGCCTCATGCTTGCTTCTTTGCAGGGCCCAGTCAGCAACGATGGTGTGGACCCGGTCCACATGCGGCGGCAGCTCAGTCGGGGTCTTATCCTTGAATTCCTCCCACAGGTCAGGCCTGCCAATAGCCGTGAAGAGGTTACGCAACATCGGGAACTGCGTATGTATGAAGATGTAATCGTTCGGCCCCCCGCCGGCGCAGCGAAACAGGCCGAACCCCATCCATCCTTGTTGGCCTGACCCTTCCCTCTCGGGCGGCCTGCCCAGTCTTTGCTGGTCTCGGAGTCTCAGCCGGATCAAGTTGCAGACCGCGTCCTGCATAGAGATATCGACCTGCTGTCCCAGGCCGGTGATGTGACGCTGCTGCAGGGCGGCCAGAATCCCTATCGTCGCGTGAAGGCCCGAGCCCGTATCGCCAATATGGGCGCCGTTCACCATCGGCGGCCCATCCCGCGGGCCGCACACGGACATTGCGCCCCCCGTAGCCTGCGCCGGCCATTCCATGGACTTGTACGTTTTGTAAGGTCCCCACGAGCCAAAGCCCTTTATCGAGGCATAGATGAGGCGTGGATTCATTTCATGGACGGAGGCCCATCCGAAACCAAGGCGTTCCAGAGTATCAGGTGCGAAGTTCTCCACGAGGACGTCCGCCGTCTTAACGAGGGCCACAAAGATCTTCTTGCCCTTTTCGTGGCGCAGGTTCAAACTGAGGCTCTTCTTGTTGGCGTTCAGCATCAAGAAATAGTAACTGTCCACGTCTTCCTTGTCCCTGAGGTGCGATCGAGACGTGTCACCCTTCCCTGGCTCCTCGACTTTGATGACGTCTGCACCCAACCAAGCCAAGAGCTGGGTACATGATGGCCCCGCTTGCTGTTTGGTCATGTCCAGAACGCGAATCCCCGAAAGCGCGCCGCTAATCATCTTAGACTCCTCCCGAGAAGTGGGGAAAATGACTGAGCTTGCCCGTCAAATGCGCCACAATCATACCTCATACACGCTAAATTTGATAGTCACAGCCTTGGCGGCTGGATCGGTAATGACGTTTACAATCGAAGACGCGCCGCTTGCTTTGGCGCGCTCTAGAGCGGGGCGAATATCTTCCGGACGCTCTATCCGCTCGCCATATCCACCGAACGCATGCGCGATCTTCTCGTAGTCAGGAAAGCCCAGTTCCCGTCCGACTTGGCCCATTTCCCGGCTTGCGGTCCAGCCGCCATTGTTGCTGATGATGATAATCACGGGCAGCTTATGCCGAATAGCCGTATCTATTTCCACGCAGTTCAACCCAAAAGCTCCATCCCCGGTCACAACGATGCTCTGCTCCTCCGGCTTTGCCGCCTTGCCCCCTATGCCCAGCGGCACCCCAACCCCCATCCACCCCGCTGTCCCCGACGTGAGGTTGTGAGGCGCGTAGATGGGGATCGACTGGCGCACATAGTTCAGAATCTCCCCACCGTCCGACGTGAGGATAGCTGAGCGGTCCATGAAGTCGCGCACCTCTTTGCACAGGCGCAGCGGGTGTATCGGAATGGAGTCTTGCGACATGAACTCCTCGTTCTTGACCCCGCGGCTGGCGCAGTAGCCGGATAGTCTCTCTATCCAATCCGCCCTCTGCGGTCGCGACCCCCTCTTGTCGAACTCCGCCTTGATCTGTGAGAGAACGGCGCCTACATCCCCCGTGATGCCAATCTCTACAGGCCGCACCCGAGCAATATCGTTGCGCTCGATATTCACCGAGATCACTTTGGCCTCCGGAGAGAACCGGGGAGGCTTGAAATGGCCCATGACGTAGTTGTCCCTCGTCCCAAGCACCAGCACCACGTCTGCCTCGCGAAAGGCTGTGACGCGCGCTTCCGGAAAGGATAACGGATGATCATCGGGCACCAGGCCGCGGGCCTGAGGCGTCGTGTAGAAGGGAATCTGGAGCGCCTCGATCAATTCCCTGAAAGGTTTGGCGGCCTTCGCCCATAAGAGGCCGCTCCCGCCCACGATGATGGGCTTCTGCGCCGTCTCCAGGAGTTGAACGGCTCTCGCCACGTAGGCAGGATCGCCGTACGTCGCAGCCGATATCATGGGCGATATTTCCCAATCGATCTGCTCCTCCTCCACTTTGGAGTTGATTATGTCCCCGGGACAATCCAAATACACCGGACCCGGCCGCCCGCTTATCGCATGGCGAAAGGCAACCTGCACCATATTGGGTATCTGGCGCACATCGGTCACCTGCCCCGACCATTTGGTGAAAGGCCTGACCATGGCCATCTGATCAAGCTCCTGGAAAGCCCCGTGGTCCCTGGCGTCGGAAGGGCTGGAGCCGCCGAAGAGCACCAGCGGAACGCAGTCCATGAAGGCATTGACCAGGCCAGTAAATCCATTCACGGTGCCTGGTCCTTTGGATGTGATCACTACCCCCGGCTTTTGGGCGATTCGGCTGAAGCCGTGGGCCATGAACCCGGCCGCCTGTTCATGGCGCACGTCGATCATGCGTATTCCCGCTCTGTTGCAGCAAGCCAAGACCTCCACCATCGGGCCCCCGATGAGGTAGAAAATGGTAGAGCATCCTTCGTTGTGCAACGCTCTGGACAAGATCTCGCACCCAGATATGCTGGCCAACCGACGACCCCCTTTCGACTGTCTAAGCCCTTTCTGACACGGCTCTGTTGCGAAAGACAGACATGATTCTCCTGCAGATGCTACTTGGCCAGCCAAATCTCCTGGAAGTCATAAGCGTCTTGCTGGCTTGGCGGCGGGGTGAAGCCCCTGACCTCTCTCCACCAAGCGTAGGGAATGTTGGTCCAATACGCCAGGGCAATCGGAACATCCTTCAGGAGGATTCTTTGCATCTGCCAGACGACCTTACGGCGTTCCCCCGGGTCGACTGCTTGCGACTGCTTGACGTATAGCTCGTCGTAATAAGGATTACTGTATCCCGTCCAATTCCTGGCCGCATTAGTCAGGTAGTAGTCGCCCATTAATGTGTCCGGATCCGACAGTGGAGAACCTGCGCCGGTCCCGGAAATATCGAAGGCTTTCCTGAATCGCGCATCATTGAAAATTGCCGTCTCCACGACCTTCAGGTCGAGAGAGATGCCGATCGTGGCGACAGCATCCCTTAAGAGCACGCCCAAATTCTCGTGCTCCTTAACCGCTCGAACCAGGGATTGCGTGCTCAACCCGTGGGGAAACCCGGCCTCGGCCAGCAACTTCTTAGCGCCTTCGACATCCGGCTTGGCATAGCCAGGCACCTTGGCCATCTCTTCCTCTGGAAGGGCAAACTCACCTACCGGTTGGGCGGCCATGCCCACTATCCCAGCTCCTTGCAGTCCCGTTGCCACCATCTTCTTGCGGTCGAAGCTCAGGCTTACCGCCTGGCGCAACCGCACATCATTCCAGGGAGCCTTGGTCACATTGAACAGCAGACCGTACCAGGAAGGCTGAAATACCCACTGCAAAGCCACCTTATCTGACATTGTCGTCTCAATGATTCTCGCCTGGGAGACGTCCATGGTAGGGTACGGCGCCCACCAGCGGAGATTCCCGGTCCTCAGGGCGGCAAATCTAGTGAACGAATCCTTGATTACGTAACCCTTGACCCCATCCAGGTAAGGCCGACCCTTGACAAAGTAGTCCGGATTCTTCACTGATTCCCAGCCAACCCCCGTTGCATAGTCCTTGAACTTGAAGGGGCCTGATCCAACCACCGTCTTCGACAGGTCACCTTTCTTCTCCAAAACCACATGCTTCGGAACAACCGAGTAGAAGACAGCAGCCATGGAAGTGAGAAAGGAAGCCTGGGGATATCCTAGAGCAACCTTGACAGTGGAATCGTCCGGAGTGTCGATATTGGTGACATTAGCGAGTTGCTGTTGTCTGGGACTCCTGGTCCCTTTTTCAGGATTGCGGATCCTGTCGTAAGAGAACTTCACGTCCTCTGCAACAAGTGGGGTGCCATCGTGGAACTTTGCCGCTTTCACCAGGTGGAACGTATAGACTTTGCCATCCGGGCTAAGCCCCCAGTTCGTTGCCAGGTCACCGATTATTTTCTGCTGCGGCAAAGCCAGCAGATCATATTTCACCAGGCGATTGTAGGCTCCTCCGACAATCGTGAAGCCAAAACTCGCTTCCTCCCGGTGCGGATCAAGACCGGGTGGGTCTCCGCCGATGGCAAGGGTCAAAATGGCGCCGAAACGGGGCTGATCGGCCGCTGGCTTAGGGGTCGTAGCCGGCGCGGGGATTGCCGCTTTTGGCAGTTCGCCGGGCGTAGCAGATGTCGCCGCTGGCTTCGCCGTTGGAGCCGGCGCCGCCGACGTGGGGTTCAGCGCTTTCGCAACTTCCCCGGGCGTGGCAGATTTCGCCGGCGGTTTGGCCGCGGGAGCGAGCACCGCTCCGGGAGCGCAGCTCGCCGCCAACAGCCCGAGAACCGTGAAACAGCTCGCGACGATAAGGGATCTCCTGTTGGCCATCGCTAAGACCTCCTGCTAACCACGTCACTCCACCTGTTCCGTGCCCCTCTTGCCTCCGCCACGCAACACCACTTTTCGTCGGGCTAGACTGAACGCATTAACCTCCCGTTTCGAGAAGTCGAAGCGGGTTCTCACTGCACACCTGGCCAAGGCCAAAATTAACCTTCCACGAACTCGCCCACAAGGGCCAGTTTCAAAAGATCTCCCAATGAAACGGCGCTACTTTGCCAACCAGACATCCTGGTACTGAAAAGCGTGCTGGTGGGCTAGCGACGGAGGGCTGTAGTTCCGGACGTCTTTCCACCAGGCGTAAGCTACCTTACTCCAGTAGGCTACGGCTATCGTCACATCCTCCAGCAGCATTCTCTGCATCTCCCAGACAATCTTGCGGCGCTCTCTCGTGTCAAGCGTTCGCGACTGCTTCAGGTATAGCTCGTCGTAGCGCGGATTCTTGTACCCACTCCAGTTGTTCGCAGAATTGCTCAGATAGAAGTCCCCGAGAATAATGTCTGGATCCACGAGCGCGGTACCAGCGGAACTCGCCATGATAGCGAAGGCTTTCCTGAACCGCTGGTCTTCATAGACCGCATTCTCCACCACGTTGAGGTCGGCAGTGATCCCGATCCCAGCAACTGCATCCTTAAAAAGCGTGGCCAGCGCCTGCTGCATTGCCTGGGCCCTGACCAAGGCCTCAGTCCTGAACCCATTCGGGAATCCCGCCTCAGTGAGCAGCTTCCTGGCTCCTTCGATGTCCGGCTTTGCATAGCCAGGCACCTTCGCCATCTCATCCTCCGGAAGCGACCACTCTCCTGGCGGTTGAGCAGACATGCCCACGACGCCAGCTCCTTCCAGTCCGACCGCCAGCATCCGCTTCCGGTCAAACGCCAGAGTTACGGCGCGCCGCACCCGAACGTCACTCCACGGGGGTTTATTCACATTGAAGACTGCCCCATACCAGGCAGGGTGAAATTCCCACTGGACGGTCATCTTATCTGAAAGGGTCTCGGCGACGGTCTTGGCCTGGGACACGCTCATATAGGGCACGGGTCCCCACCAGAGAATGTTTCCCGTCCTGAAGGCGGCGAATCTGGTGAATGAATCCTTGATTACATAACCCTTGACCTTGTCCAGGTAGGGCCGCCCCTGGACAAAGTAGTCCTTGTTCTTTTCCAGCTCCCAGCCGACCCCCGCGGCATATTCCTTGAACTTGAAAGGACCGCTCCCAAGCACCGTGCTGGACATGTCACCTTTCTTATCCAACACCACGCGTTTTGGATATACGGGATAGTACGGTGCAGAAATGAACGCGAGGAAAGACGCCTGCGGGGACTTCAGCGTGATCTTGACTGTGGAACCGTCGGGGGTATCGATATTGGCAACGTTGCCCAGTTGCTGCCGTCTAGGGCTCTTTGACAAACCAAGTTGAGGGTCCCGGATTCTGTCGAAAGAGAATTTCGCGTCCTCGGCGGTGACCGGACTCCCGTCGTGGAACTTTGCACCTTTCACCAGGTGGAACGTATAGACTGTGCCATCGGGACTAAGCTCCCAGTTCGTCGCCAGGTCGGGAATTACCTTTACTTCCGGCCACCCATGCGGATCGTATTTCGCGAGCCCGTTGTAGGTCCCGTTGGTAATTGCCAGGGTGTAGCCCGCCTCTTCCTTGTGGGCGTCGAGGCTCGACGGATCGCCGCCGACACCCACGGTCAGAATGCCGCCGGAGCGCGGCTGGTCTGCCGCCGGCTTCGGCGTCGGGGCCGGGGCTGCTGGTTTGGAGGCGGGGGTCCCGGTCGCCGGCGCTGCGGCCGGCTTGGCTGGCGTCGCAGGTCCCGCCGGCGGCTTAGCTGTGGCAGTGGGCGCTGCCGCGGGAGCGCAGCTCGCCTCCAATAGCCCCAAAACCGTGAGACAGCTCACCAGGATGAGGGCCTTCTTGACAACCATGGTTCACACCTCCTTATGGACGGCTCGGCAACTTTGCTCCCTCCCCATCGCCTCCACCTTGGAGCACGGAGCACGCCAGGCAGATCAACCGGACCACCGGCCTTTCACACCACGCCCTCTTTTCGCAGGGATTCCACCTCGGACTCCGAAATGCCCAGCAGCTCCGCCAGCACCTCCGCCGTATGTTGGCCCAAGGTCGGCGGGGCCGATATGGGTACTCGGGAAGCCGACAGCTTGATCGGGTTCCCCAGGGTGAAGAAGTCGCCTCTTCCCGGATAGGATAGGGGAACGATCATTTCCCGCTCCAGAAGGTGCTTATCATGCACCAAGTCCCCCGTATCCATCACCGCCCCTGCTGATACGCCCGCCTCACAGAGTAAGCGCATCGCCTCATGTTTATCCCTCTGCATGGCCCACTCAGCGATAATGCCGTTGACCCTGTCCACCTGCTTGCCCATCTCTCGGGGGCCTACCCTCTTCAACTCTTCCGTGAGGTCTGGCCTCCCAATAGCCTCGAAGAGGCTGGGCAACATTGGGGGCGGACATTGTATGTCGATGTAGTCGTTCGGCCCTCCCGGAGCGCAGCGAAACAGGCCGTACCCCATATACCCTGTTCCTGCCCTTTCGCCCCTCATTGGCGGCCTGCCGAATTTTTGATGGTCTCGAAAGCTCATTCGCATCAGATTGCATACCGCGTCCTGCATGGAGACATCGACGTGCTGTCCGAGCCCAGTCTTGTGGCGCTGCTGCAGCGCAGCAACTATCCCCAGCGCCGCATGGACCCCTGAGCCTGAATCGCCGATGAAGGCGGCGTTTATTGTCGGCGGCCCCTCAGCCGGACCACAGACAGCCATCGCACCGCCGGTAGCCTGGGCGACGACCTCAAGGGACTTATAGGGAGAGTAAGGCCCCCAGGAGCCGAACCCCTTTATCGAGGCATAGATCAAACGAGGATTGATCTCATGCAGTACCGGCCAAGGGAAGCCCAGGCGTTCCAGGGCGCCCGGCCCGAAGTTCTCCACAAGGACATCCGCCTTCTTGAGCAGAGACACGAAAATCTCCTTGCCCTTTTCATGGCGGAGGTTCAAACTGAGGCCTCTCTTGTTGGCGTTCAGCACCAGGTAGTACAAGCTGTCCAGGTCCTCCCTGTCCCTGTGGTTCCACCGGGCCTCGTCACCTTTAGTTGGCTCCTCGATCTTGATGACATCGGCGCCGAACCAGGCGAGCAACTGGGTGCATGATGGGCCGGCCTGATGCAAAGTCACATCGAGAACGCGGACACCGGAGAGCGCTCCCTCGGTCATACTAGCCTCCTCCCCAAAGGATAGAATGCTTTGTCTTTTATCTGGCGAGCCAGATATCCTCGTAGACATACGCGTTATCAAAGCCCACTGGCGGAGTATATCCCCTGACTTCTCTCCACCAGGCATAAGGGACCTTAATCCAATAAGCCAGGGCAATGGGAACATCCCTCAGCAGAATCCTTTGCATCTCCCAGACAATCTTGCGCCGTTCCCCCGTGTCCAGCGTCTGCGATTGCTTGACGTAGAGTTCGTCGTAATTCGGATTACTGTATCCGGTCCAATTCTTGGCAGAACCGCTTAAGTAGAAGTCGCCCAGCTCGCTGTCGGGGTCCATGAGCGGAAGTCCGGCGCCGCCTCCGATGATGGAGAAGGCTTTTCTGAAGCGCGTATCATTAAAGATCGCCGTCTCCACGACGCCAAGCTCAAGATTGATCCCGATCGCGGCGACCGAGTCCTTCGTGAGTACGGCCACATCCTGGTGCGGTTTCACCGCTCGGACCAATGCCTTCTCGCTGAAACCCGTCGGAAACCCCGCTTCGGCCAACAGCTTCTTGGCGGCGTCAATGTCCGGTTTGGCGTAGCCAGGCGCCTTCATCATCTCTTCCTCAGGCAGAGTCCACTCGCCTGGAGGCTGGGCGGACATAGCCACGACGCCAGCTCCTTCCGTCCCGGTGTTCATCATCTTCCGGCGATCAAAGGTCAGGCTCACCGCCTGGCGCACCCGAACATCGTTCCAGGGCGCCCGAGTCACGTTGAAGATCGCGCCGTACCAACTGGGTTGAAAGGCCCACTCGACAGCCACCTTGTCTGACAGCGTCTCTTCGACAATCTTGGCCTGGGACACGGTCATGGTCGGTACGGATGGCGACCACCATAGGAGGCTCTTGGTCCTGAGCGCGGCGAATTTCGTGAACAAGTCGGGAATTATGTAACCCTTCAGCCCATCCAAATAGGGTCGCCCCTGAACGAAGTAGTCGGCGTTCTTCACCACCAGGAAGCCGACCCCGCTAGCGTAGTCCTTGAACTTGAAAGGGCCGCTGCCCACGACGGTCTTCGTCATGTCACCCTTCTTCTCCAGGACGACGCGCTTCGGCATAACCGCGAAGTGCGCCGTAGCCAGGAAGGTGAGAAAGGCAGCCTGCCGATTCCCCAGTGTGATCTTCACGGTGGAATCGCCCGTGGTATCGATGCTGACGACATTGGCAAGTTGCTGCCGTCTGGGGCTCCTCACCAACCCCAATTTGGGATCGCGGATCCTTTCCAGAGAGTAACTTACGTCTTCGGCGTTAAGGGTGGAGCCGTCATGAAACCTGGCTCCCTTTACCAGGTTGAAGGTATACGTCTTTCCATCGGGGCTAAGCTGCCAACTGGTCGCCAGGTTGGCGACAGGCTTGAATTCTGGCCATCCACGGGGGTCCGGTTTCAGCAAGCCATTGTAAGTTGCGCCCGTAATCGCCCAGGCAGAGGCGGATTCCTCCCGATGGGGGTCAAGGCTGGGCGGGTCTCCGCTGATGGCGGTGGTCAGAACGCCCCCGTAGCGTGGCTGCTCGCCCGCAGGCTTCGGCGTGGGGGCGGGGGCCGCTGGCTTGGAGACAGGGGCTTGCGTTGCCGGCGCCTTGGCTGGCAGCTCCTTAGCTGTCGAAGTGGGGGTTGGGGGAGCGGTGGGCGCACAGCTCGCCAATAAGAGCCCCAGAACTGTCAACCTGCTCACCGTTGGGACCAATCCTATTATCTGCATTCCAAACCTCCTCTTCTGCGTTAAGGGTATTCACGCCAAAAACATAGGCCCGTTGGTTGTCGGCCACAAACTACTTCGCAAGCCAGACGTCTCGGATGAGACGATTGTTGTTGGGGGGGCCCGCCCACTTTGGCGCGGAGTTCTTTACCTCCGGCCAGGCGAAGAGGTAGTTCTCGTTCCAATGGCTGGTTACGTACCAGGCCTGATCGATGAGTCGCAACTCCATCTCCCGGACTAGCCTCTGGCGCGCCAGAGGGTCCAGGGTCTGGGACTGCTGGGCAAAGAGCCTGTCTATCTCTGGGTCGACGAATCCCGGCTCGTTGGGGGAGGCGAAGAAGCGGGCGGCCCCGTCAGGGTCGGTGTTCTCCACGTTGGGGCCAAAAGCCATGGAATGGTAGTCTACCCTGAACCTTCTGTCTGTAAACACGGGACCATCCTGGCCATCCACCGTGCCGGAGATTCCGATGGTCTTCAACTGGTCAGCGGCGAACTCCGACAGTCTGATATATTCGGGATAATCGGCCCGCGTCAACATCCTGGTGGCGAAGCCCTCTGGGAAGCCGGCCTCGGCCAGAAGTCTCCTGGCCTCCGCACGGTCAGCATCCTTAGGCTGACGGAAGCCGGGCAGCTTCAGCACTTCCTCCTTGGGCAGAGCGAAGGCGCCGGTGAGCATCGTAGCCCTGATTTCTCCCACTCCCTGGCCCAGGACCTTTATGGCCGCTTGCCGGTCCCAGGCAAGGAAGACCGCTCTCCTCACCCTGACGTCATTCCACGGGGCCATGCTGGCATTCATATAGAAGACGCGGGCCGTCAGGCGGTTCATGGGGTGGATGACAGCGTTGGGCGCTTGCTTGCGCATCAGGTCGGCGTCGGGCTTCTCCAGGGGCACGCCAACGGAGGTCATCTTCGCGTTGCCGACGCGGAAAGCAGCGATCTGGGTGGTCCTGTCCCTGATAAGATAGAACGTTACCCCATCCAGGTAGGGCAGCCCCTTTTCGAAGTAGTTTTCGTTCTTCACCAGCTCCAGGGACACGTAGGGGTTGTAGGCCTTCAGCTTGAAGGGGCCGGTCCCGACATAGTCCTTTTTCATGTCGCCTTTGGCTTCGATGACGTGCTTGGGGAAAAGGAGAATGAAGCCGTTGGCAAGCTGGGCGGGGAGCGAGGCAGAGGGATACTTCAAGAATAGATTGAGGATGTTGGCGTCGGGCGTCTCCGCCCTTTCCACGGCGAGGAGCATGCCAGCGAAGGGGGAGGCTTTTTCGGTGAGCCGCTCCACGTTGAACTTGGCGTCGGCGGCCGTAAACGGTTTGCCATCGTGCCACCTAATGTCCTTCCGCAAGTGGAAGGTGTAGACCTTGCCATCGGAGCTGACCTCCCACCTCTCGGCCAGGTCAGTGACTACCTTCTCGGTATCCTGGGTATCATATTTGAGGATGCCGCTGTAACCAGGACCCACGAGAGCATGGAGCGGCCCCCTCAGACGCTGGAGGTCCAGGTGGCCGGGGTCGGCGGAGTGGATGATGGGTGAGACGCCACCGTAGCGGGGTTGCTCCGCTGCCGGCTTGGGGGTGGCGGCCGGGGCCGCGGGTTTGGGTGCGGTGCTTTCGGTTGCCGGCGCCGATGGAATCGGGGTCGTCGACGCTGCCGGCGATTTGGCACTGGGCGTTGGCGCCAGCGCCGGGGCGCAGCCTGCCAGCAACAAGCCGATGCCCATTAGGCAGCTCACAATAGCAAACAAATTACCGCGTCGCATTCGAACCTCCCCTCTTATTGCCTTCGCCACTCGACAAAGCAAGTTAAGGGTGTGCTCAGCTTCGATCCCGGACCGAGGCAGGCAGACGTCCAGGTGATGCGCCCTCACACAGCCCTCTAAACTACCCCTTCCTTCCGCAAGGACTCCACCTCGGACTCAGGCAGGCCCAGCAGTTCCGCCAGCACCTCCGCCGTATTCTGGCCGAGCGTCGGAGGTGGTGACATGGGTACCTGGGAAGCCGACAATTTGATTGGGTTCCCAACGGTAAAGAAGTCACCTCTTCCCGGATACGACAGTTTTACGATCATTTCCCGCTCTCGAAGCTGCTGGTCATCCAGGAGGTCCCCCGTGTCCAACACCGCCCCAGCGGCCACGCCGGCCTCACCAAGCAAGCGCATCGCCTCCTGTTTATCCCTTTGCATGGCCCACTCAGCGATAATGGCGTTGATCCTGTCCACATGTTGCCGCATCTCCTGCGGGCTTACCCCCTTCAACTCCTCGGTCAGGTCCGGTCTGCCAATAGCCTTGAAAAGCTTAGGTAACACGGGGGCGTGGCATTGTATGAAGATGTAGTCGTTCGGGCCGCCTGGGGCGCAGCGAAACAGGCCGGACCCCAGGTATCCTGGCAGACCAGTGCCCTCCCTCTCGGTGGGCCTTCCCAGTCTTTGATGGTCTCGAAATCTGACACGTATCAGGTTGCACACCGCGTCCTGCATGGAGACGTCGACGTGCTGTCCCAATCCGGTGTTGTGGCGGTGCTGCAGCGCAGCGAGTATCCCCACCGCCGCATGGACCCCTGAGCCTGAATCGCCCGCGAAGACCCCGTTCACCATCGGCGGCCCGTCGGCCCAGCCGCAAAGAGACATGGCGCCACCCGTGGCTTGCGCCACCCATTCCAGGGACTGATAGGACGAGTAAGGGCCCCAGGAGCCGAAGCCCTTTATCGAGGCGTAGATCAGGCGGGGATTAATCTCATGCACAGCAGGCCATGCGAAACCGAGGCGTTCCATCGCGCCCGGCCCGAAGTTCTCCACGAGGATATCAGCCGTCTTAAGCAGGGACACGAAAATCTCTTTGCCCTTTTCATGGCGGAGGTTCAAAGTGAGGCTCTTCTTGTTAGCGTTCAGCACCAGATAGTACAAGCTGTCCAGGTCTTCCCTGTCCCTGCGCTGCCACCTCGATATGTCGCCCGTTCCCGGTTGCTCGATCTTGATTACATCGGCGCCAAACCAGGCCAGTAACTGGGTACACGATGGACCCGCCTGATGCAAGGTCACGTCCAGGACACGGATTCCCGCGAGCGCTCCTCCAGTCATATGGGCCTTCTCCCTCAAAAGATAGATACCGACGGAAAGCTCATCGGACCCTCCCTGCTACCAGAGCGAAAGACGACGTCCTCTGCGGCAGCTACTTGGCGATCCATATCTCCTGGTAGCTATAGGCGTTCTGGTGGCCTACCGGAGGTCTAAAGCCCCTAACCTCTCTCCACCAGGCATAAGGTACGTTAACCCAATACGCTATGGCAATCGGAACATCCTTTAGCAGCATCCTCTGCATCTCCCAGACGATCTTGCGGCGCTCCTCTTTGTCGAGCGTTCTCGACTGCCTTACGTATAGCTCGTCAAACTTCGCATCACTGTACCCGCCGTAATTCACGCCGCCACCAGTTACATAGTTGTTGCCCAGGATTACGTCCGGATCCGTGATCGCCGAGCTAGAGGCGCCTGCAAGGGTAGCAAAGGCCTTCCTGAACCGCTGATCATTATAGACTGCGCTCTCCGCTATGTTGAGGTCGACAGCGATGCCGATCGCCGCGACTGCATCTTTGAAAAGCACACCCAGAGCCTGGTTCGTTCGGGTTGCCAGCACCAGGGAGTCAGTCTTGAATCCGTTGGGGAACCCCGCCTCGGCCAGCAGCTTCTTTGCACCCTCGATGTCTGGCTTTGCATAGCCAGGCACCTTCATCATCTCTTCCTCCGGGAGGGACCATTCCCCTGGCGGCTGGGCTGACATGCCCACCACGCCTGCTCCTTCCAGTCCAATTGCCAGCATTTTCTTCCGGTCAAAGGTCAGGCTTGCCGCCTGGCGTACTCGGACATCGCTCCAGGGCGGTTTGGTTACATTGAAGAACACACCGTACGGGGCGGGATGAAATGCCCACGCAAGCGCCATCTTGTCGGATAGCGTCTCCTCAATCACTTTCGCCTGGGACACGCTCATGTAAGGGAATGGCGCCCACCAGAGGATGCTCTTCGTCCTGAGGGCGGCAAATCTAGTGAACGAATCGGGGATTATGTAACCCTTGACTCCGTCCAAATAGGGCCGACCCTTCACGAAATAGTCAGGATTCTTCACCAGCTCAAAGCCGATCCCGCTGGCGTAGTCTTTGAACTTGAAAGCGCCCGTCCCCGCCACCGTCTTGGTCATGTCACCCTTCATCTGCAGAACCACGCGCTTCGGCATCACCGCGAAGTAGAAAGCCCCTATCATCGGAATGAAGGAAGCCTGCGGATACCTTAGCGTCATCTTGACAGTGTAATCATCCGGGGTATTGATATTGGTGACATTGGCAAGCTGCTGCCGTCTGGGGCTCTTCGCCAACCCGGCTTCAGGATAAAGGATTCTATCGAAAGAGAATTTTACGTCCTCTGCGGTAAGGGGAGCGCCGTCGTGAAACTTCGCTCCTTTGACTAGCTGGAAGGCATAGACTTTACCATCGGAACTAAGCTCCCAACTCGTTGCCAGGTCGGGAACCGGCTTCAATTCTGGCCATGCTTGGGGATCATATCTTACCAAGCCGTTGTAGGCTGCCGACGTAATACCGAAGGTAAGGGCTGTTTCCTCTCGGTGAATATCAAGGCTCGGCGGATCTCCTCCAGTTCCGACGGTCAGGGTGCCGCCGTAGCGTGGCTGCTGGGCCTCAGGCTTCGGCGTAGGAGCTGGAGCTGCTGGCTTGGGGGCAACGGTCTCGGTTACCGGTGTCCTGGCTGGCGTCGCAAGCGCTGCCGCCGGTGTGGGCGTGGCCGTGGCTGCTGGAGCGCAGTTCGCCAGCAATAGCCCAAGAGCCGTCAAGCAAGTCGTCATCATGAGAAATTTCTTCTTCACCATCGTAGAACTCCTTGAATGTAGCCGTCCGGAACGTCATAGTGCTGCGCCGCTGTAGCGAGACGAAAGCCGTCCCTTTCAGGAGTGCGAGAATCTCCGGTGGATCGTTCAATCCCACCTAATGATCTTTAACAAAGTAATGTGCCAATCCGCGAACTGGCGTGTCGCGGCGCCCATGAACCCCCTAAATCCCCCCGTCTTGGGGGACTTTATTGAATCCCGACGCGTCGGGACCCCTACCAGAGGCGCTGCGCCCTCTGGACTCCCGCTCTTTCCCCACCAGGCGTAGCTCCCTCCCTCTTCAGAGCCTGTCCTGAGCGAAGC
Source organism: Chloroflexota bacterium (assembly GCA_016190665.1). Lineage (GTDB taxonomy): Bacteria > Chloroflexota > Dehalococcoidia > JACPQD01 > JACPQD01 > JACPQD01. Next base: position 54,441 of record JACPQD010000042.1, read on the forward strand.
CGAAGGAGGAGGGATGAGAGGGAGAGACCCAAAACGCAGCCAACCCTCACCTTCCTATCTCAGCAATGCCACTCTGTTTAGCTAATCGCCATCATGGTGGGAAGTGGACCCAGGTCCTCCTTGGCCTTGATTAGCAAGTCGTTCCAGTTTGCCGGCAGCTTAAGTTCCTTGCTTACCGGAACAAAATCGCCAGAGGCGCCAGTCTGCATCCAGTAGCCGTGCCCGGACTGGTCGCCTCCAGCAACAACCAGCATGAAGTTTTCAGGCCTGCTTGTTATGGGGCACGGATCGGTGCAACCCGAAGGAGCATCATCTTGATAATGACCCAGATCACGCAACGGAACTTTTGTATGCTCCCACAAGAATTCCTTGACCTTTGTCTTAGTCCAGCCCAGATCCGCCAGCGGTCCGGCCGCATTCCGCGCCAGGAGCACCACTCCTGGTATCTCGTAAGCGTGAGTCCAATTTCCGTTGTGCCTCATATATGCCGCCATGCTCGTCAGGCTCTTCAGCGTCGCATCCTCAGTAGTTGTTCTTACGCCATTCATATTGTCGGTGCTAGCGACGGCAACGATAGTAACCACGTTACTCTCTTTCAGGAAACCTCGTTCCACATGCAGGGGCGCCCACGGACTGCCCTCCTCGTCCTCGGCGAAGACGATATTGGTGTATCTGGCTGGCCCTCCGAATATTGCCATGGTCCCAAAACCCGGAACGGCTCCGCCCGCGGTCAGGATGAGGAGTCTCAGGGCACGACCGATAACCGCACCGGCCGGATGCCGTGGGTCTGGACCCAGACAGCCATAGCCTGAGTTGAGGCGGATTTGGCTGGCCGCCGGTCCGTTCACAATCACGGCAGGATAAACACTGCACGTGGTTGAATTCATCCTCTCATGGTGGAATCGAGGGTCGGTCATGGCCTCCACCGCAGCAATCAGAGTTGGCAGATACTCGGGGCGTCCCCCGGCCATGGCGAGGTTGACGGCAATCAGCTCTACGGTCGCTATCCCACTTCTCGGCAGAATTTTGGCCACGAACTTATCGCGCGGAAGGTCCGTGCCCGTCAGTATCCAGTCAACCGTTTCCTTTGTTGCCGGCTCAAGCGACAGTCCATCACCCCACAAGTTTTGCAGGAACCGGTTCTTCATCTTGGCCACGGCTTCCCTGTAGTCCTTGCCCGTGACCCTGACCGTGGAGGGCGTATAGACCCTCTGCTTGTTTTGGGGCTCCCATTTGGTTAACCCGTAGATGATCTTGTCGATGTTCTCGTCGAGAGGAGTGAGGTCACTGCCCGGCAGGAACATACGCGTGGGGAATTCGAACACCGTTGGGGCGTCAGTCGGAAACCCAAGGCCGGCAAAGGCGTTAGCTACAACTCTTGAGAAGCCTGCGCGTGTCACCACCATCGAGGGTATGCCCTGTTTCTCGGCCCTTGCGGCAGCCCGACCGGCTGCTGTTGCGCATCCCCCTCAGCCAGCGTTGCCGACCATGACTGCCTGGCACCCCTTTTGCTTCAGTACATCGACGATCTCGTCGTCGTCGATCTGGTTAAGTCCAATGGGGAACTCAGTGTAGGGGACGATTTGCGTATCGGGGAACCATCTTTGGAGGGCTTCGCGGATCGCTGGAAATGTCCTGTCCGGCTCCCACGATGCGTTCGATAACTCGCAGATAGTCTTGCCCGCAAGGCTATCCAGGCGGGGCGCGTAACGCTCGGGCGCCTCAAGAGCGCCACAGGGATTGTACAACTCCAGTGTTACTTCGCCTGCCACAACGGCGCCTCCCTACTACTTTCCAACACGTTGGTTGCCCGCGCTTCCAATACTGAGGCTACGGAGCCTTGTCTGTTGTCAACTACTTGCGCTGGGCCAAAATCCGTCTCCGTACCGCAAGACTCAAGTAACCCCTCTACCGGGCAAGCCAGATGTCCTGGTACTGATAGGCGTGATAGTGGCTCAACGATGGTGGAGTGTAGCCCCTGACATCTTTCGACCAGGCGTAGGCGATCAAACTCCAATACGCTATGGCGATGGGGACATCCCTGAGTAGAATCCTCTGCATCTCCCAGACGATCTTGCGGCGCTCCGCCGTATCAAGTGCCCGCGACTGCTTGACGTATAGCTCGTCGTAATACGGGTTGCTGTATCCACCGAAGTTGTAGGCAGCATCCGTCACATAGTGTTCGCCCAGCATGGCATCCGGGTCCGTGTGCCCGGTACCCGCGGAGGCCGCATTAACAGCAAAGGTTTTTCGGAACCGCTGGTCCACATAGACTCCAGCTTCCTGCGCCTTGATGTCGACATCGATGCCGATTGCAGCCACGGCATCCTTGAAAAGCACAGCCAGAGCCTCCTGCATTGGCTGCGCCCGGGTCAAGGCGTCAGTCTTGAAGCCGTTGGGGTAGCCCGCTTCAGCCATCAGCTTCCTCGCGCCCTCGAGGTCTGGCTTCGCATACCCCGGCACCTTCACCATCTCGTCTTCGGTAAGGGACCACTCACCCGGCGGCTGGGCCGACATGCCTACCACGCCTGCTCCTTCGATTCCAACCGCCACCATTTTCTTGCGGTCAAAGGTCATACTTACTGCCTGGCGCACCTTAACATCGCTCCAGGGCGGCCTGGTTACATTAAACTGCGCACCGTACCAGGCGGGATGAAACTCCCATTTAAGGGCGATCTTGTCCGACATCTGCTCTTCGATGACTTTCGCCATGGACACCGTCAAGTAAGGCGGCCCCCAAAACTGGATCTTCCCAGTCCTCAGGGCCGCGAATCTGGTGAACGAGTCCTTGATTATGTAGCCCTTTATCCCGTCCAGATAGGGCCGCCCCTTGACGAAATAGTCAGGATTTTTTGTGAGTTCCCAGCCTACGCCGATGGCATAGTCCTTGAACTTGAACGGACCGGTCCCGATGATCGTGTTCCTCATGTCACCCTTCTTCTCCAGGACCACGCGCTTGGGCATCACTGCGAAGTAGAAACCACCTATGAAGGGAATGAAGGAAGCCTGGGGATAGCCTAGTGTGATCCTGACGGTGCTATCATCCGGGGTGTCGATGCTGGTGACATTGGCAACCTGTTGTCGCCTGGGGCTGCTGGCCAGCCCTACTTGAGGATCGCGGATTCTATCGAAAGAGTACTTTGCATCCTCCGCGGTAAGGGTATCGCCATTGTGGAACTTTACTCCTTTGGCCAGGTGGAAAGTATAGGTCTTGCCATCGGGGCTAAGCTCCCAGGTTGTCGCCAGATCGGAAATTACCTTCACCTCCGGCCAAGCGTGGGGGTCGAATTTCACCAGGCCATTGTAGGCTCCCTGGGTAATCCCGAAGTTATTGCCTGTTTGCTCCCGGTGGACATCGAGGCTCGGTGGGTCTGCCAAAACGCCAACTTTGAAAACGCCGCCGTACCGTGGCTGTTCCACTGCCGGCTTAGGGGTTGCGGCTGCGGCTGCCGGTTTGGGTGTCGGTGGTGCGATGGTTGTCGCTGTGGCGGCTGGTGAAGACGCCACAGGTCTTGGCGTGGGCGCCGCTCCAGGCGCGCAGGTTGTCGCCAGCAATCCTAGCAAGGTCAGACAACTTAGCATTGCCTGCAGGTGCCTTGTTCGCATGTGGACCTCCTTCTTGACCAGCCCAAAATGGCTAAGCCGACCCGCTGAACTGTGCAGCCTGGTTCGGCTTTCTATCGCATCGCTTCCGTCCTCCACAACGCCGCTTCAGGCGAGGCTAGACCAGGGGACGATGTTCTCAATATGAATCTATGGCCCTCAAGCTAACTCATCACATACAAACACAAAAACAACTTTCCGTTTGTAAAGGCATTTCGCGAAACCGGCATAAATATACATCCCGATGACAAGCGTGTCAATGGGCGCCATCGGTAATGTCGAAGGCGACAACGCCGAAAGCAGTAACTACTTCGAGTCGCGGTGGTCATGCCCGACGCTGAACGAGCCTCCGTGCTCCCGTGAGACTGATACAGATACGTCTTCTCTCGCTCTTCCCGGGCGCTTACCGGGCCGCCGCAGGCGGAATCTTGTCCTTCCAGGGGCGGGCCTTCTCAAAGGCAGCCGAAGCTCGCAAGACTGTTGGCTCATCCCCGAAGCGACCCACAATCTGCAGGCCGATAGGGAGTCCGTCGGCCGAAAATCCGCACGGCACCGTGGCGGCGGGTTGCCGCGTCAGGTTGAAGCCAACCGTAAAGGGGAAAGGCCCCCAGAGGGCGCTGACTGGCTGGCCATCGATGTGACGCGGCCGCTGCCCCACAAGGAAGGCTGGGACGGCGGTGGTTGGGGTCAGGAGCAGGTCGAACTCCTGAAAAAGATCAGCCATATCCACGCGGAAGCGCTCCAAACGGCGGAGAGTTCGCGAGTACTCGTGCCCGGAAACCTCCCTGCCGCGCTCCAGCGTGGACTTCACATAGGGCATGAGGTCGCTGGCGTGCTCGTCCAGGAGTTGGCCAAAGGCAGCGTAGGCATCAGCCAACGAGATAAGTCCAAAGATGGAGAAGGGCTCTTCGATTTCTGGCGTCCTCTCCTCGACAAGGCACCCTAACGACTCAAATACGGGCAGGCAGGAGACGAACACAGAAGCCACCTGGGAGTCCACTACCCCATATCCCAGGTCCATGCTCCAGGCCACCTTAAGCCCCCTGATCTCACCTTCGAGGCCATCCAGGAAATCCGGCGGCTGGTCCCTCATTGACGTGGGATCGCGGCGATCAAAGCCGGAGACGACGCTGAGCAGGAGAGCAGCATCCTTAACCGTGCGGCTTATGGGACCGAGGTGTGAAAAGAGGGGCATACCGCCGAAGCACCCATGCGCTGGCACCCTGCCAAAGGTAGGCTTGATGCCATAGACGCCGCAGAAAGCAGAGGGGATCCGTATCGATCCCCCTCCATCGCTGCCGAGGGCGAAAGGCTCGATTCCAGCCGCGACCGCGGCAGTCGCTCCACCGCTCGATCCACCGGTCGTCCGTTCCAGATTCCAGGGATTGTGACAATGGTCTCCGAGGCGGTTTTCCGTGGTCGCCGATTGCCCAAACTCGGGGGTGTTGGTCTTGCCCAGGATTATGGCGCCAGCCCGCTTCAGGCGCTGCACCGCCACCGCATCCTCCTCCGGCACCCAGTCCCTGTAGACCAGAGACCCACCAGTGGTACGGATACCCTTTGTGAATACCAGGTCCTTTATCGATACTGGCACTCCATGAAGCGGAGGAAGCGCTTCTCCCTTCATCACCGCTGCTTCCGCCCCCTTTGCCGCCGACTCGGCTTCCGCCACGGTCAGATAGGCGTTAAGCTTGGGATTCAGCTGCTCGATTCTGAGCAACTTGGAAGCTATGACCTCCACTGGCGACGCCTGCTTGGTCCTTATCAGGCGAGCCAGTTCCGTAGCTGACGTAAAGGAAAAATCACCGTTAGACATGTAGACTTCCAATCAAGTTTGTCAGCGCGCCCTTTCCGACCCCCTTTGGCCTGACATTCGAAGCCTCCTTACGCCGATCTCTTGCAGGACGGAACTGAAAAGGCGGGTTATCTGTCTAGCCAGACTTCCTGGAAGTTGATGTTGGAGTAGCCGCTCACGCCAGGCGTTATGCCCTTGACCTGCGGCCAAACGCCTATGAAACGGTGGTACCAGACGACAACCATCCCCGGTAAGGCATCCACCAGCAGGTAGCGGTCCAGTTCCTTAGTCATCTTCTGGCGCTCGGCGATTTCCACGGCCCGCTGCTGTTTCTCCCACATCTCTATGAGCTTCTTGTCGTCGTCATTGCCGCTGTAGTTGCTCCCGCTCCCCGGCATGAAGTAGCGTCCCATCCATTCAGGGTCCGGCACCACCAGGGCAGCGCCCGACATGGAAACATCGAAATTGGCGATCCGCACACGGTCGTAGAAGGCTACGTCCTCCATAGCCTCCACCTTGGCATCGATGCCGACCTTGCGCAGCTCCCCGGCCAGGAAGACAGCCGCATTATTGAACTCCGGTCTTGCCCGGGAAGTTATGGTGAATCTCAGTCCCTGGGCATAGCCCGCCTCGCTGAGCAGGGTCTTCGCTTCAGCGATGTCTTCGGTCTTTGGCTTTCTGAAGCCAGGCAGCTTGGCGAGCTCAGATTCCTCAAGTCCCCAACCAGTGAAGGGCAGAGAGGTGCCGATCGTACCCTTTCCTTGAGCGAGGACATCCCTCGCTGCTTGCCTATCAAGTACAAGGCTGACCGCTTTGCGCACCCGGACATCGGAAAACGGCTCCTTCCTGGTGTTAAAGCTGACCAATGAACCGTTCATGCTCGGTTCGGGAAACAAGGTTATGTTGCGCACCTCTTTCTGGACCACTTCCAGTTCGTTCGGGTTCAACGCCCCACCGACCCTCCCCGTCACCAATACGCGCCCCGTCCTGAGGGCTGCTAACCTGGTGGCGGCGTCTTTCACAATGAAGTAGTTCACTCCGTCCAGGTAGGGTTTGCCCGGTACCCAGTAGTCCCCGTTTCTCACCGCCTCGAAGCTGACGCCCGGACTATAGGACTTGAATTTGAAGGGGCCGGTACCGACAACCGATTGCGCCATGCCTCCCTTGGCCTCAAGGACGTGTTTCGGGAAGATGGGAGCATAGGCGAAGGAAATCACCGGTATCAGAGGAGCAAAGGGCCTGGAAAGGCTGACTCTGACCGCATTTTCGGAGACAGGCTCTATTTTTTGCACTACCGGCTTTAATAGAAACGATACGTTGCTCCTGACCCCCCTGGGCGGATCGGAGATTCTCTGGAGACTCAGGAGCACGTCGTCTACTGTCAGCGGCTTACCATCGTGCCACTTTACCCCCGGCCGCAAGCGAAAAGTGTAGGCCAGGCCGTCAGGCGTCATGTCCCAGCTTTCCGCTAGCCCGGGGACAATCTTTGTGCCCGTTTGCGCATCGTACTCCGTGAGATTGTTGTAAGCGGAAGCCACCAGCCAGGCTATGTTGATACCGCTATCCTGATGAGTGTCGAAGCTGGGAGGTTCCCCGGCGGAAGAAACGGGCAGAGAGCCTCCGCTCCTCGGACTGGTGCCAGCAGCCCTGGGAGTGGCTGCAGGCGTCGGCACCGCGGCTGGCGGCTTGGTCGGCGCGGCCGCAGCTTTGGTGGAAGTGGGCGCCGCCAGCTTGGCTGCCTGTTCAGTCGAGGGCTGAACCACAGGCGCCACCGCCGGGGCACAGGACACCAGCATCGCTCCCGTAAGGAGAAAGGTCGCGATGGTCATCAGCAGTCTTCCCACCCTCATTTCAAGACCTCCTCTCTTTCGAGCTTCCGAGCAGCTCGAGACTGATGGCCGGGGCCGCACTCTGAGCCTATGGACCGCCTGTGGCCCCCGGCACGAGGCACGTCCTCCCGGCGAAACTGCCTCTTGCCCTTCCAGCGGAGCCTGGACCCAGGCATGTTCTCACCGCGCTGGAATACTCGACAGCGTGACCCGTGGATTTCAGGCCACCCTCATCTTGATCTTCAGAAGCTCGTCAAGCTGCAATCTTCGATTCCGTCCTTCACCGCAGATTTCACCATTCGTTACTATATCGCAGTGGACATAGTGGACGATAGTGGACGATTCCAAACGACACGCATTTCAGCCTTGAGCCCTGCCCCCCCCAACCCCCGTCC
>JACPQD010000046.1 GCA_016190665.1 Chloroflexota bacterium
GACGCCTCTTGCACTCCCTTCCCGCCACCCGGCCTTCACCCCCCAAGCCCCAATACATGCCTTCGGGCACGCGAGAACCAGAACTCGTCCGTCGATCCGCATAGCCGAACTACCACTCCCCCCTTATAGTGAAACCTCAGGGTACTATTGAACTCCTTGAAAAACCCCTCCGCATGCAATAGAATGCAGATGCAACCGCTGTGTTGAACCTGCTTTGGAGTGTCACTGAGCCATGCCAGACCCAAGCCACTCAGCCACCGCTGGGAGTCGCGTCGAGCGAAACATCAGCGTGCCCCACGAGAGGCTGGCTGAGTTCTGCCAGCGCCACCATATCACAAAGCTCGCCTTCTTCGGGTCCGTCCTGCGCGACGATTTTCGCCCTGATAGCGATGTAGATGTGCTGGTGGAGTTCGATCCGGACCATGTGCCGGGGTTCTTTCGGTTGTCTGATATGGAGACTGAGCTTTCGGCGCTGCTCGGCGGGCGCAAGGTCGATCTGCGCACACGCGAGGACTTGAGCCGCCACTTCCGCGAGCAGGTAGTACGAGAGGCACAGATGCTGTATGCCGTTTAGGGACGATGCAGTTCGTCTGCGTCATATGCTCGAGTATGCGGAACAGGCAGTCCAATTCACGGAAGGACGCAGGCGCGCTGATCTGGATAGTGATAAAATGCTTGCGCTGGCTACGATACGGTGCATTGAGATTATTGGCGAGGCGGCAAGCGCCATTTCTGAGGAACTGTGCGAGCGGCATCCTGATATCCCCTGGCCCTTGATTATTGGCACCAGAAATCGCCTGGCTCATGGCTATATTAGACGTCGATCTCGACATAATCTGGGCAATCGTTGCTCACGATCTGCCACGGCTGATCGCTCATCTGAGACTTATGCTGGGCTAGCGAGCACGGGCGGCGCGTGACAAGGCCGAAAAGAGCTACTTGCTGAACGCTATTTGCCATACGCAATCTCCCTCGGGAGGTCTAGAATGCAACCCAGCCGTCGCTACCTCACCTTACTCAGTTCACTCGTTATCCTGGCGATGATCGTGCCTTTCCTGGCCTGCTCCCGCGCGGAGGAGGGACGGGGCGCGGAGCTCAACCTCAATCTGGGCACCGAGCCGCCCACTCTCGATCCGGCCCTGGCCACGGATGTGGTCTCGGTGGATATGGCCCGGTCCCTCTTCGTGGGGCTGACGGACGTGGACGACAAGACGTCTCAGATCATCCCTGACCTGGCCACGAAATGGGACATCTCCCCGGACGGCAAGGTGTACACCTTTCATCTCCGGAAAGACGTCCGCTGGTCGGATGGCAAGCCGGTCACCGCCGGGGATGTCGAGTACGGGATCAAGCGCACCCTCGACCCGGCAACGGCCTCGGAGTACGCCCACGTCCTGAACATCATCAAGGGCGCTGAGGACTTCAACTCGGGTAAGGTCAAAGACTCGGCGACCGTGGGCGTAAAGTCCAAGGACGATTACACCCTGGAGATCACCCTGAGGGAAGCGGCGGTCTATTTCCCCATGATTGCGTCCCTATGGGTGACCTTCCCCCAACCCCGGGAGGCCATCGAAAAGCACAAGGAGAAATGGACCGAGCCGGCGAATATCGTGACCAACGGGCCCTATCTCCTGAGCGCCTGGGAGCACGAGAAGAGCGTCATCCTCAAGAAGAACCCCAACTATTACGCGGCAAAGGACGTCGGCACAGAGACCATCAATTTCGCCATGGTGAGAGAGGCTTCCACGGCCCTGACCATGTACGAGAACGGCCAGCTTGACAGCTTGTATCAGACGGGTGTGCCTCTCGAGGATATCGATAGGGTGAAGAAGGACCCCAAGCTGAGCAAGGAGCTCTTGATCGCGCCGCAGCTCTCCACCTATTACTACGGCTTCAACAACAGCAAGGCCCCCTTCGATAAGCCCCTGGTGCGCAAGGCTTTCACCGCCGCCATCGACCGGCAGACGCTCATCGATACTGTGCTCAAAGGCGAGCAGAAGCCGGCGCAGACCTTCACCGCCATCGGCGTCTTCGGGCACGTGGACGGCGTAAAGGAGAAGATAGGCGTCCCCTTCGACCCGGCAGCCGCCAGGAAGTACCTGGCCGACGCCGGCTACCCGGACGGCAAAGGGCTGCCGGAGATAACCCTGGCGTACAACACCAGCGAGGGCCACAAGAAGATCGCCGAGGCCATCCAGGCCATGTGGAAGCGGCATCTCGGCGTGGACGTGAAGGTGGCCAACCAGGAGTGGAAGGTCTTCCTGAAGACCCTCCAGACGGACCCGCCGCAGGTCTTCCGCATGGGTTGGTCCGCCGATTACCCGGATGCCAACAACTGGCTCAACGACGTCTTCCACTCGAAGTCCGGCAGCAACTACGCCAGGTTCAAGAATCCCAAGTTCGACGAACTGGTGGAGAAGGCGGCCGTGGAGCCGGACTCGGGGAAACGGCTCGGACTCTACAAGGAAGCGGAGAAGATCCTCGTCGATAGCGAAGCGGCCATCGCGCCCATATACTTTTACACGCAGGTGCAACTGACCAAGCCTTATCTGGAGCGGACTCACCCGGCCTTCGGGGGGGAACACTTCAAGAACTGGAAGATCAAGAAGTAAATGATGAGTGCTGAATGATGAATGGGGGCCAGGGGGTAGGGGCCACGGGTTGGGGGGAGCCGACGCCTGACCCCCGGCCCCCGGCCCTTGAGACCGGGCCGGTCTTTTCCACGACTCCAGGAGCCAGTAATGAAGGATTATCACACCAACGTGTTCTACAGCGACGAAGATCAAGGTTACATTGCCGACATACCTGATCTGAAATATTGCTCTGCTTTCGGGGCAACTCCGGAGGAAGCTGTCCGTGAGGTCCTGAAGGCAAGGGAAGCATGGCTTGAAGCAGCGCGAGCCAATGGTAAACCAATACCCAGAGCTCGCTACCGTCCCCTGATCTATCAAGTTGCGTAAATAAATGTGCCTCAGATGGGACGCTCAGGATGATTCCAGACGTGGTCGATTTTGAAATTCTCCCTGACTTCAGGATAAGGGTGACCTTATCAAGCGGCAAGACTGGAGTCTTCGATGTTGGACCATACCTCGACAAAGGTATCTTCGCAGAACTGAAGGACCCCAACTACTTCAAAAGGGCGAGGATCGAATTCGGAACCATCGTATGGCCCAATGAACAGGATTTCAGCCCGGAGACGATAGAAACGAGAATGGAAGAATGGTAAGACCCACTCAAGTCAGAGCGCTCGAAGGTTACCGCCTCTGGCTGCGGTTCGAGGATGGCGTCGAAGGCGAGGTCGATCTCTCCCATCTTGCTGGACGGGGAGTCTTCGCGGCCTGGCAGGACAGAGCCTTCTTCGAGGCGGTCAGGATAGATGAAGCCGGCGCCATCGCCTGGGGACAGGACATCGATCTGTGTCCGGATGCCCTTTATCTCAAGCTGACAGGGAAGACGCCCGAGGAGTTGTTCCCACGCGTGAAGGCGGTCACTAGCGGTGCCTGAACTGAGCCGCTTCTACGGCATCGTGATCAGGATGTATTTTGACGACCACCTGCCGCCGCACTTCCACGTCTTGTACGAGGAGCACGAAGCGCTGATTGGCGTGGAGACGCTGGCGCTAATCGAAGGCCGACTTCCGCCGCGGGCTGCCGGTCTGGTAACCGAATGGGCAACTCTGCATCACGAGGAACTGAGGCAGGCGTGGCGGCGCGCGAAGAACCTGGAGCCGCCGGGCAAGATTGAACCGCTCGCTTAGTCGAAGTGAGGACCGCCGGACGCTCATACAGGAGGGTTCCACGTGACTTTCGGAAGCGATAACATCAGGTATTGGAGAGTAGGTGCTTAGATACACCCTCCGGCGCACACTCTGGGCCATACCCGTGCTCTTCGTTATCTCTCTGATAACCTTCCTCTTGATGCATTCAATCCCCGGCGGCCCCTTCGACCGTCAGAAGCGCCTGCCGCCGGAGATAATGGCGAACCTGGCGCAGAAGTACCACCTGGACGATCCGCTTTGGAAGCAGTACGTCGACTACATGTCGGGCGTCCTCTTTCGCTTCGACTTCGGCCCCTCCTATTCCTCCACCAGCCGCACGGTAAACGATATCTTCCGCGACCATCTTCCCATCTCGGCGCAACTGGGGGCGCTGGCTCTGGCAATAACGGTGGCCTTCGGGGTGCCTCTGGGCGTAATCGCTGCCCTGCGACACAACTCCTGGGCTGACTACAGCTCGATGTTGCTGGCGGTGACCTTCGTCTCCGTGCCGAGCCTGGCCCTGGGGCCGTTCCTCATCTGGCTCTTCGCCCTGCAGTTGCGCGTCCTGCCGCCCGCCACGTGGCGGGGGCCGGAGTACATAGTCCTCCCTGCGCTGACCCTGGCCGCCGCCCATGTGGCCCTGATAGCGCGACTCACCAGGGCCAGCATGCTGCAAATCGTCGGCGAAGACTACATTCGCACCGCCCGGGCCAAGGGGCTGGCCGAGACCCTGGTGATGACGCGACATGCCCTTCGAAACGCTCTCATACCGGTGACCACCGTCCTCGGCCCCTTGTTCGCGGGCCTGGTGACCGGGACGCTGGTGGTGGAGACGATCTTCGCCATCCCGGGGATAGGGAAGTACTTCGTGACCAGCATCAGCGACCGCGACTACCCTGTGGTCATGGGCACCGTGCTTCTCTATGCCATCGCCATCATCCTGGCCAATCTGGCGGTGGACGTGGCTTACGTTCTTCTCGACCCACGGATCAGATATCAATAGAACCACGGATGGACACTGATAGACACGGATTTCGGATTCTTGATTGTTGATTCTTGATTGTAGATTATGGGTTGCCCGTTGCAGGTATCAGGCAGCACCGAGAGGCCCGCGGGATGCTTCCGACATTGCGTCGCGCACCAGGACGTTTATTAACATGGATGGACAGGATTCAGAGGATAAGTTGATTTCAATCCTGTTCATCCTGTGCATCGATGTGAAGTCGATTAGTCACTAACGGCTGGAGAGTTGGAATGGACCTGGCCGAACCGCGCTCCCTGGCCGCGCCCATCAGGCCCTCTCGCGGCCTGTGGGCCGACGCCTTTCGGCGTCTGCTCAAGAACCGGCTGGCGGTCGCAGGCGGGCTTATCGTCCTGCTGTTCATCCTGATCGCCATCTTCGCCCCCCTGGTCGCTCCAGCGTACTACGCCGAGGAGAGCTTCCCGGACAACTACGCTCCCCCCGGCGGCAAGTTCCTCATGGGCGCCGACTTCATGGGGCGGGACGTCTTCAGTCGCATCGTCTATGGCGCCCGGATCTCGCTCACCGTGGGCATCGTGGGAGCGACCATGAGCATGGCCATAGGGGTGATCTACGGCTCCATCGCCGGGTACTACGGGGGTAAGGTGGACAACTTCATGATGCGCTTTGTCGACCTCATGTATGCTTTCCCCACCCTCCTATTGATCATCCTCATCATGGTCTACTTCCGGTCCGGATCGGTCTCCGGGCCGGAAACGGGCCTGGCGCAGCTCCTCCGCGCCGTCGATACCTCGCTGGGAGGACTGTTCTTCATCTTTGTCGGCATAGGGATCACCGCCTGGATGACCATGGCGCGCCTGGTGCGCGGGATAATACTTTCGCTGAAGGAGAAGGAGTTCATTCAGGCGGCCCGCTCGATAGGCGCCGGCGAGGTGCGCATCATCGTGCACCACCTCCTTCCCAACTTCGTCGGGCCGATAGTGGTGGCGGAGACGCTCAACATCCCCACCTACATCCTCTATGAGGCTTTCCTGAGCTTCATCGGCCTGGGGGTGAACCCACCGACGCCTAGCTGGGGCGCGATGATCAACGAAGGGATGCAGGGCATGCGGTCCTACCCGCACCTGGCCCTTTTCCCCGCCCTGGCGCTGGCCCTCACCTTGCTCTCCTTCAACTTCCTCGGCGATGGCCTGAGGGACGCGCTGGACCCGAGGATGAGGTAAGAGGTCAGAACCGATCCTATTGCCGATTGACTTGGACCAACCGTGCAGTATAATATACTGCAAATACAGTAAATAACACTGCAACTTCTGACGGGTACGATGCTGGAAACGCTCTTAGGATCGAAACTCAGGGCGAAAGTTCTGGGATGGTTGTTCACTCATCCCGACGAGCGTTTTTACGTCCGTCAGCTCAACTCACTGCTGGGTGAGGACTCCACGAACGTGAGTCGTGAGTTGGCACGCCTGGAAAAGGCCGGCATCCTCATTTCCACCACGGAAGGGAGACAGAAATACTACCAGGCCGACAGGCGCAGCCCATTCTTTGACGAGCTTCACCGGCTGATCGTTAAGACTGTCGGTGTGGTGGATGTTCTGCGCTCAGCCCTTTTGCCCGCCGCTAAGCGGATCCGCGTAGCTTTTGTCTTCGGTTCCGTCGCCACCGGAGCGAAAAACAGGACCAGCGATGTGGATGTCATGGTTGTAGGCAAGACGACCTTCGGCGAAATCGTCTCGCTCCTCGGTCCAGCGCAGGCGACCCTCGGAAGAGAGATAAACCCGGTGGTTTACCCCGTCTCTGAATTCAGGCAGAAGCAGGCCGATAGCAATTTCCTTCGAACGGTCGTGGGGGAAGATAAGGTCTTTTTCATAGGTGACGAAGATGAGCTTGCCGGACTTGGTAAGACACGGAAGGCTGCGAGCGCATAGGCCAGGCGCGCAAGAGATCGCTCAGCTCCTCGCAGTGGCCGACCGCGACCTGCAAGACGCCAAAGTAACTGGCTTGAGCGCTGACGGGGCGCTTGCCACGGCGTACAGCGCCGCCCTGCAGTCAGCCACGGCAGCCCTTGCCGCCAGCGGGTACAGAGTCGCCCATATGAGGGTCACCACTACTGGACTATCCAGACGCTTGCTTTCACCATGAACGTTGATAGCAAGACGATTGAGACGCTCGACAGATTCCGCAAGAAACGCAATATCGCCGGCTACGAAAGGGTGGGCATGGCCTCCCGACAAGAGGCAAAGGAGATGCTTTCTCTGGCGCAGGACCTTCGAGCCGGGGTGGAGAAGTGGCTGCAGAAGAACCATCCTGAACTTCTGCGAACGTAAGCAGGATGGCTCAGCAGCCTACCGACCCGGCAAGCGTCGATTTACCGTGGGGATGCGGTCGAAGTCGGCATCGTAGGAATAGAGGATTGTCGAGCCGCGCTGCTCCATTGAGGCGACGATCAGGGCATCCCCGAAATCCAGCGAAGTGGCGCCGTAAAGATCGAGCGCCCGGACAACAGAAGCCCGGTTCTCCACTTTGAAGCCTGGAAGGCTGACAAGACGCGAGAGCATGGCCGCAACGTCCGAACGAGGCTTGTCATACAGGCGACGAGAGGAGAGCACATAGACCGCATCAGCGATGACGGTATCGGGAGCGGCGAGCGTCAGTCGCCCCGCTTCGACAGCCTCAAAGAGGGCCGCTGCCTCTGCCTGTTTCTTCAGGTCATCCCCGGTCAGCAAGCGAATCAGGACATCGGTATCGACAAAGGGATCGCTCATTGTTCTGTCGCGTCCTTGGCCTTTGAGCGATCCTCACGGGCGATCTCCCGCATCTCAGGCCAGGAGAGCGGCTTCTTCAATGAGCCGGCGGCGCCTCGGAGCGAGGCGATACTGGGATAGCGAGGCATTCTCAGACAAATATCCCCTTCCGCCCCGATGACAAAGGATATCTTGTCGCTCTTCTTCAGTCCAAGGCGCCGGCGGACTTCGGCCGGGATCGTCACCTGGCCCTTGCTGGTAATGGTGGCTACAATTTCCTTCACATTTTCCTCCAGTAAGGCATATCGACCAATGTAAGGTTATCTTAGCGTGTGCCTTACCGATTGTCAATCAGTGGAACAGAGGTCCGGCTTTTGTTTTGACTTTTGCCAAAGTGGTCTTATACTATCGCCGAAATCAACAAATGGCGTCCCAAGCAAAGAGGCCCCGAATGTTGAACCGCAACCTCTTCGCCATCGTCGTCACGCTTTCTTTCCTGCTGGCTGCCTGCGCCCCGGCGGCGGCTCCGACGGCCAAGCCGACAGCCCCTCCCAAAGCAGCAAGCCCGGCCGCTCAGGCCACGCCGGCCGCCAAGCCCCCATCACCCGCTCTGTCGCCCACCCCCAAGGTCGGCGCCGAGGAGCCTCGTTCCGGCGGCATACTCACCAGCACGCACTTCACCGACCCACCCAGCTTCGATCCTATCCAAGAGGGCTCGGTGAGCGCCCTGGTCCTGGTGCTCCCCTCCTACAGCACTGTCGTCCAGCATGACCCCTTTGAGCCGGCCAAGGTCGTCGGCGACCTGGCGGAGAAGTGGGAGATGAGCCCGGACGGCAAGAGTTACACCTTTAACCTCGTGAAGAACGTAAAGTGGCACGACGGCAAACCTCTTACCTCTGAGGACGCCCGCTTCAGCCTGGAGCTGATTCGAAAGCCGCCGCAAGGGATCATCAGCCCGCGCAAGGAATGGCTCAAAGCCGTCGACAAAATCGAGACAACCGGCAACGACGCCTTGAAGATCACACTGCAATATCCCAGCCCGTCCTTCATCCACAATCTGGGCGACGGCCGCATCGTGGTGGTCCCCAAGAGCGTCGTCGAGGCCAAGGGCAATATTGAAGAAGGACGTGGTGGGCACCGGCCCCTACAAGTTCAAGTCTTACGATGCCGGCGCCAGCTACAGCGTGGTGAAGAACCCGGACTACTTCGTCAAGGGCCGCCCCTACGTTGACGGCATCACCTGGTACATCATCAAAGACGTGGCTACCAGGTTCGCCGCGCTGCGCACCCACCGGGCCAATATCCCCGGCTGGGGCTCCACCGGGCTCACCCCAGGCCAGGGCGAGATAATCCGCAAGGAGCTGAGCGACAAGCTGGAGATCAGG
Organism: Chloroflexota bacterium; assembly: GCA_016190665.1. Lineage (GTDB taxonomy): Bacteria > Chloroflexota > Dehalococcoidia > JACPQD01 > JACPQD01 > JACPQD01. The sequence continues at coordinate 8,869 of JACPQD010000046.1, forward strand.
CGGCATTCCAGCCTCATCTTCCAGGGCCTCTGGATGCTCCAGACCAAGGCGCCCTTCAACGATCTCAAGGTGCGCCGGGCGACAAGCATGGCCCTGGACCGGCCCAAGATAATCAATGTGGCCGCCGAGGGCCTCGCCCAAGGACGAGCTCATGAAGATGCCCGGATATCGCCAACCGAAGGATGCCGACATCGCGGAGGCGAAGAAGCTCCTGGCTGAGGCCGGTTACCCTCAGGGCTTCAAGACTACCGGCATAACCAGGACCGACACGCAGTACGAACGGAGCATGCTCTCTGTCAAGGAGCAGCTCGCCCAGATAGGCGTCGACATGACGGTGAGCCTGACCGACGCGCCGACGATGATGGACCGCATCTACAAGCGCAACTACGACATGGCCATCCAGTTCGCCTCGGCCGGCTTCGACGATCCGGACCAGTTCTTTGGCACCGCCTTCGTCACCGGGGTGCCTAACAACCTGGGCGCCTTCAGCGATGCGCAGTTCGACAGGTGGTACGATGAGCAGTCGCGGATGATGGATCCGGCGAAGCGCAAGGAGCTGGTCTTCCAGATGCAGCGGCGCCTGCACGAGCTGCTCCCGGCCACCGTCCTCTACTGGTTCGTCTATGAGATAGCCTGGTGGAAAGAGGTCAGGAACTTCGGGCCGGGGATCGGCATTTACAATAACTTGAAGCTGCAAAACGTCTGGCTGGCGAAATAGGGAATAGGTTAGAGGTTAGAGGTTGTAGGTTATAGGTTTTGGGGTGAGGGCGTAGGGGCATGGCTTGCTATGCCCGAGGGGTGCGCCCGCGAGGGCGTCTTGATACCGCGCACGGAAGTACGCGGCATAGGGGCTCTCAGGCTAGGCTAGCAGGAGACAAGCTCCCCCCGCACCGCAAGTTTCAAGCGAACAGCATTGCCGGCCAGCGCGCGCGTGAAGAGGAGATTCGTATATGTCGGGCGGGTACGTAGACAAGATATTACGCGTGGATTTGACCAGCGGAAAGATCGCCGCGGCCCGGCCAGTGGCTCTCTCGAACGGGAGGCCAGCGGTCGCGCAAGACGAACCAGCGCGGACAACTGGAGCGGCGCGGCTTCGTGGCCATGAACTTCCGCGTCAATCAATACCCCGAGTACGGCCTGGGCATGTCCGACCAGAAGTACACCACCCGGGCCTGCCCGCGCTGCCCCATCGGCTGCTCCTGCGAGATCGAGATGACGAGTGGCCCCCGCAAAGGCTACGTGGCCACCCTCAGCGGCGGCGGCGAGAACCTGGAGGGCGCGGGCACCATCCTGGGCATCACCGAGCCGGGCACCATCTTCTACCTGGCCGATCTCTACGACCGCCTGGGCGTCGAGGGGGGCATGGCGGGGGTCACCATGGCCATGGCCTTCGAGGCCTATGAGAAGGGCCTGATCACCGCGGAGGACACGGGCGGCCTGGAGCTGAAATGGGGCGACGCCGAGGCGGCGGAGAAGCTCTTCCGCATGATGTGCGCTCGGGAAGGCTTTGGCGACGTCCTGGCCAGGGGAGTCAAGCGCGCCGCAGAGATCATCGGCGGGGACGCCCCGAATTTCGCCGCCCACGTCAAGGGGACCAGCATGAACCTTCACGAGTGGCGGCCCTTCTTCGGCACCATGTTTGCCCAGATAATCGGCAGCGGCGCCGGCTGGCCGGCGGGGGCCGCCGATGGCCTGATACCCGAGCCGGACGCCGGCTATCCGGAGTTCACGCCCCGCTTCGACTGGAAGGGCAAGCCCCTGGAGGTGAAGAAGACGGGCGAGCTCAAGTTCATGAACGACTCCACCGGCCTCTGCTGGTTCATCACCTGGGGCCTGCCGGACGTGCTCTGGCTCACCGCTGAATCGCTGAAGGCGGCCACGGGCTGGGACTGGACGCCGGAGGACCTGGTGGCGGCGGGAGAGCCGATCATGCAACTGGAGCGCGCCTTCAACATCCGCCACGGCCTGACGCCCCAGGACGACTACGAGAACGTCTCCCCCAGGCTCCTGGAAGCGCCCAGCGGCGGCCCGGGGGAGGGCCGCACCCTGGCGCCCTACCTCCGCGGCATGGTCAACGAATACTACCGGCTCATGGGCTGGGACGAGAGGACCGGGAAACCGTGGCGGAGCACGCTGAAGCGCTGCGGCCTGAGCGAGGTTATCCCGGATATGTGGGGATAGGGGCGCCTCGTTGGCTGTCCGTACGAATGAGCTTGACTTACGCTACCCTGGATGGATAAGATAATACCCATAGAGGGTACGTGAGATGAGCAACGAGCCATCATGTAGAGATCCTTTCGGCAAGACGCGGCAAGCGGTACTGGCGTTTCTATATGGGCGGTGCGATACTTCTTTCTGCACGAAGCAGATACTTGATGCCGTAAGGATGAGCCGGGGAACGGTACAGCGGGAGCTGAAGAACCTGACCGAAAGCGGCATCATCAGCTGCGAGGTGCAAGGGAGGCAGGTTTACTACCGCGCCAACAGGAGTTGCCCCATTTATACGGAGCTCAAGGGCTTCGTGTCCGCAGACGCTTCACAGATTCCACGGCGACCTCTTCTCTTTGCTGGGAGCCGGGCGGCGCGCAACATCACTATACCTCACCGCAAGCTAGCGGAATTTTGCCGGCGCCACCATATCACAAAGCTGGCTTTCTTCGGGTCGGTGCTGCGCGGCGATTTCCGCCCCGACAGTGATATAGATGTGCTGGTGGAGTTCGAAGGCGGACACGTCCCGGGCTTTGCCATCGTTGACATGGAAAGTGAGCTGGCCGAATCGCTCGGCAGGAAGGTCGACCTCCGCACCGCCGGCGATCTCGGCCGCCACTTCCGCGACGATGTGCTGCGCGACTCCGAGTTGGAATATGCCCAAAGCTGATGATCTTGCCCGACTACGCCACATGCTGGATGCAGCGCAGGAGACCGTCGGCTTCTGTCGTGGCAAGAGCCTGGACGACGTTCAGAATGATCGGCTTCTGTGCCTGGCCTTGGTGCGGTTGTTGGAAGTGCTGGGCGAAGCGGCCCGATCCACCAGTGGGCCGCTCCAAGCGCGCTATCCTGAGATTCCGTGGAAACAGATAATCGGCACTCGTGACCGGGTGGCCCACGGCTACCTCGATATCGATATGGGCATAGTCTACGCTATCGTAATTCTTGACCTGCCGCCCCTGATCGCTCATTTGGAGCGCGCTATCATCAGGGAGAGTGACGGCATCAGCCCCTAACACACTGGGGCGCCTAAGGCGCAGAGCTTCGCTTGCTTTCGCATCACGGCCTTCGTTGTTCTGTTCTTAACCCCTGACCTCTGTTCCCCGATCCCTGACGGTAACCCAGGAATTCGGCATGGTGGCGAGGGTTCACCGGCGGAGCAGCCTTACGAATTCGTCGGGCGTTATGCCCATATCAATGTTTCTGGAGGCTTTCCAGATACGCCTCTATTGCTTCTCGAACATTGGCCAGCGCTTCCTCGACAGTATCGCCCTGAGTGTGACATCCCTTGAGGGTAGGACAGAAGGCGTGATAGCCTCCATCTTCCTCTCGCTCAAGAATAACTGTATGGTGACGTCTCTCCATAATTGCCTCTCCGGACATCCCTGTGGTCGGTCGTTTCCTCGCCCGTCCCCCGATGGGGTTTCGCAAGCGCCGGGTCAAAGACTCTGCCGAAATGATAGCACCGCGGACCCGGAAAGACAACTTCCTGTCCCCATCCCCCGACC
>JACPQD010000047.1 GCA_016190665.1 Chloroflexota bacterium
CAGGCTCGCCTGGTCCACCCGCCCGTGGATGTCCCCTTTCTCTTTCGCCGCCACCGCCCGCTCGTACCACGGGATCGCCTCCGCGAACTTCCCCTGGCTGGACAGGCAAGAGCCCACCTGGTTCAGGCTCACGCCCAGGCTTTCCTGGTCCACCCGCCCGTGGATGTCCCCTTTCTCTGAGGCCGCCACCGCCCGCTCGTACCACGGCTGGGCCTCGCCGAAGCGCCCGATCTCGTTGAGGGCGCGGCCAAGCGTCTCGGCGTCGTCAAACGAGATGGCGTCTTCATACCCGGCCCAGGCATCGACCCTGACAGGGAAGACCGTGAGGGCGGCGGCCAGGTCGGTATTAGCCGGGGTACTCCGCCAGCTCGCCGGCGATTGCGATCATCCGGCGCGCCTGCGTCTGGCGCACCTCCTTCAAGACCGGAGCCAATTCAAGGTCTTCGGGCAGTCCCAGGAGGAAGGATGAGAAGAGCTGGTGCATCCGGAGGTCCTCATTCCCCTCCAGGAGGTGGACATCCCGGCAGGCGTCAAGGCGCCGTTGGAAGTCCCCTTCCGCCCAACCAGCAGGGCCTTCAAGCTCCTGAAATAGCTCCGCGCGAGGTATGCGCTGGGGATTGAGGGCGGCGGCGGCGCGCAATAGCAGGCGCGCTGGGCCTTCCAAGCGGTCGTAGACCGAGTGGAAGCTCCCTTCCGCCTCGCGCGCCAGGGTCAGCCGGGCGGAGTCGAGGCGGCCGCGCCGCTGCTCGTAGGCGAGGATTGCCGCGGCGGGGCAGATTTGCACCGGCAGCCCGCCCGCCGTCCTGACCAGCTCAGGCCCGTATTTTCCTGCCACCTCCCGGCCGGCAAGCTTTTCGATAAGCTCCAGCGAAGTGGGATCCTCCAACGGGGGGACTTCCAGGGTCGACCATTCCGCGCCCCTCGGCTCCAGGACGGTGGTCACCAGGACATGGCAGGGCATGCCCGCGGGCGGGAGCCATGGCCTGAGGGCATCGAACGACAGGACGTTATCGTAGATGACCAGAGCCTGAGTCGAACCGAGGGTGTAAAGCGCCCGAAAGCACTGGTCTCGCAGGGAGAGATCGGGGGGGAAGTCGAGGCCCAGGATATCCTTCCCGATGGTCGCCAGGTCAAGCGGGGTGTCGCCCGCCCCGAAGTCGACGAAAAAGGTCCCGCCGGGATAGCGAGACTGCTGGCGGCGGGCGAACTCGCGGGCCAGCTCGCTCTTGCCCACGCCCGGCGGCCCGTGGAGCACGACGACGCCTTCAACCGAGGCATCGTCCCGCCGGCGCGTAACATCGTCCAGCTTTTTCGAAATCTCGTCAAGCAGGCCGTCCCGGCCGAGGAAGGGCAGGTTGTGGCGCGACGGAACGTTGCCCAGGAAGGGCGAGACCCGCGCCCCGGCAGGCGCAACTGGCGTGAGGCGTGGGGCAGCGCCCCCGTCTCGGCGCCGGAGCGGAAAGGTCTTCTCATAACCCGGCTCGTCGGGGAACAGGCTGGGGTCCACGACCCAGACCTCCTCGGCCCGGTCTTCGTAGCGGATGGGAAAGACAGCCAGCCCGTCTCCGTCGGTCCTGCAGTAGAAGGCCTCGTTCGGCCGCTTGCGCGTGTCGTAGGCGGCGCCCACCACGCAATGGAGCGCCCCGCCTTTGCTGGTGACTATGTCTTCCACCTCAGTCTCGTGCAGATGGCCATGGAGCACGAAGTTCACGCTGTTATGCAGGCATGTTCTGACGTTCGCCCGCTCGACGCCATGCAGCCAGTCCAGGGGATGATGCAGCAAGGCCACGTTCAGGTCGGCCTCGAGGTTTTGCAGCTCCTGGGTCCCGCAGTCCAGGCAGCGCCTCCCCACCCACAGCTTCGCGTGGTCCTCGTCATCCTGGCAGAAGAGCGCGCTGTTAAGCGGCAGGATGCCTATCTTCCCCCCAACAACCTCGGCCTACTCGGCGACGCCGCAGGTCGAATCCTCACGGGCGCCGCGAGTTCCCTTGAAGTAGTCGTTGTACCATTCCCGGAAGTCGTGCAGCTTGAGCATGTGATAGTGAGGGGCTTCTGGCGCAAAGTACGCATCGGCCTCTTCCCGCGTTGCCAGCGTCCGCGTCAGGCCGGCGCCCTTGGTCCGGTCTACGTCGTGGTTGCCGGGAACCAGGAAGAGATGGCAGCGCTCCAGGCCCGCCGCCTCCAGCAGGTCGTCGAAGAACTTCGTGGCGGGATTGTATTCTTTGTCCCGTCCGTGATAGGCCACATCCCCGGTGGCGAACACCAGATCAGCCTTCCGGCCATTTTCACGGAAGTATCTCACGGACTTCACAAGCGCTCGGAGCACAACGTCTCGGTCGTAGGGGTCCCCACCCCGAAAATGGAAGTCCGAAACGTGGAGCCAGGTGGCCTTCATCTATTGTCTCCGTTACAAAACGGCGCTTTCTCCGTCGCTGCCAGTATATCGTTTCGAAGGGCCATGTCAACACCCTTGAGTTGACACCGGCGTCCCAGTCGCGTAATATTGGCAGGCGCCCCGGAAAACTGCGGCCTGGGGCGTCGCGCAACCTTTCATCGATTTGAGGAGGTAACTGCCATGGCCGACGAAGTGACCCTGGAGCTGTTCAATCCCACTGGCGCCCTTGAGGCGCCGGAGTCCCACGCGTCCCGCCTGGATACCCTGGCGGGCAAGACCATCTGCGAGCTGTCGAACTCATCCTGGGAGCCGGACCGGACCTTTCCCGCCATCCGCGAGGAGCTGCAAAAACGCTTCCCCACCGCCAGGTTCGTCCCCTACAGCGAGTTCCCCATCGGCAACAACGAGATCGACACCGATGCGGTGGCCGAGATGGTCAGAGGAAAGGGGTGCCAGGCCGTCATAACCGGCAACGCGGGCTGAGGCGGCTGCTCCACCGCAGCCGGTCGGGCTGCCGCCAGAGCTGAGAAGAGGGGCATACCCTCTACGGTGGTCACGCGGGCGGGCTTCTCCCGGGTCGTGGCCAACGCCTTCGCCGGCCTGGGATTCCCCAACGACGCCCCCAGCGTCCACGAGTTCCCCACGCGGATGTTCCTGCCGGGAAGCGACCTCACTCCCCTGAAAGAGAATATCGACAAGATCATCGAGGGCCTCACCAGGTGGGAGCCCAGCAATAGACAGCGGGTCTACACCCCGCCGAAAGCCAGGGTGACCGGCAAAGACTACAGGGAAGCCGTCGCCAATATGAATAACCTCTTCCTGAGGAACAACTGGAGCGACGGACTCCCGCTCGTCCCGGCCACCAGGGAGACCATCGACTGGATATTGACGGGCACGGACCTTCCTCGAGACCAGGTTGTGGCCAAGATCCTGCCCAGAGGCGGCATCGCCACCGTGGAACTGATCGCGGCTACCCTCGCCATGGCCGGAGGCCGTCCCGAGTACCTGCCCGTCTTCATCGCCACCGTCCAGGCCATGACAGACCCCCGCTTCCACCACGAGAGAATGAACTCCACCACGTGCAGCGTCTACCCCGGGGTGATCGTGAATGGGCCCATCGCCCGACAGATCCGGCTTAACTCGGGGTACGGATGCCTGGGCCCGGACCCGAAGCATCCGGCGGGCGCCGCCATCGGCCGGGCCTTGAGATTGCTCATCATCTGCGCGGGAGGCGCCGTCCCCGGCTCCGGGACCATGTCCATCTTTGGCGGCCCAGCCAGATATACCAACATCGTTTTCGCCGAGGACGAGGAGAACAGCCCCTGGGCCCCCCTCCATGTCGATCGAGGCTACCCAAAGGACAGCAACATCGTTACCTTCGTCGCGCTCGCCGGCACGGCCAACGTCAACGGCGTGCGCACGACCACCGAAAAAGCGGCCATTGAATCCCTGGTCGTTACTGCGGCCTTCATGAGGCACAGCGGCAACTGGACGCACTCCTTCGAATCCTTCCCGGGGGTAGTCCTCTTCGCGCGCAACGCTGCCGGGCCCTTGAACGAGCTGGGCTGGACGAAGAAGCGCATCCAGGAGTTCCTCTGGGAGCACAGCAAGGTGCCGCTCCGCGACCTGGGCCACTACGAGCACGAGGCGCCTCAGCCAGCGCCCGACCCATGCCCCATAACGCGAAATCCGGAGAACATCATGGTCATCGTGGCGGGCGGCGACCAATCAGGCCACGGTTACTGGATGCAAGCCGGCTACTCCGGCGAGTTTGTCCCCATCAGCACCGAGATCAAGCTTCCCAGGAACTGGGATGCGCTGCTGGAGCGGGCCGAACGGGACCTGGGGCCGCTCCCCTCCAACGCATAGGGGCTGCCTCACAACGCGTAGGGGCATAGCGTGCTACAATGTTGTCTTATTAAAATTGAATCGCGCCTGACTGGATGTTTCCTCTCCCCTCCGCGGGAGAGGACTAAGGTGAGGGGGCTCTCCGGTTTCACCCTCACCCTACCCTCTCCCATCGAGGGAGAGGAAACTCGAACGGGCGTCATGCACTTGACAGAATAGTTTTATCGGA
>JACPQD010000048.1 GCA_016190665.1 Chloroflexota bacterium
GGTGGTCGAGGTGAGGTTATTGTTGTTGTCGTAGGCGAAGGAGGTGACGTGGCCCAGGGGATCGGTGGCCGCGGTCTTGCGGCCCGCCAGGTCATAGGCCGTCGTCCAGGTCTTGTTGTAGGGGTCAGTGACCGTCGTCCGATTGCCGTAGGCGTCGTAGCCGAAGCTGGTGGTCTTCCCGCGAGCGTCGGTGGTGGCCGTCACCCCACCGGATCGGTAAACGCCATGCCCGTGGATAGCTACCTCAACGGCCTCAAGGGCAAGTGGCTGACACTCTATCGCCTGGGTCCGGTGAAGGGCTGGGAAGGGGCCAAGACCGACGGCACAGGTTTCAAAGACGTCGAGCTGGGGCGGGGCTACTGGCTGTATCTCAATCAGAGCGGTACGCTGGTGCCTTAGCGCAGGCAGAGTAGCAGACTAACTCAGGAGGGGGTCGGACTCACAGAGCCGGGCTCCTTTCTCTTTCCCAGGGCGCCAAATCTCGACGGAGCTCCACGCGGGAAGACGCTGAGGCGCCCGACCTACTTGCGCCGTGGCGGCAGCGCGACCGGCAGCCCATGCTTGATAGATATGATTGATAAGTGTACCATCATTGCATGAGATATTCGTAATACCATATGTTCCCACTATCGTCTCAGGAGGACCGTTATGGCCGGGCAGGTAACAAGACTGACGATCAGTTTGCCGAAAGAGCTGGCGCAACTGACTGCCGAGATAGCGCGAGAGCGGAAGACAAGCCGCAGCAAGGTAGTCTCGTCATGCTTGCACGAGTTGGCCAGGGAGCGACTGCGTTCCGAGATGGAGGCGGGCTACAAGGCTCTGGCTGGAGAGAACCTTGAGATTGCCGCCGCGACGATAGATTTGGCGCAGGAAGTCCTTCCGGAGTGGGAGTGACTAGCCGTGTCTGGCGAAGTCAAGCGCGGCGACATTTACTGGGTGGACTGGAATCCGGCCCGAGACAGCGAGCAATCGGGTATGGGACGGGCCCTGGTCATCCAGAATGATATCGGGAATAAGTTCAGCCCCACAACAATTGTGGCTTGTTGCTCCACCGCGACTACGAAACGATACTCCTTCGTGGTACCTATCGCCGCCCGGGAAAGCGGCTTGCCCAGGGACAGTACCGTGAATCTCTCCGCGATATTGACGATAAGCCAGTCGCGTCTGGGCAGCAAATGCGGCTCGCTGGGCAAGTCAAGAATGGCTGAGGTAGATGAAGCCATCAAGCGCAGCCTGGCGCTTGATAAGGAATCGGGGTGAACAGGTTCGGGAAGGTCATAAAGCACTTCCAGTACCGACCCGTTGTCCGGTGCACTTAGAGTTCCTTTAGCGAGCCTCTGGCTTTCTCGTCAAGTGCTTCCTTTACCAGGAAATCGAGCTTGCCTGACTTTGCGTCTGCTTCAATCTCGCTGTCCCACTTCTCCCAGTCCTTCTCAGAGAACCACCGTCGCAGCCGCGAATATTCCTCATCTGACAGAGACTCGATTTCGGCCTGAATTCTTTCTACCTCTGACATAGCTCAACTCCTCCTATTCGGGTTGGAGGCTCGCCTTTGATGCTGGGCTTAGACCCCTCTGCTGCCTCGCTCGGCCTCCGCTGCAAGGACCAGCTCAGCGCCCACGCCGTCGTCGGACCCTTCGTTCGACCTCTTTCCAGCTTAGTGACGAGGCCGGGTCTTTCACCAGATTGGCCTTCCTCCGCGCCAGTTCTTCCTTCTGCCAATCATGAACTGGTATGGCTTCGGGAGTACCGCGGGTCGTCCCACAAATCCTCCACAAGCTGGAGTTTCTCTGACGGAGTCAGGTCAAAGATCGAGGTATTGGTCGGGTTCACGTGAAATCCTCCTGCACGTGATGGTCAAGCACTGCGCATCTTGGTGGCGCGCCCTATCAACCCTTTCAGGCGGATGTCTCCTTCTTTTCCTCCTCGGTGGAGTAGTCAGCTCTAGGCTCGTGGACCTCGGTAAATCTGTCCATCCAAGACAAATCCCTGCCGATGACTAGTTCACTCATCGTGGTGTGGTGAGTATTTGTCATAGGAATCAGGCGCATTTGAAATCCGTACCTCCGCGCCATCTCCTTCACCTCTGCTGCGTGATCATAGGTCAGCAGGAAGTCTCCTTTCAGCCAAGTGAGTTCCTCGAACGCGACCGTGGCCGCTCAGCGGACGAAATACCATTTGCTACCTTTCCGCCCAATTCTGCCTTGCCTCTTGAGGAAGAGTTGTGCATGCCGCACCCGATGGTGCCACTTCACTTGGCTCCATACCTCCCCTCTGATTACGAGTTTTACTGAGTCATCGCACCGGTGGGGGTGAATATTTTGGACTGCGGTATAGAGGGTCTTCGTATCTTTTGGGCCCTGCTTCAGCAGGAGCAAGACTGTATCAGCAAATGCGGCGTGCTGGCTCAAGCTGTCGGCTCTTACCTGGAGAACCTCCTCGTCTGCCGCCTGCATTTTCTTCTCGAATTCTTTTCGAAGCGTTCCCTTGAATTGCTTCTCGGCCTCCACCTTGAGTTCCCTGAGTTCGTTTACGACCCGCTCGAACTGACGCAGCTGCAACGAATGGACGGGTGAACCAAGCGAAGCGTATAAGCAGAGATTCCGACGCTTGTGAGATCAGACCATCGAAAGCGTTCACCCATGGAGATATCAGATGTTTAGGCATGGCTGTGCAACGTGACCGGAGTATCAGACCGCAGCAAACCATCGTCGATGGCGGCCTTTATTACGCGTTCATGTTCTGAGAATTCGTCTCTACGGCATCGAACGGTAACCCACTAAGCCACGCACATCAAACTCGTAGGGCGATCCAGGTCCCGCGGCACTCGAAGTCGAGTACCAGAACTGAAGCGGAACATCGGAAAACTCATCTTTGTAAGCGTGAAAGATTCGCACCCCGCGATGTGTCGGGAACTCCTCCGGTTCGATCCATTCCCAAGGCATTGTTGAGCTGCTTACCTATGGTACTTTGTTGTTGAAGGGACAGAGGCGGTGAGATCAGTATCGTTCGGCCCTGTCGCTTTGGTCGGTTGTCAAATGGCCAAAGACCGGTCTCTCTCTACCGTTACGAGGTGGCCCACGGTTGGGAGCTGGCCCGCCCGGGCGCAGGATTCAGCGACATGGAGCTCGGCAAAGGGTACTGGATTGAGCTCACCGCGGCGGGGACGCTCGCGCCGTAATGATGAAAGAGGCGGCAACCCTATTGACAAATTGACAAACGCTCAGTTCCGCCTGATAATAATAATTAGCCGGCAGGGCTGCTAGCTGGGCCCGGGGGAGGATACTCCCGCTGGCTGCTTTTCTTGAGCCTGATGTACATACTTTACCTGGACGAGTCCGGCACTCATGGTGAGGCCAGCTACTTTGTGTTAGCTGGCCTTGCTGTTTTTGAGCGCGAGATTCACTGGTTCAGCCAGGACCTCGACAGTCTTCAGTCCGAGTATTTCCCGGCGCAGACCGAACCGGTCTTTTTCCATGCTGCTCCTCTGCGTGCCAGGGAGGGCGAAGAGCTGCAGGAGCCTTGGAGCCGGCTAACTGCCGCTCAACGCAGAGACTTGAAGAACAGGATATACGATATTATCCGAAACCGCAAAGGAGTCTTGTTCGCCTGCGCGATCGAAAAGCGGCTGGCACAGTTGCGAAGAGAAGATCCCTACGAGCTCGCCTTCGAGGATCTGATCAGCAGTTTCGACCTGTTTATGAGCCGCGTCAACCGAATCGCTGTGGCGGAAGGGAAAGAAGAACAGCGGGGGCTGATCGTCCTGGCTGAATCGAGCTATCAGTAAGTCATCGCGCTGCTCGCCCGCCGCATTCGTGAACGTGGCACTCGGTGGGGTTCATTACACAATGTGACCGATGTGCCGTTATTCGCGACTGATTCTCTGCCGAACGCCGGAGGTTTTCGCAGGAGGCGCCCGTCGTGCTTGACCCGAGAGATGCAGGCTTTAACTCAGCGAGTCCAGGAACACTCAGTCTGTCGGGCAAAACTAAGTGCCCCCAAGGGAATTCGAATCCCTGTTACCGGCTTGAAAGGCCAGCGTCCTAGGCCACTAGACGATGGGGGCGCAATGCCAGTATAGCAGAGGTTAACGCGGGCGCGCAAACACCCTACGGATAGACCGCCGCTGCCTCGAGCGCCGTCGTCTCCGCAAACCCCAGCAGCAGGTTCATGTTCTGGATCGCCTGTCCCGCCGCCCCCTTGACCAGGTTATCCAGGCAGCTTATTACCACCAGGCGACCGGTCCTCATGTCCACAGTCGGATGGACGAGGCAGAGGTTGTTGCCCCAGGTCTGCTTCGTCTGGGGAGGGGCCGGCGTGAGCCGCACGAAGGGCTCGCCCCTGTAGAAGTCACGGTAGAGATCGGTTATCTCCGCTTTCGCTTTGTCTCCAGAGGCTATCGTGCCCGGCGCCAGCCGGGCGTAGCAAGTGGAGAGGATACCCCGCGTCATAGGGATGAGGTGAGGGACAAAGGTCACCGAGAGCGCCTTGCCGCCAGTGAGGGCTTTCAGCTCCTGGACTATCTCGGGGAGATGGCGGTGCCCGGCCAGCGAATAGGCGGAGACGTTTTCGTTGACCTCGCAGTAGTGAGTGGTCAGGCTGAGCGCTCGGCCCGCGCCGGAGACGCCCGACTTGGAGTCAATGATTACGTCCGGTTCGATGATGCCCGCTTTGAGCGCCGGCGCCAGCGCCAGGATGGCGCTGGTGGCATAGCAGCCAGGGTTGGCCACGATGCGCGCCTTTGCCACGGCGGCGCGATTTAGCTCCGTCAGTCCATAGACCGACTCCGGAAGCAACTGAGGCGCGGGGTGCTTCACCCCGTACCAGCTCTCGTATTCAGCCACGTCCTTGAGGCGGAAATCGGCGCTGATATCCACCACCTTGACGCCTCGCTGAATCAGCGGCAGCAGGGCGGCGGCGCTGGCGGCATGGGGCAGCGCTGAGAAGGCAAGGTCTACCTCTCCCAACTCCTCCGTTATCGTGAGGTCGAAATCGGCCAGGTGGGGAAAGAACTGGCCCAGCCTCTCGCCGACGGCGCTCCTGCCGGTCACCGACGTGAGGTGGACCCCCTTGTGATGATACAAGAGCCTGGCCAACTCCGAGCCCCCGTAGCCGGTGACGTTTATGATGCCAACTTTCAACTCAGGACTCCTTCTTAGCTTTCAGCCGTCAGCTTTCACCACTCAGCGGCTGAAAGCTTCTCGGATGCGAAGGCAAGTATACGTCTTGAGGGGTGGGGGAGTCAAACCGGGTTGTCTGGGGCGAGTGGTCATGCTAGAATTGGGCTGAGGGCTCGGACCACGCTGCTGCGGACACTGAGGGAGATCGATATGAGGCTGGAGGACCTGGACCAGCTTCCTGATCCTCCGACCGAAGGGAATACTTTTGACTCGCGTCATTCTTGTCCGACACGGCCAAACGAAGTGGAACTTTCCTGGCGAGGAGAGGTTCCGCGGCAGCGGCGCCGACCTGGAGCTGGACGAGACGGGCATAAGGCAGGCGCAGGCCGCCGGGCGGAGCATCGCCGCGCGCTGGCGCATTTCCGCCATCTACGCCAGCCCGTTGAAGCGGGCGCTGGCAACCGCCCACATCATCGGAAAGGCGGTTGGCGCAGAGCCCATTGTACAGTCCGGTCTGATAGACATCAACTATGGAGAGTGGCAGGGATTCACGCTGCAAGAAGTGCGCGAGGGGAAGCACGGACCTTCGGGACCCTTATGGTTCGAGAGCCCCGACGAGGTCCAAATCCCGGGCGGCGAAAGCCTGGGTGTGGTCCGGGAGCGCGCGGTGCGCGCCCTGGAGGAGACGATGACGCGGCATAGGGACGTGAATATCGCGCTCGTCTCCCATCAAGCAGTATGTCGCCTTGTGCTCTGCCACGCCCTTGGGCTGGATAACTCCGCCTTCTGGCGGCTGGGCCAATCTGTCTGCGCCATTAATGTCATCGAGGAGAGGTCCCGACATCTTGTAGTGACTCTGCTCAACGACATCTGCCACCTCGCCGACAACTAATGAAGCTGAGGGCTGTTGTGCGCCGCCTGGCGCAAGGCTACGGGGTTCCCGCCGCGCGGCCTCAGCGCGAGCCAGCCACTGAGCTGGTCTACACGATCCTCTCGCAGAATACCTCGGACGTCAACTCAAAAAGGGCCTTTGAGGCGCTGATGCGGGCCTTCGGCTCGCTGGAAACTCTGGGAACTGCGGAAGCGGACGCCATCGCCGGAGCTATCTGGATGGGCGGCCTGGCCCGGGTCAAAGCACCCAGAATCAGAGAGGTGCTGGCGGGGATCATGAAGGAGCGCGGGTCGCTGGACCTGAGCTTTCTTCGCGACATCCCCATCCCGGAGGCGAAGGCCTGGCTGAGGAGTCTTCCCGGAGTAGGGCCGAAGACGGCGGCGTGCGTTCTCCTGTTCTCGCTGTGCCTGCCTGTCCTCCCCGTGGATACCCACGTCCACCGGGTGGCCCGCCGCCTCGCCCTGATCGGGCACCGGACCTCCGCTGAGCAGGCCCACGAGACGCTCGAGGCCATGCTACCGCCGGAGGATGTATACAGCTTCCATGTGAACATGGTGCGCCACGGCCGGGAAGTGTGCCACGCCCAGCGGCCCTATTGCGCCGGCTGCGTTGTGCGCGACCTCTGTCCATCGGCGCGCTGGCAACTTGCCTCCGGTGGAACGAGAGTGTATTATGAGTAGCTGTCAGCCAGTCCAATGATGAATGATAAATGATGAATGCGGAATCGTTCATGCCGGTTGATACCGGCGCCATTAAGGGTGAAAACCGTGGTTCTATACCCCGCACTGAAGTACGGGGTATACCGCGTACTTTAGTGCGGGGTGTGTATGCGAATTCCTATTTTCGTAGCAATGATGAATAATGGTCTTGTAGGTGAA
>JACPQD010000040.1 GCA_016190665.1 Chloroflexota bacterium
CGCGCACCCTATACCGCAGAATTAATTCTGCGGTATAGGGGCTCGTGCAGCGCACACTAGTACCAAGTTGTAGAAGAAGGCGTAACATGTTTTCGGGCCGAACGCCGGTTCTTTAGCTTTCCTCTCCCTCGACGGGAGTGGGTAGGGTGAGGGTGAAACCGGAAAGCCCCCTCACCTTAGTCCTCTCCCGCGGAGGGGAGAGGAAACTTGCGCTCTTCTGCGCAACTAGACACTAGTTGTGCGGTATAGGGGCTTGTGCAGCGCACATCAATCTTGAGAAGCGATAGGAAGTCAACATCACGTAGAGGAGGTTGCTGTGTCCAATGTAACCCGTGAACCAGGGCTGATGTGCGAAAACTGAATCAGGAGGAAGCGATGAGAGTAGTCAATGTGAATAACGAATACGAAAAACTCTATGACGCATTCATCGGCATCGGAGACGAAGAGAACGCGATGCACCCCACCTACATGGATGCGCTCAAGTGGCAGGATGCGGCCGGGATCGAGGAGTGCGAGAAGTATGGCGGCAAGCTGGCCATCGAAACAACACCGGAAATCGTTCTCGGCCTCGGGCAGCAACTGGACAACCTTGCTTCCATCCTGCAAGAACGAGGGTTGGAGGTGTTTCGCACCCACCCCCTGCGGCACCAGGAGGAAATCACCTATCTGGACAACGTGCAAAGGGGATACGTCAACCACGACGGGTGCGACTTCTTTCTGACCATCGCCAACAACGTCATCCTGCTGAACAATCTGCGCGTGCCCTGCCGAAGAAAGAGGGTCTGGGCGCTGCGCGACGTCCTGGAGCCGGTACTCGCGAACAGCAACGCACGCTATGTGGCCATGCCTCCCTGTTCCCCGCATTATTCCGACGACGACGCCTACCTGGAACGCGGCGACGTGCTGGTTGACGGCTTCAATGTATACGTGGGTTTTTCCGGCAACGCCACCAGCATAGCCGGTATCCAATGGCTGCAGCAATTCCTGGGTCGCCAGTATGTCGTGCACACGGTCGAACTGCATCCCAAGATACTTCATCTCGATACGGTCTGTATGTTGAACCGTCCGGGACTGCTGACCTATTACCCGGAGTTTGTCAAGGATCTGCCTGCCCCATTGCGCACGTGGGAAAAGATCGTGATAGAGAAACTGGCCAGTGAGGAAGAGGCTTTCGGCGCCAACGGCCTGATGCTGGACCCCGGCACCATAATACTGGCGAAACAATACGAGCGGCTGGTCCCGGAATATGAGAAGCGGGGAATCGAGGTGATAACCATTCCCTTCGATCTACCCATCCACTGGGGGGTCGGCGTTCGTTGCGCCGTCGGACCGTTGCGCCGTGACAACTGATTCCAGGGCACGCACAGGAGGTTGCTATGGCCGATGTAAGCCGTCAGATAGGGGTCAGGAATGACTGGGGGAAACTGAGAGTGGTGATGGTCGGTTATCCTGGAGAAGAGGCCTTAAAGTAATCAGCTAGAACTACGGCATGACCATTCCTTACGGAAGCGGGCCCAAGTGTCTGACCGGCGCGTTGCGCCGGGCCCCTTAGATGGAAGCACAGTGCTGTTCCACCCAGCGTGCTAATCGCCGTAACGGCAGCAGCAGGCGGGCCTGCTCTTAAGGCTGCTGGCTGAGAATTGATTGCTGAAAAGCTGGCCCCAGTGACACGCCTACTGACACGCTAAGCCTATAAAATAAGGGCAAAACAGTAAATGAGGAAGGCAGAACAATGTCAAATGGATTTTTCGGGAGGCTGGCAAGGAAGTGGTGGCTGATGCTAGCGCTGGGGATAGTCATCGGGATGGCAGCGGGCTGTAGCCAGGAATCAACAAAGACGCCGTCCGTTCCCGCCACCACCCCAGCCCCTTATCTAATGACCGTGGATGAATCATCAAACGGTAAGGAGGTCAAGATCGCACCCAATGGCGCGTTGCAGGTAGTGCTCGACTCCAACGTTACCACCGGTTTCAAGTGGGAATTGACCAGCATTAGCGATTCTAAAGTAGTAGAAAAAGTAAGCAATACCTATGAGACTCTCAAGCAGAAAAGGAAAGAGGGAGAACCGCCTCTCCCCGGCGCCGGTGGCACGGAGTTCTGGAGTTTCAAAGCCCTGAAGAAAGGCACCGCCAACATATCCATGGAGTACAGCCAGCCGTGGGCGGGAGGTACAAAGGGCGCCGAGAAATTCAGACTGACGGTAGTCGTGGAATAGCGACACGCTTAGTGACTAGCAATTGGCGGTTGGCAATTAGCTTCGGGAAAGGGGAGGGCCAGCCGCTAACACCTAAACGAGAGGAGGCAAGACAATGAAGATCCGCCGGACACGGCGCAACAAGCTCTTCGCAGGCGTCGGGGGGCTGCTATTGGTGATAGCGGCGGTGCTCCTGGTGCTCTCCTTTGTGGGTGTGCCGCCAGCGGGCAAGCTGCTCGGCGGCGCCTACAACTACGCCTTTTCTCTGGAAGAGGACCGCACATACGGTTTCTACCTCAGTAGCGGCTGGTTTGGACTCGCGACAGGCGTCGTCAGATTGAAGAACAGGGACGATAAAACGATCATGCTAAAGTCCGAATACGTGAGTGGGGACCGTTGGGTCGCCTGCGGCACCGATACCCTGGAGCCTGGGCAGGACAGGCACTGGGACTTCAAGGGCTCGTGGAGGGTGAAAACGAGCCCCCCCGTCTTCGGGTGGGGCGGGCTGGCGTTAACCCCAACAATCGTCGACGTGCGCGAATCCGGTGGCGGGGGCGGAGAGTGGGGCCTGCAGATGGGGCCCTATGGCAGATGCAAGAAATAGCCCAGGACGGGGAGGCAACCCAGATGTTGCGTAGGGTTAAGCCCGGTCGAATCATACGGCGGCTCGTCGCGGCCCTGGTCATCCTGTTGTGTGCGCTCGTTGTCGTTTTCAATCTTGGAATAGCGGTAGGCATGTGGGTTTTCGGCAGCGCGGCGGCCGGCGCCGGGCTGCAACTCGCGGACACCGTTGAGCAGCAGCCGGGAGCAGCGCGCGGATTCATCGGCGAGATCAATGCCGATGTCGTGGCTTTGCGCCCCGAATTGGCATTGTCGGGCCGACCACCCCCTTATGGTGAAAGCCCAAGTGGCCAGCGTCGTCATTGCGGCTGCTTCGCAGAAGTGTTATAATCTCGCCAGACACAGATTCGATGCATGCTAAGGAGGGAGACGCCTAAAGGAAGGAAAACGGAAACGCCAGCAATGGTCTCACTTTGCCGGAAGAGTGAAGGAGATAGATAACGATGAACAGAGTGTCGATGCTCACTGGCCTTCTTGCCACGCTGTCTCTTATTCTGGCCAGCTGCGCTCCCGCCGCGGCGCCAGCCCCCACACCCAAGCCCGCCGCGCCGGCTGCCCAGCCCACCGCGGCGAAACCGGGGGCGGCTGCGGCGCCAGCCGTTCCTGCGGCCACGCCCAAACCAGCGGTGGAAGAGCCTAAATACGGCGGCAGCGTCACGATCTCCACGGTAGGCGACCCTCTCAGCATGGACATGCACCAGGAAGCCTCATACCTGGTACAGAACGTCCTGCAGTTGGCCTACAACGGCGTCACACAGTTCGATCCCAACAACCCGGAAGAGGCCATCGGCGACCTGGCCAAGAGCTGGGAGCTGAGCAAGGACGGCTTGACCTACACCTTCAAGCTGAATGAGAACGTCAAGTTTCACGACGGCTCGGTCTTAGCTTCCGAAGACGTCAAAGTGAGCTTCGACCGGCAGATCAGCCCGCCGCGGGGCGTGCTGGCGCAACGCCGCGCCGACTTGTCTGCGTTGGACAAAGTGGAGGCGCCAGACAAGAACACCGTCAAGCTCATCCTGAAATACCCTTCCGGCGCCTTCCTGGATGTAATCTCCTCCGGCCTGATGGTCATCTACTCCAAGGCCTTTGTAGAGAAGAAAGGCCACATGAAGAACGACGTCATGGGCACCGGGCCCTTCAAGTTCAAGTCCTACGAAACGGGCATGTCCCTGGAGTACGTCAAGAACCCCGATTACTTCGTCAAGGGGCGTCCCTACCTGGACCGCATGACCTTCTTCATCATCAAGGATGCCGGAACTCGTCTCGCCGCCTTCCGCACCGGGCAGGTCAAACTCACCGGGCCCGGGAACTCCGGGCTGACGCCAGCGGACGCGGACATCGTCAAGAAGACCATGCCGCAGGCGGTGATCGTGTCCTACCCGTCCTATAGCCACGGCAATTTCATCCTCAACGTGAAAGAGAAGCCTTGGGACGACATCCGCATGCGTAAGGCGGTGCACCTGGCTATTGACCGTCAGAAGGCCGTCGATATCCTGGCTCAGGGTTACGGCGAGGTAGGTAGTCACATGCCCGGCAAGTGGGGCATCCCTCAGGACGATCTCCTTAAGATGCCCGGCTTCCGACAGCCCAAGGACGCCGACATCGCCGAGGCGAAGAAGCTCGTGGCCGACGCCGGGTACGGCAGCGGCATCACGCTGAAGACCCTGGTAAGGGCGGAGAAGCAGTTCGAGGAGATCGCCGTATACGTTCAGGACCAGGTTGGAAAGATAGGCATCAAGCTGGAGCTGGACGTCAAGGACGCGGCGGTGCGCACGCAACTCCTTAACCAGGGCGCCTTCAATAACCATCCCCTGCAGAGTTCTCTCTCCTACCCCGACCCGGAGAACGTGACTCGCTACTGGGCCGCGCCTCTCAAGGACAACTGGGGCATGAACTGGCAACGGATCGAGGACAAGAAGCTCTGGGACCTCTTCGAGAAGCAGTCGCGGGCCGTTGACCCGGCAGAACGAAAGAAGATAGTCCGGGAGCTCGACCTGGCAATGATCGATTCGGCGGCGCGGCCGATCGTCTTCTGGAAGAAGGACATGCTCGCTTACTGGCCTGAGGTCAAGGGGCGCGGCAAACTATCCGGCAACTACAGCTTCCAGAAGTACCAGGACCTCTGGCTGGCGAAATAGGTTGCAGGTTGTAGGGTATAGGGGGTAGGGGGTTCGATCACCCCTGTCCCCTAACACCTGGTGTCGTGAATCAGAAGTTCGTTGCATATGTTCACGAGGCTCTTGAATATGGAAATGCGAGCAAAAGACACCGGACTTATGTAGGCCTTTTACAACTCAGGTCACTAGAACCTATCGCCCTACATGGAAGGAGGCCAGGTGAAATGAACGCGAAGTTGGCCCTCTCGCCCTTCGCCGTTGCTGTCTTTGTTCTCTCTAGCTGCGCCCCGGCCGCAGCCCCCACGCCCAAGCCCACGCCTCCGGCGGCGCCCACGGCAAAGCCGGCGGCCACTCCCGAAGCCAAGCCGGCGGCGACCCCGGCGGCCAAGCCCGCCGCTCCAATGCCCTCGCCCAAGCCAACCGCCGATCAGCCCAGAAGTGGCGGCATCTTCAACATCACCACCGGCGGCGACCCCATCAGCCTGGACCTGCACCAGGAGATATCCTTCCTGACCAATAACGTGGTGCAGCTCGCCTACAATAACCTCGTTCAGCTCGACCCGGAACGCCCGGAGGAGGTCATCGGCGACCTGGCCAGGAGCTGGGAGATCAGCAAGGATGGACTGACCTACACTTTCGTCCTTTACGAGGGAGTCCAGTTCCATGACGGCGCCGTGCTGACCTCCGAGGATGTCAAATACAGCTTTGAGCGGCAGCTCAGTCCTCCCAGAGGCGTCCTCGCCCCCCGCCGCGCCGACCTGAAGGCCATCGACAAGGTGGAGGCTCCCGACAAGAACACCGTCAAGATCACCCTCAAGTACCCTTCCGGCTCCTTCGTGAGCGTCCTTTCCACAGGATTTCAGGGCACCTACTCCAGGGCCTTTGTGGAGAAGAAGGGCGACATGAAGAAAGATGTCATGGGGACCGGCCCCTTCAGGTTCAAGAGCTACTCGGTAGGCAGCTCCCTGGAATATGTGAAGAATCCCAACTATTTTGTCAAGGGCCGTCCTTACCTGGACGGCATCAGTATTTACATCATTAGAGACGCTTCGACCCGGCTGGCCGCGCTGCGCACCGGCCAGGTCAAGCAGAGCGCCCTGGCCACTTCCGGCCTCACCCCTTCAGATGCTGACGTCCTGAAGAAGACAGCGCCTCAGATTGTCCTTATGCCCTACTCCGGCTTCAACCACGACACGTTCATTCTGAACACCGCGGAGAAGCCCTGGACCGATATCCGCGTCCGCAGGGCGGTGCACCTGGGCCTGGACCGCCAGAAGGCGATCGACGTACTGTCGCAGGGGTACGGAGAGATGGGCAGCTACTTCCCCGGGAAATGGGGCGTCCCGAAGGACGAGTTGGTGAAGATGCCCGGCTATCGCCAGCCGAAAGGCGCGGACCTCGCGGAAGCTAAGCGGCTCCTGACCGAAGCTGGCTACCCCGAAGGCTTCTCGGTGAAGGCCCTCGTCAGAGCCGGCTCCAAGTACGAGAACGTGGGCGTCTTTGTAGCTGACCAGATGACCAAGATCGGCGTGAAGGTGGAACTGGACGTAAAAGAGGCAGCCGTGCGCACCAGCCTGCTGAACCAGGGCGCCTTCAACAACCACCCCGGCAGCGCCACCCTGAATTACTCCGACCCGGACAACGTGACCCGCTATTGGGCAGCGCCGGTTGGCGACGATTGGGGCGCCAACTGGCCGCGCCTCAGCGACAAGACGATCTGGGACCTCTTCGACAAACAGTCGCGCGCCGTCGATCCCGCCGAACGGATGAAGATAGTCCGTGAGCTTGACCTGAAGCTCATCGATTCGGCGGCGCGGCCACTCATACAGTGGAACAACAACATCCTGGCCATCTGGCCCGAGGTGAAGGGCCGCGGCAAAGTAGTGGGGGACTACAGCTTCAACAGATACCAGGACGTCTGGCTGGCGAAGTAGGGGATGGGGAATAGGGGGTAGGGGCTAGGTTGTAGGGCCTCCCCCGGCCCTCAGTCCCTACAACCTCCAACCTCTAACCTAGCCGAAGCCCTCAGACCGACTCGGTCTTGGAGACAGAGTCGGTCTCTTCTTGAGGGGTTGCCCCTGCACTTCGGCACGCATGTGAAGCACAATCGTGGGGGCGGGTGTCAGAAAGACCACCGCGGTCTTGGAGGCCACGGCGGTCTACATGGAGGCCCGCCCCGACGCCTGCCTCGGCCGGCGTTTCCTGGTGTCCTCTCTCTTGCGCCTGTTCTCCAACGTGATATAATGGTGCCACCTGAGAGCTGCGCACAAGGAGGTCAAGGGACATGTACTATCTAAGGGCGCCCCTCGCTGTCCTCATCGCCCTCGGTCTGATTCTCGCGAGCTGCGCCCCGACAGTGGCGCCCACCCCCACGGCCAAGCCCGCGGCGCCGGCCGCACAGCCTACCTCTAAGCCGGCCCCGACTAAAGTCGGGGAGACCAAACCGGCGCCTTCCCCGGCGGCCAAGCCTGCCGCCCCAACGCCAAGCCCCAAGCCGGCGGCCGACCAGCCCAGGTACGGCGGCATCCTCAACATCTCAGCCCAGGCAGACCCCATCAGCCTGGACATGCAGCAGGAGAGTTCCTATCTGGTCTCCAGCGTGGTCCAGTGTCCTTATAGCGGCGTCACCCAGTTTGACTCCAACGATCCAGAGAAGATGATTGGCGACCTGGCCAGGAACTGGGACATCAGTAAAGACGGGCTGACCTACACCTTTTCCCTCAACGAAGGCGTCAAGTTCCACGATGGCAGCCCCCTGAGCGCCGAGGACATCAAGTTCAGCTTCGAGCGGATGATGAGGCCGCCGCGGGGTATCCTCGCCCCGCGCCGCGCCGACCTGGCAGCCGTTGACAGGATAGAGGCGCCGGACAAGAACACCGTCAAGTTCCTCTTAAAATATCCTTCCGGCGCCTTTCTCAATGTGATTTCCTCGGGCTGGATGGTCGTTTACTCCAAGGCCTACGTCGAGAAAAAAGGCGACATGAAGAAGGACGTCATGGGCACGGGCCCCTACAAGCTCAAGAACTACTCCATTGGCGTATCCCTGGAGTACGTCAAGAATCCGGACTACTTCGTTAAGGGGCGTCCTTACCTGGATGGCATCGTTTTCTACATTATCAAGGACGCTGGGACCAGACTGGCTGCCTTTCGCACGGGACAGGTCAAGCTGACCGGGCCCGGGGCATCGGGGCTGACGGCGCCTGACGCTGAGATCGTGAAGAAGACCCTGCCCCAGGCTATCTTAATGTCTTATCCGGCCTTCAGCCGTACGGAAATAATGATGCAAAATAAACAGAAGCCCTGGGACGATGTCCGGGTGCGCAGGGCAGTACACCTGGCCATCGACCGTCAGTTGGCCATCACTGTCCTAGAGCAGGGCTACGGCGAACTGGCCAGCCACTTCCCCGGGGATTGGGGCATCCCCAGGGATGAGCTGCTGAAGATGCCAGGGTGGCGCCAGCCCAAGGACCAGGACATGGCTGACGCCAGGAAGCTCCTGGCAGAAGCGGGTTTCCCCAGCGGCATGACAGTCAAGACGCTGGTGAGGGCCGAGAAGCAGTTCGAGGAGCTCTCCGTCTTCGTCGCCGATCAGTTGGCCAAGGTGGGCATGAAGCTGGAGCTCGAAGTCAAGGATGCCGCGGTGCGCACCGACATGTTAGTCAAAGGCACCTGGGAGTTCCATCCCCGCGTCGCCTCCCTCGCTTTCCCCGACCCCGAGAACGTGGGCCGCTACTGGACCAAGCCGATCGGTGATGATTGGGGACAGAACTGGCAACGCTTCACTGACGAGAAGGTCTGGGAGCTCTTCGACAAGCAGTCGCGAGCTGGCGACCCTTCGGAGCGGAAGAAGATAGTCCGCGAGCTGGACCTCAGGTTAATCGAGCTGGCGGCCATGCCGATAGTCTTCTGGAGGACCGCCATCATCGGCATGTGGCCGGAAGTGAAGAACCGCGGCAAAGTGGCGGGCTTTTTCAGCTTCCAGAAGTACCAGGATATCTGGCTGGCCAAGTAGGGGATAGGGAATAGGGGGTAGGGGCTAGGTTGCAGGGCCTACCCCTGCCCTCAGTCCCCGCAACCTACAACCCAGCCGAAGCCCTCAGATCGACTCGGTCTTGATGGCCATTAGCTAAATAGAGTGACATTGCTGAGATAGGAAGTTGGGGGTTGGCTGCTGCGTTTTGGACCTCTCCCTCTCGTCCCTCCTCTTCATGAAGAGGGAGGGACGCCACGCCTGGTGGAGAAAGAGCGGGAGTCCAGAGGGCGCAGCGCCTCTGGCGGGGCGCCAAGAAGTCGCCCATGCTCATTCCTGGAGTGACGATTTCAACAAATTCCGACAGACGATTCGAGACAAACTTGATGAGTTTTCTAACGGTTCCCAAAGACCATACATTATTGCGGATTGTCATATTAATTCCTTAAAGACGGCATATGAGAAGTCTATTTTCGTGGGAATGATGAGAGCCGGAGTCTGAAAGCTGATCGCCGAAGGCTGAAAGCTCGCTGCTTGACATGCCCCTCCGCCGATGTTACCATGCCGTTGTCATTTCGTACTACGTGAGGGAGGGGGCATATGCCTAGATGGTACTACATGGTGCAAACGGTGTGCACCGACCCCGCCAAAGAGAAGGAATTCAATGACTGGTATGACAACGTGCATATCCCCGACCTCTTGGAGGCCGAGGGCTTCCTGCGGGCCACCCGCTATGAAAACGACGCCACGGTGCCCGCCCAGAGCAGGTATCTGGCCATCTACGAGGTCGAGTCGGACGACATCGCGCGGACCTGGAAGGCCTACGGCGAGCATGTCCAGAAGATCCGCGCCGCCGGACGGGTGGTCCCGATCTGCAACGTGGTCTCGCGCGCTCTCTGGCGCCAGATGAGGCCAACGCAGGAGAAGAAGGGCGCCTAGAGGTCAGACATGCCGCGTACTTCAGTGCGCGGTACTCCCCATGCCGCGTACTCGTTGCGCTACTCTGGCCCAAGACCCCTGCCGCATACTTCAGTGCGCGGTACTCCAGCGGCGTACTGCGGTGCGCCGCCCGAAACCAACCCCGGTTTGAGGTCAGCCGATGCTGAAACTCGTCAAGCTCAGTCCCCGGGCCTACATGGTCCAGGGCGATCCGCTGCCCGAGATCAGGGAGAACGCCGGCTTCATCGTCTCGGCTCGGGGCGCGGTCATCGTCGATACCACCAAGACCCTCGCCGACGCTCAATCCCTGTACCGCCATGTGCGAGCCGTCACCGACAAGCCCGTGGCCTACGTCATCAATACGCACGCCCATATCGACCACGTCTTCGGCAACCAGCTCTTCCCCGCCCCCGTCGTGGCCCACGTTAAGACCGGCGAGACGATGGGCGCTATGGTCGCAGGGGAGTGGAGTCCTGGGGGCTTGCCCCGGGTCATCGAACAGTACGAGCGCCCCGAGGACATGGTGGGCCTCCGCATCGTGCTCCCCCAGATCCTCTTCGGCGAGGCGCTCACCCTGGACATGGGCGATCTGACCGTAAAGGTCATCCGCGTGGGTGGCCATTCTCCCGGCTCCTCCATAGTCTTCGTGCCGGAGGAGAGGACGGTCTTCCTCGGCGATCTGCTCTGCGTGGGCCGCTACCCGTTGCTTTTCTGGGCCAACGAATATGGCAGTGTGGAGGAGTGGCTGGCGGCCCTGAAGCACATCAAGGGCCTGGGCGCGAAGCGCTTCGTTCCCGGCCACGGCCCGCTGAGCACTCTGAAAGAGGTGAAGGCCATCGAGAGCTACTTCCTTGACCTGAAGGAACGGGTGCTCCGGCTGGCCGGGCAGGGGCTGAGCCGGGAGGAGATCGTCGCCCACCCCAGCTTCCCGAAGTACGCCGAGATAGCCTATGACCGGCTCCACCCCTTGAACATCGGCGTGGCCTACGACCAGCTTGTGAAGAAAAATGATGAGTGATGAGTGATGAGTGATGAATGAAGACGGCCGGCCGGGTGTGCTGGCAGGCACCCTCTCTGTCCACTGGCGTCCACTCCGTCCACCTTGTCCAGGGAGGGGCGCGGAGGAACCTAACCGCTGAGAGCTGATAGCTCGAAATATCTTTTCGGAGGTAAAACGCATGCCCTTCAGCATGTCGCAAGAGGAGGCCCTTCAGAAACCCACTCGCGCTCTGGCCCGCTTCGTCGTGGAGACGAAGTACGAGGACCTGCCCCCGGAGGTGGTCCACGAGGCCAAACGCCTCATCCTGGATATCATCGGCAATACCCTCGGCGGCGGCGGCACTGAGCTTGGAGTTATCGCTCTTAAGTACCTCAGAATGCTGGGCGGGGCGCCGGAGTGCACCATCCTCTCCACGGGCGAGAAGACCTCTGTCCTCAACGCTGCCTACGCCAACTCCCGCATCGGCGACGCCCTCGACGCCACCGACATGATCCTCAATTCCGCCCACGTGGGCACCCCCGTCGTCAGCTCGGCGCTGGCCTTCGGCGAGCGGTCCGGGGCCACCGGCAAGGACCTGATCACCGCCGTGGCCCTGGGCTTCGAGGTGGGGGCGCGGCTGGCGATATGCGTGGCGACGCCTTTGATGGTCTCGGGCCAGGACGTGCACCGCAACCGGATGCCCCTCTTCGAGTTCGGCTCCTGCTCGGCCGCCGCCAAGATCATGGGCCTGGACGAGGACAGGATGGTCTACGCCTATGGCTTCACCGGCGCCAACGCCTCTTTGATGGCAACGCGGTGGACCGAGGCCGCCGTCCTCCCGCTCACCAAGTACGGCGACGCCGGCCTCCAGGCCTCGGAGGGCGGCATGGGGGCACTGATGGCCCAGTGTGGCATCACCACCTACGACGGCATTCTGGACGGCGACCACGGGCTCTGGAAATTCCGGGATACGGGCGCCTGCGATTTCAACATCATGGTGGGCGACCTGGGCAAGAAGTGGTATCTTCCCGAGAACAGCTACAAGCCCTGGACGAGCCTGCGCTGGACCCACCACGGCCTGACGATACTGACTAAGCTCGTCTCCGAGAACGACATCAAGGCTGAGGACATCGAGAGGATCCTGGTGAAGACGGCTCCCCGTGGCGCCTCGGGCCGCTTCGCCAACAAGAACCCCATCGGCATGGTGAGCTGCGAGTTCAACCAGCCCCACGCCATGGCCATGGGCGCCCTGGGCATCAAGCGCGGCCCGCTGTGGTACGCCCCGGAGACCATGAACGACCCGCGGGTGCGCGCCCTGCGGGACAAGGTCGACGTGGCCGTCGAGCCCAGGGCCGTCGAATGCAAGTCCTGGCCGCTGGAGGACCAGATCCGGAAGCGTCCCACCAGCGTCGCCATAACGGCGAAGGGCAAGACCTTCGAGGGCTATACCGAGTACGCCAAGGGCGACCCCTGGTCCCCGGAGACCTATTTCACCGACGAGGATATCCAGGCCAAGTTCCGCGACCTGGCGTCGGCGGCCCACATCGCCTCGACAAGCTGGCGAGACCGCATGGAAGAGATTATCGCCACGGTGATGCGCCTCGATCAGGTAGAGGCCGCCGACTTGATGCGGCTGTTCTAGGAAAATCAGAATGCGGAATGATGAAATAGAGGGGACGCGGCGTCACCGGATGGGCAACGGATAAACGGATGCGTCAGGCGGCGCTAAGGAGGAAGGCATTTTCGTGTCCACGCGGTCCACGCTGTCCACCACGTCCACTCTTGCACTGACCGCTGATACCTGGGATGGAGGTGATCATGCGATTCCAGTCGAAGATCTATGAGGTTGAGGACGCCTGGGAGTGGGCGGAGCTGGCCTTCAAGGACCACCTGACCGATGGCCTGCCCGTGCTCCCTCCCACTGAGGAAAGGGTGGCGGCCATCGTCGGTTATCTGGGCCGGGAGCCGCAGGAGGTCCTGGGCCTGGTGCCGCCCCAGAACGGAAAGGCCACGGTGGAGAAGGTGGCCATCAACTGCGCCATGGCCGGCTGCCTGCCCGAGTACGGGCCGGTGGTCCTGGCCGCCCTGGAGGCCCTGCTTCAGGAGGAGTTCAACCTCTACGGCGTGGAGACCACTACCCACCCCTGCGAGCCGCTCACCATCGTCAGCGGCCCCATCGTCAAGGAGCTGGGCTTCAACTACGGGGACGGCGTCTTCGGCGGCGGCTCGCGGGCCAACGCCACTATCGGCCGCGCCATCCGGCTCATCCTATGGAACATCGGCGGGGCTTATCCGGGGGACAACGCCAAGTCGCCCTTCAGCCACCCCGGCCGCTACACGTATTGCATCGCCGAGAACGGCGACGAGAACCCTTGGGCGCCGTTGCACCGGGAGCGCGGCATCGAGGCGGAGAGCGGCGTCACCGTCTTCGGCTGCGAGGCGCCGCATAGCATCATCGCCCTGGCGGATGAGATTCACATCCTGAACGTCATTGCCGACTCCATGTCCACCATGGGAAACAACAACATCCAGTACACCGATGGCAGCCAGACGCTGCTGGTGCTGGCCCCGCGCGTCGCCCAGAAGCTGGACAAGGCGGGCTGGAAGAAGACGGATGTGAAGGCCTACCTCTTCGAGAAGGCGCGGCGGCGGCTCGGCGACCTGAAGAAGGGCTTCTATACCTGGGACCCGGACGTGGGCAATCCCGCCTGGGCGAAGTGGGTAGACCAGCGCAACGACGATACGATGGTGCCCATCGTGGACCGGCCGGAGGACATCATCATCGCCGTGGCCGGGGGCACATCGGCGCACTGGTTCTCCATGTGGTGCCCGGGCTGGGGCAAGATGGGCGGGCTCGCCGTCTCACGGCCCGTTGGCAGCAAATAGCTTTCAGCATTCAGCTTTCAGAGGGTGTTAGCGGACGGCTAAGAGTGGACCCGTAGCGGCCGTTTGGTTTCGGGCCTGGCTGGAATACTGCCTTGCGAACAAAGTCGCGCGCGAGATGTGCATGATTTTGGGCTTTGAGAGCTCAGCAGGCTTAGAGCTGACCGCTAATGGCCCTTTGGCTTCGGCTTGGCCGAAGGAGCGAGGAGGATGAGGATGGCTAAACTGAGGGTTCTCGACCCGCTGGCTGAGTTTCCGGCCGCTGAACCGGCGATGGTCATGTCCCTGGCGCCCAAACTCGATGACCTTGAGGGCAAGGTGGTGGGCTTCCTGCACCACACTGGCTCCGCCGTAGGCGGCGGCCTGCCGGGCGCCGATCCCTTCCTGGAGTCGGTGAAGGCCCTGCTGGAAGCGAAGTACCGGCTGGCCGGTACCGTCTGGCGGACGAAGCCCAATCTGTCGCGGCTGGTGCCCCGGGCGATGGCCGACGAGCTCGCCGACAAGGCCGACGTGGTGATCAACGGCACCTGCTCGTGAGGCTCTTGCACCTCCGCCACGGTTCGTGACGGAATCGAGCTTCAAAGGCGAGGCGTGCCCACGGCAACCATCTGCCACCAGCCCTTCGAATTGGCGGCGCGCCGCCAGGCGGCGGCCCTGGGCTACCCTGGCCTGCCTATCGTGCTGGTCCCGCAGCCCCAACCCAGCGACGGCCGCGCCGCCTTTCAGAAGCGAGCCGAGGAGGCGCTGCCGGATATCCTCAAGGCGGTCACGAAGCCGGCGCCAGAGGCAGCCAAGTAGGGGGTTGGGGGTTGGGGGACGGGGGTCTGGATGCGCCGTAGGAGCATAGCACGCTATGCTCAAGGGGCAGGGCAATCAAATCTCAGGAAAGGGAGGAAGCACAATCGTATGAGCGGATTGGGGATAGCAACCATTGGCGTGTCTACCCTGGCGCTGCTCCTGGCGGGCTGCGCTCCGGCACCCGTCCCCGCGAGCGCGCCTCCAGCGCCGACGACGGCCGCTGTCGCCGAGCCGACGGCGCGGCCCGGCCCTCCGACGCCTGTCTCTAAGGCGCCCTCCGCGCCGAAATCCGGCGGCACACTCAGTATCTCGCTGTGGGATACCATCGGCCATTACGACCTGCACCAGAGCTCCAGCATCACCGGGATAATGCCTTTCCAGCATGCCTACAACAATCTGGTGCAACACGATCCTGCAGAGCCCGCCAAGATCATTGGCGATCTGGCCCAGGCCTGGGAGGTCAGTACCGACGCCACTGCCTTCACTTTCCGGCTCTTCAAGGGGGTCAAATGGCACGACGGCAGGCCCTTCACCTCCGCCGACGCCAAAGCCAGCCTGGACCGGATGTACAGCCCGCCCAAGGGGACCATCGTACCCCGGGTCGGGGAGCTTATGGGAGCTATCAAGATGGTGGAGGCCCCGGAGCCGGACCTGCTCAAAGTTACCTTGAAGTACGCCAGCGCCTCCTTCGTTCCCAGCCTGGCCACCTATCTGGTCGCCGTGGCGCCCAAGCACGTTCTCGACGAGAAGGGCGATCTGAAGCGCACAGTAATGGGCACGGGTCCCTTCAAGTTCAGCTCCGATATTCCGGACAACAGCTTCGAGCTGGTCAAGAACAAAGAGTACTTCAAGAAGGGGCTTCCCTACCTTGACGCTGTCAAGTACTACATCATCAAGGACGCCAGCACTAGATTCGCTGCTTTCCGCACCAAGCGGATCAATTTGACCTCCTCTGCCCAGGGCTTCCTCCCCTCGCAGTTTGATCAGGTCAAACGGGAGCTGCCCCAGGTGCAGACGGGCCAGTTTGAGGGGGCAAGCTTTATCGGCGCCTATTTCCTCACCTCGAAGCAGCCCTGGAACGATATTCGGGTGCGTAGGGCGATGCACCTGGCGGTCGACCGTCAGGAGGCGGTCAGGGTCCTGGAAGAGGGGATGGGGACCGTGGCTGGTCCCATGGCGCCCGGCCCGTGGGCCCTGGCGACCGAGGAGGTGGTGAAGCTACCCGGCTATCGCCCGGCGAAGGACGAGGACCGCGCCGCGGCCAAAAGGCTCCTCGCCGAGGCGGGCCAAAGCAACCTCAAGTTTACGCTGATGCACCGGCCCGGGGGAGTCTATCAGAAGGCCGCCGAGTTCTATCGGGACCAGATGGCCAAGATAGGCGTCGACGTCACGTTGAAGCCCACAGAATACAGCACTCTCTACGATATGCTGTTGCGTCACGACTTCGATGCCGCTCTCATGAAGCTCGCCTGGACCGTGTACGATCCCGACGACATCCTCCTGCAGTACTACCGGTCGAAAGCCGTCCGGAACTTCGGCGACTTCAGCGACCCCGAGGTGGACCGCCTCACCGATGAGCAGGCCAAGACGCTGGATGAGGCGAAGCGCAAGGAGATCGTCTTGAAACTGCAGCGGCTGATTATGGAGAAGCTACCCATCGTGCAGACCCACTGGGTGAACAGCGTCATGGGGTGGCAGCCTGAGGTCAGGAACTTCACCAGGCCCCTCAGCCAGTACTCCTACTGGAGGATGGAGGAGGTCTGGCTGGACAGGTAGGACAGGCATTCCTGACTGTCATAGACCGCAGCGGTCTTAATGGTGTTTAACGAAATGACGTGCCGCGGCCGCAGCACAAATCCCCTTAGTCCCCCTTTCCGAAAGGGGGAAAGTTCCTCTCCCTTTGGCAAGGGAGATTGAGAGGGATATTTCAGGCAATGTCACATTATTTGTCTAATGACCAATACAGACCACTGCGGTTTCCGAATCTTACTTCTCCACACGCCCCTTGATGAACGCCACTATCTTCTCCAGCGGCGAATCGGTGGGGAACACCTCGGCCACGTCCATCGCCTTCAGCGCAGCGATGTCGGCGCGCGGGATGCAGCCTCCCACCATGACAGGCGCATCGACGCCTTCCTCTTTGAGCTTCTTCATCACTTTGTCCATGATGCCCAGGTGGGCGCCACAGAGGATGCTGCAGCCTATGATGTCCACGTCCTCCTGGATCGCCGCCGCCGCGATCTGCTCGGCGGTCTGCTGCAGGCCCGTGTAGATGACCTCCATGCCCGCGTCGCGCAGGGCTCGGGCCACGTATTTCGCCCCCAGGTCATGCCCGTCCAGGCCCGGTTTGGCCACTAGCACCCTGATTTTCTCAGCCATAGCTTCCGTTTCCCAATGGACGGGCGGCTCGTGAGCCGCCCAGGGCGCATGGCAATGCGCCCCTACGAGAAACCTGGTTCGACATCGACCAACTCCTCTTATTCGCTCCAGATGCCTTTCAGTCTTTGCCACCCATCCCCACCGCCAGGGCGCACAGCCGTGCAATGTTGTCCTACTAAAATTCGACTGCGCAAGGTCCCCCTCTCCTAAGCTCTCCCGTCGAGGGAGAGGAAACTCCGAAGGCGTCATGCAACCAGGCAGCAAGTTCTTATCGCAGTTAGATGCGTTACACCACGACCAGCTCTTTGTACTCACCCCAGACGCTCTTCAGCGTCTTCGTGATCTCGCCAATCGACGCGTACGCCTTAGCGGCGTCCACCAGATAAGGCATTAAGTTGTCCGTGCCGCCAGCCGCCTTTCTCAGCCTGGCCAGGGCACTTTCGACCTGAGCGGCCTCCCGCTCCGCCTTCACCCTCCTTACCGACTCAATGTGCTCACGCACTGCCTGGCGGTCCACTGTATGGAGCACAATCCGACTTTCGGCGTCCTCCTCGCCCTCGACGCGATACTTGTTCTTCCTGACCACCACGCGCTCGCCGGACTCAATGGCCTTCTGCTGCTGGCAGAAGTGATTCAATATCTCGCGCTGCATGTAGCCGTCGTTGATGGTCTTGATGGCGCCGCCGCGGTCCTCGACGTCCTTCATCCTGGCGACTATCTTCTCCTCAATCCGGTTGGTCAGCCACTCGATGTAGTAGGAGCCGCCGAGAGGGTCTACCGTCTTGGTGATGTTGGTCTCCTCGGCGAGGATCTGCTGAGTGCCCAGCGCGAGGCTTTGGCTCTTCTCTGTTGGTATGGCATAGGCTTCGTCGAAACCGGGGTGAGGCATGGCCTGCGCGCCGCACCAGGTTCAGCTCCGGTTCCTCCGAGTACAGCCACAGCGGGTTATGATAGCCCGTGAAGCGGAAGGCCATGGAGGCCGGCTTCTTCGCCCGGTATTTCTCCTTCATGAGCCGAGCCCAGAGTCTTCGCGCCGCCCGGTATTTCGCCGCCTCCTCGAAGAGGTGCGTCGTCGAGCAGCAGAAGAAGGAGAACTTGGGCGCAACATCATCGATGTCGAGACCCCGTTTGAGCGTCTCATCGATGAGACACAGGGCGTTGGAGAACACGAAGCCCATCTCCTGTTCCATGCTCGCCCCGCCTTCGGCCATGTTAACGGCTTTCATGTTGACGGGGAAAAAGCGCGGCATGTGGCGTGTGGCGTACTCGATCAAATCCGTAGCCAGCCTGACACCATGCTCCAGGGGCAGCACTGTGGTGCCCTTGGATACCGCCGTGGAGAGCGGGTCGTTGGAGACGGAGCCCCATATCGCCGATTGGGCCACGCCTCGCTTCTGCGCCGCCGCGATGTGGAAGGCGATGATGACGGCGGCCAGCGTCTCTATATTGCTGTTGAAGGGGACGGTATCCATGGGGAGACCCTCCCAGAGGACCTCCCAGTCTCTCATAGTGCTGATGGGTATGCCCAGTCGCCCCACCTCGTCCTCGGGCAGCGGGTCATCGGCGTCGCGGCCCAGGTGGGTGGGAAGGTCGTAGACGATGTTAAAGCTGGGCTGGCCCGCCTGGTAGAGGAATCTCCACCTCTCATTGGTCTTCGCCGGGGTATCGAAGCCAGTGAAGAGCGCGTATCGCCACGGCCGGCGCCGCGACATCTCCGGATAGGGGCCCCTGGTGAAGGGATACTCGCCCGGGAAACCGATATCCCTTAGAAAGTCCGTGTCCTGGATATCTGCGGGCGTGTAGACGGTGTCTATCACCATGCCGAGGTCACCGGCGACCTGGGGCGAGTTATCCAGCTTGAACTCCCTGGCCCAGCGCTCCTTCTCAGACCTGATCCGCTCCAGACCGTCGCTATTTCGGGCCATGGCTGTCTCCTATTTCGCTAGCCACACGTAGTCCAGATTGTTGTGGGTATAAGGCCCGAACCCCGGCACGTACCCCCGCACCTCTTTCCAGAAACCCATGTTGTAGACGTCCCAAAAAATAACCGGGTATATTACCAGGTCCAATATCCTCTGCTGGATCTCCAGGACCGTTTTCTTACGCTCCTTCTCATCCAGCATGGCCGCCTGCTTCTTGAAGAGGTCGTCTATCTGCCGGTCGCTGACTTCGCCGTAATTCCTGGAGCCCTCGGTGATGTAGTAGGCGCTGAAGGTGGTGTCCGGGTCATCGGCCACCTCCGAGGGATTGAAGGAGCTTATGTCGAAATCGTGCCGTTCAAGGTTGGCGAAGACGGCGGTGCTCTCCTTGGCATCCATGGTCAGGTCGATGCCGATCCTGGCCAACTGGTCTTTGGTCACAACCCCCTGACGCTCCGTGGCTCCGCCGCCGCGGACGAGCAGTCTGGCCTTGAACCCCTGGGGATAGCTCGCCTCGGCCATGAGCCTCTTAGCCTCATCGATGTCGGCATCCTTGGGCTGGCGGAACCCGGGGCGCTTCGCTGTCTCCTCCTCGGGGATGCCCCAGGCGCCCTTGGGGTGCATGGCTGCCCCCAGCATGCCGACATTGTTGTTGATTATCATCGCTGCTTTGCGGTCGAAGGCCAAGTCCACCGCCCGGCGCACGCGCATATCGTCCCACGGCTTCCTCTTGAAGTTCATGAAGAGAAGGTAGCGATTGGCGGCAGGGTGGGTGAGAACCACTGCCTTGTCTGCCATCTCCTTCTTAATCATCTCCGCCTCGACGTGAGTGAAGGCCTTGGAGCCGAGGGTGGTCATCTTCACCTGCCCCGTCCTGAAGGCGGCCAGGCGCGTAGCGTCGTCCTTGATGGGGTAAACCTTTATGCCGTCCAGATACGGTAGGCCCTTTACAAAGTAGTCGGGGTTCCTCACCATCTCCTGGCTGATCCCGAAGTTCCACTCCTTCCATTTGAAGGGGCCCGTGCCGATGGCATCCTTCTTCATGTCGCCCTTGGCCTGGACAACGTGCTTAGGGAGCATCAGTACCCATCCCCCGGCGATGTTGCGGAAGAAGGAAGCGCTGGGATACTGGATGGTAACTTTCACAGTAGCGGGATCGGGGGCGTCCACCTTCGCCACGGGGCTGAGCATCTGACCGCCGCGAGGACTGACTATCTTGTGCTCCTTCCAGAAGGCCATGCGCTCCAGGCTGAACTTGGCGTCATCGGAGGTGAAGGGCTTCCCGTCATGCCATTTCACATCCTTGTGCAGATAGAAAGTATACGTTCTGCCATCGGTGGAAACTTCCCATTTGTCCGCGAGGTCGGGAACAACCTTATTGATATCCACTGCGTCCAGCCGCACCAGTCCGTTATAGATATTCGCCAGCGACAGGTGCGCGTTGACCGATGTGGCCTGGTGAATGTCCAAGTGGGGCGTATCTTCGAAGTTGGCCCGATTGAGAATGCCGCCACTCCTGGGCTGATCCGCCGCGAGCTTTGGCGTCGCCGCTGGCGCTGGCGCCGCAGCCTTCGGGGCCGCCGTCGGCGCGGCGGCTGCGGGCGCCGCAGTCTTGGCCGTTGGCGCCGGTGGTGGGGCGCAACTTGCCAGCGCGCTTCCGAGAGCCAGCGCTGCTGCCAGCCCAATTGTGGTGAGTTTTCCCATTTCTCTAACCTCCCAGGGGTGCGTCGGGCCGATTATCTCGAACCGACAAAGATGGATGATACCCTTGAACCCAAGGGGCGTCAAATGCAGACTGACGAATTCGGGGGCGGCCCAAAGTCCACGCCCTCAGGGCAGCAACCGGGCGATCTGGCTCACGTCTGAGACCGCTTCTAGGTTAGCTATCAGTTCAACCATTTCCTCCACATTACCCTCTGGGAACGGCGCTGCCGAATAGGAGGCGCAATCGCAGAACTTGCGGACGAGGTCTTCCTGAGATATGGGATTTCGCGGATTGCCGTAGGCGAACTCCTCGTACTGCGAGTAGACCTTCCCGTCCACGGTCTCAAGGTGCACCTTCCCGGGGGGCCTCCCTCCATAGGAATCAAAGCCGGTGTTGAGCCGCGAGGATATTCTCGAAGCTAAGGCAGCGGACGCGTCATCCTTGATGGCCTCCGGGCTGAAGTCGGCCAGAGTTATCCCGCCCTTGAGAAGGCCGCGCGCCAGGATATAGGGGATGCTGAACTTGGCGTCCAGCGGCGTGGCTGGCCTCACCCTCGCCTCCGGCGGGATGCACAGCTCGTGGCTGACGCTGCTCGTCTCCACCGTTATGCCCTTGACATCCCCAATCGAGATGTCCCGCTCGCGCGCCAGGGCCAAGAGCGCGGTCAAGTAGGGATGGGAGAAGCGACAGCAGGGCCACGGCTTGAAGCTGACCTTTGTCCCGTCGAAGCGCCTCCCTAGGTCGGCCGTGAGGATGTCGCGGTCATACTCGCCGTGAAAATAGACGGCGTAGAGGCCGGCCTTCCCCTCCAGGCTTGACTTCACCCCTGAGATGCCTCGCTGCGCCATCAAGGCGGAAAGCACGCCAGCCTTCCCGACGAAGCTGTCATAGATGCCACGGATATTCGATCCGGTACCATACACGATCTCCATCGTCCCTGCGGCCTGGCAAAGGCCGATGCCCAGGGCATCAACCAGCCTATTTCTATCGAGACCGAGGACCTTGCCCGCCGCAGCGGCGCTGGAGAAGACGCCGAAGAGCGGCGTCAGGAACCAGTCTCGCTTCCAGACCACAGATTTCCCCAGTCTACCGATGATATCGTTGCCCAGGGCGACGGCGGTGATGAAGTCTTTGCCGCTCACACCGGCGGCCCTCTCCGCGACGGCGAGGGCCGCCGGGACCGTTGTGGCGCTGGGGTGCACTGCTTCATCGTCGAAGACATCATCGTAGTCCAGGGCATGGGCCATGGCTCCGTTGGCAAAGGCAGCCGCCCAGGCGGGAAGCTTGCCGCCAAAGCCCCATACGGTAGCCTCCTCCTTCCCCCCGGCCTCCTTCAACAGGTCCACAACCGTCTTCGGCTCCCGGACGAGCCCGGTGGCCGCCACGGCCACACCGATGGTATCAAGGATACTCTTCTTCGTCACTTCCACGGTGTCCGGGGGAAGATCAGCATACCGGGTCTGCGCCACAATCTCGGCGAACAACTCGGCTATTTCCATCTGTTCCGTGACCTTAGCCATGATATCCTCCCGGTCCGTCTCGACCTGCTTCCCGCTTCGCCTTTCTCGCTCCCGTTTCGTGCTTCTCGCTCCACGCTCCCCGTCCCGACTGATGGTCTTTAACAAAGTAATGTGCCAATCCGCCAACTGGCGTGTCGCGGCACCCATGAACCCCCTGAATCCCCCATTCTTGGAGGACTTTATTGAATCTCGACGCGTCGGGACCCCTGCCAGAGGCGCTGCGCCCTCTGGACTCCCGCTCTTTCCCCACCAGGCGTGGCGTCCCTCCCTCTTCAGGGAGGGATGAGAGGGAGAGGTCCAAAAAGCAGCCAACCCCCAACTTCCTATCTCGACAATGTCACGCTATTTAGCTAATGGCCATAACTCGGGATACCTCGGGACTTCCCACTAGGCGCCATGTCGATCATGTTCAGCCGCATCGTGGTCTCATTGCCCCACGTGTGCTCCTCGACAGTGTAGACGATGTCCAGCGGCTCACCTCCCAGATACCCCCAATGGCCAAACTGAAAGGCTATGGCATCCCAAACCGCGTCGTTCTCGCGGAGCCTCAGCCTCAAATGCTGTCCCGAGTCCCCCAGGGCGCGGCAGTCAAGCACCTTGACATTGCGGCTCAGAAAGACAGGAGAGGGGTTTCCCGAGCCAAAGGGCTCCAGACTCTGGATGAAACTGAAGATCCGTGCGTCGAGCGTCTTCAGCCTTACGAAGGCGTCAACAGCGAGAGGCGGATGCAGGGGAACGCCTGAGAGCTCGACCTCGGCTATCTTCAGGAGCCGTTCCCGAAGTCGGTCCATATTGCTGGTGGGCAGGGTAAACCCGGCAGCTTGGGCGTGGCCTCCGAAGTGCGTGAAAAGGTCTGAACACTGGCTCAACGCCTCGATTATGTTAAACTCCGGGATGCTCCGGGCGCTGCCCCGGCTGACCTGCTCGCCCATCGAGACCACCAGGGCGGGCCGGTAGAATTCATCGGTCAGCTTGCCCGCCACGATACCAACTACTCCGGGATGAAATCCGGCGCCGCCCACGAGTATCATCGGACAATCGCCCAGCTCCGCCATTTGCGCCCTGGCCTCCTCCACCACCTCGTTGGTCAACCTCTGGCGCTCCACGTTCGTCTGCTCCAACTGGTTGGCCAGCCTCCTCGCCTCATCCCGTGAGGCGGTTACCAGGAGGCGGTAGCTGGTCAGGGCGTGCTCAAGACGCCCCATAGCGTTAATGCGCGGCCCGAGGGTGAAGGATATGCTCTCGGCGTCCACGCCTCCCAGCTCCAGTCCGGCCGTGGACACCATTTCCTGAATTCCAGGGCGTTCCGTCCGGTTTAAGGCTTCCAGTCCGCGCTTCACCAGATAGCGGTTCTCCCCTTTCAGGGGGCTGACGTCAGCGACC
Source organism: Chloroflexota bacterium (assembly GCA_016190665.1). Lineage (GTDB taxonomy): Bacteria > Chloroflexota > Dehalococcoidia > JACPQD01 > JACPQD01 > JACPQD01. Next base: position 23,408 of record JACPQD010000040.1, read on the forward strand.
GTGCCCAGAGCCACCAGGTCCAGGCACGGGTAATCGTAGAGTGCTTCCTCCCTCTGCAATTCCTGGCAGAGGGCCTGAAGCAGCTTAAAAGCAACGCCGACTCCCGCCAGATCATAGAAAGGATAGGAAGAGCCTGCCCGCTTCGGATCGACGAGCGCCACAGCGGGCGGCAGTACGGGCGGCGCGGGATGATGATCGGTGATGATGATATCCAAACCCCATTCCCTGGCGCGCTCCACCTCACTTACGGCGCTTATGCCGCAGTCAACGGTGATCACCAGGGCAACGCCGCGCTGAAAAAGGCCGCGCAAGGCGGTGGAGTTCAGGCCATACCCCTCCCGGAAGCGATGGGGTATGTAGGCGGTGGTCCTGGCCCCCAGCCGGGAAAGGCTCTGAGTCAGGAGGGCGGTGGCAGTGGTGCCGTCGGCGTCGAAATCCCCGTAGACGGCGATCAGCTCGCCCCGGCGTATGGCATCAATGATCCGGTGCACGGCCCTGTCCATGTCGGGAAGGAGGAAGGGATCGTAGGAGAGGCGCTCGTCGGCGCAGAGGAAGGACTCGAATTCGTCCGGCGCCCTCAGGCCGCGGTTGTAAAGCAATTGCGCCGCCAGGGGGGCCAGCGGGGCGGCGCAGTCAAAGAATTCCCGGGGGGCTCGCGAGGCAACCTCCCAGTGAAGATACTTGCGGTCCGCCGTCTGGCGGATGGAGAACTCGGGCGACATCCTCTCCCTTAGCTGTCAGCTTGCTGACGGCTGAAAGCTGATCGCTACCCCTAATAGCTGCGTATGCCGAGGGCGTACTCGGCTATAAGGGCTCGTTGCAGCTCATTGGTGCCCTCACCAATCTGCAACACCTTGGCCTCCATGAGGAAGCGGCCTACGGGCAAGTCCTCGGAGAAGCCGTACCCGCCATGGACTTGAATGGCGTCGACGCAGGCCTTGACGCAAACATCGCTCGCCATCAGCTTGGCCATCGATGCCTCCAAGGACGCCCTCCCCAGACCAGCGTCTTTCAACTGACCCACGCGATAGACCATGAGGCGCGCCGCTTCCACAGAGACGATCATATCGGCCAGTATCCTCTGCACCATCTGGAAATGGCCAATGGTCTGCCCGAACTGGACACGTTCGTTGGCGTACTTCAGGCAGGCGTCGACGCACGCCTGGGCTTGCCCCACGCAACGAGCGGCCACCGAGAAGCGGCCGATGTCCAGGTTGCTTCCCACCACCCGGAAGCCGCCACCCTCCTCGCCCAGGAGATTGCTTCGCGGCACGCGGACGTTATCGAAGTGGACCTCGCAGATGTTGCCGCGCTTCAGGGTACGCAGCTTGAGGGGAGTCGCCGTGATGCCGGGCGAGGGGTTCTCCACCAGGAGGGCGCAGATGCCCTTGTGTTTCCTGGTGCGATCGATGCTGGCCAGCACAAAGTAAACGCTGGAGTGCTGGGCGTGAGAGATGAAAACCTTGGAGCCGTTCAGGATGTAGTCATCGCCGTCCGGCGTGATCGTGCTCTCCAGGCTGGCCAGGTCGGAGCCGCCGCCGGGCTCGGTGAGACACGCGGAAGCCAGCTTCTCCCCCCTGGCCAGGGGAACGAGGTATTTCTGCTTCTGCTCTTCCGTCCCGAATTTGACTATCCCGCTGTTGACCAGGGAGTTCTGCACGGAGATGACGGAAGCGCATATCCAGCAGGCGCGCGCAATCTCTTCGCAGATGAGGCCATAGCTCACGTAGTCCAGCCCGGCTCCGCCGTATTTCTCCGGGACCGTGGGACCGAGCATGCCCAGGGACGCCATCTTCTCCAGGATATCCCTGGGGTAGCGCCCCTCCCTTTCGTACGCCTCAACCTTGGGAAGGATCTCCTTCTCGGCGAAGTCGCGGGCCATGGCCCGGACCATCTTCTGGTTCTCCGTAAGGCCAAAGTCGTGCAGCTCATCGAGCTTCATGCGCGCTCCTCAATCAGCTTTCAGCTATCAGCGGTCAGCCGGCCGCCGGGGGCGAGGGTTTGGGGTTGGGGGCCGAACTACCCGTGTGGACGGACTGGACGGGTCAGCCTCCGACCCCTGGCCCCCGACCCCCGGCCCCTACCGGCCCTTCCATTCCGGCTTCCGCTTCTCGAAGAAGGACGCAATGCCCTCGCTGGCGTCCTCGGTCGCCGCAGTCAGGGCTATCATCTCCTCCAGATATCTGATGGCCTCTTTGTACTCCATGTCGGCCATGGTGTAATAGGCCCTCTTCCCCAACTGAATGGCCGCCGGGCTCTTGCTGGCGATTTTCTCCGCCAGAGACATGGCCTCCTCTTCCAGCTTCTCCCGGGGGACCACCTTATTCACCAGCCCCATCCGCTCCGCCTCCCGGGCGTCTATGCGATCCCCCGTCATCAGGAACTCCAGGCACCTGGGTCGGCTGCCGACAGAGCGTTTCAGCGCCGCCATGATCATCATGGGAAAGAGGCCTATCCCCGACTCCGGGCAGCCGAAGACAGCGTCGTCCGAGGCGATAACCATATCGCAGGAGGCCGCCAGGCCGCAGCCCCCCGCCAGAGCGAAGCCGTGAACGGCGGCGATGACCGGCTTGTTCATATCAGCGATGAGCTCCATGATGTCGCCCACGCCGCGAAACAACTGCCGGTACTCCATGACCGTCCTGCCCCTGAGGTCACCCAGGTCCCTTCCAGCGCAAAAGGCTTGGGGGCCTGCCCCCTTCATTACCACCACGCGCACCTGGCTGTCCTTCTCAAATTCAGAAAGGCCGGAAAGGATCTCCTGCATCATTTGCACGTTAAGGGCGTTGCGCACCTCCGGCCGGTTCAAGGTGAGCACGCCGACCCGGCCGTTGCGCTCGACGATGATAGTTTCGTAGTTCAATTCGCACCTTCCCCTTCGGCAAGCTCAGGGCAGGCTCGCGGGTTGCCTAGCGGCCCGTCGGCGCTTTGGGGATGCGCCCGGTCTCCGTACAATAGGAGCGCAGCCGCCGGCCGACGATTCGCTCCACCATCCTGCCTGTCGCCAGGGCCTTGTCCACATCAATGCCCGTCTCAATGCCCATCTCGTCCAGCATCACCAGCAGGTCCTCGCTGCGGGTATTGCCCGTGATGTCGCTGGGAGTGTACAGGGCGCCCGTGCCCGCGATGGGCACGCCGTCGATCATATCGGCGGGCTGTCCCCCAATCCCACCCATGGACGATTCGAAGCGCGCCACACCCGCCTGGAGAGCTGCCAGACAGTTGGCCAGGGCCCACCCGCGCGACTCATGGAAGTGGGCGATGTGGACGTTAGGGTCGGGGTACTTCTCCACCATGCGTGAGTAGAAATCGAACACCCTGTCGGGAGTCCCCTCGCCGGTGGTATCCCCGTACTCTATCTCGTCGGCGCCCATGTCCAGAAAGCGGTCGGTGAACTCGACGGCCCGCTGGACCGGCACCGGGCCCTCGATGGGGCAGCCGAAGACAGTGCCCACGCAGCCGCAGAACCGGATCCCGGCGGCGTGAGACATCTTCAACCATTCCTTCAGCTTGGGCCAGTGGTCGGCGTGCTTCTCGCCGGCGTTGCGCAGGTTGTGGCTCTCGCTGGTGGAGATCATGCAGACCATCTTGTCCGGCCCCCAGCCTTCCTGTCTGGCCTGGCAGGCCCTTTCCACGGCCCTCACTGTCATGTTCACCGTCGAATAGGTAACGCCAGGCTTTCGTTTGATACTTTTCAGGACCGTCTCACAGTCCTTGAACTGAGGGACGTACTTTGGGTTGGCGAAGGAGCTGGCCTCGATGTGGCGGTAACCAGCATCGGTCAGGGCGTTTATGACCCAGATTTTCGCCTCGGTGGGGATGAAGCGCTGCTCGTGTTGAAAACCGTCGCGAGCCACCAGCTCGGTGATGGCCACCGATTTGGGCAGTACGAAGGGCATACAGTCTCCTCTCCAGGAATCGCTGTAAGTCAGGGAAAGAATCCGTCCCGACGCCAGGTCGAGGTGAGCGCGGGAGCAACTTCAACCGGCCGGGCAGGCGAGGCCCAGGATTCTGAGGCGCCCCGCGAAAAACGTGATCGAACCGCCGAGCCAGGAAAGGCTATCGAGCCACCACGCTGCTCAAATAGGCCTCGGGATCGGTCACGTCCTTGAGGACCCCTCTCACCCTTTCGAGGGCGGAAAGCGGGATGTACCCGGACTTTATGCGTTGCTTAAGCTCGGCCCACCCCATTGTGGTACTGGCGTATAGCCGCGCCATATTCGCGTAAAACTCGTCGATGGGAAGCTTTGTGGGCAGAACGGTGTGCAGGAAATCGAACACCTCGTAGTTGGAGGTCACCAACTCGTTCAGTTTTTCCTGAAAGAAAGCCGTGCCTGGCAGTGGAGTCAAAATGGTAAAGAGCGGGAAGGCGATTCGCTTAGCCTTGACGTATCCGATGAGGGCATCGAAGTCCGCGCTGGTCCATTCGGGGTCAACAATGAAGGATCCCCACATGTCGACGCCGTTGGCGTTCAGTATCTCCATAGCCTCCTCGTTGATCTTGGTAGAGCTGTTTTTGTGTACGCTCTGCAGCCCCTTCTCATCTATCTTCTCGAAGCCGATCAGCGCGGCATGGAGTCCCGCTTTCGCCCATCTCTCCACCACATCCGGCCGCCTCACGATGCTGTCGGCCCGAGCCTGGATCCAGTATCGCGCCTGGAGGCCCGCCTGCTCCACGAGCTCGCAGAGCCGCTCAGCCCGAGGCAGGTTCTGGAGGAAATTATCATCCACGAAACAAACGATCTTGGAGGCCACGTTCTTCAGGTCCTCAATGACCAGCTCCGGGCTTCGCTCGCGGCACCTCTTATTGTGGAACTTCCACACGGCGCAGAAGGTGCAGCGGTAAGGGCAGCCCCGCGTTGTCTCCACCACATAGGGATTGTCCCAGAAGTGAAAATGGTAGCGTGAGCGATACTGGTCAGTGAGATGGCGCAGGGGTAGGGGATGATCGTCCATCTTCTTCAGCGGCAGACGGACCCGCGTCTCCACCTGATGCCCATCTACCCGATAGATGAGGCCTGCGATGCTCGTTGTATCTTTACCTTCGGAAAGCGCTGCCACCAACTCCCGGAAGGTTATCTCTCCCTCGCCGACGACGATGTAGTCCACGGCTTCGAAATCGAAATCCTTCGGGACAAGGCTGGCATGATAGCCTCCCACGACGGTAATGATAGCTGGGTCCAGCGCTTTCACCTCCTTGAGCAGCATCTGCATGGTAGGCACATCGGTGGTGTAGCCGGTGGTGCCGACAAGGTCGGGATGGAAGGAAGATAATACCTCTGCGAGGGGAGTGGAGTCCACGCGCATATCGAAGATCTTGACCTCGTGATCGGGCACAGTGGCGGCGATTATCTCGAGGGCCAGGGGCTCCGGCCGGACCATGTGGGTAAACCCTACCATCTTCTGGCTGATCCGGGGTTCGATTAAGAGGATTCTCATTCCCTTCCTCCTTCCGAAGGCCAGTTGAGTTCTTCCTAGACCGGCCTAACCAAGTATATCATGTTGGCGGGAAAACCTAAAGACGAAGCGAAACGGGAAATCGCTGAAGCTCCCGTCTGTCCAGTCAAACGCGCTCTCACTGCTTGCGGCAGAACTCCGAGCCTGAATGGGACTCTCAATCCTCCCGTCCCCGCAACATGTCTACTATGTTGATAAGCCGCGCCTTGTCAGGTAGCACGATCTTGGTGTTCTTTTCCAGGGACGCCTGGGTTACCTCTAGCTGCTTGAGCGTCTGAGCATTACCAATAAAGAACTTGTCCGCCGCGGCAGAGACGGTCTCGATGGCCTTGGCCTGGCCTTCTGCCCTCAGCATCGCTGCCTGCTTATCGCCTTCCGCTATCAGTATAGCCTTCTGTCTCTCACCCTCGGCCACCAGTATGGCATTCTGCTTGTCCCCTTCTGCCGAAAGGATCTGCTTCTCACGGTATGCCTCGGCGGTCAGGATAGTGGCTCTCTTCTCTCGTTCGGCTTTCATCTGTTTGCTCATCGCCTCAGAAATGTCTGCGGGCGGCTCTATCTCCTTCACTTCGACTCTCGTCACCCTCACGCCCCACTTGTCGGTGGCCTCATCCAGGGTCGTTCTCAGGGCGGCATTGATCCGTTCCCTCGAGGTCAGAGATTCGTCCAGACTCATATCGCCGACGAGGTTGCGGAGATTCGTCTGGGCCAGCTTGCTGACGGCGACGCCGAAGTTCGCGACCTCGTACCTGACGGCTCTGGGCTCCGTGACGTAGTAGTAGATGACGGCATCCACGGTCACCGTGACGTTGTCCTTGGTGATGACCGGCTGAGGCTCTATATCAAGGACCGTTTCCCGCATATCTATCTTAGCGACCACGGAGTCTATGAAAGGGATAAGGAAATTGAGGCCGGGCTCCAGGGTTTCCTTATACTTGCCAAACCTCTCCACGACACCCTTCTGGCTCTGCTCGATGAGAATCACCGACTTGCCGAGCACGATTAACGCCAGTATCAGAATGACAACGACCGTCGCGATAGTGGCCTCCATCTTAGCTGCCTCCTTTAGACTTACTGACGATTAGTGTGACCCCTGTCAGGCCGGAGACGATTACTTCGTCACCTTCGTTGATTTCCTCTTCCGACCTCGCTCTCCACTCTTCGTTGCCTACCCGGACCAGCCCATCCTTGTTCCGCGCCATGCTTTGCAGCACAATGCCGTTTCTGCCAATGATAGTGTCGACGTTCGTTCTCGCTCTGCTCACCTGGGTCCATCTGTGGACGTATTTCCTGCCCAGGGCCACATAGGCCACGCAGATCACGCTCGTGACTATGACTGTCAACGGCCAGGAATGGAGAGGCCAGGTCGCCAGCCCGCCCAGGATGAAGGCGGAGCCGATTACCACCAGGTCAAAGCCAGTCTGCACGCCGATGATAAGCTCCGATAAGGCGAGCAGGAGGCCGACCACCACGAATATGAGCCAGAGCCAGGCATCCAGATACGGCAAACTCGCCACCTCCTCTCATGGAGTCTTAACCGGGTTGTCGCAGGCATGTCATCTGCCGCCAGCTTGCAGTCCTTTTCTGACCCCGGGAAGGGCAGCCAGCAAGTCCCCGGCCATCATGCCGGCGTCCCCCAACTCCGCCCGAACGACTTCGCCAGCTTGCCCGTGCAAATAGACGCCGCACGTAGCGGCATCGAGGGGACTGAGCCCCTGGGCCAGCAGCCCGGCGATGACCCCGCTGAGCACATCGCCCGTCCCTGCGGAGGCCAGCCCGGCGTTGGCAAAAGGACTGATCCTCACTTGACCGTCCGGACCGGCGACGATGGTATGGGCGCCTTTCAATACCACCGTTTTCCCCCACTTGCCCGCCGCATCCCTGGCACATTCCATACGACTTACTTGAATCTCCGCCACGGAGACGCCCGTCAGCCGGGACATCTCACCGGGATGGGGGGTCAAGATCGTCCCCGAGGGAAGCCTGTCCCACCATCCTGGCCAGTGGGACGCTATGTTCAAACCATCGGCGTCCAGCACCAGGGGAGGCACAGGTACGAATTCAAAAACGGCCTCCAAGAACTTCGCCGTGGCAGGATGTTGTCCCAGGCCGCACCCAACGAGCATAGCCTGGTAGCCAGCGAGCGACTGCGTGAGCGTAGCTGCGGCTTCCACGCCCGGAACGCCCGGCGTCGATTCCGGCAGCGGCAGGTACGTCGCCTCCGTAAGCTTCGCGGCCAGTACAGGCGGCAAGCTCCGGGCCACCGCCAGGGTCGCCAGCCCCACGCCGGAGCGCAAGGCGGCGGCGCAAGCGAGGTAGGCAGCGCCAATATAGCTATTGGACCCGGCCACCACCATTACCTTGCCGAAGGCGCCCTTGTTGGCATCTAACGGCCTGGCCGGCAAGGCTCTCCTTGCTATATCGCTTGTGACCAGCTCAACTGAGACGTCGTTCGCCAACTCCGGCGGTATACCGATATCCGCCACGATCAGCCGACCGGTTTTCGCCGCCCCAGGGAAGGAGAAGATGCCCAACTTCGGGTAGCCCAGTGTTATGGTAGCATCGGCCCTCGGTGTCGCCGGATCGACGGCGCCGCTGTCGGCATCTAGGCCGGAAGGCAGATCGACGGCCATCAACATCAAGCTGGGCCGCCCCTCTTTGGCTCTCACAACGCTATCCAGGACATCCTTCAAGGCCCCGCCGATGGCGCGAGACCTGCCGGTGCCGAGGAGGGAGTCGATCACCACGTCGGCGGAAGACAGGAGGCCGTCCAAACTGGACGTCCCCTTGTCTTGTTCCGCCACGAGCGCAAGGATGCCTCTTTCGAGGTCCCGGCGATAGTTGTCGTCGTCCGGCTTGCGAGCATGGCTGAGATACAGGCTGACCTCAGCCCCCCAGTCGTGCAGGTGGCGAGCCGCCACCAGCCCATCGCCGCCATTGTTGCCCGGTCCAACCAGAATCAGGATGCGGCTGCCCAGGACGCTGCCCCTCAGCCTCTTCACCTCGCGGGCGATGGTCAGGCCAGCGTTCTCCATCAGGGTCTGCCACGACAAGCCCATCTCGCCCGCGCGGCGCTCGATATCTCGCATCTGGTCGGCGGAGACTATTTTCAAGACGGCCTCCAACAGCTGAGGCGACGGAATCGGAACCACGGATAGCCACCGATGGACACGGTTGGGCACCCGCCCTTCAAGAGGCCTCTCCTATTGCCGAGGCGACGGCGAGCGATTTTGAATGGGAGAGGCTTATCGCCAGGCCGGACAGCCCCAGCTTCTCCGCCCGCTCCCGGGCGCGGCGATAAAGTGTGACCGTAGGCCGGCCGCCGCGGACGGGCAGAATCTCAATCTCGCGCCAGGCGACGCCCCGATTGCCCGTGCCCAGCGCCTTCATGATCGCCTCTTTGCCCGCGAAGCGAGCGGCCAGCTCGGATATCCGTCCCCGGCAATAGGCCAGTTCGGCTTCCGTGTAGACCCGCCCGAGGAAACGGCCGCCCCAGCGGGCAATAGCCTCCTCTATGCGTGCGATTTCTATTATGTCAATGCCGACGGCGTGCACCAATCTCATTCCTTGTTCCGCCCAAGCCTGCGGCCCGGCTGTTCGGGAGGTTGGTAAAGCGCGAGACCGGGGATATACTGAAAATGCTTGACGTTGCGGGTAAGAAGTTTGGATCGTGGTGAAGAGCGGTGGCAGCGATGAGAAGGTCCATATCGCCGATCTGCTGACGCCGCTTCTTGGGAAGGGAGCCACGAACCAGCGCAAACCGCTCCATGACGGCAATCGTAAGCGGCAAGAGTTGCTTGCCTTCCAGGAAGGTGCGCAGCACCTGGACGGCGCCTTGCGGTTCACGCGAGAAGTGGGCTCCTTCGTAGAGCTCACCATAGGATATGAGGCTCATAGCCAAGCCCGACGGCGCAAGCTTCAGAAGGGCTTTGGCGGCCGCTTCCTGACCGCTGAGGACATCGACAGCCCAGTCGGTATCAATCAGATATCTACTCATAGATGAACGGGCGGTCGGCTTGAGGTGCGACGCCGTTCACGGATGTAATCTCTGAACGCCTCCGCATCGACGATATTCTTCCACCCACCAACGGCTCTGAGAATCCCCTCCTTCGATCGGGCGACCTCGTCGGCGCTAAGCCTCTCTGCTCTTCGCTCGGGCGGCTTCACTGGCGTCAAGATCGCCAGGTCCTCGCTATCTCGTCCAAGCACCCGGGGCTCGTCGCTCTCGCGCACTTCCTCGACGAGGCGCAACAGCTCCAGAACGTTGCCGCTGTCAATTCGCTTGAGATCTCTGGCCATCATGTTCACCTTCTCGTTTGGGACAAGCAGAGTATAACGGATTGTTGGGGGAGAATCAAGAGGACAAACAAAAGTATGTGTCAGCTAAACTTCAGAAGTGACGTGTTCAAGCTTGAAAAGTGACAAGAGTGTATCGGTTCCATATGTCCTGGCCCCTGCCCCTGGGGTTAAATGATGAATCCTAAGCCTGTAGGGTGGGTGAAATCGTAGGGCAGTAGCTTGTCCCCTGCCGCCAGGTTGGGTGAAGCGAAGCGCACCCACCAGCCAGGTGATGGTGGGTTACGTCGCGGTGAGATCGCGACTCAACCCACCCTACGCCTAGACGCCACTGTCGTGGCAATGTTGACGAAAACGGGCACCGAGGTCTAGTATTGCGAAGGAGGGTAGGCGAAGGGAACATCTGTGGAAATTATCCTGTGGCTCCAATCATTCCGCAATCCGTTTTTGGATTCCTTCTGGAGCGCGATCACCCAGTTGGGTTCCCAACAGTTTCTGTTGATCGTCGCCTTGCTGGTCTTCTGGTGCGTGAACAGCCGGGTGGGGTGGCTGCTCTTCATCCTTGGCGGCATGTCACTGGTCAGCAATGAATTGATCAAGGACCTGGTGGCGGCGCCTCGCCCGGACCCTTCTCTGGTGCGCGTGGTGATGCCAGCAGGAGGATACGCCTTCCCCAGCGGCCACGCCCAGCACACCACGGTCTTGTGGGGTTTCATCAGTTTGCGCCTCGGTCGGTCAACCATCTGGTTGATACCTGCGGCGTTGTTCATCTCGCTGGTCGGGCTTTCCAGACTCTACCTTGGGGTACATTGGCCTGCGGACGTGATCGGCGGATTTATCATCGGCGCGATGATTGTTGCGCTGGGCAATTGGGCGCTGACGCGGTGGGCCGACGACTGGATTGCCAGTGAGCACGCAATCTACAAAGCTGCAGCGCTGTTCATACCTCTGGCCGTCTTCGCTGTCTTTCCGAAGGATATCGTGACCCGCGCCATGGGCTTTCTTGTCGGCCTCAATGGCGGCTACCTCATTCTGCTTCCCAGGTTTGGCGGCGCTTATGCCGCCGGCAGTTCCAGGAAGAGACTGCTGGTCAAGGCCGTGATTGGGCTTGCGGGCCTGGCCCTGATCGTTGTCGCAACCAGGGCGGCGCTGCCTGACGCGGCTCTTTTTCGTCTCTCTGCCTACGCCATCATGGGTCTCTGGGCCGGTTTCGTCGTGCCCCGGGTATTTGGGGGTTGTGTCGAGCGGGCCGCGAGCACGGACAATATTAACCACGAACTACACGAAATACGCTAAATCAAAAGGCGGTTCGTGTAGTTCGTGTATTTCGTGGGATATCCGGATTAAGCGAAGTCTCTTTTTCACGCTGGTGTCGACGGATAGGCACCGGGTAAACGGATATGCGACACTTTTATCATCCGTTTATCCGTCCTAGAATTCGTTGACGCCCTCCATCACCTCGCGCTGGGCTTCCAAAGGGCCGTGGCATCCGTTGCTTTTCACCCTCACTGGTGCTAGAATTGGCGTGGATTCGGAATCCGAAGGAGGCCAGGCATGATCATCACCGAGCAGAAGCCATTCGAGGAAGTTGTCGAGAGTCTGCAAGGGTGCAAGAGTGTCTTCATCATAGGCTGCGGCTCCTGTGCGACGGCCTGGCACACCGGAGGCGAGACCGAGGTCAAGGAGATCGCCGAGAAGCTCCAGGGCGTCGGCAAGACGATCACCGGCTGGATGGTGGTCGAGGAGTGTTGCGATGAGCGCAAGGAGAAGCGGGACCTCCGCGCCCACGCCGCCGAGGTCGCCCCAGCCGACTGTATCCTGGTCATGAGCTGTGGCGCCGGCGTGCAAACCGTCGCCCTGCTCCACGAGGACAAGCCGGTCTACCCGGGCTTGAACGCCCTCTACCTGGCCCGCATCCAGCGTCTATCCAAGGCGGACGAGCGCTGCGTCCTGTGCGGCGAGTGCATCCTGGCGAAAACCGGCGGCATCTGCCCCGTGGCCACCTGCCCCAAAGAGCTGATGAACGGACCGTGCGGTGGGTACAAGGATGGCATGTGCGAAGTGGACCCTACCCGGGAATGCACCTGGATATCGATCTACAAGAGACAGGAGAAGCTGGGGCAGCTTGACCAGTTCGCCGAGGTCAAGGGCCCCAAGGACCAGACCAAGAGGCATCACCCTCGCCGCCTGGACAAGGCAGCGGCCTGACGAGCGAAGACAGGCGGTCTTAGCTTTTTCGCTCCTTCGGAGACCGAGTCGGTCTGCTTCGAAACTCAGACCCTGGTCAGCAACCCCGCCGCTTCCAGTACGGCCGGCACCCTCTTCTCCCAGCCAATGGCCATGATGTGGACGCCCTGGCAGAGCCCCTTCATCTGGTTTATCAGCCGCGCGGCTATCTCTATACTCTTCCTGGGGCGGTCCTCGGCGGCGACGTCCATCTCAGCGATGAGGTCGTCAGGCACGTGGACGCCGGCGACGTTCTTGTTCATGAAGCGGGCCATACCGGCGGACTTCAGCAGGACGATTCCCATCAACACCGGCACACGAAGATGTTCGATTCGCTTAATGAACTTTTCGAACTCCGCCGGGTCGTAGACCGCCTGGGTTTGAAAGAACTGGGCCCCCGCCTTGACCTTCTTCTCCATCTTGATTATCTGGGGCTCGATGGGGTTGGCGCCCGGCGTGACCACGGCGCCCAGGAAGAACTCCGGAGCGCCCTGCAGGTCCTTGCCTGCCATGTCTTTCCCGGACTGGAGCCTGGTGGCCGCCTGGAGGAGTGTGACGGAGTCGAGATCGAAGACCGGCTTGGCATTGGGGTGGTCGCCCAGGGTGACGTAATCGCCGGTGAGGCAAAGGACGTTTTCGATGCCCAGGACGGAGGCGCTGAGGAGGTCGGACTGGAGAGCGATGCGGTTGCGGTCGCGGCAAGTTATCTGGAGGATCGGTTCGATTCCCCTTTCCTGGAGCAGGCGGCAGACCGCCAGGGAACCCACTCTCATCACTGAGCTCTGCTGGTCAGTGACGTTGATGGCATCCACCTTCCCGCGCAGCAGCTCCACATCCTCCAACATCGCCTTGATGTCGACCCCCTTCGGGGGGCCGACTTCCGAGGTCACTGCAAACCTGCCCGCCCGAAGGGCGTCGGCGAACTTGCCCATACCGTTTGCCTCCTTTGCCTTTGACCTATCAAGCCCTCAATGTATCACGCACTGCACTCAAAACGGGGAGGATTTCGCGGTTGATATTATATCCCCTGGCGGTGGGGCTGTCTACGGTATTATATCGTGAGAAGGCCACATTGTCACCAGAGAGGGGGCGTGTTTTTTGCGCAACCAGGCTGAGATGTGCTATGATAACCGAAGTCCCGAAAACCAGGCCGAGGGCAAACCTTGTTCACTGTGGGTATCCTCACCATAAGCGATATGGGCTACCGCGGCCAGCGCGTCGACACGAGCAGCGCCGAAATCCGTGAAGTGCTCTCGCATCTGGACAGCGCAGTCATAAAGTACGAGATTGTGCCGGACGAGAAGGACGTGATCGCCCGCAAGCTCATCGACTGGGCGGATGAAAAGATCGACCTGATCGTCACCACCGGCGGCACGGGTCTCGCGGCGCGAGACGTGACGCCGGAAGCCACTCTTGAAGTGGTGGAAAAGCTGGTCCCGGGCCTGGCTGAGGCAATGCGCGCCGAAACCCTGAAGAAAACGCCCTATGCCATGCTGAGTCGCGCCGTGGCGGGCATAAGGGGGAGCACTCTTATCGTGAACCTCCCGGGCAGCCCCAAAGCGGTGCGTGAGTGCCTGGAGGCTATCCTGCCCGCTTTGCCTCACGCGATCGCGATCCTCAAAGGCCAGACTTCAGACCATCGCCTTCCCCAGCCCATCGGCGAGAAGACCGGTTGAATGCGGATAGATATCCTCACCCTCTTTCCCGGCATGTTCGCCGGCCCCTTCGCCGAGAGCATAGTGAGGCGGGGCATCGATGAGGGCCTGGTCAAGATAGTCCTGCACAATATTCGTGACTACGCCAGGGACAAACACCATGTAGTCGACGACTATCCCTTCGGAGGCGGCGGGGGGATGCTTATGAAGCCGGAACCGGTCTTCGACGCTGTGGAGGCGGTCCGTCAGCAATTGCGCCGTGAGGAGGGCGTTGAGCACGTCGACGGCATCCCGGTCATCCTGCTCACGCCTCAGGGCCAGGTCTTCAATCAGCGGATGGCCGCGGACCTGGCGAAATGCAAGTATCTAGTCCTCCTTTGCGGCCATTACGAGGGCTTCGATGAGAGGATCCGGGAACACCTGGCGACCCACGAGATAAGCATCGGCGATTATGTCCTTACCGGCGGCGAACTGCCCGCGATGGTGGTGGCTGATGCCGTGGTGAGGCTGATTCCGGGCGTCCTGGAGGAGGGACAGTGGGCCGAGGACTCTCATGCCCGGGGCCTCCTGAAGTACCCGGAGTATACGAGGCCGGCGGAGTACCGGGGATGGAAGGCGCCGCAGGTCCTCCTTTCGGGAGACCACGCCGAGATAGCCCGGTGGCGAAGAGAGGAGTCGATCCGGCGCACGTTCAAACGGCGCCCTGAGCTGCTTGTGGGCGTAGCGCTAACGACCACAGAAAAGCTGCTGCTCGAAGAAGAGAGGCGGTCGGCGGCGCTGGCAGATGCCGCCCCGGTGAAATCGGAGGCGTGTCCCATGAAATCGGGGCGGCCTGAAATAGGAAAGGGGTGAAATCTGGAAATGGACATCAATTCGATAATCGAGCTCAAGCCGAACCCGGAGGTACCCGAGCTTTGCCCGGGGGACTCGGTTAAGGTCAGCGCCAAGGTCGTGGAGGGTGACAGAGAGCGCACGCAGGTATTCCAGGGTGTTGTCATCCGGGTGCGCAAGAAGGGCGCGGGATCGAACTTCACTGTCCGGCGCGTCACCCACGGCGTGGGCGTCGAGCGCACCTTTCCTCTCTACTCGCCTCGGCTGGTAGGGGTGGAGGTCCTGCGCAAGGGCAAGGTCCGCCGGGCCAAGCTTTACTATCTCCGTGAGCTTACCGGGAAGGCGGCCAAGATAAGAGAGCACAGCAAGACGGCCCAGGAAGAGCAGGCCTGAGCCCCAAGGTAGCGTCTTCTTCCACCATTCCCACACCGGAGGGGATGCCAGCGTGCTGTACGCCGAGGTAGCCGTCAATGTGCCCGCGACACAGTCCAGGACTTTCAGCTACTCCGTGCCCGATGGCGTCTCGGTGACCGCAGGCCAGGCGGTTTGGGTGCCCTTCGGGCCCCGCCGGCTCCAGGGCATCGTCTTCGAGCTGACCCCCTTTCCCGCGGTCACCGAGACCCGCGAGATCGCCGGGCTACTCGCCGCAGAGCCTGTCCTGTCCCCCATCCAGCTTCAGCTCGCGCGTTGGATGGGGGACTATTATCTTGCTCCCCTCTTCAGCGCTGCCAGCCTGATGTTGCCTCCTGGATTCGAGCGCCGGACCATCACCTTCCTTCACCTGGGCGCCTCCGAGCTTCCGGCGGTCACCCCTGCCCAGAGAACATTGCTGAATCGCCTCCAGAAGCACGAGACAGTCACAGTGACGGACGCTGAAAAGCTTCTGGGGAAAAAGGGGGCCGCACTGGTCATCGGACAGCTCGTCCGGAGACGCCTCATAACCAGATCCTTTGAGCTGGAAAGGCCCCGGATCGGGCCCAGGATTGTTCAAGAGATACATCTCTCCGTGGCCTCCGCGCGGGCCAGGGAGGAAGCCTCCCGGCTGAGGGCGAGGAGGGCGCCACGGCAGGCGGAAGTGTTGGAATACCTTGCTTCAGAGGGGGCCCCGGTGCTTCAACCCTCTCTGCTGGAGAGACTCGGCTGCTCATCCACGGTCATCGACGCCTTGAGCAAGGCGGGCCTGGTGGCCGTGCATGAGAAGGCCATCTTGAGAGATCCGATAGCCCACCGGACCTTCGATACCACCACCGCGCTGGAGTTGACTCCGTACCAGGCGGCTGCCTGGCACGAGATCCGCCCCGCGCTGATAGCCGCAGCAAGCGAGGGGAAGCGAGGCGCCAGCACCTTCTTGCTCCACGGCATAACGGGTAGCGGCAAGACCGAGCTCTATTTGCGGGCGCTGGCCGACACCGTGTCCCTTGGCAGAAGGGGGATCGTGCTGGTCCCGGAGATCGCCCTGACCCCACAGACCATCGAGAGATTTGCTTCGCGCTTCCCGGGAAAGGTGGCTGTGCTGCACAGCAGACTCAGCCCTGGGGAGCAGTTCGATGAATGGCAGCGTATCCGCCAGGGCGATTTCGATGTGGTGATCGGCTCCCGGAGCGCCATCTTCGCTCCGCAGCCAAACCTGGGTCTCATCGTCATCGACGAAGAGCACGAGTGGACCTACAAGCAACAGGACCACTCTCCCCATTACCACGCTCGTGAGGTGGCGCTGAAGCTGGCCGAGCTCGTCGACGCCGTGGTGCTGCTGGGAAGCGCCACGCCTGACGTGGAGAGCTACTACCGCGCCCATCAAGAAGAATATCGGCTTCTTCGCATACCGGAGCGAGTCTACTCCGCCGGCCAAAAGCGGTCAGCTTTCCGGAGGCAGCGCCTTCCGGATATCGAGGTCGTCGATTTGCGTCAGGAGCTGAGGGCGGGGAACCGCAGCATTTTCAGCCGCTCTCTGGATAGCGCCATCAGAAGGGCGCTGGCCGTGGAGGAGCAGATCATCCTCTTCTTGAACCGGCGGGGCACCGCCCCGGTCGTTCAATGCCGCCATTGCGGGCATGTAATGCGTTGCCGTCGCTGCAATATTTCGCTCACTTACCACACCCAGGAAGCTGGGCTGATTTGCCACCTGTGCAACTACCGCGCCGTTGTGCCTGACACCTGTCCCAACTGTTGGAGTCACCGCATCAAGTTTCTGGGCATCGGCACCCAGAAAGTGGAAGAGGAGGCGGCCAAGGCTTTCCCGGAGGCGCGCCTGCTGCGTTGGGACAGCGACGTCACCAAGAGGCGCCGCTCCCACGAAGACATCCTGCGCAAGTTCTCCTCTCATCAGTCCGACATCCTCATCGGCACTCAGATGATCGCTAAGGGATTGGATCTGCCATTGGTGACCGTAGTTGGCGTCGTCAGCGCCGATGTGAATCTCCACCTCCCAGATTTTCGCTCCGCCGAGCGCACTTTCCAGTTGTTGACCCAGGTAGCGGGCAGAGCCGGCCGCAGCGAGCGTGGCGGGAAGGTCATCGTGCAGACCTATACTCCGGAGCACTACGCCATAGCCACCGCGTCCCGGCACGACTATGTCGCTTTTTACGAGCGCGAGATCCATTTCCGCCAGGAGCACGGCGACCCTCCGTTCAGGCGCCTGGCGCGCCTCATCTTTGCCCACACTAATGCCAACTATTGTCGGCGCGAGGCTGAGAATATGTATCGTCTCCTTAAAGAGGAGCGCGACTCCTCAGGCATGGCTGACGTCGACATCATTGGCGCGGCGCCCACCTATTTTGAAAGGCTCAGGGGCAAGTTCCGGTGGCAAGTCGTCGTCCGCGCCGACAATCCCAACCAGTTCCTTTCTAATGTCCGCATTCCCCTGGGCTGGACCGTGGACGTGGACACGATGTCGCTCCTTTAAGGCTGGATGCCACTCCCCCGGCCGGAAGACGGGGAGCTGGCGATTCGAGCACGCGTGGTTAGGTCAATGGCCCTAAAGGTTGAAGTTTCGCACGGAATTTCGTACAATATCCATACATACACAGGCAAGGCAGTTACCGTTACTCCCTGCCGCAAGACCAAAGGAGGTTTGGCAGATGCCCACTCGCATTGTGACCGTCAGCGAACTCAAGACCAAACTGGGCGCTCTCATGGCGGAGCTCGAAAAAAGGGGAGTGCCCCTATACGTGACCCAGCACGGAAAGCCGAAGGCGGTGGTCGCCCGCTACGACGAATACGAAGCTTTGCTCCAGAAGCTGGAGGACCTGGAGGACATCCTTGCCATGAAGGAAGCCCTGGAGGCCCCGGAAGAGGAATCGATGACCCTGGAGGAATTCGAGCGCCAGCGGGCGGCCCGTGTACGAGGTTAGGCTGCCCACCAGGCGGGTGCAACGAGAGCTGCAAAGCTTGCAGGAGCCAGACTACGGCCGCGTGATAGTCCGGCTCAGGGCCCTCGCAGAGGATGCCAGGCCGCCAGACTGCGAGAAAGTGCTGGATGCCATCTACCGGGTGAGGGCCGGCGACCTACGCATAATCTACCTCATCGACGATAGGGAGAAGCGAATAGAGATCGGTACAATCCGCCGCCGGAGGGAAAGGACTTACAGAGGTATCGAAGACCTGTTCCGCTGAATTGGCCGCCTGAGGGCACCCGGAAAGCGCCTCCAGGCGACGTTCGCGAGAAAGGCGGTGCGCAGGGGAAGGCCGTAGGGTGGGTGCAGTCCCGATCTCCCCGACGTATCAGGACTCCGAGAAAGCCGAGCATCGGGACTGCACCCACCAGCACCAATCTTTGCTTTGGGTGAAGCGCCTCCTTTTATCTCCGCAATTCCGTAGAGGCCTTCTCAGTCGCTACCGCTTTCGCGTCTTCGCGTCTTCGCGCCTTCGCGTGACTATCCGGCCCTGCATCTGCCGCCCTCTGGTAAATGACCTTCAAGTCGTGCTCCAGGTCCTCGAGGCCATACTGAGCCGGTATCTTCTTCTGTCTCACGTAGTCCATCATCTCCCATAGCGACACGTCGGCTTCTTCAGCAGCTCTTGCCAGAGTCATCCTGCCCTGCCCATACTCCTGGGAGTAATGTTCGAGCTTCCACTCCCTCAGAGCGCGAGAGAGCAGCTTACGCAATACGGTTGACCTGTCCGTTTGCTCCACCTTCTCTATCTTCTCCAGATCGGCTATGAGCGACTCAGGCAACCTCGTCCCAACCATCTGCCCTTTCCTCATTGTTGTCCCTCCTCCGCCAGACGCAATAGCTCGCTTTCCGAGCCTCTTCTTCGATTCGTCGATTCCGATGCAAAGCGGCCACGGCTACTTCGCTTTCAAAGGAAACCTTTCCGGATGCTCAATGATCTCCGTGGTCAGATCGACGTCCAAATCCGGCCAATAGAAATGGCCGGGACGAGGTTCGACGACGTTAAGGATCTTTCCAACCGGAGCGTCCTTGAACCAGGGAAAATCGACGTAGGCCATGAAAAGCTCTTTGTCGCCCGTTAGGAGCCAGACACCGTTGTTAGAGATGTGGGTGACCTCAACCGGAGAGCGATTCATCTACTTCCCTCGTTGCGGGATCTAGCCCACGTCGTGGTGGTCCACATGCTTGAGGACGTCAGCCAACCGCTTTTTCTCCTCTTCCTCCTGACGGCGCTTCTTCTCCTCTTGGCGCCCCCAGAGTTCTTTCTGCGCATCGTGTTGATAAGGGTTGTGGATCTCCTGCAGCTCGTGCTGACCCTCCATGAGGACGCAACGCCCGAACGCATCAATTTGCAGCGTACAATTGACAGGGATTCTTTTAAGAAGAGATTCCTGGAATTCGCCGCCATCGGCATTCTTCAGCACAATTGCGGCCTCTTCGCAACTTGCGGGGACCGATTCGGTAAACGGCTTTATGGAAAAGTCAGAGGTTCGATATTGCACGGTCGGCCGGAATGCCTGATACAGCTCTATGGGCTCACAGCCGTGCCTGCGAAGTACAACAGAAAAAGGCAGCCTGTCAACGATGGCGCTTTTCCTCTCGTGGTGCCACGCGGCTCCGATGGAGGCCGCCTCCACTGGTTTGATAACATCTTCCGTTATCACATTCTCCTCGTCCCAAAGCTCGCCTAACCGCTGGCGAATAAGGGGCATCTTGGTCGCCCCCCCCACGATCAATATTTTGGGGGAGTGTCGTCTGATGTCCTCATCGCCGACCCGCAGGACAGATCCGCTAACGTATCCTGATTGGTCACAATTCAAATAGAAGCCGCCCGCCTCCTCGGTTTCATCCCTAATCAACATCCTTGCCCTGCGCCAACAGCGCAAGACGCACCTGAGGGTCTTGTCGAGCAGCCCAGTCCCCTTCGCTACCCGATCGAGTTCGGCTCGTGTAATGCGTAGCGTAATCTCAGACTCGCCCAGGAACCCGGGCGGCAATGGGATCGGGGTCTCTTCATGGGCTGACAACCTCTCTTTGGCCTCTCGAGCCCGGTTCCGCAGAAGCTGTTTCTCGTCGGGCAGCATCAGCTTGTGGCTTTCCGGCGCCTCCTCACTGCTGAGCCCGAAATGCTCCGCGGCCAGCCTGCGGGCCAAGTGCCTAAAGAAAGCTTCGTCGATATCTGCCCCGCCGCAGAATTGCTCGCCGTCAGCCGCGAAAACCGTAAGGCGCGGCTCAGCGCTGGGACCTTCTCCATCGATCTTGATCACTGCCGTATCGAAAGTCCCTCCCCCCAAATCGTAGATCAGGATCGTCTCTCCTGGGGCGAGCTGTTCAAGGTGGACATAGGACAGAGAAGCCAGTACTGGTTCCTCCCAAAGATCCTTTGCTTTGAAGTCCGGAAAGCCGAGTCGTCGGGCAACTTCCACCAACACCTTTCTCGCTTCCAAGTCTGACGTTACGGAGCAACCCAGCCGTACAGGCACGCCGCGTATGGTGAATCTATCCACGTCCGTCCCAAACCCAAGCTCTTGGGCGCGTCGGACCGCTCTTTCCAGAGCTTGGTTCAAGATGCTCATAACGACGTCTTCCGGGCTGAATTTCCGTGACCAAAGTTCCACGCATCCCTCACGGTGATTCCACCAACGGTACCGGTCTGTCCCCACTTTCGCGGAATACCCGGCGCCTCCCAGGCAGCGCTTCACCTCCTGGACAACCTGCACAGTGTCGGTCTCGGCAATGCCTAAAGCGTCTTCGCCGACTGCTATAAGTTCCGGGAGGTCGTTCTTTGTCCTCTGGTAAGCGACCACGGATGGCATGAAGTAGTCGCCCGTCGCCCCTATAGGCAGCGGATGCGGTATTTCCCCGCCTCTGCGAAGGGCGATCTTGGTGGTCGATGTTCCAAAGTCGATGCCCAAAGTGTAACCCATCGCAGCCTCCTACGCTTGGACCACCTTTGCCTTAGCCAGCACTATTCTGTTCCCCTCGGGGTCCTGCCATTCAAAACCGGGGCACGTTACCCTGACTTCGCTACCACGTCCCTCGGCCCCAGGGATGTACTCGTGCCGTGCTGGGTCGTAGCTTTCTAGGCTCGTAACCTGGCCGTAGGCTGAAACACCGTGCTTTTGAAGCAGGCCCTCGAGTCCGAGCAAGATCCAGCTTACGGACCGGCTATCCACATGGGCGGCGGCCCTTGCTAGAAACGATTCTTGGTACAAGTCAACCACAACCCCCAAGACTTCCCTTTTGCCCTGAAACGAAGCCCATCGCTCCGGCAATCGGTAGCCTGCCCTGAGCTGCTCAACCAAATGTTGCGTCCCCGACAACTCCGCCTTGGTCGTCTCCAAGTCTGCACTCAACCTCTCGATCTGGGATCTCGAAGTTTCGTTCAGGCGTCCGAAGCGGTCGCTTTCCTCTCCCAATCTGCGTCCACACGCTTCGACGATCAAGCCAAGAAGGGTCTTGTGCTTCGCTGCAGTGTCATCCTCGTTTCGCCCCGTGCCAGGCTGCCCTAGAGAGTCGCCTATGCCTTCCAGTATCGTCGCCTGCAAGTCCGACAACGCCCGCCGATTCACTGCGGCCATCGCCATCGCCAACTCGAGACGAGTTGTCGACTGATCCGCTCGGGGTCCAGGCTGTGCGTGGCACAGAAGCCGCGCCAGCGCGGCAATCACGTCGCCGCTGCATGATGACAGAGCCCGCGATAGAGCTTTCGATATCCAAGAGAGCCGCAATTCGTCTTTCTCGTATCGAGCAAAAAAGACTTCAGCAAAGTCCGGTGAAACTGCTAGCGAATCGTCTAAGATCAAGTCTGATGCCTTATCTCTGACGTCGGCAGGCAACTTCGCGAGCAGCGCATCCATTAAGGCAAGCCTCGCGCGAATGTCGCCTTGGTGCCGCACCAAGACCTGTCCAACCTCATGGAGAATATGCGGGTCCCTTACACATAGCAGTGCCGCCGCGCTCGCAAGAGAATCAAGAGATTCCATCCGCCATCCGGACAAGCCCTTCCGCCATATTGCCAAGCCGAGGAACAGAAGAGCCTTGGCAATGCGAGGGGCTTCCGGCGGTTTTCCCTCGAACTCACGACGCGGAGCCAGCCATCTTTCCACGTCCGCCGCGAGGCGGACGTGCGCCGCGAGGCGGACGTGCGCCGCGAGATGGTCTGCAGGTTCTTGGGCTTCGAAGCTCGTTTCACACGTCGCCAGGCGCTCGAGACGGCCGGCAAGCTCAACCAAAGCTTCAACCACATGACGCGGCTCGCGGAGATCGCTGAGTTCTTCAAGGAAAATTCGAACTGTTAGTGCCGGACCGGCCATCGCTTTGGTGATAAGGGACCGATGATCGCCGGACAGCGCAACTCTCCGTGCGACTTCCCTCGCCACAGGGCGCAGGACGTTTGCGCTCTTGAGGCTTTCGAAGCCTAGCTCTCCGGACTCCAGTTTGGCTACCAGTTCCTCTGCTTGCTTTCCGCTTGCGCTCGCGGACCGAGCCTTTTTGGGTGGCGGGGGCAAGGGGGCGTCTGGAATATCGGTCACAGGCGAAGCAAGCTCATAAGTTCCGTCGGAATGCACGGCGAAACTGGCAGATTGCCTAAGGGCTGGCTGGACGCGCTTCCACCAGCTTTCCCACTTACCGCCCAAAACACCAGGGCGGTCCAGTAGGCTCCTAAGTTCGGGTGCCTTCGCTGGCCTGCCTATGTCGGCAAGGGTTGCTCCCACAAGTTTAAGCGGCGCGTTTCGAACCCAGTGTGCGGCCTTATAGGGCTCATTGTGCAAGATTGCCTGTAGGCCTTCTGCAGGGAGTTTGCGTAGGGCTCTAATAGCCATTTCCAGGCCCATTCTGTGGCGAGGCTTCCCTGAGAAGTCAAGCACCATCCCGGGATCGGCGCCCTCCGAGACTTCCACGACTAGCCCGGCGCCCCACTCTTTGTGCCAGACGATGTCTCCCAGAGCGAACTTAGTGCTGGTGTCCGTGTTACCTGTCACCACCTGTCAAGTCTCCGCTCGGCACCCTTCCGTTGAACCCATGATATTCTCGGTACCCAATCCTGTCAAGCATAAGTGGGAGCAGTGTTTGACGTGCTGCTGCCTGTTCACAATGGTGCGCTCGTTAGGATCAGGGAGCCTGGATTCCGGCCTGCTCTGAAAATAGGTGCTTCTGTCCTGCCAACTACTCCCCTTCACCGGGCAGGTACCCGTCTGGATTCTGGCCTGCAATGAAAATGATTGGCAACGCTCCACGACGGCGGCAGGGGACAAGCCACCTGCCCTACGGC
>JACPQD010000041.1 GCA_016190665.1 Chloroflexota bacterium
TCCACCAGCCCCTGACCCCCAACCCCTGGCCCCCGTCCGCTACCCTATCCCCATGATGTCCACCAGTTCCTTCACGGCCGCCGCCGACTTCTTGAGGGCCGCATCCTCGGCGGCGGTGAGCTTTACCTTGATTATTTTCTCAATCCCTTTGCGGCCCAGCTTGACGGGTACGCCGACGAAGAGACCCTTTATCCCGTACTCACCGTCGAGGTAAGCGGCGCAGGGCAGTATCTGCTTCCTATCGAAGAGGATGGCCTCCGCCATCTGGACCGCGGCGGCAGACGGGGCATAGTAGGCGCTGCCCGTCTTGAGCAGGGAGACTATCTCGCCGCCTCCATCTCGTGTCCGCTGGACGATGCGGTTCAGCTTCTCCCTGCTCATGAGCCTGGAGACGGGCACGCCGCCAACGGTGGTGCTGCCCACCAGGGGGACCATGGTGTCGCCGTGGCCACCGAGCACATGGGCGGAGACGTCTGCCACCGATACCTTCAGCTCCGCGGCCAGGAAAGTGCGGAAGCGGGCCGTATCCAGAACGCCTGCCATGCCCACCACGCGATGCCGCGGGAACCCGCTCACCTTCAGCGCCAACTGGGCCATGGCATCCAGCGGGTTGGTGACCATGATGATGATGCTGCGCGGCGAACGCTTAACAACGTTCTCAGTGACCTCGGTGATGATCTTCTTGTTCACATTGAGCAGATCATCCCGGCTCATCCCGGGCTTACGAGGAACGCCAGAAGTGATAATGACAATATCCGAGCCCGCTGTGTCGTCGTAGCTGTTGGTGCCGACGACCCTGCTATCGTAGCCAAGGACCGGACCAGCTTGCAGCATGTCCAGGGCCTTGCCCTGGGGCATGCCCTCGACGATGTCCACCAGGACGACGTCGGCGTAGCCCCTCTCGACGATCCGCTGCGCGCAAGTGGCGCCCACATTTCCCGCCCCGATGACGCTAACCTTACTCCTCATCTCTGCTCTAGCCCTCCATTCTCTTGATGATCGCTTCCGCCATTCTGGATGTTCCTACCGCCGTGGGGTCGTCACGGTTCGGTTTGAGATCGTAGGTGACCAGCTTGCCTTCGGCCACGATGCTGACGAGGGCCCTGTCCACGCGATCAGCGGCCTCCTTCTCGCCAAGGTAGCGGAGCATCATGACGCCGGAGAGGATCATGGCCATGGGATTCACCTTGTCCTGGCCAGCGTACTTTGGGGCGCTGCCGTGAGTCGGCTCGAAGACGGCGCCCAGCTCGCCCAGGTTGGCCCCCGGCGTCACGCCCAGCCCGCCCACCAGGCCAGCGCACAGATCGGAGACGATGTCGCCGTAGAGGTTGGGCAACACCAGAACATCGTAGAGCTCCGGCTTCTGCACGAGCTGCATGCACATGTTGTCGACGATGACGTCCTCGAACTGGATATCGGGGTATCCCTTGGCCACCTCACGAGCGACCGCCAGGAACAGGCCATCGGAGAACTTCATGATGTTGGCCTTGTGCACGGCAGTCACCTTCCGGCGCCCGTGATTCCTGGCGTACTCGAAGGCGAAGCGCACGATCCGGCGCGTCCCCGTCTCGGAGATGGCCTTTATGCTGATGCCGGAGTCCTCGTTCAGCTTCTCTCCAGCGGTCTCCGCGATGAACTGGAGCAAACGGGCCGCCTCCGAAGTGCCCCTCTCGTATTCCACTCCGGCGTAGAGGTCCTCGGTGTTCTCCCGCACGACGACCAAATCCACGTCCTCGTAGCGCGAGCGCACCCCTTTGTAGCTCTTGCAGGGGCGCAGACAGGCGTACAGGTCGAGCAGCTTGCGCAGGGCCACGTTGACGCTGCGGAAACCGCCGCCCACGGGCGTGGTGATGGGGCCCTTGAGAGCTATCTTGTTGCGCCGGATGGAGTCCAGCACCCGGTCGGGCAGGACGGTGCCCTCACTTTCGAGCACGTCCATTCCGGCGGGCTGGACGTCCCACTGAAAGGCCACACCGGTGGCCTCCAGGACCTTCCGCGCTGCTTCGGTGACCTCCGGCCCGACGCCATCGCCGGGGACCAGTGTGATGTTATACGCCATAATACCTCCCTCAAACGTGCCTGCCTGGCGGGCCGCTCAGTTCGCCCATTCTGACGCGGCGCGCTTCTCCGTATGATGTTTCAATAATGGCTTTACAGTGAGAAACTAACGCGCCGCATGATCAGGACTCTTGTCAGGGACCGAACCACGAAATACACCAAAACCACTAAATCTTTTCGTGTCCTTCGTGTGTTTCGCGGTTAGCC
This sequence comes from Chloroflexota bacterium, assembly GCA_016190665.1. GTDB lineage: Bacteria > Chloroflexota > Dehalococcoidia > JACPQD01 > JACPQD01 > JACPQD01. The sequence goes on from JACPQD010000041.1 coordinate 2,266, forward strand.
AACCGCACTCTCCTGACTTCATACAGAGACCTCACGCGCCTGAAGATCAAGAATGCTTGTCAAAATGACGCTGTAACGTGACACTGGCTTTCCGCCCTCTCAGCTTCCTTCCCACCTTGAACCCTGCTCGCAATGCCTTCTTGTTCAACTGCAATGAGCCCTTGGGCGCGCGCGCCGCCAGGGCGGCCAGCACGGCCTTCCGGGAGACTGCCCGGCTCAGCTCCGTGATCACGCCCAGAGCCACGATGTTGGCGGCGAGCTCGCTGCCGGTGGCCTCCTGGGCGATCTGGCTCAAAGTAACCTCCTCCAGCCGGGCGTGGTCGACGGTGGCGGTTTCCGTGTGGACGGCATCCAGGATGATGAGCCCATCTCTGCGGACGCTGTGGCTGTAGCGCTCGAAGGCGTCCGGGCTGAGGGCGACGAGCAAGTCCGGCTCCAGCGCCTCAGGATAATCGATCTCCCCGTCGCTGATAATCACCTCAGCGCGACTGGGACCGCCCCGCTGCTGAGCGGCATAAGATTGGGTCATGATGGCATTCTTATTATCATACATCACCGCCGCCTCGCCCAGGACCATCCCCGCCAGCACGGCTCCCTGTCCCCCTTCCCCAGCGATGCGAATCTCATAGCGGTCGCTCATCGGTGGGCCTTCCGCCTGGCGCGAGCGACGAGCTTCTGGTACTCCTCGACGTACTCGGGCAGGTCCTTGTCCACAAGGACGCCGCGAGTTGTCTTACCCTGGTCGCCAGTCCGCAGAGCGGCGCCAACGGTGATGGTGGTATCCCGAAAATGCTTCAGCATATCGATGGCGGTGGGCATCTCGTTAAGCTTACCGTACTGGACGTGGCAGTTGCTGATGACCTCGACCACGGAGAAGCCCTTCTTCTGGAGAGCCTGCCGGATGAGCTTCTCAAGCTCCAGGGCGTGGAAGACAGTGCTCCTGGCCACGAAGGACGCCCCGGCGGCCTCGGCCAGCCGGGAGATATCGAAGGGCTGCTCAACATGGCCGTAGGGCGCCGTCGTCGCCTTCGCCTCCATGGGCGTGGTCGGCGAGAGCTGCCCTCCCGTCATCCCGTAGATGTTGTTGTTAATTATGATGGCGGTCAGGTCGATATTGCGGCGGGCGGCGTGAATGAAATGGTTCCCGCCGATGGCCGTGGCATCGCCATCGCCCATAACCACGATGACCTTCATGCGCGGCTTAGCCAGCTTCAGTCCGGTGGCGAAGGCAAGGGCGCGGCCGTGGGTGGTGTGCATGGTATTGAAGTCGACGTATACGGGCATGCGACCGGAGCAGCCGATGCCGGAGAGCATGGCGACGTCGTCTCGACTCAGGTCCAGGTCGCTGATGGCGCGTATGATGGCGCCCATGGTGATGCCGATGCCGCAGCCCGGACACCATACGCTGGGAAACTTCTTGTGGGACCTCAGGTATTCTATCTCGGCGACGTGCGTAGTCTCCGGCACTCAGTCCTCCAGCGCCTGCAGGATTTCCCTGGGATCTATCATCTGCCCATCGGTGCGGTTCACGCCGCGAACGCGGGCGCGACCCACGACACGCTGCACCTCATGCAAGACCTGTCCCCGATTCATCTCCGGCACCACGAATTTCGTTTCGTGATGGACGTGGCGCCGAAGGGCCGCCTCCGGGAAGGGCCAAAGGGTGAGCAGCTTCAGCAAGCCAACGGCCCTGCCCTGCGCTCGGGCCAGCTTCATGGCGTGCCGGGCAGAGCGAGCGGAAGCCCCGTAGGACACGAGAATGACGCCGGCGTCCTCGACATTCTCCTCCTCCACCTGGACGATATCGTCCAGGTGGCCCTCTATTTTGCGAAAGAGGCGCTCCATCCAGGGGTTGATCTCGTCAAAGCGCTGCGTGGGAAAGCCGGCCTTGTCGTGGAAAAGGCCGGTGACGTGGTAGCGGTATCCCTCCCCGAAGGGGACCAGGGGCGGGACGTCCCCGGCTGCCTCGTCATAGGGGAAGTACCACTCCGGCGGGACAGTAGCCTCGGCGCGCTCCACGACGTCGCCCTTCTTCAGCGGCGGCAGCTCCACCCTCTCCCTCATGTGCGCGACGACCTCGTCCATGAGGAGGATGACCGGGCTGCGGTACTTCTCCGAGAGATTAAAGGCGCGAATAGTCAGGTCATAGCTCTCCCTGACCGAACTGGGTGACAGGGCGATTATGGGATAGTCCCCGTGGCTGCCCCAGCGGGCCTGCATCACGTCTCCCTGCGCCGGCGCCGTGGGGAAGCCGGTGCTCGGCCCAGCGCGCTGCACATCTATGATGACGCAGGGTATCTCCGCTCCGGCGGCGTACCCGATGTTCTCCTGCATCAGAGAGAAGCCAGGGCCGCTGGTGGCCGTGGCCGCCTTGAGCCCGCCCATCGAGGCGCCCAGTACGGCCGCGATGCTGGCGATCTCGTCCTCCATCTGGATGAAGACGCCTCCAACCCTGGGAAGTCTCTCCGCCAGCGCCTCGACGATCTCGGTCGCTGGCGTGATGGGATAGCCGGCGTAGAAACCCAGGCCCGCGGCCAGGGCGCCTTCGGCCACGGCCTCGTTGCCCTGCATGAATCTCCAGGTTGTGGCCATCGCTCCCTTGGTGATCACGTCAGCGGTTAAGATGCAGAGGCACGGTGCACCGTGACCCTGCATTCGGATTCTCACTATCCAGGTCCCATTTCAGAGGGTTGCCCACAATGTACTCCCTTTTCTCGTTCAATTCCGTTTCATCGCGTATCACATGTTCATAGTACTTGCGCTGCCACACGACAGCGGCGGGATCACCGCGCAAAACTCTTATTCGCCTGGTAACGGCAGATTTGAAATAGCGAACAATCGTGGGCAGCGAATCCGAGGTCGGTTTGCCGAATCGCTCCGAGGTAGGGGCACGGTGCACCGTGCCCCTACGGTCAATTAACAGAATGCCATGAAAATGATTGGGCATGACCACATAAGCGTCGAGTTCAACGTCATTTCGCTTGTTCGGAGCGACAAGCCATTCCTCTTCCACCACACGTCCATAATCGTTCAGGCGCATCTCGTAATCAACAATTTCGCCGAAAATAGGTTCGCGATTGAACGTGCAAATGGTGACATAATAGGCCCCTCCTTGCGCGTAATCGTAATCCTTCAGACGAATGGAACGGCGGTGGTGGTCAGGATTGAACATCATTGAATTTGTTTTGGGTCCGTAGGGGCACGGTGCACCGTGCCCCTACGGACCCCCCTCCTCCACCGGCTCGAGATACATACAGTTCGATCGCCTCCTTGATGTTGGTCAGCGCTTCTTCTTCCGTGTCGCCTTCGCCAATGCAACTTGGTAGAGAAGGGACATAGACGGTGAAACCGCCTTGGTCCGAGGGATCGAGAACGACTTCGCGTTTCATTGGCGCTTTTGGCTTCATTGAGGAAGCAGCCTAAGCGCCTCTTCTGCCAGCGCCGTGAGGTCGTCAAATGCGAGACGGTCAGACTCCGACGCCCTTTGGAACGGCTCCAACGCAGCATCGCGTATACGCCCCGAATCAAGCGCCCTGCCGAACACCTTTCGCCTAAACTCCTCAAAGGATTCCACCTGGACTCCTTTCCTCCAAAGGCGTCCGTTAACATAGAGATTCCATAGGTCCATGACAATACCTTGTGGAAGAGTACAAGCGTAGTCTTCCTTTGCTTTTGTAATGGCAAAAGCGGGGTCCCGCCGGTCTACGAGATGCGTGAATTCATGACACATATGCAGCTTAAAGAGCTGCTTGTCAAACTCACCGTCTCTTTCGTACTTGGTGGACCCGAAACGGACCGTCAGGAGCGGGTAGCACGCACAGTCGATTCGCGGGCACGCCGATGGCCCCTGGCTGTCCGCGCAAAGATACACTATCAGGTCGTCCAGAACCTTATTCGTCAGTACCCCCTCCCCAAGCGGATGTGCCTTGAGGACTTCCCGGACGATCCGGCGCATTTCCGGGCCGAAGCGATAATTCTTGGGCAAACAGGAGATTCTCATACGAGCGTTACCCCACGCCCAGTTTTCCTCAGCGGGATTATGCCAGACCACTTGCTTCCAGAATGTGGCTGTGCCCCCCCAAACCCTGCTTACGCCACCGGCTCCTTCACTTTCACCACCAGCGATTCAACTCCGGCTTCTTTGGGTATGGGCTCGCTATGCGCCTTGGCAGACTCCAAGTACAGCTCGATGGCTTCCTTGGCCATAGCTATAGCCTCTTCTCGCGTTTCACCTTGGGTGTAACAACCCGGGAGGGCGGGCACCTCCACAGAGTATCCGCATGCCTCTTCTGGCACAAGAAGTACGGTGAATCTCATCCCCTCAGAAGCTTCACCTCGCTTTGTAGATATCGCTCCGATGCCCAACAGCGTGGGCCGTAATCGAGTGGTTTGATTTGTCCACAGAATAGATAACTCGATAGCTGCCCACTCGCAGCTTGAACGACCCTCTGAATTCCCCGGAGAGGGCTTCCAAAGCGATGGCCTCCGCGTTCTCCGAGAGCCACCTGAGCCGTCTAAGAATGCGCTGGGCCATACCCGAGTCGAGCCGTCGCAGATCGTCACTCGCTCCAGGCTCAAACTCCACACGGTAGGCCATCTACCACTCCAGGCCCAGTTCCTTGGCCACCTGTTCCGCCGGTATGCCCCGCTCGCCCCGCTTGACCGCAGCCAGCGACTTCTTGAGCCGTTCCCTGACTTCCTCCCGAAGCTCCAGACCACGGTCGGGGTCCCCCAGGATCGCTTCGAGCTTCTCCTCCAGCATCTCATCTATCAGGGCTCTAAGTTCCTCAAGACTGAGATCGGCAACTTTCATATTCAGCCTCCTGGTTGTGCAGTCCCGTGGTCAAAGGGCGTCCGCCTGCGGCCGTGGCCCATAGCGCTCGTTCACCAGCTCGTGCCTCACTCGCCGACCCTCTTCCTGAAGCTCCTCCTCCGTGATTCCAGAACGCCGAAAGGCCTCTTGTATTTCACGGAGCGCCTGCCGCGCCTTTTCCGTACGGCCGGGTTCTCCCAGCACGTTCTCCAACGCCTCTTCAACCGCCTCTTTGATCAAAGCCTTTAGCTCATCGACAGTCAGGTCTACCACCTTCATGATTCGTCTCCTTTGGGATTCCTCTATTCCCACCCCAGCCACAGCTTGCCCCCCTCGGGCAGAACGTCCAGCGGCTCTCCGGCGAACTTCCTGGTCAGGGCGCCTTCCAGGGTCTCGATAGGCACGCGTATCTGCTTCATGCTATCGCGCTCGCGGATGGTGACGGCGTTGTCCTCCAGCGTCTGGAAGTCGATGGTGACGTCGTAGGGCGTGCCGATCTCGTCCTGACGCCGGTAGCGACGGCCGATGCTCTGGGTGTCGTCGTACTGGACCATGAAGGATTTTCGCAGCTTGGCAGCGATCTCCTTGCTCAGGTTAGCCAGCGGCTCCTTTTTGCTTAAGGGAAGAATCGCCGCTTTGATGGGCGCCAGGCTGGGATGCAGGCGCAGCACCACCCGCGTCCCTTCCTTGTCCGGCTCCTCATCGTAGGCGTCGATGAGGCAAGCCAGCACGGAGCGATCGACGCCCGCCGAGGGCTCGATGACGTAGGGATAGAAGTGTTGCCCTGACTCCTCGTCGAAATAGGTCAGGTCCTTGCCGCTGTAGGCGGCGTGCTGCTTGAGATCGAAGTCGCTGCGGTTGGCGATGCCCTCCAACTCCGACCAGCCCATGGGGAAAAGGTACTCCACGTCGGTGCAGGACTTGGCGTAGTGGGCGAGCTCCTCCTTGCTGTGCTGGCAGAGGTGCAGGTTCTCCCGGCGAATGCCCAGGTCCACGTACCAGTTGAGCCGCGCCTCCACCCAGTGCTCAAACCATTCCTCGTCGGCGCCCGGCTTGACGAAGTACTCGCACTCCATCTGCTCGAACTCGCGGGTGCGGAAGGTGAAGTTGCCCGGCGTGATCTCGTTGCGGAAGGACTTGCCTATCTGAGCGATGCCGAAGGGCAGCTTCTTGCGGCTGCTGGTCAGCACGCTGGCGAAGTTGACGAAGATGCCCTGGGCCGTCTCCGGGCGCATGTATACGACCGCGGCGTCATCCTCAACCGGTCCCATGAAGGTCTTGAACATGAGGTTGAACATGCGGGGCGCGGAAAGCTCGCCGCCGCAAGCGGGGCAGCGCGCTTCCTGAAGATCATCGGCGCGCCAGCGCTGGTGGCACTGCCTGCACTCCACCAGGGGGTCGGCGAAGCTCTCGATGTGGCCGCTGGCCTCCCAGGTCTTCGGATGCATCAGGATGGCGGCGTCCAGCCCGACCATGTCGTCGCGCTCCTGGACCATCGTCTTCCACCAGGCCCGCTTGACGTTGTTCTTCAGCTCGACGCCCAGCGGGCCGTAGTCCCAGCAACTGCCCAGGCCGCCGTAGATTTCGCTGCTCTGGAATATGAAGCCGCGCCGCTTGCACAATGAGACGATAGTGTCCATGTCCACCTGGCGCGACATCTGACGTAAGACCATGGTTCCTCCGTGATTCTCAATGATGAATGATAAATGATGAGTGAGGAATGGGGAATGAGGAAGCCAGCGGTTAGGGGCTGGGAGTGGGGGTCAGTCCCCGTGCCCTGACTCCTGGCGCCCGACCTCCATCATTCCGCATTTTCCTATGCGAAGACAAGAACGATAAATGATCAGGGAAATCGGGGCAGTCGCGGACCCATTCCGCATTTATCATTCATCATTCCGCATTTGCCTTCGGGAACTATCTAAAATTAGCAGTTTGGAGCCTAAATGTCAAAGAATTTGACAGTCGAACCTCGGCTATGCTAGTTTGTACTATGGGTTTGCCTCAAATTACAACCTTCCGGATCGAGTATTCTCATGACCAAGACGAGTATTGCCTTCAGTGAAGAACAGATCAAACGCTATAGTCGCCATATCATCCTGCCTCAGGTCGGGGGCAAGGGCCAGCGCAAGCTCCTGGCGGGCAGCGTGCTCCTCATCGGCGCGGGAGGTCTGGGATCGCCCGCCGCGCTCTATCTGGCTGCCGCCGGGGTAGGCAAGCTCGGCATCGTCGATTTCGATGTCGTCGACCTCAGCAACCTGCAGCGCCAGGTGCTGCACCACGGCCACGATGTGGGCCGGCCCAAGGTGACCTCGGCGACCGATGGTATCAGAGACATCAACCCCGACGTGGAGGTCGTCCCCTACACTACAGCCATCAACTCTGAGAACATCATGGATATCATCGCCGACTACGATGTCATCGTGGACGGCTCCGATAACTTCGCCACGCGCTACCTGGTCAACGACGCCTGCGTCATGGCCTGCAAGCCCAACGTCCACGGCAGCGTCTTTCTCTTCGAGGGCCAAGCCACGGTATTCCTGCCCGGGAAGGGCTGCTACCGCTGTCTTTACCCGACGCCGCCGCCACCGGGCCTTGTCCCCAGTTGCCAGGAGGCCGGGGTTCTGGGCGTGCTGCCGGGCATTGTTGGCTTGATTCAGGCGACCGAAGCCATAAAGATCATTGTCGGCGTCGGCGAATCGCTGGCGGGACGGCTCCTTCTCTTCGATGCCCTGAGCATGGAGTTCCGCCAGGTGAAGCTGCGGAAGAATCCGGGCTGCCCCATCTGCGGCGAGAACCCGACCATCCATGATCTTATCGACTATCAAGAGTTCTGCGGCGTTCCCACCGCTTCCCACTAGAATTGGCGGATAGAGTGTCCGAAGAGTGCGACCTTGAGCTGGACATCAAGGGTGAGGTCTGCCCCTTCACGTTCGTTAAGTCCAAGCTTGCCATAGAGGAGCTGGAGACCGGCCAGGTGCTCCGCGTGATTGTGGACCATCTGCCCGCCATCGAGAATGTCCCTCGCAGCATGACCCACGAGGGTCATGAGATTATCAGCGTCAGCAGGATCAACGACACGGATTGGGCGATCCTGGTCAGGAAGGCGTAGGGGCGGTCCCCGTGTGGCCGCCCATCGAACCGGCAGCCGGAGACGGCCGCCCACGGAAATCGCAAGAGACCGCAGCGGTCTCAAAGACCGCTGCGGTCTCGCGCAGAAGGCCCCTGGCGTCGCCAGGGGCCTGACTATTGCACGCCACTGGGGAGACCTAGCTCCCCATCGCCACCTTGATCCTGCTGCGAACGGTGCTCTCGCTCATTTGTCCGACGGTCATATACCTGATAACGCCTTCCCTGTCGATGAAAAAGCTGCTGGGGAATAGCGTCACGCGGTAAGTATTGAACACGACTTCCCCCGGATCCAGGAGTATGGGAAAAGTCAGCCCCAGCTCCTTGACGAACTTGCCGGCGGTCTCTTTGTCCTCACGCTCATTGATGGCCAATATCACCATGCCCTGGTCCTTCAGTTCCTTCCAGACCTTTTCCATGCCGGGCATCTCTGCACGGCAGGGGTCGCACCAGGAGGCCCAGAAGTTGATAAGGACCGCCTTGCCCCGCAGGCTGCTGAGGGAGACGGTCTCGCCCGACAGCGAAGTCAAAGTGAAATCCGGCGCCGTCTTGCCCACGCGCGGCGCCACCTCCGAAGACGAGCCCGTCGACGAGGCGGCATAGCCTTCATCCTGGCATCCCGCGGCGAGAAGCAGCACGAGGGCCAGCCCCATAATCGGGGCCAATTTCTTCATATCCAATATGGACATCTCCCCACCTCTCAAAAGATCGCCATGGCATCGCCAAAGCTGTAGAATCGATATCCGGAGTCGATGGCCTTCTGGTAGGCCCGCAGCACGAACTCCCTGCCCGCGAAGGCGGAGACCAGCATGAGCAGGCTGGAACGGGGCAGATGGAAGTTGGTGATCAGCCCGTCGATAGATTTGAACTCATGTCCGGGCAGGATGAGAAGATTCGCCCAGCCCTTGAAGCGGCCATCCTCTCCAGCCAAAGCCGCCTGCTCCAGCGCGCGCACCGCCGTCGTTCCGGCGGCGATAATGCGCCGCCCTTCCCGCCGGGCCTTGGCGAGCTTCGAAGCCACTTCCTCGCTCACCTCGCAGTACTCCTGATGCATATCGTGCTGGCGCGGGTCCTCGACGCGCACCGGCCGAAAGGAATCCAGGCCGACGTGCAGCGTGACGAACTCTATGTCGACGCCCCTGGCCCGGAGGCTTTCCAACAGCTCCGGCGTGAAGTGGAGTCCCGCCGTAGGGGCAGCCACGCTGCCTTTCTCCCGCGCGTACACCGTCTGATAGCGCTCCGGGCAGTCCAATCGCGCGTGAATGTAGGGCGGCAGTGGCACCTCCCCCAGAGCCTCCAGGTGCTCCTCCGGGCAAAACCGGACCAGGCGCGTGCCGTGCGCCGTCCTCTCCAGCACCTCCCCTTGAGCCCACCGGCCGTTGCCGGCTCCATTACCGATGTACAGCCTCGCCCCTACCGCCACTTTGCGTCCCGGCCGCACCAGGGTCTCCCAGCGCCCCTCTTCCAGACGGCGCAGGAGGAGAATCTCGACCTTGCCCCCCGTTTCCTTCCGCCCCCAGAGGCGCGCCGGGATTACCCGGCTGTCGTTGCACACCAGCACATCGCCCGGTCGCAACAAGTCCACGATGTCGTGGAAGCGCCGGTGTTCCATGGAAGCGTCTGCCCGGGAAAGCACCATCAAGCGGGAGCTGTCGCGCGGCTCCACGGGCGTCTGGGCGATGCACCCGGGAGGCAGGCAATATTCGAAATCGCGGGTTTCCATGTATGCCGAAGCTACCGCCTCATGAACCAGGCCACTACATTCATTATAACAGTTAGCATGATACTCAAGATGAGAAAGGTCACCAGCGGGAAATGGATGGAGATGTTGTCCCTCTTGATGGAGATATCGCCGGGGAGCCGGCCGACAAAAGGAATGCGGTCGGCGAAGATAAGCGCCAGTCCGAGAAAGGCGATCACGATACCCAGGATCAGCAGCACCTTACCTGCTGGTTCAAGGCCCAAAGGGCGTCTCCTTGATGAGCGTACTTATAGTTTATCTCTCGCAGTAACCTTTGTCCACATTTGGATATCTGATAGGCAAGAACCTCCCCCAACCGGGGGAGGTTCTTGTTAGGCGTGCCCTGGCCCTTAGTACACGCCCGGCAGCCCGCAGACGATAAGGTCTTTCATCGGGAAGCGATAGAAGACCTCGAATCCGTCGTCGGTGACCACGCCGCAGTGCTCGAGCTTCACGCCGTCCTTGGTCCAGTTCTTGCCGTCCCAGGTGTAGACGCCGACCTCGATCGCAAAACACATATTCTTCTGGATGGTGAAAGGCGGATCGGACCTGGCGCGAATGTTGTGGAAGGGCGCTCCCGGGTCCCCGGAACACAACCCTATTTGATGGCCCGCGGGTGAATAGTATGTTCCCGGCTTGGGCCAATCTGGCCACATCGGCTGACCCTTCCACATGCCTTCTCCCTGGTTCAGGACGATCTCAGTTATCTCGTTGCTGTTCCTTCCCGGCGCGATGGCGTTGGTCATGGCCATCATGTATTCGTAGCAGTTGTGGTAGATTTCTTTCTGGAAGGGGGTCGGCTTGTCGCCGACGCAGAAGGTCCGGTAGAAGCAGGTCCGGTAGCCCTGAAAGCTGACCCCGTTGATATCAATGATGAGCAGGTCGCCGGGCCTGATGAGTCTATCGGTGGGCATGGCGGGCACATTGTGGCCCGACCTCTCACCTGAGCAGATCACGAAGCTGGGGCCCTCCAACTCCTCAGCGCCGTTTTGGAAGAGGGCCTTCGAAGCTATGCCCGCTACTTCCCACTCAGTTATTCCCGGCCTCAAATTGTGAGCCACTTCCCACATGGCGCCCTCGGTGATAGCGCCCGCCATGCGCAGGCACTCGATCTCATCAGCGGTCTTTATCTGCCGGGCCTCTTCCATAACGCCGTTGCCGTCGACGAGCTTGATGCCGGCCTTTCGGCACGCCTCGACGAAGAACATGTTGCAGGTATCGACGCCGCAGGGCTGGTTGCCGATGCCGTGGTCGTCGAGCAGGCTCTTGATTTCCCTGGCCGCTTTGTCCCAGTGGTCGGTCATGTATGGCACGTTCAGCCCGCGGAAGGTCGTCATCGGCTTGGAGTTCTTGAAGACCAACCTGCCCTTGTACCAGGGCATCAGTTCTTCTTCCCCCGTGGGCGTCTGCTCATCGACAGGCCCATAGGGATAGCCGTCGTCTTTGATTAGAAGAAAATACCTGCCGGGGCGGCGCCTCTCATAGTTGTGGCGGCTATAGAAGCCCAGATACCGGAAGTTGTCATAATCGAAGAGTATGACGGCGCTGAGCCCATGCTTGTTCAGCGCGGCGTGCGCCCTCGTCAGCCTTTCCTTTCTCATGCGTTCCGGATTGTAGGCCCGCTGCTCGTAGTCGACGTTAAAGGGTCCGAAAGTCATCTGCAAAACCTCCTCAGAAGAATTCCCTAATGTGACAGCATCCTTATGATGTGCCGCGCCAGGCTTTCTTTGATTTCTCGATGGCGGGGAACAGGCTGGGAAACCTTCGTCACTGGATTATGATATCAGTCGTGATTCTGACCATGCCTCAGCTCGACACATCCCATTCGCCTTATGGTCCTGATCAGATCGACCCGTTTCATCAGACAACCAGCTCGCCGACCTTGCGAACGGACGGAATACGCCCGCTGGTAAGTTCATCGTAGATGTCCTTGAGGTTCTCTTTCAGTTCCGCCAGTGTTTCGCCTTGGGTCCGGTAGTCCGGATACTCCTCAAGCCATCCGATCCACATGTCGTCTTCCTGGTAGTAAGTGAATCTGGTCTTCATCTTCGTCTCCCTCGCGGACGAACGTCTCAGCGTGACGACATTGGTCCCTTCATCAAGGATTCGCTTGTAGTACTTGCCGCGAACGGCCTTGGAATAGTCGGAATCATATTCAGGGCGCAATTCGTCAGCAGTCTTCTTCCCTTTGGCTTTCATGTCGTTTGGTGAGTGGCTTTCTCTTCTATCTGCTCGTACGATAAGAACGGAAGGCTTGTTTGTTGCCGGGCATGCTCAATCGTCATCGCGACCAGATTACCCGAACGGTCCAGATCGATGTAGATGTTCTCATTTATCTCTTTGGTTTCCGCGATGCTACGGTCGGAGAACTCGACGAGGGCCGTATCGGTATCTAAGAAGTATTTGACTTTCATTCAGTTTCTCGACCGGGCGCCGAAACGTTTTGTCGGGCGCTTAACAACGTTCCTCGAATCTTTCCGAAATGCCCTCAAACAAGCGTTTGCCGTGTATGACAGCGACCATCAGGACTTCGTGATTCTCGATGCGGTAGACCAGGCGGTAACTGTAAACGAACCGTTCCCTGACTTTCGAGTCGATGAGTTCCGGCACGGCCCTCCCGGCCAAAGGAAACTCCCTTATGTTCTCAACAGTCTCGAGGACCTTAGCAACAACAATCCGGCCATATGCTGGTGAATCCCGACCTATGTACTCCGCTATGGAATCCACGTCTTCGATAGCCTCCGGCGACCAGGCTATCTTGTAAGCCGCTTGCCCAGTCTCTTCTCGGCTTCTTCCTGTGTGACCGTCCCTTCTCTCTCGGCTCTTTCAATGCCTCGGCGAACCTTATCGATCACATACAGGTGGTACTGGATGTCCTCAATACTGCAGTCATCCGGAAGTCTTCTCAAGAGGGCTGCAACCTCATCTTTTGCTGTCGTCATTTCGGTAACCTCCGTCCGTGATTCGCGGGATTCGCGCCTGACCCTGTTTCAGCGACGGGCGGGCGCCCGCCCGCTGGAGCGCCTTCTCAGGCGCTCAGTCGTCCGTGCCAAATCGAGTAATGAGCGTAATGCATCGTTTACGGCTGCTGAATCAACGAATGCCTTTGCCACATCCTTCTCAAGCATGACGGCGTTAGCCCCTTCCTCCAAAATGCGTCTGTAATACCTCCCGCGAATAGCTTTGCCATAGTCGAAATCATATTCGGGGCGCAACTCATCACTCATTTTCTTTGCTTTAGCTTTCATGCCGGTTCCTTGCCCCATGGATGACAGCGAGAATATCGATCCGGTCGCCCCCTATCATGTAAATAACGCGGTAGGGACCCTCGATGACTTCTCGGATCGAATCCACGTCGTGTTCAGGGACTCTCCGGCCAGAGAAAGGGAACTCAGCGATCTGCTGGGATCTTCGGGTGAGCCGGTCCACCACATGCTTGGCGTATTCGGGTGAGTCCTGGGCGATATAGGAATGAATAGCACCAAGATGGCCTTTGGCTGTATCGGTCCAGTGGACCTTCATTCAGGCAAACCGTATTCCGCCCGGACCTCTTTCACGTCTCGGGTCCGGCCTGCCTCGCTATCGGCCAACCCGCGTTCGATGACCTCGCGGACGTAGATCTCGCGCATCAGGTCATCCCACGTGGCGTTTGGGGGCAACCGGTCGATCATCTTGTGGGCTTCGTCTTTTCTTATGATTGACGCCATGGCGGCCTCCTCCGTTGCAGTCCCATTCGAATCGCATATACTCAATTTTACCATAATGTTGCGCCTACGGACCCTGCTGGGCCCACCCGGCCGAACGGCTCGTCAGGCTCAAGTTCGCGCTTCTCTTATTTCGCGTCCCTTTTCCTGAGCATCTTGCGAATTGTATCCGCCGAAGGAAACCTGGATCATTTTCCAACCTCTCGGCCGATCTTCTCTTCTATCTGCTCGTAAGACAAGAAGGGTAGGCTTGCCTGTTCCCGGGCATGCTCAATTGTCATCGCGACCAGATTGCCGCAACGGTCCAGATCGATGTAGATGTTCTCGTTTATTTCTTTGGTTTCCGCGATGCTACGGTCGGAGAACTCGACGAGGGCCGTATCGGTATCTGAGAAGTATTTGATCTTCGTTTCGCTTCTCCGTTGAGGCCGCAACTGAGCGCACCCGGCGAGTGTCTTAACTCAAATCCCCGCTGACGAAATCGTCTGCGTTGTTCCACTGAAAGGCGCCTCTGGGACATCATCCATGGTCATGAGCTTATAAGCGTCTTTCATGTTTTCTTCAAGTTCTTCCAGCGTCTCACCTTGGGTCATAATCTCGGGATGGTCTAGGAGTTTTCCCAACCAGAATTTCCCGTCTTTCCAGTAGATCATCTTCAGTTTCGTTTCCATTGCACAACCCCTCTCTTAGTTCCGATCAGGTCGATCCGTTTCCTTTGACAGTTGATTCGCCGACCTTGCGAACGGACGGGATTGATTTCGTGCAAGGCTTGCGGGGTGACGTACACGCTATGGCGGCTCACCCAAGCTCTCCCGACACGCCTCTCCGCTCCAGCCAACCGGCGCGTTTGCGGTCTCCGCCCGCTGCCTTAAGTTCGGCGATCGCCTGTCGGGCAGCCTGCAGGTCTTCCAGCGTTTCCAGCCATTCGATGAGGGCCTCCCAATCATCTGCACTCAGAACAGCCAGGCGCTTGCCTTTAGCAGTTACGAATTGAACCGATTGCAGTATATCCAGCCCACTCATTTCGCCACCTCACATTCATGGGATCAGCGAATTGCCACTTCCATCTTCTTGCCCAGCGTTCGGGGGCAACCGGTCGATGCATCCTAGGGCTTCATCTTTTCTCATGATTGACGCCACGGGCGTCCTGTACTCCTGCTTCTGATTTCTGAAACGGGTATATCGAGTCTCTCCAGCAACTCACCCATTGCATCAGCTCGCAGTTCGTCGCCTTCTTTAACGTAATTAGCGTATCTATTCATCATGGAATGCAAGATCAGATTCCTAAGATGATCACCATCTGGTTTTGGCAAAATGATGGCTGTGTTGACCACGACAAAAACGATCAGACCAATGATAGAAACGGCTCCAATCAAAAGACCAAACTGCCAGAACCCGAGGATAATCCAGGCCAGGGCTGAGACATAGGCAAGGATGGCAAGGTAGTTCGACCAGGGAGGCGTCACAGCATCTTGAAAACCGGTCTTACTACCATCATAACTAATCGATGTGCCTATCAGGAGAGTTGCGCGCGTAAACACCAGTTCATAACCCACTAGTAGAGAGACTGGATATAGGATTACTAGATACAAGAACGTCCACATGCCCATTCTTGACCTCCCTCGGCACGTCCAGCTAACGACGACAGCTAACCCCCGCAGTGGTCCGCGTACCTTGGACCACCATGTCATGTACTTGGCCAGAACTCGCCCCCGCAACTACAGTCATACGTTTTCCTCATCCCATCCTTGGTCATAGTCACACTTATCAACTGACCAACGCAGATTCCGCAGCGGTCGCATTTCCATGGGCCAGGATGAAACGCTCGGTCTCTAACACGGCGTATTTGGTCCTTCTCTGCAAGCGTCAGTTGCCGCTTCCCTGAGCCCTGCCGAATCCACGCACGACCATCGTATTCGTAGTACGGCACACTGCGGGGTCGCTCTGCCGATAGCACTACCAGCCACCTGTCTTCCACTACCTTCACTTGGATCTCGAAAGGCAGACGAGGCTCGAAGCCTTGGTTGATCGCTTGGGACAAAGAACGCTGCGCGCTGTCGAGATTGCCACTTTCAACACCACAGACCACACCGTCCGGCTCTACGCCGAACAAAACAATTCCCTTGGCACAGTCTGCATTAACCATCCCGCAGAGGGCCTCCAGTGCTTCACGTCGCAGGCTTAGCGACTTCTTGAACTCCGTGGTTTGTCCTTCGCCTTGCGCTATGATACCGGCAAGCTCCATCATTTCCTCTATTACTCTACGTGACAGCTCAAGTCAGCCACGCGGTTTCCCACCTCGCCTCCATGTGCGTTCGGTGACTATCGTTTCCAGTCAACTCCCGTGGCCGAGATCATTCCACACCAACGATGCACGTCCTCAAGCGAGATGTCCTTGTGGTCAACCTTTGCCAAGATATATTGGTCCCCAGATGCGGTGATCACGATTAGCTCAATCTTCTGGAAGCCCAACCCCACCAGATAGGCAACGCCCGCAACTACGACGGGTACCACGAAGAAGTCACTTGCATCAACATGGCCCTTCCTCATGAGGTCATAAACAAAAATCGTTGAGCAAATGAAGATGATCGCAATCAACCTGCCGATATTGACTCTCCCCTCTTATTGTCTCGTACGAAAACAGAGACTATGTCGGACAAACGAAGTCTGCCGCCCTGAGACAGCACTGATTCCTTGGTTAGCACAAAGCCAGGGGCTGATAGAACAATTCCCTCACGCAGCAAATCATCCATTTCATCACTCTTGCTCAACTGATTGAGCCAGTGGTCTCTGGAGAACTTCGAGACGAAATAAAGAATGGTCGCTGCTGATATGGCGAGCACCCATCTGGCCTCTTCGATCCCTACCACTGATTGACCAACTTGCCCATGTGCGACACCAGGTGTAGCGCCCCTATATGCGTAAAGCTTCTCAATTGAGATTCTAATTGCTGTCGGGACACCTGCCCTGTAGGGTTCTTGATCGAGCAGTCTATTCAACTGTACTCCGGTTGTGCCTGCAAGAATGTTGGCCACAGCCTCCATCGCACCAACTGCATCTTTGACGCAGTTCTCTTCGTCGGGATCCGGGCGTCTGCTCAGACATTCAATCGCTTTGCCAAATTGCTCGTCTGCTCCCCTGAAGCGTGGGTCAGCCAAAAGGGCACCTGCTTCAGCGATCTGCTGCTGAATTTGAGGATGGAAAGCGTGAATGACTTGACCATTCTCCATCTTCCATGATATCCCCTCTCGCGCCAGCGTGACATTGACTGCCTGAGCAAGGCTGTCCAGATATTCGCCTCCCCATTGCTTAGCGACTAAGCGCGCCAGTTGCTCGAGTATGTCGTAGAATTGCCACCAAGGGGCCTGTGTTAACGTTCTTGGTATGTACATAGCCCACGGGCCGCCCATCGGATTGCCTGGAGGCTCCCTGCCTAGTACCTGCCACATATAAGGTCGCAGCAACTGATAGAAGTCTAAACTTGGAAACAGGGATGAGGGCTTATTACTGATAAAATCCCTCACATCATTAATGATCGCTTCGCGAACCCACGGCGGCAGATGGTCATTGGCCTGGGCTTGAGGTTTCGGAGCAAATCCATGCCTTTCTGAGAATACCTGATCAACCATTTGTGCCAGTTATCCTCCCGCCAGGCTCTCGCGAACTTGCCACCCCTAGTCTACCCCCTCCCTCCGCCTTTGTCCAGCCACGTCGAAGGGGCGGCCCCGAATCTCGGGGCCGCCCCTCGCTGCCTATCCATATTTGTTTTCGGTCGGTTGCGCCCTGCTTCACCCACTTTGCGCTCCGCCCATCGGTTTATCCGTTGTCCATCCGGTGACCCCTGCGGGTGAGGGGCGGCTGACCGCTGAAAGCTGACAGCTGACCGCTGAAAGCTGACCGCTGACAGCCCGCTAGTCTACCTCGTGCAGCCCCCTTACCTTGCCGGTCTTCACATCGACGTCGACCTTGCGGAAGGCCGGGTCGGAGCCGGTGCCGGGCATGAGGCTGATGGTGCCGGCCATGGGGCACAGGAACTTGGCGCCGGAGTAGATCAGCACGTCTCGAATGGGCAGCGTCCAGCCCGTAGGCACGCCCTTGAGCGTCGGGTCGTGAGTGAGGGAGAGGTGCGTCTTCACCATCATGGTGGCGTACTCGTCGAACTTGGGATCGGCCTCGAAGGCTTTGGCCTTGGTCTCCGCCTCCGGAGCCCAGGAGACGCCGGCAGCCCCGTAGACCACCTTGGCGATCTTGGCGACGCGCTCCCGCAGCTTCATCTCGTTGGGATAGAGGAACTTGAAGTCGTTCTTCTGCTTGCAAGCTTCCTTGACGGCGTCCGCCAGCTCGCCAGCGCCCGCGCCGCCCTGGGAGTAGTGGGTCGATTCAGCGCAGCGGGCGCCCGCGGCCTCGGCAGCCCTCCGAACGATGGCCACTTCCTCCGGCGTATCGGTAGGGAACTTGTTGACGCAGACCACCGGGTTGATGCCGGCGGCCCGGATGATGTTGATGTGGTGCACCAGGTTCTCGCAACCCTTCTCCACCAGCTCGGGCGCCGCCTTCTTGTAGGCATCGGGCAGGGCCACGCCGGGCGTCACCTTGGGGCCGCCGCCGTGCATCTTCAGCGACCGCACCGTGGCCACGAGCACGGACACATTTGGCTTCAGGCCGCTGTAGCGGCACTTCACGTTCCAGAACTTCTCGAAGCCGATATCGGAGGCAAAGCCGCTCTCGGTGACGTGATAGTCGAACATCTTCAGTCCCAGCCGGTCGGCGATGACGGACGATTGTCCGATAGCGATGTTGGCAAAAGGCCCAGCGTGCACCATGCAGGGCTGGTACTCCGCCGTGCAGCACAGAGTCGGGTTGATGGTGTTGCGCATCCAGGCAGTCATGGCGCCGGCCACCTGCAGGTCGCCGGTGGTAACCGGCTTGCCGCTCCTGCTGTAGGCTACGGTGATGTTGTTCATCCTTTCGCGCAGGTCTGCCAGATCGCGAACGATGGACAACATGGCCATCAGCTCGGAGCTGACCGCGATGCCGAACTTGGACTGCATGAGGAAGCCCTCCATGCGCCCTCCGAGGCCGATGACGATATTGCGCAGGCTCTGAGCGCAGAAGTCCAGGACCCAGCCCATCTCTATCCGGGTGGGATCGATGTCCAGACGCGGCATCTTGCTAAGCTTGAGAAGCGTGGCGTCGCCGTAGTTGCGCTCGTGCTGCATTCGGGCGGTAAGGGCGACCATGGCCAGGTTGTGGGCATTCATGATGTCATTGATATCGCCGGTGAGGCCCATGGAAAGCTCGGTATGAGGAATCAGTATTGCATTGCCGCCGCCGGCCGCTGTGCCCTTGACATTCATGGTGGGGCCGCCGGAAGGCTGGCGGATGCAACCGCCGACATTCTCCCCCTGCTTGCCCAGGCCCTCCATAAGACCCATCGTGGTGGTTG
Source organism: Chloroflexota bacterium (assembly GCA_016190665.1). Taxonomy (GTDB): domain Bacteria; phylum Chloroflexota; class Dehalococcoidia; order JACPQD01; family JACPQD01; genus JACPQD01. The sequence continues at coordinate 21,096 of JACPQD010000041.1, forward strand.
TTTTACCCTCCCCCAGCGGCGTGGGGGTAACCGCCGTCACCTCAATGTACTTGCCATCGGGCTTGTCCTTCAGGCGCTCCATGATCTTCAGGAAATCGAGCTTGCCCACTTTCCCGTAGGCGAGCACTTCATCCTTCTGCAAGCCGAGCTTGTCCCGCCACTGCTCGGGAGTCGGCATGTGTTCCTCGGCCGCCTCCGCGATCTGCCAGTCCGCCATTTTCGAAACGTCGTAAGCCACTAGTCCCTCCTACAAGCTTTGATCTGCGAAGCGCGGAGCGCGGAGCGGGAAGCAGGAATCCCTTCCCCACCCCATTTGCGCTTTTCACTTCTAGTCGTTTTGAATCTTTTGTTCCTCCATGCCTTGGTTGCCAAATCTGGATGCGAGGACCTCGGTGGGGAATGGGGGAGGAAATTCGGGCTCCTCGCTTCCCGCTTCGCGCTACCTGGAAGTGGGGCTTCGCGCTCCCCGCTTCGTGCTCCGTGCGTCGCGCTTCTACTTATTCTGAATCTCCGATGCTCTTACCGTGTTGACCATGAGCATCGTTATGGTCATAGGTCCCACGCCGCCGGGAACCGGGGTTATCGCGCTCGCCTTCTGGCTGACGGCCTCGTAGTCCACATCCCCCACGAGCCGGAAGCCGCTCTTCTTGGTGGGATCGTTGACGCGGTTCACCCCCACATCGATAACGACCACGCCGTCCCCGACCATGTCGGCGGTGATGGTGTTGGGCCGGCCCATGGCGGCCACCACGATGTCGGCCTGCCTGGTGTAGTAGGAGATGTCCTTGGCTGCCGTGTGGACCACGGTGACGATGGCGTTGGCGCCCTTCTCCTTCTGGAGCAGGATGGCGGCCAGGGGCTTGCCCACGATGTTGGAGCGTCCGCAGATGACCACATGCTTGCCCGCCGGGTCATTGCCGCTGCGCACCAGGAGTTGCTGGACGCCATGAGGAGTGCAGGGCATGAAATAGGGGTCGCCGATGAGGAGCTTGCCCACGTTGACGGGATGGAAACCGTCCACGTCCTTTATGGGATCGATAGCATAGAGGACCTTGTTCTCATCTATATGCTTGGGCAGCGGCAGTTGTACCAGGATGCCGTTGAACTTCGGGTCCTTGTTCAGCTTGGCGATGAGCTTCAGAAGGTCGGCTTCCGAGGTGTCGGCGGGCAGCCGCGTCGTCTCCTCCAGGATGCCGATCTCCTGGGCCGCCTTGGCCTTGCCGGTCACGTAGGAAACGGAGGCCGGGTCTTCGCCGACCAGTATCACAGCCAGCCCGGGGGTGATACCCCGCTTTGCCTTCAAGTCCTTGACCTTCTCCGTAAGCTCCGCCCGTATCTCCGCCGCCACCTGATTGCCCGAAATAACCGTCGCTGCCATACCAAATCCCTCCTGAATAAGTCCTTTACGCCCGAAATCCCTTGCGATGGCAGTAGGGGCACGGTGCACCGTGCCCCGGCGGGCACAGCACACGGGCACAGCAAGCTGTCCCCCTACTGCCTGGTGGGGAATAGCCCGCAGCTCTCTCGCTCGTCGCAATAGCCCAGCCGGTAGCACTTGGCCTGGAGCTGTTCCGCTATCAGCGGCGCGACCTTCTCGACCTCGCGCTTGACATAGTCGAACAGCTGGATGATCTCCCACTGCGCCCGCAGGCAGAGCCTGAGGCCGGCCGCATTCATGAGCTCGCGGGCGTTCATGGTCATGACCAGCCGCGTCTCCGCAGCGTTGGGCAGAATGTACCGCGCGTCCTCCGCGGGGATGCCAGCGTCCAGCATCTCGCAGTAAAGACGATGGGCGTTCTGGACGGCCTCGTTGTATTTGGCAAGCCAGTCCGGTTTGGCTGCTATGGTGTTGGGGGTGACGAAATCCAGCTTCTTGAAGGAGACGTAGCGCTGGCTCTGCTGCGTGTAACTAGCCAGGCGGTGACGGACGAGCTGGTGGCTCGTAACGCGGGAGATGCCATCAATGGCAAAGGTGAAACTGGCGTGCTCGAAGGGAGAGAGATGGCCCGCGGATAGGAGGTACTTGAGAAGACCGGCTACGCGCTCCGGAGTCTGCTTTTCCTTGAGATCGAGAGCGCTAACGTTGGAGACGGAGATGCGGGCGGCAGCGGCTATAACCCCTTCAGGATCAGGAGTGTAACTGATTAGCCCTACATGCACCAACTGCCCTCCGTCCTTCAGGGCCTAGCGGCCTCCACAGACAAAGAGAATTATATCACACTAGTCTTGGAGGGGGCAACGAATTCAGGCTGAACGTTGGGCCGCCTACTTGACGCTCCCGAGGAGCTCCAGCAGAGCGTTGACCCTACTGATGCCTCGTCTCGGCGAAGAGGGCTTCCACAGAGGGGAACCTTTCGATCTCGGTATGGGGCAGGAAAAGGCCGCCGGTGAACTCCTTCATGAAGCTGTTGTCGGCGATAAGCTCCAGATAGGTCATCTTCCCCGCTATCTCCTCTACCTTCTGCCGCGCGTCTGTAGAGAGGAGCACCATCCTCGACCCCATGGCGGAGGTGTTGCCCAGGAACTTGAACCGCTCCCACGGCAGGTCGGGCAGGAGGCCGATCTGGATGGCCTCCTCGACGTTGATGTGCTGCCCGAAGGCGCCGCCGATGAGCACCTCCTGAATATCGGCAAGGGGGATGCCCAAGTTCTTGCCTATCACGGCTATCCCGCCATAGATGGCGGCTTTGGTTCGAATCAGGTTACCGATATCAACTTCCGTCAGGACGATGTCCTGTTCCGTGCCCGAGTCTTTCGCCCAAACGATAACGTATTCGCCGCCGTGATCGCCCACCCGCGCCCGGGTGGCGGCGCCCATCCTTTCGTTGACGTAGCCTACATCCAGTCGTCCTGCCCGGTTGATCACGCCCGTGAGGAACATCTCTGCCAGAGCGGAAATCATACCGGAGCCGCAGATGCCGCGCGGTGGCGCGTCGCCGATGACGCGGATGGTAGGCTCCAGCGTGGCAGAGTTGATGCGGACATCTTCGATGGCGCCCCTTATGGCCCGCATGCCGTGAGATACGCCGGCCCCCTCGAAGGCCGGCCCGGCGCTGCACGCGCAGGTGGCCATCCAGTCGGCGTTGCCCAGCACCAGCTCGCCGTTAGTGCCGACATCCATAAAGAGGCTGAGCTTTTCGGCCTGGTAGAGGCAAGACGCAAGGACGCCAGCGGTGACGTCGCCGCCGACATAAGCCGCTACCGACGGTATGCAGTAGACCGAGGCGCGGGGGTTCATGGCCAGCCCAAGCTGCGCGGCGGTGACGACGGGGAAGCTGCGGGCGGTAGGGACGTAGGGCTCCTGCCGGATGGACTGCGGCGGCAGGCCGAGAAAGAGATGGGTCATGGTCGTATTGGCGCCCACCACCATCTCGCCGATCTCCGCCGGGTCGAAGTTGTGCTGGCGGGCCAACTCGTCGATGAGCTCGTTAATGGTGCTGATCACCAGTTGCTGAAGCTCTTCCAGGCCACCGCGGCGCTCGCTATACACGATGCGAGAAATGACATCCTCGCCGCGCATGGCCTGTTTGTTCCGCGTGCCCACGCGGTCGATAAAACGCCCCGTTTGCAGAACCATCAGGTCGATGATCACGTTGGTGGTGCCTATGTCCACGGCCAATCCCAGCAAGCGCCGCCGGCGCCGGCCCGGCCAGATATCGACCAGGCGAGCCTGGCCGTCCCGGTCCTGCAACTCGACGCCGGCCGTTATTTCCCATTCCTCCTGGCGCAGCACACCCGCCAGCTTCTGGAGCGTGGGCAGCTCGATGGACAGGGATTTCACCTCCGCCTGGCCCTCGATCGCGCGCCGCAGGCGGTCCACATCGGAGGCGTTATCCTCCAGGCTCGGCTTGGGGACCTGTAAAGACAACTGACGCACTGCGGGCCGAAGGGGCCACTCGCAGGCCACCGCCGTCTCTGAACGACTGGCGGCGGTGCCCTCGGCTGCCTTCTCTCGCTCCGCCGGGGCGGGCACGGTGACCACCACGTCGCCATCCACCGTGGCCACGCACGAAAGCACCCATCCTTCTCTCAACTGTTGGATGCTGAGGTGGGGATTGTCCCGATTGCCCACCGTCCCCTGCTCCACCTTCACCAGGCACCGACCGCACCGGCCCTGGCCGCCGCAGGGCGTCTCGATAAGTACGCCGACCTCAGCGGCGGCATCCAGCAGACGCGTGCCGCGCCGCGCTGTCGCCGATACATTCGAGGGCTGGAAAGTGACCTTGAAATTATCCATATCGCGCTCAACAATCTCCGAGCGGTTCCATTCAGATTAGCATGGGCGAGGAGGGCAGCGCAAGAAGTTGCGACGGTTTTCGGCGGCGTAGGGGAGGAGGCCCGCCCCTACGCCGAAATGGCGCCGGCCTTCCGCGCCTCGATCAGCCTGAAGATGCTATTCAGGCGAGTGACATATTCCACAGAGAGGCCAGCCTTCAAGACGTTCTCTACCGTCCGCCGGTTCATGTTCTCACCCATGATTCGCACTCCAATGGGGTTGAACAGGTTTATGAGCCAGGCGAGAAGGGGGTTGTCGCTGAGGACGTGCTCAAGGAGGACCACCTTGCCCCCCGGCTTGCACACCCTCTTGACTTCCTCGAAGCCGCGTACAGGATCGGGGACGGAGCAGAAGACGCAGGTGGCCACTACCGTGTCGAAGGTATTGTCATCGAACTTCAGGTGCTGCGCGTCCATCTGGAGCAATTCGACCTTGACATTCTCGCGCGCCGCCTTCGCTCCGGCACGCTCCAGCATCTTGTCGCTCAGGTCGATGGCGGTTATCTCGGCGTCGAGGGGATAGAAAGGAAAGTTCTTGCCCGTCCCGACGCCCACCTCCAGTATACGGACACCCTCGACTTTGCCCCAGGCGAGCGCTCGCCAACTTGAGAAGCGCCATCTCTCGGCGAACCCCTGCATGAAGTCGTAAAGGGGTGCGATGCGATCGTACCGTTTCCTGACGGCTTCCGTGGTCTTTTCTTCCAGCATCTACGAGAGGTCCTTCTTGAGCTGCTCGAACTCTTCTCGCGATATCTCGCCCCTGGCGTAGCGCTCCTTGACTATATCCAGGGGGTCGCGCCTTGTCGCGGAAGGGGTTTCCGATCGGGTCAGGGCCTTTATGCCCCAGACCACAAGCGCAATGATGGCCCCCCAGAAAAGTATCATCCATACGCTGCCGAAAAGCATCCACAACCAGCCTGTGCCTTGAAATCCGTTCCACATCATGGCTGCCTCCTTTCGGGCGTGGCCCATTGGAATACGTTCCGTCCGACTTCAGTATACAATTATTCCAACCCTTAGTGCAGGGGCCCGCCCCAGCAAGGGGCGGGGTGGAAGCGATACAGAATCATTTCCTCACTCGAGGGGGCGACTATTCCAGGTCGTGGAGCAGAAAGATGGCGCGGCAGCGCCCCAATGTAATGGATTTTCAACAAGCGCGGCGGGCTGGTCCCTCGCGCTATCGCCGGAAGCCTGTTATCATGGAAGAGAACTCAGCCTGAGAGGAGGACCTCATCATGACCTACCACTTCAGCAAGACGTTGAATACCTCCTTCGAGGAGGCGATCTCCAGGGTGACAGCGGAACTCGCCAAAGAGGGTTTCGGCATCATGTCGGAGATAGATGTGAAGGAGGCGCTGAAGAAGAAGCTGGGCGTCGACTTTCGGAATTACAGGATCCTCGGCGCCTGCAATCCGCCCTTTGCCCACCGGGCGCTGCAGCTTGAGGACAAGATTGGCGTTATGTTGCCCTGCAACGTTGTGGTACAGGAGCATGCCCCCGGGAAAGTAGAGGTATCGGCCATAGACCCCATCGCCTCCATGCAAGCCATAGACAACCCGAAGCTGGGAGACGTCGCCAAAGAGGTCCAGGGTAAGCTCAAGAAGGTGATCGATAGCCTGTAGGGCGCGAACTGCGGATGGACACAGTGGACTGGATGGACTCAACCGGGAAGCCGGGAGCTCCGGCCCGGTTTGGCTCACATTCCCGCTCCTCGCTTCGCGCTTCCTGCTTCCGGCCCGAGTGCTTCGACTACTGTGGCTTGCGAATCAGCTCGTAGCCCTGTTTCTCCCAGGCGATCATACCTCCGTCGAGGTTGACCACATCCGTATAGCCCAAACTCACCAGGGTTTTCGCGGCGGCGGTGCTCATGGACCCGGAGCGACAGTAGATGACAATTCGGTCGCCCTTGTTCCGGGGCAGCTTGGAGACATCCTGTCCGATCTTGTCGTAGGGCAGGAAAGCGTCTGTCTTGGAGATCTCGCCATCGTAGGGGACATGCACGTTAACAAAGAGGAAGTTTTTGTTATCGAGCAGGGATTTCAGCATCGGCGGGGTGATATCCGCATACTTCCCGCCCTGCACGTTGACTACCCGCACTTGCTGCCGCGAAGGGTCCGCTTTGCTCGCCTGCCCGCAGGCAGATAGCGCAACGACTCCCAGGAGTACCGCTGCCAGTATCAGTGTTGCACGTTTCATCGCGTTTTCTACGAGGGTAGGGGCCCGGTGCGCCGGGCCCCTACTGAAGTGAATTGACTTACCTCACGTTAGGCTTTGGCACTGCTCACATACTTCTCCGGATTGGCGTCGAAGGCCTTCTTGCAGCCAACAGCGCAGAAATAATAGGTCTTTCCCTTGTAGGTTGAAGTTGCCGCCGCCTTCTTTTCGTCCACTTCCATGCCGCAAACGAGGTCCTTAGCCATAGCCATCCTCCTTATCCTTATTGGATTCCGATGACAGCGCTATCGCCAGCCCATCATGCCGCCACCCATCATGCCGCCCCCACCGTTGCCCATCATCCCTCCAGCACCAGTCCTGCCGCGGCCACCCATCATGCCTCCCGGTATGCCGCCGTGCGCCTGTTGAGCCGCCTGGTTCATGGCCTCCCAATCGCCTGACAGACATGCCTGGTGCATTGCATCCCATGCATCCGTGGCATCCCCCACTCTCTGGGCGAAGGCGGGAAGGGCAAAGCCAGCCACCAACAAGCCTGTCACCAGTCCTACCAAACCAGCCAGTAGCGTTCTCCTCATTCTGTCCTCCTTCCTGGACTCACCCTAACTCTCGATTTCCGGTTCCAGCGTCCCATCAGGCCGATTAGTCGACACACTCTTTTCGCTGCCTTTCGGCAGTACACTCCAAAGATGAAAGAACAACGCTACCGCGCCGAGGAGCGTGATCAGAGCCAGGATTTGCGCCTGTTGCAGACCGGCGACAACGATAGTCTCCTGCCGGACAAAGGTCAGCAGCATGCGCCCCAGGGAGTAGAGGGCGAGATAGCTCGCAAAGACCAGCCCACTGGTCTGCCAGCGCCGCCCGAGTCTCAGGATGACGAAGAGGACGACGGCGTCCCAGAGGATCTCGTACACCGGGTAAGGGTGGGTAGGTACGCCGAGAAGCTGGCTGGGTATGAGCGATTTCGGGTTCTGATATATGAAACCCCAGGGCAGGTTCGTGGCGCCGCCATAGGCGTCCCCGTTAATGATGCAGCCCAACCGCCCAACCATCTGGCCCACGAGCAGGGCTGGCGCGGCAACATCGGTCAACCGAGCGATCGGCAGGCGCTTGATCCTCGCATAAAGGAGTGTGGCCAGGCTGCCGCCGGCGAGCCCTCCCCATATCGCCAGGCCCCCTTGCTGGAACTGGACAAGCTGAGAGGGGTTGGCTGAATAGTACTCCCACTGGTCTATGATGTGGAACAACCTGGCTCCCACCAGCCCGCCGACCAGTGCCCACGAGACAATGGAATAGATGTCGTCCGGCGAAACGCCTCTCCGCTTCCCTTCACGGACGGCCATCCACACGGCTGCCATAACCGCCAGGGCTATGGCCAGCCCGTACCAGCGCAGCTCGAAGCCCCCAATATGGGCGATGACCGGGTCTATGTCTATGACTATGCCATTCACTCAATTCTCCCTTCCATTCCCCCCACCGGAAGCGCGGAGCGGGAAGCGGGGTGGGGGATTCGCGCTTCATGCTTCCCGCTTCTCGCTTCTGACCTATCTGTACTTTCGCTTAACGAGCGGCGTGACCAGCGGCATCAAGATGATCATGGAAAGCAGAAACACCCAGCCGGCGCCACCCAGTCGCGCCACCCACTCATACCGTCCTGCCAGCGTCACCGCCAGAAACAGTCCAGAGGCGGCCAGCGATATGCCGGTATAGATAAGCGCGCTCATAAAACCCACGCTCATTTTCATCGCACCCCTCCCTGGGCGTGAGCCTCGACAAGTCGAGGCGCCTCACCCGCCTTCGGCCGCCTCACCGGAGGCACCCACCCCCGCATACGCAAAGTGTTCAGCGTCACCGATAAGGAACTCGTGGCCATGAGAAGGGCCGCCAGCTCCGGACTCACCATCTGGGCGAAGAAGGGATAAAGCACTCCCGCGCCAATGGGGATGGCCAGCGTGTTGTAGCCGAAGGCCCACGCCAGGTTCTGCTTGATCAGGCGCAGGGTCTGGCGGCCCACTTGAATGGCAGCGACCACGTCCATCAGGTCGTCCTTCACCAGGATGACATGGCCCGTCTCCTTGGCCACGTCAGTGCCGGAGCCTATGGCAATGCCCACATCGGCCTGAGCGAGGGCGGGAGCATCGTTAATGCCGTCGCCCACCATGGCCACCCTCATGCCCTCGGCCTGAAGCTCCTTCACCTCGCTGGCCTTGTCCTCAGGGAGCACCTCGGCCAGCACGCGGTCTATGCCCACCTGCCGGGCGATGGCGTCGGCCGTGCGCCGGTTATCTCCGGTGATCATAGCTACTTTGAGGCCCATACGATGGAGCTCCTTCACCGCAAGCGCGGAGGTGCCCTTCAAGGTATCCGCCACGGCCACGATGCCCGCAGGCGCCCCGTTCACCGCCACGAACATGACGGTCTTGCCCTCATGCTCCAACCGCTCAGCCTCGACCAGCAAGCCGTCCATGGAGACTTTCCGTTCCGCCATGAGCTTCCGGTTGCCCAGCAACAGGCTGCGGCTATCGAGTTGCGCCTCCACGCCGTGGCCCGGAATGGCGTTAAAGCTCGTGGCGTCCTCGGGCTCCGTACCTTGTTCGTGGGCGGCGCGGACTATCGCCTCGCCCAGGGGATGCTCGGAGTTCTTTTCGGCGACGGCGGCCAGGTGCAGGACCTCCTCCCGGGCCAATTGCCCGACGGCGATTACATCGGTAACAGAGGGCTCACCCTTGGTCAAAGTGCCGGTCTTATCGAAGATAACAACTTGAAGTCTGGCCGTGGCCTCCATGGCGTCGGCGCCTTTGAAAAGAATGCCGTGCTCCGCCGCCTTGCCGCTACCGGCCATGATGGCGCTGGGGGTGGCAAGGCCGACGGCGCAGGGGCAGGAGATGACCAGGACGGTCACCGAGGTAAGCAGCGCGAAGCCAAAGACTCCCATGCCGGAAAGAACATACGGAGTCAGAATGAGACGGCTTTCCGGGACGAACCACAGCCCGTAGCCCACGAAGAACCAGAACAGGAACACCGCCAGCGACAGGGCATGGACTCCGAGAATGAAGTGCCCCGCGACTTTGTCGGCGATGTCCTGGATGGGCGCCCTGGTGGTCTGGGCGTCCTCCACCAGCTTGATAATCTGGGCCAGCGCGGTGTCTTTGCCCACGCGGGTGGCCCGGAACTTGAAGGCCCCCGTCTTGTTGATGGTGCCCCCGATGACCTCGTCGCCGGCTTTCTTCTCCACCGGGATGGACTCGCCGGTGATCATTGACTGGTCAACCGCCGAATACCCTTCGGTGACCAGCCCGTCCACCGGTATCGCCTCGCCGGGCCGGACGGCCATGATGTCGTCCAGCTCCACCTCCTCGACGGGCAGGTCCAACTCCTGGCCATTGCGCAGCACCCGGGCGCGTTTGGGCTGCAGCTTCATGAGGCGGCGGATAGCCTCCGACGTCCGCCCCCTGGTGATGGCCTCCAGATAGCGGCCCAGTATGATGAAGGCGGTGAGGAGAGCGGCCGCTTCGTAGAAAGTGGCCTCGTGGCCGCCGAAGCCGGCGTCCGGCCAAAAAGTATTGATTACAGCGATGAAATAGGCGGCGCCGATACCTGTGGCGTAGAGCAGGTTCATATCCGTGAGCCCGCGCTTCAGCCCATTCCAGCTATTGACGAAGAACTGCCTGCCCGGCCCGAGGACGATGGGTGTGGTCAAGAAGAAGAGGAAGACCTTGTTATTCATCCACGCCGGCACGATGCTGGGCAGTATCCAGTAGGGTTGGAAGGTGCCGACCATAATGATGAGGCCGATGGACCAGGAGATAACAAGGTTTCTGAGCTGGCGGCCAATCTCGCGCTGCCGGGCTTCTCGCTCGCGGTCGAGGGCCGCCTGCCCCTCGACGCGCTCCTCCGCGCCATAGCCCAGCTCTTGAATGGTCTTCTTTATCTCCGAGATAGGTGTGATATCGGGCGCATACTCGACGCGAGCGCTGCTGGAGGCGAGGTTCACCACTATCCTGGCCACGCCCGGCAGGGCGCCAACCGCCTGCTGAATATGATCGACGCAGGAGGCACAGGTCATGCCGGTCACCTGAAGATTGGCGACGCTCAATACCGCCTCGTACCCTATCTCGTCCACGGCTTTCTTGAGTTCCACCACCGACGCCTGCGAAGGGTCGAACTCCACCATGGCTTTGCCGGTGGCCAGATTGACCACGGCATCCTGAACTCCAGGCACCCCTTTAAGCGCCTCCTCCACGTGGGCAACACAGGAAGCGCAGGTCATGCCTTCTACAGAGAGGCTCGTCTTCTTAGAGTTACTATTTGCCATTGCCCAAACTCCTAGCTTACATTTTAGCACACTGCAGCCCGGGTGAAGATTAAGGAGAGCTTAGTGCGGGGTGAGAATTTCATGACCTCACAAAATGTTGATATATTCGTTTCTCTCGGGCCCGGGTACAAGTACTTGCTCAGCAACGACTTGGAGACTGGCCGACCCATGTCCATCACGCCGTTCCAGACTAACGACGGATCGCCTTGCGGACAACATCCATCAGTTCGCGGATCGCTTCTTCGCCTCGCTCCTCCTTGATGGCGTGGGCAACGCACCCGTTGATGTGGTCTTCCAGCAGCCGCAGCGCCACTTCGTCCGTTGCAGAAGAGAGAGAGGTCAGTTGTTGCACGATGTCAACGCAGTAACGGCCTTCTTCGATCATGCGGGCAACGCCGCGGGCTTGCCCTTCTATCTTGCGCATTCTAGCCACCAGCGCATCCTTCTGACTGTCAGAACGGTAGACCATCTTGCTGAGAGGTAAGCTTTCCATGCTGTCTCCTGCATTCAGGCTGGTTCATAGGAACGTACTCCATACTAGCATGGAGTATACTATTTGTCAAGATCTCTAAGAGGGTGTAGATAAAGTAAGTTGGATGGGTCATGCATTGCCCCTCGCCAGCCTGGGACGATGGCCCGGGGACGCTGATTTTCCCTTTCGGCCCATGGCCAGCAGATACGCCCGGTTTTGTTTGTCCACACCCTCTAAGCCTGGGCAGCCTACTTTCGTCGCAGCCGCGGCATGCGCTATAATGAAGTAGGTCGCCTGTGGTCCCGACGCTAGTCGGGACAACCTGTGTCTACCCCATCAATTGCCGCCGAGAGAGCAGTGACCGACGTTTTGTGGACGCCATGGCGCCTGGGCTACATTGTGGGTGAGAAACCCGCTGGCTGCATACTTTGCCAGAAACATCAGGAGCCTGCTGAGAAGGACCGCCACAACTACCTCCTCCATCGGGCCCAATGCTGTTTCATAATGCTGAATCTCTACCCTTACAATAACGGACATCTGATGATCGCGCCCTACGAGCATGTCGGCGAGCTGGAGATGCTGAACGCCGAGACGCTGACGGAAATGATGCGCCTGACCCAGCGGGCCGTGGCCGCGCTGAAGAAGGCCTATTCGCCCGTCGGGTTCAACCTGGGGATAAACATCGGGCATGTGGCTGGCGCTGGCGTGGCCGACCACTTGCACATTCACGTCGTGCCCCGGTGGGCCGGAGACACCAACTTCATGTCCGTCCTGGCGGACACGCGCCTCATCCCTGAGGCCCTGGACGCCACCTACGATAAGCTGCGGGCGATTATCAAGGAGGAAGGCTGGACATGAGCCGAAGGAAGGATCGGGAGAGATACCAGGTCCGCAAATCGCTCGACCCCGGATACCAGGGCTTTCGCGGCCCGGAGCCGAAGCCGGAGACCAAGCCCGAGGTGAGAACGGCGGTCTGCTCGGTGTGCAAACGCGTCAAGAATGTACCCGCGGACATCCCTGAAGACGTGGACTACGTCTGCGCCGCCTGCCGCGAAGGCGGGTCGTGATCGAGGCACGTTGGCGTAGGGGCATAGCTATGCCCTCGCCCAATCCCATCGGAGGTAGCAGCTTAGTTGGTTGACGTCCGGCCTTTCCGCGGTCTGCGCTACAGTCCGGAGCGCGTAGGCGACTTATCGGCAGTCATCAGCCCGCCCTATGACGTGATCTCGGCTGAGGAGCAGACGTACTATTATGAACGCAGCCCCTACAATATCGTCCGCCTGGAGGCCGGGAAAGAGCGCGCGGACGACTCGCCGGGAAAGGACAAGTATACACGCGCCGCGGCGACGCTGAGGAAGTGGCTGGCGGAGGGCGTCCTTCTTCAGGAGAACCGGCCCGCCTTTTACGCGTTCCTCCACCGCTTTCGCTACGACGACCGGCCGGAGATGAGGCGCTGGAGCCTGCTCGGGCGAGTCCGCCTCGAGGACTGGCGCACCGGGATGGTGTGCCCCCACGAGGACACCCTGAAAGAGCCCGCCCGCGACCGTATGCTGCTGCTCCGCTCCTGCAAGGCAAACATCAGCCCCATAATGGCGCTGGTCCCTCACGGGTCCGGCGAGTTTCTGAATGTCCTGCCCCGGCTGGCCCCGGGGAGCGCCCTCATGGAGGTCACCGACCCTTACGGCGCCGCCCATAGCGTCTGGGCGATCACCGACGAGGAGGCCACAGCGGCGCTCACGGCCGTATTCGCCAAGAAGGTCCTTTACATCGCCGACGGCCATCACCGCTATGAGACCGCCCTGGCTTACCGGGATGAGCAGCGCGCCGCATACCCCGGGTACACGGGGGAAGAGGGATTCAATTTCATCATGATGGACCTGGTGGACAGCCAGGACCCGGGCGTGGTGGTCCTGCCCACCCACCGTCTGGTGCGCTGCTCGCTGGATGGCGAAGATGCCGCGGAACTGGACAGCCGGTTGCGCACTTTCTTCGATTTGGAAAGCTTGCCCCCCTCTTCCGGGACCCCGGGCGAGGCGCTCAAGGAGTGGCTGGATGTTCTGGGCCGCCAACGGACCACGGCCTTCGGCCTTTACGGCTTGCGTGGCAAGCGTTTCTGGCTGATGACGCTGAGGGAGGATGCTGATCTGGCGCCGCTTATGCCGCCGGGGAAGTCCAAGCCGTGGAAGGACCTGGATGTGAGCATCCTGCACACCGCCGTGCTGCAGCGGTTGCCCGGCCTGGCCACGCCCGACGGCGAGCGCTGCTGTCTGGACTACACGCGCGACCCGGCGGAGGCTCTGGCAGGCGTCAACTCCGGCGAATATCAGTTGGCCTTCTTCTTGAACCCGATGCCCGTCTCCAGCATCCTGGAGGTTTCCAGCGCCGGAGACCGGATGCCTCAAAAGTCCACCTACTTCTACCCCAAGCCGCCCGCCGGCCTGGTGATAAACCCGTTGTGGGATTGAGCGGCGCGGGTCCCGCTGCATTCCGGGTAGGCGGAGCAGCCCCAGAACGGCTGCCCAACACGAGCGCCCTGCCGTGCTACGCGACGCACCATCGGCTTGCCGCAGCGCGGGCATAGTGGCGGGGGCGAGGGACCGTCCGACGAGTCTGACCTGTCTGACGCGTCCGACGTGTCTGACCCGTCCGACTTGCCCCGCTCCTTCGCCCGCACGTCGTACAGCCTTTCTGTAAAACCGCCATGCTCAACGAACTGCTGCTCCAGCGCCCGTATCTGCCGTCCCAGCAGAAAACTAGCCTGGTTTATCAGGCAAACGAGCGTGTTCGCAGCCACTTCAGCGTTGGCCGTGCGGAAGATGTTGGGATCGGGTTCGAGGCTCCTTCTCACCGCCAGGGCCTCCGGCGAGTCCTTGTCCCACAGCCGCTGGCCGCGCTGGCGCAAGAAGTCCTGATAGTCCAGCAGCAGCTCTTCCAAGCTGGCGCGGGCCACACTGGTGAGCTTGAGCTCGGTCTTCTTTGAGGTCGCCGAAGCCATGCTGCCCTCGGCAATGTTCTGCACGCCGCTCCGCGCCGCCTGGACCATCTGATCGTAGGTGCGGGATCGCCTATCCACGAACCGGTCGCAGAAGACGGCCGTCGCGTCGTACACCGCCTCCGCGCACCGGAAACTCCGCAGCTTGCGGTAGCCGCCGTGGGGGAGAATAAGGTTGGACTTGTCAGGCATTAGCATGCCTCCGCGCCGTCAGAGTCAGACGGGTCCGACAGGTCCGACATGTCAGACGCGTCCGACCCATCTTTGCGGAATGCACTCTTGGCGTTCCCTTGATACCGTTTCGCCTCTTTCTCGCGGTGGGCAATACTTCGCCAGTCTCCTCGCTCGACGGAGTCGAGAAGTTCTTGTTCTGCCCTATCGAGTTGCATTGTCTATGCACCTCCCAGGTACTCGTGGGGATCGCCGGACGAGAGCTGTTCAGTGCGGCCGGTGGATTGAGTGCTATGTACCTTCTCGTCTGATATACATCTCAACCGAAGATGGTTCCGTCTGGGGACCGGTGTTCATGCTTACCCCGCACGGTTCTGCCGAAATCTCGGAATCGTACGGTTCGGTGAAATAGTGCGGCGCGTTGTGCTGCAACGTCAAGAGGACCTCATGGGCAATTTGCCGAAGGGAGGGCAACTCGGGGAAGAGCATTGGATACTTCTTACCGGCCTTGATCGCCGTGAAACCAATGCTGTTCTTCCTCGAAAGCTCTGCGTAGACCTCATCGAGTCCCGGATCACATGCGCCCCACCATCCGTCTCAGCCACGTTCAGTACAAGACCCCGTCGAGAGAAGGAGACCTTCTCTTCGCCGGTTATGGCAACGATTACGGGCCTTGACCACCACTTATTGAACTGCCTCTTCTTGAGTTTTCCCGAAGGCGTTCCTTTTGGCACCAGCCAAGGGATACGCCCGCTCGGTTCATCGAATCTAATGGAGATGAGTCCGACGTAGCTAACCAGGTTCTCCGGGTCATATGGGCCGGCGGTATCTACCCACAGCATTTGAAGCAAGCCAAGTTGGCCAAGCAGGGATTTCGAATACCTAGTTTGATGGAACAGGATCCTGAGGGCCAGCGCCAATCTTTTCGCTTCAGCGTGTCGGCCGTGATCATACAGTCTACATGACGTGATCAGAAAGCCAATCTGCTCTCTGAGCCGGTTTTCGATGTCACTTTTCGATTGCTTCACTCTTGCTATCCGATCCCCTTGCACCGGACCTCTCCCGTCTTGATGTGCCGTGTTGCGTGCCCCACTATACGAGGAACTACAAGGTACGTCAATAGCGCAAGAATGCTTTCACCCGCTCCACCAGCAGCGGCAGGCTCTCCCCGGAGGGACCGCGCAGCACGGCAACACACATGTGAGTGAGGCTGGTCTCGTAAAGGTTCACCTCGATCAGCGAGCCGCCTCGCCTCTCCACCATCTGCGGAAAGCTCGCCGCCGGGTAGACCGTCCCCGAGGTCCCGATGAGCATCATGCAGTCGCAGGCGTAGGCCTCGGCCTCGCAGGTCTCCAGAGTGTCCGCCGGAATAGGCTCCCCGAACATAACGCCGTCCCCCTTCACGATGCCCTCGCACTTGGGGCAATGGGGCGGCAGCTCGGTGATCTGAAACTTCTCCCGCTCGAAACGGGCGTTGCAGCCGATGCAGCGCAGCTTGTAACGGTTGCCGTGGATCTCAGCCACCTTCTGGCTTCCGGCGATCTGGTGCAGGTTGTCCACGTTCTGCGTGATGATATGTTTCAGGATGCCCATGGCCTCCAGCTCGGCCAGGGCGTAGTGGCCCGGGTTGGGTTTGGCCTCCCTGATGGCTGCGTCCAACTCGCGTCGGTAAGTGGCCTGCTGATAGGTCTCCCACCAGCCCTTCGGGTCGGCCAGGAAGCGCTGGTAGCCGTCCATGGGTGGCTCGCCGTACTTCGTCCAGAGCCCACCCGGGCCGCGGAAAGGGGGTATGCCGCTCTCCACCGACATGCCCGCCCCCACGACCGCCACCAGGTGCTTGGCCTTCACCACCAGGGTGGCCGCCTTTTCAATCTCCTCGCGCAAATCCGCCGTCATTGACGCACCCCCAAGCTCAGGATTCGAGCATATGATAGCATAGCGGACGAGGTGGAACGAGGCTGACTACGGCGAGTTAGTGGGGATCGTGGCCGTTCTCGTGTCCTGCACCCATCGCTGGACCGCCGAAAGGAGAGATTGCATTTCCGGCGTCAGAGGTTTGTCCGCCCGATAGACGACGTAATAGCAGCGGTTGAGCGGAAAGCCTCCACGTTGAGCAGGCGAAGACGGGCATTGGCCAAGGCCTCCTCTATGGTGTCCCCCTGGGTATGACATCCCTTAAGAGCCGGGCAGAAAGCGTGAGAGCCGCCGTCCTCCTCCTTCTCAAGGATGACCGTGTAATGACGTGTCTCCATGTTCCCTCCCCCTGGGAAGCTCTAAGGTGTTCGCAGTCATTCGATGCATGATCGGGATACCGACGTCGTTCGGGTAGCAAAGCCAAGGCATCGCGTCCCCGAAACTGCTGAAATGATACCACACGTGGGAACCAAAAACACATTTCCCCCCAACTCGGCTGAGCCGCAACCGAATGCCGGGGAGCGGTCAGCTTTCAGCCATGAGCTATCAGCCCGCTGAGAACTGATTGCTGATTGTTGATCGCTGATTGCCGAAATCCAAAATCTAGAATCAAAAATCTAAAATCATGCGCACCTTGCGCGCAATCTCATTCGTGAGGTACTATCTGAAGTTTCACCATAAGAAAAGTGGCCATGATTTGAATTAGGGAACGGGTTTTTCAAACCGATGTTGGGAGGGTCTTGACATCGGTTTCATTTTGGTTTATAATCAGAACACTATGTATAATATAGAAGTGTTCCGATGAATCCTGACCAGGCCAGCCAGCTTCGAAA
>JACPQD010000043.1 GCA_016190665.1 Chloroflexota bacterium
CCTCCGCGGGAGAGGACTAAGGTGAGGGGGCTTTCCGGTTTCACCCTCACCCTACCCTCTCCCGTCGAGGGAGAGGAAAGCTAAAGAACCGGCGTTCGGCCCGAAAACATGTTACGCCTACTTCTACAACTTGGTACTAGCGATTGCCGCCCGCTGGCGCCACTTGCATCGAGTAGTGACACTCCTGGCAGGTAGCGTCGATGGTCTTCTTGTTCTCACCAGGCGTGGAAAGTTTGCCGTGGCATCGGAAACAGCCCGGCGATTCCAGATGGCCGATATTGTCGACATGGGTCTTCCAGTTCGTCTTCATTTCGGGGAAGATGCTCTCCCGAGCCACCCGCGCCAGCTCGGCAATGACGCCCTCGATCCTCTCCTTCTTCTCGGTGAAGATTGCCGGGTAGGACTCCTGGTAGAAGGCCTTCAGCCCTTCGATCTTGCCCAGCGTAGCCTCCAGATCGAGTTCACTTCCCGTGAAGGCCTCCATGGCCTTCTTCTTGACGAAGGGCAGGTTTCGATCAATCTTTCCCCGGGAAATGAGGTTGTCCACCCGCTGACTTGGGGAGCGAAAAACGTGGGTCGCCCTGTTATGGCAATCGATGCAGTCCATCAGGCGCTTGTCTTTCTCCAGCCGCTCGGGAGTGACTTCTGAAGCCTTTGTCGGCAGCACATACTCCCGCAACGTGCCGTCTCCGTTCTGCACTCCCACCCAGGCTATCTCCTGTCGCTTCTCATCCAGCGGTAGATACCAGACCCTGGCGGCGATATGCCAGTGGATGCCTCTGGCGCCGTCAGCCTTCCCGCCGCCCACCTTGAAAGCAGTGGTCCTGGGTTGCTCCGTGTTCCTCTCATCCTCGGCGTAGTGGCGTGCGACGCGCAGACGGTCCTCGGTGAACTTCTCCGGCCAGTGGCAGCGCTCGCAGGTTTCCCGCGCAGGTCGCAAGTTCTCCACCGGAGACGGGATGGGGCGCTGGTAGGTATTGAAGATCGTGGCGAAGACCTGAGGGATGCCGTTGATCTTCGACTTGACCAGCCAGTCGGCACCCGGCCCGATATGACAGTTCACGCAGTTAACGCGGGCGTGGGGGGACTCATCATAGACCGTATACTGAGGTTTCATCACCGTATGACATAACTCACCACAGAACTTTGGCGAATCCATGAACTCTGCTCCTCGGAAGCCCACGGCGGCGAGAAGCATTATCTCGATGACCCCGCCGACGACAAAGAAAATGATCCAGCGCCGCTGGCGCGGATCATTCAAATCAATGGTTGCGAACCTTCTCTGTATCCATCCTTCATGTCTAGCCGCCGTTTTCTTCACGTCTTAAACACACCTCCTCGCCCGCAATACCCTATGGGTCGCTACTCAGATTGCCTGGGAGGCTGCTTGGGCTTCCTTTCCAAAACCAGCCCCACCACAAAGACCACCCCCCCAGCTATGAAGATAGCCGGCATCAGTATGAGCAGCACGACGCCCATATAAGGGTTTGTCTCCGGCAATGCCGCCACCAGGATGAAAAGAACCACTGCGAGGCTCATAACCAGAAGCGACGCTCCTATGGCCACCAGGGCATCACCAAACAACTCACGCAATTCCAGCACCCCCTTCGACTTGTGCAGTCTGCCTCGAATTCCAAGGGCGCAAACCGTCAGCAGAGGAAAAGCACGACTCCGCCCGATACCGTCGGGATGCATCTGGACCCTGCACTACACCCACTCTCCGCCTCCAAGGCGTACGCGCCTCAGTCCTTAGATCTGCTATGCGAGCGAGGACCTGCAGGGTGTTGAACTTCATAGCTGGCGATCACTGCTTCAGAGATAGGGAGAAGCCGCAAAGGGAAAACAGACACAGTCTACCCAGTTGCAGCAGTCCAAACACCCCGTTCAACACTACCTATTCAGCCTTTCGCAGCCCCTCCCAAGTAGTCGATTATAACATATAATTCTCAACAAGTGAAGATTGTTGACCCACTTTTCTCCCAACTTATGCCGGCATTTCCCCATCACTGACTGGGTAGTCTAACCCCTACTGGTCCCTTTCATGTAGCTCGGCGACGAGTCTGGTGGTCAGAAAAAAAGACTATTTTCGATCAGCGGGCCGAAACCAGTTGTTCGGTGATGCAATGATAAGTGGCGTTGACCTTATCGTCATGCCTTAGCCGGGGATCGGCGTGAGGAAGTGTCCGGAGAAATGCTCGCCGCGCTCCCATTCCGCTCTTTTTTCTGCCAAAGGCAAGGGGTCTTACTCCTCCTTTACGCCGGGGTTTTTCATACTGGTGAGGAGGGAGGAAATGGTCTAGAGATATCCCCGAAACCAAGGATGAGGATATCCCCTGGATGTGGTAGTGAGTATCCCCCAGGTGAGGTAGAGCCGGGGGAATCTCGGATTGGGGTGTGGAACGTGGGGGAGGGGCATCCGGGGTCAAGGGTCCTGGTGCGATCATAAATAACTGAGGCCACCTCATTAAGGTGGCCTCAGTTACAGGCCAGGGTAAAGGGTGACTATGTCACCTAAAATCAAGCCATCACGCCTTATCCTTCAACCTTTACCCTCTACTGCGAGTTGAGATGACTTTCGTCATTCGTCTATGCGCACCGGCACTTCGCTCGGTTTGAGATCGGGTCTGGAAGCGCAGTCAATCCACTCCTTGCAGAACTCTACCGCTTCTCGCAGCCGGTCCGTCGTCTCCTTCAGCAACTCCTTCATTGTCGTCCTCCCTACGGCAGGAGTACCAGATACCGGTCCACTCTATCAAGCGTATCGCCCCGTGCACAAGCCAAATTCCATCCACTTCACATGGTACAACAGTGTAGACGGCTTGTCTGTGACTTCTGTCACATCGCCGGCCTCGCCGGCGGCGCGGCTTGCTTTGCCGGGAAACACCGTTTATACTTAGCGGGCCAAAGGGAGAGGTTTGGTTTCGGGCTCGCCCAGTTAGGAGAGTGCAAAGCTATGGAATGGTTCCAGTTCGCCTTTCTGGGGGCGGTACAAGGCGCTACCGAGTTCATCCCGGTGAGCAGCTCAGCGCACCTGGTTCTGGTACCCTGGCTCCTGGGGTGGAGCGAACCCGACCTTCTCTTCGATACGATGGTTCACTGGGGCACGCTGGCGGGAGTTGTGGCCTACTTCTGGAGGGACATCTTGAGTCTGCTGGGCGACTGGTTCGCGACCTTCAGTCGCCGGAGGATTGTCACACCGGAGGGCAGGATCGCATGGCTCATCGTGATCGGCAGTGTTCCCGCCGCCGTAATGGGAGTGCTCTGGGAGAAATCCTTCGAGGAGCTTTTCAGCTCGCCGGCGAAGGTGGCCGTGCTGCTGCTGGGGACCGGGGTTATCTTGACGGCCGGCGAGTGGCTTGGGCAGCGGAAGAGGGGTTTGGACACCCTCACCGTGCCCGACTCACTGTGGATCGGCATTGCCCAGGGCATCGCCATAGCGCCGGGCATTTCGCGCTCCGGGATAACCATAGCGGCAGGACTCCTCCGGGGCGTGCGCCGAGAAGAGGCCGCGAGGTACAGCTTCCTGCTGGGGATTCCCATAATATTGGGAGCGGGCCTGTTTCAAGTCTATCGCACGCCAGTCGCGAACCTGGCTGCGGTCTGGCCGTCCCTCGCCGTCGGATTCGTCTTCGCCGCGGTATCAGGGTTTCTCGCGGTGCGCTTTCTTCTCGATTATCTCCGCGGACACGGGCTGAAAGTCTTTGCGGTCTATTGCTGGCTGTTTGGAGGCGCCTCGCTCATCATCGCGGCAGCGCGATAGAACCCGATGGCATCACCCGTCGCTCGACGATTCCGCTATGCAGCTCGCCCACCCCTGACCAGCTTACTTCATACTCCCTATGAGCTGCTCCACGGTCATGGCCGCCATAGTCATGGTCTGTAACGTCCCGCGGGCGCCCAGCTCCGCCGCTATCCTGGCCACGGTCTCGTTGTTCGGCGCCTCAAGGATGTTGACGAAGTCGTAGGGGCCGAGCAAGGCAAACTGGGCGGTTATTTTGGCCCCCATGGCCTCCACTTCTTTGTTGACCTCCCAAATGCGCTGAGGGTTCTTTTTCACGCTCTTGCGGCCCTCGTCCGTGAGATTCGTGAGCATAACATAGTAGGCCATTTCCCACCTCCGTGTTGTAAGAATCGGCGTCCTGACCCTCTGGCACAAATATATGCGTCCTCCTTCTACCAGTCAATATGAAAAGGCATCGCCGTCCAGAAATGTAACGCTTTTGTAATTTCGGTGCGCTGCCGCGCAAGATTTCTTCACCCAACGGAGGCTATACTGGAGAAGATAGGCCAGGGCGGTGGGAAAGCCTACCCGCGGGATGGAGGACGCATGCCTTACGAAAGCACAGCAGACCTGCCAGAAAGGGTCCGCGCCCATTTGCCTGAACATGCGCAGGAAATCTTCCGCGCCGCCTTCAATAACGCTTGGGAGGAATACTATGATGACGAGGCGCGCGCTTTTCGAGTGGCTTGGGCGGCTGTGAAGAAGGAATACCATAAGGACGATAGCGGGCGCTGGGTCAGGGTCGTCGCGCCTTTCGGGAGGAGATAACCAAGTATGGCAGAGTCAGACGTCGGGGGTAGACTTTCCGGCTTCAAGGACTTGGTGGGGGTTGACCGCGTGTTTGGCAGGCCGGAGGTGATCGGCGAGAAGACCATCATACCCGTCGCCCGGGTATCCTATGGCTTCGGCGGAGGCTTCGGGCGGAAGAAGGCCGGCGGGGGCGTCCCAGCGGAGGAGAGCGACGAGGGGGGAGGAGGTGGAGGCGGAGCTTCCATCAAACCAGTAGCGATACTGGAGGTCACCCCCGGTGAAACAAAGTTGATACCGATCGTTGATGTGACCAGAGTAGCGATATGCGCCATGCTTCTCATCGCCTGGAATGTCTTCTGGGTCACGAAGACAGTACGCTGCCTGGGCCGGAAGTAACAGGGGGCTTGCCTGCGTCACGTCTGCGGTCGCCGTCGGCGCCCTTGGCGTGCGCCTCTTGGCGGCAGGGACCGATCTCCGGAGCCTACGACCTAGCCTGGCCGCTCACCTGAGACGGGGATCCAGCAAGTCCCTCAGGGCGTCTCCCAGCATGTTGAAGCCAAACACGGTGAGGCTAATGGCTATGCCGGGGAAAAGAGCCATCCAGGGAGCCCTCTCAAAGAAGGGGCGGGCTTCCTCGCTGACCATCCGTCCCCAGGAAGGGTCTGGCGGCGGGACGCCGAAGCCCAGAAAGGAGAGGTTGGACTCCATAATGACGATATTCCCCCAGTTTAGCGTGGCAATGACCATAACGGGGCCAAAGATATTTGGCAGGATGTAGTAGGTAATTATGCGCAGGCGGCTGCAGCCAACTGCCAACGCCGACTCAAAATACTGCAACTCTTTAATACTTAACACGGCAGCGCGGACCACGCGGCTGTACCGGATACCCAGGATAATGCCCAGTGTGATGATGAGACTTGCCATCGAAGTGCCCATTAACATAATCATGGCAAGCATTATGAGGAGGCCGGGGAAGGCCAACGCAGTGTCGACGATGCGCTGGACTGCCATATCCCACCAGCCGCCAAAATACCCGGTGCTTACGCCAACCAGGAGCACAAGGAGGACGGTCAGGCCAGTGGCCAGGGAGGCGACCGTCATAGAGACACGCGCCCCCCAGATAACCCTGCTGTAGATGTCAAAGCCGTAGTTGTCTGTTCCCAGGGGGTAGGTCGCATTAGGTGACAGGAGGCGGATACTCGCGTTGGCTTCAATCGGGTCATGAGTGGCCAGCAAAGGAGCAAAAATGCCGACAAGGAGCATTAGAAGGACAAAGGCTGCCCCGATGGCGCCAAGAGGCTTCCGCCGCACAAGATGCACTGCACCCTTGGCGAGCCATATCTGGCTTGCCATGAGGTTTGCCTTGGGCAGTTCGATAGCTCTAGTGGGTGCCATATGCCTTCCTAGTTGAGCCGCAGGCGCGGATCCAGAGCCGCATGGAGCAGATCGACGGCGATGTTTATTAAGAGCACCGCCACGACCAGGAAGATCACCGTTGCCTGGATCGCCGGGTAATCGCGGAAGGTCAATGCGGACAGAACCCACCGCCCAAGTCCCGGAAGGTTGAAGATACTCTCAAGGATTACGGTTCCGCCTATGAGGCGCGCAATCGAAATGCCGAGGAGCATGAGGACAGGGATTATGGCGTTTGCCATAGCGTGGCGCAAGTTGACCTGGTACTCTGACAGCCCTTTGGCCCTGGCCGTTCTGATGAAGTCCTGGCGGAGCACATCGAGGAAGGCCGTGCGGGTCATGCGCATAAGTATGCCGGCCATCTCTAGGCCCAGGATTATGGACGGCAAGACGAATATCTGCAAATTTCCCAGCGGATCGGCGCTGAAGGGCACGTACTTGATGGGCGGCATCCAACGAAAGTACAGAGACAAGACCAGGATGGCGACAGTGGCAAGCCAGAATCCCGGAATGGAGATAGCTCCTATGGCAAGGGAGCGCCCTATGTAGTCCCCCCACGTATCCTGGCGGATCGCCGACCACACGCCGATGGGTATGCCGAAAACCAGGGAAAATAGCAGCGCCAGAAGGCCCAACTCCAGCGTCACCGGAAGCCGATCCCCAATCTCCTTCATCACAGGTTTCTTGGTAAGCAGGGAGTTGCCGAAATCGCCCCGGAGTAGACTCCCAACCCAGACGAAGTACTGAATGGCAACCGGCTTGTCCAATCCGATCCTGGCGATCTCGCGCTCATACTCCTCCGGAGGTAGCTCGCGATCAGAACTCAGCATCATGACGATATCGCCCGGAAACAAACGTATGATGGCGAAAACGAAGAGCGAAGCGATTACGACGGCCGGAATCATAAGGAGCACGCGTCGGACTACGTACTGTCGCATGGTCCCCTTCTCCAAGTTAGCGGCGTGGGCGCCGCGCGCCGCCAGCCCTGCGGCTATCTATCGAGCCAGATATTCCACGGTTCGCCCCAGCGTGCGATGTGGTGGAAGTCAAGGCCCTTGACCCAGGGCTGCTTTGACGCGAAGCGCTCGGGCCAAAACGTCCAGAGATGGGGCGAGTCCTCGAGGAGAATCTTCTGCGCTTCGATGAGTAGGACGCCGCGCTCCTTGGCGTCTGTAATGCCGGACTGCTTCTCGATGATCGCATCAAGCTTGGGGTTGCAGTAGCCCTGGATATTGCGCGGGGCCTTGCACGTGTGCCTCCCGCTGAACTGGGCTCCGACCTCAAGTGGCACCCCTTGCCCATGAGATAACAAGGTGTAGGTACCATTCCGATTCATTTCTTCTTGGGTGGCGCGGTCCACGACGTTGATATTTAGCTTCACGCCGATCTTCGCCCATTGGGACTTCGCCACCTCGAGGGGCCGGAGCTCGGACCACGCCACCTGGCTCGCCCCGTGCGACTCTAGCGTTAGCCCATTGGCGTAGCCAGCCTCGGCCAGCAGTCGCTTCGCTTCCTCTATGTCGATGGACTTCGGCGTCCGGTATCCGGGCATCTTCTTTAGTTCCTCAAGCGGGATAGACCATTGGGGGAAAACTTTCGGCGAAATTGGGCCGGTAACGTGGCCCGAGCCACCCAGCACGATGTCGATCATCTCTTGCTGATCTATAGCTATCCTTAGCGCCTTACGCACCCTCACGTCGTCCAGGGGCTTCACCTTGAAGTTGGGGTGGATGAAGTTGGGGCGAGGCTGCGGGATAGCAGTGAACTGCATGCCGGGATTGCTGCGGAGCAAGTCCTCCTTTCCTTGCGCATCGACGTCTCCGGCAAAGAAGCTTCCCGCGTCGATCTGGCTGGTGCGGAAGGCGGCCAGGCGAGTAGCGTAGTCGGGCATGACAAACCACTCTACGCCGTCCAGGTAGGGCCTGTCCTTGACCCAGTAGTTGGGATTCCGAGCGAAGGAACCGCCGACGTCCTTCCGGTACTCTTTCAACACGAAGGGACCGGTCCCCACCGTGTGCTCCAGATTGCCAAGGTCGCCATCTCGATCAGCCACCTCTTTCGCCCCCATGGACACCGTTGCATCGGCGAGTTGCTCCAGGAAGCCTACGTCCGGACGTTTGAATCTGATAGTGACCTTGCCTGGCCCGGTTGCCTCGATCGTGTCAACATTTGCGAATGTGACGCTGGTCTGGAAGCCTTTGGTCATCATGCGCCTCAGGTTCCATGCCGCGTCCTCAGCAGTGAATTCCCGGCCGTTGACTGGCGCCACGTTGTGGTATTTAACGCCCTCCCGGATGACCAGTTCGAAAGTCGTATTGTTCGCCCAGTTCCAGGACTGCGCTATGCGTACGACAACTTCGGTTGTGGACAGGTTGATCCCTAGAAGTGGCTCATGGGCAAAGAAGATGGGCAGCCCCCGTAAAGCCGCAGAGCCGCGGTGTATGTCCCAGTCCGCGGAGTCCGATTCAGGTCCCACTTTCAGGATCCCCCCGCGCTTGGCCTCACGCGCTGAACTGGGGGTTAGGGCGACCGCCCCACCGGATTTTGTCGTATCCGCCCCTCCAGGGGCGCAACTGGAGGCGAGGGACGCTCCAACGAGCAGGACCGCAGTCAAGACCATTGGGGACGCTTCCTTGAGCAACATGGCTCCTCCTTGTTAGCTGGTCACTCGCCGATCTGGTATTGTTCGAGCACGCAATGAGCCAGGGGTGGTCACGCCGCTATCACCTACTTGTCAAGCCAGCTGTTCGACGGTTCGCCCCACCTGAGGATAGGATGGAAGTCAAGGTTCTTTACCCACGGCTGTTTCAGGGCGAAGCGTTCCGGCCAGAATACCCAGAAATGAGGCGAATCCTCGAGCAGGGTTTTCTGTATTTCGATGAAGAGGCCGCGCCGCTCCTTGGGGTCCACGGTTGCTGCCTGCTTCTGAAGGAACTCGTCAACCTTGGGGTTGCAGTAGCCCTGGACATTGCGGGCTGACTTGCAGGCGTGCCGCAGGGCAAGTTGAGATCCTGCTTCGGTGGCCCCTCCCTGTCCAATGGACAACAGCGTAAAACTCTTCTTGCGTTCCAGGTCTTCCAGTGTGGCGCGGTCCACTACGTTGATGTTTAACCTCACCCCAATCTTTGCCCATTGAGACTTGGCGACCTCGAGGGGACGTAGCTCGCTCCAGGCCATTTGCGCTGCACCGTGGCTCTCCAGGGTCAGTCCGCCAGCGTAGCCAGCTTCGCTGAGCAGCCGTTTTGCCTCGTCTATGTCCACCGTCTTCGGTGTGCGATAACCGGGCGTGCTCTTCAGCTCTTCCAATGGGATAGCCCACTGAGGGAGGAGCTTCCAGGAGATAGGGCCGGTGACGTGGCCGGCGCCCTCCAATACAATGTCGATCATCTCTTGCTGGTCGATGGCAATCCTGAGGGCCTTGCGCACACGAGGATCATCGAGCGGCTTGACCGCAAAGTTCGGGTAGATAATATTCGGCCTGGGAGCCGGTATGGCGGTGAACTCGATCCCAGGGTTGCTGCGCATCAAGTCATTGCGTCCCTGGGCGTCGACATCGCCCGCGAACGTAGTTCCCGCGTCGATCTGGCCCGTCCGGAAGGCCGCGATACGGCTGGCGTAGTCCGGCATGACGAACCACTCCACCCCATCGAGGTAAGGCTTGCCCTCGAGGCGATAAGCAGGATTCCGCCGGAGAGAGCCACCAACGTCGCGTTTGTAGCTGGCGAACAGGAAAGGACCGGTGCCCACCCCATGCTCCAGGACGCTCAAGTCCCCATCCTGGTCAGCCACCTCTTTGGCTCCGATGGGGAACGTCCTTTCGGGAAGCTGTTCCAGAAAGCCCACGTCCGGCTGCTTGAACTTGACGGCGACCACGCCCGGACCAGTTGCCGTCACGGTGTCGACGTTGAGGAACGCCGGGCTGGACTGGAAGCCTTTGGTCATCATCCGTGTCATGTTCCAGGCAAGGTCTTCGGCGGTCACGTCGCGGGCCTTACCCGGCGCTAGATCGTGGTACTTCACGCCTTCCTGGACCGTGAACTCGAGAGTCGTTGGATTCAGCCACTTCCAGGCCTTCGCGAGGCGTCCTTTGAGTTGGTTCGTCGCCAGGTCAAGCCCTAGAATCTGCTCGTACACAAAGCCCACCGCTACGCTACGTCCGGCTGCTGGGCTCCGGTGTATGTCCCAGTCCGAAGGGTCCGACTCAGGGGCGACCTTAAGGACGCCGCCACGCTTCGGCTGGGCTTGTTTAGGGGTTGAGGTTAGCGCTGTCACTGCGTTCGCCCCCCCAGGTGCTTGAGCCGCTGGAACGCAACTGGCGGCGATCAGCATGGCTGCCGCCAAGCCTGCAACAAGAGCTGTGAGGAGCTGCCTGCGCAACATGGTACCCTCCTTTGTTGGCATGTCCAGCCAGGACGTCGACTTATTCTACTTCCACAGGTTGCATAATCGGTGGGAGGCTCGGATCGAAATACTGCCTCCATGCCTCAAGACCCCTGAGGCGACAGGGTCCGCCGGCCCAGATCGCGAGCAGGTTGATTGCCTCAAGGATTTCCTCCTTGGTAGCGCCTGTGTCGACCGCGGCCTTAATGTGGCCCTTAATATGGTTTACATCGTCCAGACGAGTGCACAGCACAGCAATGATGACGAACTCCTTGATCTTTCGCCCAAGATGACGGTCGGTCAAGTAGGCAAACTCCACCCATTCATTCATGTGCTTGAGGTATTCGTAGTCGACTTCTGCCAGGAACTCAAAGAGCCCGAAACGAAACCCGCGCTTTTGCCCGATCCGTTTTAGCAGAGCATCCCTTTCCTGTTCTTCCGGTTCCAACTCGTGTCCTCCTATTTCCTTGGTTCTCTCCGGACGACAGGACAGTCTCCTGCAGCAGACTCAAGATGCGCCGAAACTCGTCCCGCATTCCAAAGAGTACCGGCTGGCCCACGTCACCGGCGCCGCAAGGGCATTTCCCACCGTCCATGAGCTACGAGTGCAATCATACACGACCGCTCTATCGGCTTGTCAATAGTCGACCCTTGGCAATTCTTGCGGTAGTGGCAAATCGGCAACCAGTATGGCGCGGCACGAGAAGGTACGCAGTCCCCGTGAAGCCGCAGCGCCGCGGTGTATGTGCCAGTCCGATGGGTCCGATTCAGGCCCACTCTTAAGACCCCGCCGCGCTCGGCCTCACGCGCTGAGCTGGGGGTTAGGGCGATCGCCCCACCGGTTTTTCAACGTTCGCCCCTCCAGGGGCACAACTGGAAGCGAGGGACGCTCCAACGAGCAGGACCGCCGTCAAAACCACTGAAGACGCTTTCTTGCGCAACATAGCTCCTCCTTCCAGCTTATCACTCGCCGATCTTGATACCGTGCAAGCGCACAATAAGCTGTGGGTGGTCACGCCCCCTACGACCTACTTGTCAATCCAGATATTCCACGGTTCGCCCCAGCGTGCGATGCTGTGGAAGTCGAGGCCCTTCACCCAGGGCTGCTTTGGCGCGAAACGCTCGGGCCAGAACGACCAGAAGTGAGGGGAGTCCTCGAGAAGGATCTTCTGCGCTTCGATGAGTAGGGCGCGGCGCTCCTTGGCGTCTGTAATCCCGGACTGCTTCTCGATGATCTCATCAAGCTTGGGGTTACAGTAGCCCTGGATATTGCGCGGGGCCTTGCACGTGTGCCGCCCGCTGAGCTGGGTTCCGACCTCCATTGGCACCCCTTGCCCATGAGACAGCAGGGTGAAGGTGCCCTTCCGCTCCATGTCTTCCGTGGTGGCGCGGTCTACCACGTTGATATTTAGCTTCACGCCGATCTTCGCCCATTGGGACTTCGCCACCTCGAGGGGCCGGAGCTCGGCCCACGCAACTGCGCTTGCCCCATGCGACTCTAGCGTCAGCCCGTTGGCGTAGCCAGCCTCGGCCAGCAGTCGCTTTGCTTCCTCTATGTCGATGGACTTCGGCGTCCGGTATCCGGGCATCTTCTTTAGTTCCTCAAGCGGGATAGACCATTGGGGAAAAACTTTCGGCGAAATAGGACCGGTGATTTGCCCGGCGCCGCCCAGCACGATGTCGATCATCTCTTGCTGATCGATGGCTATCCTTAGCGCCTTACGCACCCTCACGTCGTCCAGGGGCTTCACCTTGAAGTTGGGGTGGATGAAGTTGGGGCGACGGTCCGGGACAGCGGTGAACTGCATGCCGGGATTGCTGCGGAGCAAGTCCTCCTTTCCTTGCGCATCGATGTCTCCGGCAAAGAAGCTTCCTCCGTCGATCTGCCCCGTGCGGAGGGCGGCCAGGCGAGTAGCGTAGTCGGGCATGACAAACCACTCTACGCCGTCCAGGTAGGGCCTGTCCTTGACCCAGTAGTTGGGATTCCGAGCGAAGGAACCGCCGACGTCCTTCCGGTGCTCTTTCAGCACGAAGGGGCCGGTCCCCACCGTGTGCTCCACATTGCCAAGGTCGCCATCTCGATCAGCTACCTCTTTCGCCCCCATGGACACCGTTGCATCGGCGAGTTGCTCCAGGAAGCCTACGTCCGGACGTTTGAATCTGATAGTGACTTTGCTTGGCCCGGTCGCCTCGATCGTGTCAACATTTACGAATGTGACGCTGGATCTGAAGCCTTTGGTCATCATGCGCCTCAGGTTCCATGCCGCGTCCTCAGCAGTGAATACCCGGCCGTTGACTGGCGCCACGTTGTGGTACTTGGCGCCCTCCCGGATGGTCAGTTCCAAAGTCGTATTGTTCGCCCAGTTCCAGGACTGCGCTATGCGTACGACAACTTCGCCTGTGGACAGGTTGAGCCCTACAAGTGACTCATGCGCAAAGAAGGTGGGCAGTCCCCGTGAAGCCGCCGCGCCGCGGTGTATGTCCCAGTCCGATGGGTCCGATTCAGGTCCCACTTTTAAGACCCCACCCCGCTTGGCCTCACGCGCTGAACTGGGGGTTAGGGCGACCGCCCCACCGGACTTTGTCGTGTCCGCCCCTCCGGGGGCGCAACTGGACGCGAGGGACGCTCCAACCAGCAGGACCGCAGCCAAAACCATTGAAGACGCTTTGTTGAGCAACATGGCTCCTCCTTCCAGCTAATCACTTGCCGATCTTGGTACCGTTCGTTGCCAAGAGCCAACGCTCCTACACATGTTCATTATCGAGGCGGCATTAATCCTTGCCAGCCACTCATCAGCAGCCGCACCAAACTCAAACCAACACCTTCCCGTTGTCAACGACTGTCCTTCCATCAAGCTCGACAGTCGGCTGAGTCATGATGCCATCGATGTGTATCCTGCTCCTGCTGATCCCCCCTAAGAGCGTGTTCCGGCCAAGGCCAATGTGAACGGTGCCCAGGATCGCGCAGTCATACCTTGTCGCGGAAAGGACCGGTGAGACGGTATGGCTCGTACCAATGGCGAACTCCCCCAGATTGGCGGCATCGGCATCCGTAGACACAATCGTCTTGAGTCGGTCTACGTCCTCCGGATTGCCAGAGATGTCGGCGACCTTGCCTTCGACTACCTTGAGCACCAGAGGCTTCGACAATTTGTACCCCCAGCCGTCCATCTGGCCGTCGAAGACCACCGTGCCGCTCGCGGAATCTTCGACTGGCGCGACTGGCGACTCAGCGTAGTCCGGGACCAGGACGCCCTTTATGGGGTGAAACGCAGTCCCCTGCCTTCCCTTAATGCTGAAAGTCAGGTCCGTGCCGTGGGGCGTGCTGAGCTTCACCGTATCGGCCTGGGTGTAGAGGGAGGCGATCTTCTCGCTGAGGTCCTTCATTATCAGGATGTCGTTTTCCGAGAAGGGCTTACGCAGATAGTCCTCAGATAGCCCATTGGTGGCATACTGCCTCACGCCTTTTCTCATAAGCTCCTCATGAACGGCGCTGTGCCCGCCGATGGGAGTGGCACGTTCGCCAGCACCGAAGACAACGTCGGCCGCCCGCATGGCCGCCGCCGTAGTTTTCCGGGGCTCCTCGCCGCCGATCTTCCTTGGAGGCACCACTGCCAGAACCACGCTGGCGCCTCGCTCCTTCGCGCAAGCGGCCACCGCTTGAGCAATAGCCAGAGGGCGCGCGTAGTCGTCAGCCACAACGAGAAGGTCGTCCTCGGGCTTGATCCTCATGCACGTGTCAACAATTAACCTGATGGCATCCGTCTGTTCGAGCATCGACTCCCTTTCATTGATCTCCTACTCGATTGGATACAGTTGGATACAGTATCACCCAGGCCGGTCCAACTCTGGGATTCCTGGCGTTTTCGTCACCTGTCAAGCCGGGGCGCTGCCTTATTCCACTTCGACAGGTTGCATAATGGGCGGCAGGCTGGGATCGAAGTATTGCCTCCAGGCCTCAAGACCCCTGAGATGACAAGGTCCGCCGGCCCAGATTCCAAGCAGGTGGATTGCCTCAAGGATTTCCTCCTTGGTAGCTCCCGTGTCGACAGCGGCTTTTATGTGGCCCTTTATGTGGTTCACATCGTCTAGACGAGTGCATAGAACAGCAATGACGACAAATTCCTTGATCTTGCGTTGCAGGTGCCGATCGGTGAGGTAGACGAATTCAACCCACTTATTCAGATTCTGGAGATACTCATAATCCACATCAGCGAGGAACTCAAAGAGACCGAAACGAAACCCGCGCTTTTGCCCGATCCGTTTTAGCAGAGCAGCTTTCTCATCCTCTTTCTTTGTCACTGTGTCCTCCCGGTTTCCTTGTTTTGGGCGCCTAGCCTCAGGCGTGGCTGAATTATATGACTCGTACGGCGGCTTGTCAATGGCTGATTTTGGCAATTTCTGCGACAATGAATCAACAAATCACCAACCAATACGACGCTGCGTGAGCACAAATCGTGCAATCAAAGCCGTGTTCCTCGATGCACCGGCAACGAGCTTGCCCTCACCAATAGGCCGGCTTGCAATGAAAGGACATTCTTCAGATGGTGGCATGTCTAGCACGGAGATATCAGAATGAACTGGTGGAGTTTCACGCCAACAACTGGACAATCTTCGTTACGTCTGTGCACTCCTGGAGTTGCAGCACCAGGTCTTTCGCCTGCTCCGTGCGCTCCCTGGTAAGAGGCTTGGGCGACAACTGGACACAGTCGCGGTATTTCTCTACCAGCTCGTCCGTCGACTGTGGATTGTCGGGATGACCCTTGGCTGCCAGGACTCGCTCCGACTTCAACGCTCGGCCGTCGCTCAGCTTCATCTCCACCCAGACCCCCTCACGGTTGGCGTCCATGTCGGTTTCCACCTTTCGCGCCAGCTTCGCATACCTGGGGTCGCGCAGGGCTTTTTCCGTGAAGTGCGCTACGGAGAGGCGGCCGTCGACTATCGTGCAGGCGACCGCCCAGGGTAGACTGAACTCGGTATCGATGTGGTTTTTGGGATTCTGACGCCGTTCCCTCGGTTCTACCATCCTCTTCAGCCGCGTTGTTCCGTATACCTTCACCTCCTCGATTGATTCGGTCTGGATGCCATTCCTGCCGAGTAGAGATAGCACAGCATCGAGGACCGGATGCACTACAGCTCCGCAGGGATAGGCCTTGAATCCGAGTCGCGTCCCTTCGAAGCGCTGGCCGAGATCGGCCGTCAAGGCGTCCATGTCGATGCCTTCGCCTTTGAAGAATAGAGGATACAGGCCAAACCCGCCAGACAGGAAGTTGTGCACCCCGGTTACCCCCAGTCTCGCCAGTTGGGCCGCCGTTATGCCGTTGCGGACGCCGAAGCCCATTTGCATGCGAACGCCGAGGACCTCCTGCGGCTCACTCTGGGCTTGACGATTCCCCGTCGTTTGCGCGTAGGCCAGCCCCAGGGCGTTCATGAACTGTTCCTGGTCCAACCGCAGGAGTTTTGATGCTGCCATTGTTGCCCCGAAGGCCGCGAAGATGTACGTAGCGTTCCATCCGGTCTCCGTGGAACTGGGCACTGCCTTCACCATCCTGGCCTGGACATCCGTAGCGAGCGCCACCGCCTCCAGCAAAGCCTTGCCGTCCACCCCTCCCAGGTGCTCCGCCGTGGCAAAGGCCGCAGGCACCACGGCCGTGCCGATGGAATAGCCGTGGCTCCTGTCGACCCAGTACTTGTCCTCATACTCGAGAGCTTTGGCGAAGGCGCCGTTAGCTAGACCAGCCAGGCTGGCGGGAAGGCGGTCTCCGAAACCGAGGACGGTTGCCTCCGGGCGCCCGCCGACCTGCCTGACAAAAGCGATGATCTTCTCGGAATCCGACGCTCCAGCGCCGGCTACCGAGGTGCCGAGGGTCCAAAGCACCTCCCGACGCGCTGCGGCGATGGCCTCCTCCGGCAGGTCCGAAAAGGACACCTCACACAGGTGTCGAACCAACTGTTCTTCTACGGTCATTACTGGCTCCTCCATATGAAAACATAGCGTAAGTCCTCGGCAAGCGCGAACTGTTTGAGCCGTTCCATGCCAGAGTAGCTCGGCTGCCATCCCGATCGTTGTCCACGACCGGGCTAATAGTAGGGTCTCTGGGTCCGAATGTCAACAGATCTTTCTGAATGGCTGATGAGAAGTCGGCGCCATGGGGGAGCTGGCTGTAGTGGACAAGGTGGAGGGCGCGGTGTGTCGAAGGAGCGCGCCGTCAGTCCTCGAGGGCGGCCCAGATGGCTTCCAGGTAATCTGAAAGGGGGATTTCGCTCTCCAAGTAGTCCTGCTCGTGAAGCAGGCGAGCCAGGGGACGCCCTACCCACCGGAAGTGCCAGGGCTCGAAGACGTACCCGCTGCGTTCCGTGGCCTTGGGCGTATAGCTCATGACGAAGCCGTACCTCCATGAGTTGGCCGCCAGCCACCGGCCCGCCGGAGTGCCGGCGAAGGACTCCTCGATGAGGTTGAAATCGATGGTGGTGCCCAACTGGTGCTCCGAATGGCCCGCCTGCGCCGATTCGGCATTGGCGCGCGCTTCGGCCTCAGCCCGTCCCATTCCCGCTCTCACCTTCGCCAGCACCTCGGACTCAAAGACCGACCTCTGGTAGTCGTAGGACCGGTATCCCGACGCCACCACGAGGGCATACTCTGAGGCTCGGTTCATCTCCGCCAGGTCCGGGCCAATGATGCTGCGGACGGGCTGGATTCCCTCGAGGCCGAAGGTATCAGGCGAGACCAGATCAGTGGGGGTGTAACCCGGGGGAAGTGCGCGGCTCTTATTCACCGGATAGAGGATTCCCCGGGCTGAGGCCGCGTCAAAGCCAAACGCCTCTGTCACCTTTCCTTGACTGTCTCGTCTCAGGCCGCGCTCCACGATGGCCGCCAGCGGGCCGTCTCCCGGCGGCGTGGCTGCCGGCGGCGGGGAGGGATCCACCACCGGTGGCGCTGGCGACGGCGTCGCTGTTGGGGAGGCGGCTGGAGTTTCTGTGGCCACAGCGGTCTCCGCAAGGCCACCGCCGCCCGGACCAGGGGCATCATCGCCCCGCACCGCCCAGAGGCTGCCCGCCAGAGTCAGAGATAGTAGCAGTAGCACTCCTGCGCGCCGCACAGTTATTACCTCCGTCGCACGCTTCCCGTTATAGTAACGCAAACCAGGGCGAAAAGGCTAGTGGCTGGCGCTGCCAATCCATATCCTTGATCCTGAGCGGACCTGGACCGAACGGACACGCGAAGTGCAATGCACCTCTTTCGCCCCCCTGCAGTCCCCCGTGGACGGGGGACGAGCCATCTTCCCCTCGTGAACGGGGGGATTGAGGGGGGCGCGCCTTCCTGCTCCCCGCCTCACTGTCCGCGAGCTGTTAGCCGTTAGCCGTGCCCTTGGATGGCTGATCGCCGAATGCTGATTGCCGGTGAGATAACCCATGTGCTAATTTGCCTTGACTCGCCTTTCTCAGCTATGGTAAAATTACTAGCGTTGAATGGCGTATGGCCGCCGCGTGGCAGGACTGTTGGTGCTCACTTCTTCACCATAACTTGTTACACCTCAATCAGCCCCGACTTGTTCGGGGGCGGGTTGAGGTTTTTCATGGCTTCCCTTTGAGACTAGTCTCCCCACCAGTCCCAGCTAGGGCATGGGTGTGCGCGTGGCTGTGAATAGTGTCTGAAGACGTGTCGAATGGACGACTGAAAGGAGCGGTTTCGATGACTGAGGTGGCAGTGAAGTTCTTTAGAGATCCGCGTGACGGGCAGAAAGCCCTCGCTCTGCTGGAGATGGGGGGCTTTAAGGATGATGAGATCGGTGTTCTAACCAGCGGCAGGGGAAAAGAATCCCCGGAGATCGCCGGGGTCGGCCCTGTGGAAGCCAGCGGCCCAGTCCGGGGCGCTCTTCAAGCGGGCTCCGATCCCGCGGCCGTTCTCGCCAGTCTTTGGGGAATCTCCGAAGAGACGGCCCGCTACTACCTTTTTGGCGCTTCCACGGGCAGCATGGTGATCAGCGTGCATGCCGATAAGTCGCGGTGCGATCAAGCGCGCCAGATCATGCGCAGCGTTGGGTCCACCATCTTGACCGAGCAGTGCCCCATCACGGTCAGCAGCCCTGGATTCGTTATGGCGGAGCGCATGACGAGCACCAACTCGTCCGATTCGAAATTATCTGGAGATTTCCGAAAGTACTAGGGGCGGGTTTCATGCCTGCCCCTACATTGGAACGCTAGGAGGAACGAATGTCGAGATTTATCGCGACATCCGCCATAAGAGGGGCCCATGCCATTGTGGGTGAGGCGGAACAGCTTCTCAACGACTCGCTGAAGGAGTTAGGCCCGGACAAGCCGGTTGGCTTCCCCAACACGGCTTATTTCTTGCCCGTTATCTATGGTCTCACAGGCCACCGGGTGGAGAAGCTAGGCGACCTGGAGCGCCCGGTCAGGCATGCACGCGGCCTGTTGCCGCCCGTGCCCAGAGAGAACCTGTGGCTGCCTTATCTGGGCGAGACTCTGGATGCGGGCATGGCGACGCTTTTCGCTGAGGAGTCCATTGAAGGCGTGCGCTTCGCCAGGGGCGAGCAGCCCGAGGTGCGGAACGGCTTCAGGTTCAACGGCCCTATCGATGACGTCCAGATGCGCTCCTGGGGTATTCAGATGGTGGACGGCCGCATGCCTGGTTTCGCGGCCATCGTCGGCGCCGCGAAGAGCAACGAGGTCGCCGTCAAGATAGTGCGCGAGCTCCAGTCCAAGGGCCTGCTTGTCTTCCTCTCCAGCAGCGTCAATGGCCGCTCGATTGTCGACCAGTTGCTGGAGGAGGGGGTTGAGCTGGGCTACGATACCTTCACCGTGCCCTTCGGCTCAGACACCTACTCCGCCATCTACGCCCTGGGCTATGCCACGCGCGCTGCCATTAGCTTCGGCGGGTTCACGGCGGGCAACACCCGTGACATCTTACTGTACAATAAGTTCCGCTGCTTCGCCTTCGCGCTGGCGCTGGGCCAGGTGGACGACAAGAAATATGCCACCGCCGCCGGAGCCATCTCCTACGGGTTCCCGGTGGTGGCCGACACGCTCATCCCCAATATCAACCCCACAGGCATCACCCAGTACGAGCATGTGGTGAGCATGCCCTTCGACGACATACCGGGCAAGGACGACGTGGAGCGCGCCGAGAGGCTGGTACAACGGTGCATCGAGGTCCGCGGCGTCAAGATAAAGATCGCCAAGATACCGATCCCTGTGGCCTACGGTCCCGCCTTCGAGGGCGAGGTCATTCGCCGCGACAACCTGCGCGTTGAGTTCGGCGGCAAGGGCGGTATGTGCTTCGAGTTGCTGTCCATGAAGGACATGGACGCGGTCGAGGACCACAAGATAGAGCTGGTTGGGCCTGACCTGGACACCGCTCCTGAGGGGAGCAAGATGCCTCTCGCCATTGTGGTGGAAGTGGCGGGCCGCAAGATGCAAAAAGACTTCGAGCCTGTTCTGGAACGGCAGGTCCATCACTTCACCAATGGCGCCGAAGGCGTCCAGCACATGGGACAGCGCGATATCACCTGGATCAGGATCGGCAAGGGCGCGGTAAGCAAGGGCTTCAGGCTGAAGCATATCGGCGAAATCCTCTATGCCAAGCTGCATGAGGACTTCAGCGCCATAGTGGACAAGATCCAGGTAACCCTCTATACGGACCCTGAGAAGGTAAAGGAGCTGTTAGCGCAGGCCAGACAGATCTATATCGAGCGCAACGTTCGTATGGCCGGCCTGACGGACGACGCGGTGGACACCTACTATAGCTGCGTTCTCTGCCAGTCCTTTGCCCCTACCCACGTATGTGTCATCAACCCGGAACGGGTCGGGCTCTGCGGCGCCTACAACTGGCTGGACTGCCGCGCCGGCTTCGAGATCAACCCGCGCGGACCGAACCAGCCCATTCCAAAGGGAAGGCTCATCGATGGGACGGCTGGAGAATGGGAAGGAGTCAACCAGTTCGTTTATGAGCATTCCCAGCGCGCCATCGAGCGTTTCACCGTTTACTCCCTGATGAACGCCCCCATGACCACATGCGGCTGCTGCGAGTGCGTTATGGTCGTTATCCCTGAGGCCAATGGCGTGATGGTGGTCTCTCGTGACGACTACAGCATGACGCCTTCGGGGATGACCTTCACCACTCTCATGGGGACCATCGGCGGCGGCCAGCAGACCCCCGGCATGATGGGCCACGGCAAGTACTACCTCACCAGCAAGAAGTTCCTCCTGGCGGAGGGCGGCTTCAAACGCGTGGTGTGGCTATCGGCCAACCTCAAGGAGTCCATGGCCGAAGAGCTCAAGGAGGTCTGCGAGGCAGCGGGTGACCCGGACCTGCTGGATAAGATAGCCGATGGAACCATAGCCACCTCCGTCGAAGAGGTCCTGGCGTACGTAACGGAAAAGGGACACCCAGCATTGACGATGGACCCCATCCTGTAGGCGCTCGATTGTCGTAGAAGATGTTCGCGCAGGGGCGGGTTTCAGACCCGCCCCTGCTCTGAAAGCCAGAAGAAAGGAGAACTTTGGTGCCGGTAGCAGAAGTGCCAATTGAAAAGTGGAGCGGCAAGGTACGGGAATTGAGGCTCGGCGACAACGGGCGCAAGCATGTGATTGTCGGTGGAGAGACCACTCTCCCCTTCCTCCACTTCGACGGGACGATTCCGAATCCCCCCGTCATAGCCATCGAGGTGCACGATCAGGAGCCATCCGACTGGACCCCCAATCTGGCGTCCGCGTGGGGCGACGCCCTGAAGACGCCCGTTGCCTGGGCGAAGAAGGCCGTCGAGTTCGGCGCCGATATCATCTATCTCTACCTGAAGAGCGCCCATCCAGAGGAAAAGAACGCGGGAGCGGCCGAGGCTGCCGCCACTGTCAGCAGCGTACTGGAGGCCACAGATGTTCCTATTATCGTCATCGGCCCCGGTATCGCCGATAAGGACAACGAGGTCCTGGTGGCCGCCGCCGATGCCGCGCGCGGCCAGCGCATAGCCCTGGGCAATTGCGTGGAGAAGAACTATCGCACCATCGCCGCCGCTGCCATTGCAAATGGCCATGCTTGTATCGCCCAGACGCCCATCGAAATCAACCTGGCCAAACAGCTCAACATCCTCCTTTCTGACATGGGCATATCGCCGGATTCCATAATGATGGACCCCACCACCGGCGCTCTGGGCTATGGATTGGAGTACGTTTACTCCGTGATGGAGAGGCTCCGGCTCGCCGCCTTGCAGGGCGATGCGATGACGGCGATGCCCATTATCAACAGCGCCGGCGAGGAGACCTGGCGGCAGAAAGAGGCCAAGTTCTCTGAGGGCGTCCCCGAGGCCTGGGGCGACCAGCAAGAACGGGCCCTCTTCTGGGAGCAACTGACGGCCTCGACCGTCCTGGCCGCTGGCAGCGACATTGTCGTGCTCCGCCATCCCAGGACAGTAGAGGTCATTAGGAGCGCCATCGCCAGGCTCATGGCCCGGTAGGTGTAGGAAAGGAGAAAACGTCATGCCTCTCACCGGCATTGAGATTTACAAGTTCCTACCCAAGACCAACTGCAAGAAATGCGGCTTCCCCACCTGTCTCGCTTTCGCCATGAAGCTGGCTCAGAAGGGCGCCGAACTCTCCGCCTGTCCGGATGTATCCGAAGAGGCGAAACAAAAGCTGGAGGCCGCGGCGAGGCCGCCCATCCGCCTGGTTACCATTGGCGCCGGGGACAAGAAGCTGGAAGTGGGCAACGAGGTGGTGCTCTTCCGCCACGAGAAGACCTTCTATCACCAGCCCGGCTTGATGGTGCGCATCAAGGATACCGAGGCGGAGGGGGCTGGGAAGCTCATTGATGACGTAAACAGGTATAGCGTGGAGCGCGTGGGCATCAATATGACGCTCAACGGCTTCGCCATCGAGAATGCCTCGGGGAGCACTGAGACCTTCGCGAAGGCAGCGGACTTCGTCAGATCCAAGACCACCTTCCCGCTGGTCCTCATGTCGGCTGACCCGTCGGCCATGAGCGCCGCGCTGGACAAAGTGGCCAGCGTCAAGCCGCTCATCTACGCGGCCAACGCGGAGAATAGCGGTCAGATGATCGATCTGGCCAAGAAGCATGGGTGCCCTCTGGCACTTGCCGCTTCCGGCCCCGACCTGTCGGCGCTGGCGACGCTCGCCGAGCAGGCCAATAAGGCCGGGTTGGAGGACCTGGTGTTGGATCCGGGGACGAGGGGCTTCGCTGACTCGCTGGCTTCTCTGACGCAGATCAGGCGCCTGGCACTAAAGAAGAGTTTCCAGCCCCTGGGCTACCCGATCATCACTTTCCCCGGCCAGGGGGCTGCCAACCTGGAGGAGGAAGTACTGCTCGCCGGGCAGCATATCGCCAAGTACGCCGGCGTCGTCGTATTGGACCATTTCTCCGCCAGCATAGTCTATCCGCTGCTGACCCTGCGTCTGAACATCTATACCGACCCGCAGAAGCCCATCCAGGTAACACCGGGGATTTACCCACTCGGCTCCCCGAAGGAGTCCAGCCCGATCCTGATCACCACCAACTTCTCGCTGACCTATTTCAGCGTCGCTGGCGAAGTGGAAAGCAGCGGCTTCCCCTCGTGGCTTCTGGTGGCGGACACGGAGGGCCTCTCCGTACTTACTAGTTGGGCGGCAGGCAAGTTCGACGCGGAGAAGATTGCCAAGACAGTCAAGGGGACGCAGATGGAGGAGAAGGTGAACCACCGCAGCCTGGTCATTCCGGGTGCGGTAGCTGTCCTCCATGGCGAGGTGGAGGAGGAACTGCCTGGCTGGAAGATCATGGTGGGCCCCCGAGAGGCCATTGACATCGGCAGCTTCCTGAAGCGGACCTGGAGCGCCGGATAGGGAATTAGGGAATAGGTTGTCGGTTATAGGGGATAGGGGTCAGGGAAGGGGAAGGTGACAGTCTGACGCGTCCGACGGGTCCGACAGGTCTGACGGCGGCACCCTGCGAGGACGCGGATGTGCTTGAAAGGTCGTAGTACTGGTATGATAAACACGTCTACCGGACTAGAACTGGATTATCTCTTCCACCCCGGGTCCATCGCTCTGGCGGGTGCGTCTCGTGACCCGGCCAAGCGGGGCAACGAGCTTATCAGAGGATTGTTGGAAGCCGGCTACAAGGGGAAAATCTACCCCATAAACCCGGGCGCCGCGGAGATTAACGGGCTGCCAGCGTATCCCAGCGTCTCCGCCGTCCCCGGTCCGGTGGACTATGTCATCTCCATCGTGCCGGTGCAGGCCGCCAAGGCGCTGGCGGAGGAATGCGCAGCCAAAGGGGTGAAGGCCATCCAGTTCTACACGGCCGGTTTCAGCGAGAGCGGCGATCCGGCGATGAAGAAGCTGGAGGAAGAGATCGTCGCCATTGCCCGAGGGGCGGGGATGCGCGTCATCGGCCCGAACTGCGTTGGCATTTACTGTCCGGAGAGCGGAATGGTGTTCCATCTGGGCGCATCCAGGGAGCCCGGGCCTGTCGGCTTCATCTCGCAGAGCGGCGGCAACTCCGAGGACCTGGTCTGGGCTGCCCCGACACGAGGGGTGTACTTCAGCAAAGCCATCAGTTTTGGCAACGCTTCCGACCTCAACGAGACGGATTTCCTGGAATACCTGGTCCACGACCCGGCTACCCGCGTAATCACTGGCTACCTCGAGGGCTTCAAAGGGGGACGCAGGTTTGTGGAGCAATTGGGCAAGGCGCAGGGCAAGAAGCCGGTGATCATCCTCAAGGGCGGGCGCACCGAGGCGGGGACCAGAGCTGTCGCCTCCCACACCGGTTCCCTGGCCGGAGCGGCGAGGGTCTGGGACGCCCTCTGTCACCAGTACGGCGTGATCCAGGTCTGTAGCCTCGACGAGCTACTGGACATGGCGGTGGCCTTTCAGTATATGAAGACGCCCAAAGGACGCCGCGTGGCCATTATCGGCAGCGGCGGGGGCGCCAGCGTCCAGGCGGCTGACGACTGCGAGACCTACGGCTGTCCCGTCCCCAGGCTGCCCGAGGAGGCCAGGGCCGAGCTGCGCACTTTCACCTCCGAGGTGGGGCGATTCTTCTCCAACCCCCTGGACTCCCCCACCCGGGGCTGGGCCCCGGAGCAGTTCGAGAGAGCCATCCGGATAGTGCTGGGCCAGCCCGAGATGGATTTCCTCATCGTCTTCATCGGCATGGATATCACGCTGTTCCACCACGAAGGCAAGAAGATACGAGACCGGACCAGCGAAGCGCTTATTCAAGCCGCCGGCAGGGTCAGCAAGCCGATAGTGGTAGTCCTGAAAAGCGGGGGTAC
The DNA here is from genome assembly GCA_016190665.1 of Chloroflexota bacterium. GTDB lineage: Bacteria > Chloroflexota > Dehalococcoidia > JACPQD01 > JACPQD01 > JACPQD01. The sequence goes on from JACPQD010000043.1 coordinate 24,610, forward strand.
CCTGGAGGGCTGCCAGGCCGTGCTGGAGCAACAGGCGAAGCTCGTTGAAGCGGGGCTGCCCGTGTACCCTTCGCTGCCGCGAGCCGTCTCTGCGGCGAGCCGGCTCATTCAGTGGCACGAGAGGGCGGCGTCCCAGCGGGCCGGAGGTTAGTGGTCGGGGGACGGGACGAGGCATGCGTAGGGGCATAGCGTGTTATGCCCGCCTCGGGCGTGTCTCAGACCTACCCCTACGAAAAACGGACTTACGGCGTCACCGGATCGGCAACGGATAAACGGATACGCGAAACGGAGGGACGCGCTCCGTCGCGTCCGCGTCGTGATCGCATCCTTGCGTACGCGTATGCAGAGGTAACAATTGACCAAGACCATCGCCGTAGCGGGGAAGGGCGGCACTGGAAAGACCACCATCTCTGCTTTACTGGTCAAACTGCTTTCCGAAAACGGAGTCGTGCTGGCCATCGACGCCGACCCCTCAGCGAATCTGAATATCGCCCTCGGCCTGCCGCTCAATGACACCATCGGGAACGTCCGCGAGGAGATGATGGCCGCGGTGCGGGGCAACCGGCTGGGCATGGGCATAGCCAAGCAGAACTACCTTGAGCTGAAACTCAGCGAGGCCCTGGTGGAGTCCAGACAGCTAGACTTGCTCGCCATGGGCCGCCCTGAGGGAAAAGGCTGCTATTGCGCCATCAACAACATGCTGCGGGACGTCGTGGACCGTCTGGGCAAGAACTACGACTTCATAGTCCTGGACAGCGAGGCGGGCATGGAGCACATCAGCCGGCAGACCACCCGTGACGTGGACTTCCTGCTCATCGTCTCCGACCCCACTATCCGGGGGATTATCACCGCCGCGCGCATAAAGGACCTCATCAAGGAGCTGCGCACCCAAGTGGGCCGCGTGGCGCTGGTGGTTAACCGCACGCGGAACGGCCTGTCCCCGGAGATTCAGAAGGCCATAGACGCGTCGGGGTTGGAGCTGGCGGTCAGCATCCCGGAGGACCCGGAAGTCCTCGAACTGGAGGCGAAAGGCGTGCCGGTGGCCGAGTTGCCGCCCACGGCGGCCGCCTCCAGGGCCGTGGCGGACCTCGTCAGGAAGCTGGGGATTGCGTAGCGTTGCTGGTCGGACTCGTCTGACAGGTCGGACAGGTCTGACGCGTCCGACTGGTCAGACGGGTCGGAGAGTGGTTACTTCGCAACAGTTGAAACAGCAAGGAGGAGCGGAAATGATTGTGATCGGCGAGTGCATTCATGTTATCTCGAGCAGCGTGAAGAAAGCCATCGAGACCAGGGACGCCCACTTCATCCAGAACCTGGCCAAGGAGCAGGTGGCCGGGGGCGCGGAGATGATCGATCTCAACGTCGGCCCGCGGAAAAGGGACGGCGCAGAGGTAATGCCGTGGATGGTGAATACCGTGCAAGCAGTCACCGACGTTCCGCTGTCTCTGGATACCACGAACGCTGTAGCCATCGAAGCCGGCCTGAAGGTCTGCAAGAAGACGCCCATCATTAACAGCACCGACGCCACTGAAGCGCGTCTCGAGGCGCTCATGCCGCTGGCGGCCAGGTACAACGCCAACATCATCGCCTTGACGTTGGCGGAGACCGGCCTGCCCACCACCGCCGACGCTCGCATTGAACTGGCCATGGAGCGCATCATGCCCGCCGCAGAGGCCCACGGCGTGCCCATGGAGCGCATCTTCTTCGACCCCCTGGTGATGACCATCAATGGCAACCAGGACCAGGCCCTGCAGACCATCAACGCCGTCCGCTTCTTCAAGCAGATGAGCGACCCGCCGCCCCAGACGACTTGCGGCCTCTCCAACATCTCTAATCAGTGCCCTGCGGAGATCCGTCCGCTTCTCAATCGGGTCTTCCTGATCATGATGGCGGGCGCCGGCCTTTACTGCGCCATAGCCGATCCCATGGACAAGGACCTGATGGAGGCCATCCGCATCATCAAGGCGCGGGACAACTCCACGGCCAAAGCCGCGCTCTATCTGGCCCTCTACGATGCCTATGAGGCGGGAGAGGAGTTTGACACCAGCTCCGTCGACCAGAGCGTCACCGAGTTGCGCGACATCGGCCGCACCGTGGATGCCCTCCAGAACAAGTGGATTTACGCCCACTCGTACCTGAGCATCTAGGGGGCAGAACAGGGTTCCCGCCCATTGGGGTCGACGTCGTCGACCCCTTTCTGTATAGGAGGAAGGCAATGAAAGTGATGTGAAGAAAGCCAGGCCTGGTCTTGGCTCTCACGATCCTGGTTTCCGCGATGGTTTTTGGTGCAGCAGGATGCACGGGCCAGAAAGAAGGCGGTATGCCATTGGTCCTGCTGACCGACTTCGGCAGCGCCGACTATCGTGTATCGCAGATTAAGGGCATCATCTACAAGAACAACCCCGCGGTGAGATTAGTCGAAGCCACCCAGGATGTTCCGGCCTTCGATATACCAACAGGAGCTTTCGTTCTGTATATTGCCGCTAAGGAATTCCCGCAGAATACGGTCTTCGTGGGCATCGTCAGCCCTTATTCCCAGAAGCCGGAAGTGAGATACCTCGTCCTTACCACGAATAAAGACCAAGTATTTGTCTTTCCTGACAACGGTCTCCTTACCTACGTAATCAGGGACATGGGCGCCAAGACTGTTTACCAGATAGCCAACCAGGAGCTTTTTGACCAGCCGATCAAAGACCTGGCCGCCGAGCGTATTCAAGGAAAGATAGGCGCCCTCATTGCATCCGGCTACCGCCCGCAGGACGTCGGGACCCCGCTCGCCAATCCCCGCACTCTAGACCTACAGGAGCCCGCGATAACCGACGCCAAGCTCCTGGGTACTGTCGTGTACATCGACAATTTTGGCAACGGCGTGACCAACATATCCGGAAAGACGGCCAATGAATTCGGTCTGAAGCCGGGGGACTCCATCCGGGTCAGTGACGGACAGAGGAAAATCTCTGCCAAGTTCGGCACGGTATATTCCGATGTTGACCGGGGCAAAGAGATTGTGTTCGTCAATAACAACCTGGACATGCTCCAGCTATCGGTGAACCTGGGCAGTTTCGCCGAAACACATAACATAAAGGCCGGGGCGAAGATTGAAATAGAACGATGAGGCTCTGTGCAGAGAGATTAGAGACTCGAGCGAAGCAGGGATAGATATCTCTGTCGGCGGGTGAGCGCGAGTTAGACCTGCGCGGTCTCGAAGACCATGCAGGTCTAGTCTTTCACTCGGGTGGACAGGGCACCCGCCACTACGGTGTCAAGCTTTGACAATAGAACATATTGCGTTATCTGGACAGAAGTATTATGCTTGTGCCATGAGCAGGAAAGCTGTTCCCATAACGTTGACTGAAGAAGAGCGCTCCTTGCTTGAGCGCAGGCTGAAGGCGCGGACCGCAGCTCAGCGCGATGTATTGAGGGCGCGAATCGTCTTGCTGGCATCAGCCGGAAAGGCCAACCAAGCGATTGCCAGAGAGCTTAGCATCTCGGCGCACAGCGTGGCAGCATGGCGCCGTCGTTTCGCCGAGGAACGCGTGAGGGGCCTGGCGGGCCGCGCCCGCAAGCGTACGCCTATCAAATATGGGGCGGAAAACCGCCGCAAGGTCGTGGAGATGGCCTCAGGCGCGGCCCGGGGAGCGAGGGATCGGAGCATTCGCGCCCTTGCCCGGGCCACGGGCGTGGGGCGAGAGACAGTAAGAGCAGTGCTGCGGGAAGCCAATCTCCATCCCTACCGGACGGGGACCCTCTCCCGACCCGGTGGTCATGAAGTTGCGGTCAGCAGAAGAAGCGCAAACAAAGTTCCCCACAGGCAGGCTGACTCCCTGCGGGCGTTGGAGACGCACTGGATTGAAGAACACGCCGCAGAGCTGAAGCGGTACGCCGGGAAATGGATTGTCGTGGAGGGCCAAAAGCTCGTCGCTCATGGCGGTAGTCTGCCAGAGGTAGTGAGCGAGGCAAGGTCAAAAGGTGTCGGGATCCCTTATGCCGTCAGAATTCCGGAGGAGTCGGAGGCGCCGCTGATTGTATGAGTGAGATAAAGCTGGTATTTCACCATGCCTTCAAGCTGACGCCGTGTCAAACCTCGCAAGGTACCTGCTTCAGGCCGCTTCTCCCAGTCAGACTGAGCTATAACGCCAGCGTACTAGACTTGAACTGCATGATCGACACCGGGGCCGATTTCTCGATGTTCGATTACGGCGTGGCCGAGGCACTCGGGATACCGGTGACGGGGTTGATGCTTGACAGGGCCACCACACGGGAAGGAGAAATCCGGGCCTGGTATTGTCCGGTCACCATCACCTTGCTCGGGGTCTCCCTCGGTTGTCGAGTCGCTTTCATCAACAACCCAAAATGGCCGCCGGTCCTGGGCAGGGACACCGTCTTCTCCAAATTCCAGTTTGCCTTTCGTCAGTCGGTGCGACAATTCTACGCTTCGTCAAAGGTGTCGTAGTCACCTCTTCACCCCAATAATCCGGTACACCCGCTCCATATCCAGACTACCCCTCACCAGGTCGGCCAGCGCGTCGTAGTGCTCCTCTTTGGAAGGGACCCGGGATGTAGGGGCCGACGGAGACGTCGGCCCGGGAGCGCAGCCCCGCCCCTGGCGGACAGGGACGTCCGCCACTACGTCGCCGAGGGCCACCGACGTAGCGTCAGGTCCCAGCCCCTTCCGCCGTCTGAGGTTTCCCAGAAGCTGCTGCCGGAAGGCAGTATTGTCGAAGAGGCCGTGGAGGTAGGTCCCCACTACTTTGCTGCTGGCGTCCGTGGCGCCGTCGGGATAATCGGTGAGGCCATCCGGCCGCTCTACAACATGAAAGGCTGGGCGGGCCTCCGCGCCATTCGACCGTCCCATATGTATCTCGTAGCCAACGACTTCCTGCCCACCGCAGCCCGCCAGAAGCCCACTGTCCCCGGCTACCCGCGCTTTGACCTGGCAAGTGGCCTTTTCCTCCTCGAAAACCGTCGTCACCTCCAGCAACCCCAGGCCCGGCACGCTCCCCGCCCCAGATTCGACCCCCTCAGGGTCACGAATCTCCTTCCCCAGCATCTGAAATCCGCCGCAGACGCCGATGACCGGCGTCCCTTCCGCGGCGCGGCGCACGATTGCCTCGGCCAGGCCGCGCTCGCGCAGGCGCTCCAGGTCCGCGATGGTGCTCTTGCTGCCGGGCAGGATGATGAGGTCGGGATGGCCCAGCTCGCCATACATAGGCACGTAACGTACGCTCACGCCCGGCTCCTGTTGCAGCGGCTCGAAGTCGGTGGAGTTCGAAATGCGCGGCAGATGGATGACCGCGATATCGAGCAGGGGCACGGTGCACACGTCCAGAGGTAGGGGCACGGTGAACCGTGCCCCTACTTGTGACTGGCGGACGGAGTCCTCCTCAGCGATAACGATCCCATGGTAATAGGGCACCACGCCCAGCACGGGCCGCCCGGTCCTCTTCTCCAGGAATTCCAGGCCCGGTCGAAGAAGGGCGATGTCGCCGCGGAACTTATTGATGATGAAGCCCTTCACCAGCTCGCGCTCGTCGTCATCGAGGAGCGCGAGCGTGCCCACCAGCGAGGCGAAAACCCCCCCTTTGTCGATGTCGCCCACCAGCAGCACCGGCGCCTGCGCCAGTTTCGCGATGCGCATGTTGACAATTTCATGAGCATGCAGGTTGACCTCCGCCGGGCTCCCCGCGCCCTCGATGAGCACGATGTCGTACCTGGCGCGCAGCCGCGCCAATGACTCCTTCGCAACGGCCAGCAGCTCCGGCGTGTGACGGTAGTAGTCGCCGGCGGCGAGGGTCTTGTAGGGCTTGCCCATGACGACCACCTGGGCTTTCGCATCGGCCTCCGGCTTGATGAGGATGGGGTTCATATCCACGTCCGGCTCCAGGCCCGCCGCCTCGGCCTGCACCACCTGAGCGCGGCCCATCTCCTTGCCATCGCGGGTGACGAAGGAGTTCAAGGCCATGTTCTGCGACTTGAAGGGCGCCACGCTCCAGCCGTCCTGGCGCAGTATGCGGCACAGGGCGGCCACGATGACGCTCTTGCCCACCCAGGAGCCGGTGCCCTGGACCATCAGGGACTTGGCCAAAACAGGTTCTCCTTGGCGTGATTCTGGAAGGAGGTCTCGTTGAGGAGGGTGAGGACGGCCCCCTCGGGATAGGTCTCGACGATAGACAACGCGCCGGTGCCGATGCGGAAGCGCCACCAGTAAGAAAGGTCTATCTGAAGCAAGGTGCAGAGGAGGGCGCGCACCGGGCCGCTGTGGGCCGTCACCAGGACCGTCCCTTCGGGGCGTTCCCTCTCTATTCGCGTGACCACGGAGCTGACGCGTTGCGCTAATTGCATGAGGTTCTCGCCACTTGGAGGCGACACATCCACCCGCCGGCTCATCCACGCCTGAATCTGCTCGGGGAAGCGCTGCTCTATCTCCTCGAAGGAAAGACCTTCGAAGTCGCCGAAGTCCAGCTCGCGCAGCTCAGGGCAGGGGACGATCTCCAGACCGCGACCCGAGATGATGGCTTGCGCCGTGCGCATGGCCCGCTGCAAGTCGCTGGAATAGGCGGCGACGATGTCTTCGCTATCCAGGCGCCGCGCCAGCATCTCGGCCTGGTCGAGGCCGTTGGCATTGAGGGCGATATCCCTCTGCCCCTGGTAGCGTCGCGACTGGTTCCACTCCGTCTCGCCGTGGCGCACAATGAGCAGCCGGGTCAAGGCCCCCTCCCATTTCCGCAAGAATGGCTCCCAGACACCGCGCACTGAAGTACGCGGTATGAGGCGGCTTCGAGAACCGGGCCCCTTGCCCCGTACTTCAGCGCGGGGTGTGGGGCATGCTCGGTGGCCGCCGCGGGAGCGGAATGATCGATTAGAAGAAAATAACACGTTTGGCGGGGAAAAGACAAATCGGCTGCTGACCCCGAAAACGGGCAGATCTCGCCCCGAACCTTAACAGCGACGCCTATTTCGACGTTGACGCCTGTACCTGCGCCTACCAGGACGTCAACAACCACGCCCACCTACATATTAACCTTGTAAACACGACAAGCGACCAGCGGCCGCTCTTTTCCTTTGACTTCCACGCTGGCCTTTTCACAAGTCCAGCCTGTCGGGAGTGCGGGGATTAAGTCTTCACAAGTTGAGTCGCCAGCCAGGATTTCGCCACCCGGGGCCAAGCCGGAGAGACGTGACGCGATGTTCACCGTGTCCCCAATCGCGGTGTAGTCCGTGATTTCCCCAGCACCAACATTCCCGGTGATGGCCATCCCGGTGTTGAGGCCGACTCCCACTTGGTAGTTGAGTCCCAAGCGCTCGATACGTTCCAAAAGCTCAATAGCCGACTGCATCGCCATTTCTCTGTGCCGTTGTTGGGGAATGGGAGCATTGAAGAGTGCCATTACCGCGTCGCCCATGAACTTGTCTACCAGGGCATCATTTCGCACCAGAATGTCGCTTGCAGCAGCAAAGAACACGTTCAGCGACCGCCGCAGTTCTGCAACGGGCGTGCGCTCCGACAAGGCAGTGAAGTTCCGCACGTCGGCGAACATCACGGTAATCTCCTGCTCCACGGCAGGAAACTTTACCGACCCTCATTGATTACAGAGCTGAGGGTTCTTCTTGAAAGGTGCCACGCCACGCAAGCGATGGGGCAAGGCCATGAGGCCTCGAATAGGGGTGCGACACACTTTACAACGGCGCGAGTACACAACACCGACATTCATGTTGCGCTCCCGTTCAGGCCCTTCTCAGCAGCCTGGCAAGAAATCCCCGCTGCCTGGGCACGCTGCTATCACCGTGCACAGCTTGTCTGTGCGCGGAGTATCCCTCGTCGGTGTAGAACCTGATGCCGCAGCAGGTGTATCTGACGCTTAATTGTTCGCCGTGTATTTTCTGGCGATGCTCGACATAGGCCTGTTCGCCTTCGAAGCTAATCCCGCAACATTCGAATCGAGGTATGCTCCCCGCCTCCTTACCCATTGATAACCTCCTTGCCCATGGTGGCGCCTATCGTTTATCCGGTGCTTAACCGCTGACACCGAACCACGCCACTGTCCTTATGGTGAAACCTTAGACGGCCGTGCATGGATTGTTGGTATGGCTCCCTCGTGATATAATGACCGAGTTCCGCCGGATTGGTGGGTCATAGCATACTATACAATGAACTGTGGGTCAACATATATTGCCTTTGAATCCCGCGAACCGGGGGGAGACGCATGGCCGAGGGCATTACCGACGAAACTACGGTCTGGCAGGGATTCCTGCGCACTTTCCAGGAGACGGAAGTAATCTTTGAAGAAGGCGCCAGGGGCGCTGAAATGTATCTCGTCCACAGTGGCAGAGTGCGCCTCTCGATTGCGGGAAGTGGGGGTGAGCCAGTCACCGTTGCTATTCTGGGTCCTGGAGACTTCTTCGGAGAAATGGCCCTCGTCGACAGCTCTCAGCGCTCAGCTACGGCCACCGCTGCTGAGAACAATACTCAGCTTCTCGCGCTCGACAAATCGAAGTTCATCTTCATGGTGCGGCAGCAGCCGCAATTCGCGCTGAGCGTGATGCATACTTTATGTGAACGCCTGCGGAACCTGGACAGACAAGTCGCTTCGAGAGGAGACTCGGCTTGAAGGACCAAGAAAGTAGCCGTCAGGAAGAAGTCCCCGCTGCTACGGGAACGGAGCCGCGGAAAATAGAGGAGCTGAGGTCAAACATCTACCGCTTTGGCGGCGAGAAGCCAGGCAGCCACGTTTACCTCATCAAGGGCGCGGCTAAGAATGCCCTGATTGACACCGGCGTGACGGCCAAGTTCCCTCTTCTAAAGGACCGGCTATCCGAGGTCGGCCTGCGTGTCTTCGACATAGGTCTCGTGATATTGACGCACGAGCACTTCGACCACATCGGGGCGGCTACCTTCTTCCACGAAACGGCCGTTTTGGCGGCCCATCGGTTAGCAGCCAACAAGCTGGAGCTGCAGGATGAGTTTGTTACCGCCAACAAATACCGCAACGTACCCTGCAAGCCCTTTTGGGTCGACATCTGGCTGGAGGATGGCGCGATAATCGACCTCGGCAATTATCGACTCCGCGTAGTGCATACCCCCGGGCATACCTCGGGTTGCATCTGTCTATATGAACCGAAAGAGCAGCTCCTTTTCTCCGGGGACACCGTATTCGCCGGGGGCACCCTCTCGGATACGGCCGGGTCAGGCAACGTAAGTGACTATATGAACTCAGTCCAACGCCTGAACAGCCTGAAGATCAGGGAGATCTATCCCGGCCACGGCAAGCTGTCCCATACCCCCGATGAGGACCTGCCCAGAGCTGTGGAATATGCCCAAACGCTTCTTAATAACTGTAAGGCCTTTTTTGAAGCCTTCATCAAAAGCAGAGAACTGAAGGAAAAAGAGGGCTACTGGCAGGAGAGACCGCAATAGCCAGATTGGTGCTGTCGCGCGCGCAATGCTTCGTGACCAGCATCCCATCTCTAAGAGATGTTGCGGACGCGTGAGACGTGGCCATAATACTGTTCTCCCGCCTGGTCCAAGCTAAGGGTTTGGAGTTCTCGTTGTAGATTGGAGATAGTCGTCTTCTTCTGAGCGCACTGGCATCTTGGGCAATTTGTGTTTCGTCTTCCCACGCCGTGGGCGCCACCTCGATTGCGGGGTTGGCTTCAGCCTTCTCATCAATTTGGAGGTGGACTCAGGAGGCGACGCTCTTGTGGGAGGAGCTTGCCGCGACCGCAATGAATATCCGTTTCTTAGGTGCGCACAACCTCGACTCATGTGATTCCAAATTCACATGCCTCCTGATTGATGATGCTCTGGCTCTGGACGCGGGGGCATTGACGTCAAGCCTTTCCCTCGAAGCTCAGCAACGACTGAAAGCGATTCTGCTTACCCATCAGCACTACGACCATGTTGCTGACTTACCGGCCCTTGCCCTCAACCTCTTCTTTCAGGGCGCCGGTGTCAGTGTCTATTCCAGTCAGCGCGTATATGATGCGCTGGCGACACACCTCCTGAATGGTGAGCTTTACCCCAAGTTCCTGGACATCCCGGAAGGTAATCCGACAGTCAAGTTCAGCGTCATAGAGCCCAACGCGTCTGTGGAGTTTGACGGGTACCGCTTCCTGGCTTTGCCTCTCAACCACACCGTACCTGCCTATGGCTACCAGATAACGTCCCCTCGCGGCAAGACGCTGTTCTATACAGGAGATACCGGAGGCGGCTTGGCCGCCTGCTGGGAACATATATCGCCTCAACTAATTGTTATCGAGGTCACCGCACCAAACAGATACAAGGAATTCGCTCAGCGCACAGGGCACCTTACGCCAGATATGCTTAAGCAGGAATTGACGGCTTTTCGACAGCTCAAGGGGTACATCCCCACAGTGGTCGTGGTCCATGTGAACCCCAGCCAGGAGAGCGAAATAGGGGCTGAAACAGCGCTCGTAGCTGAGGCGCTGGATGCATCGATCACGGTCGCTTCTGAGGGAATGGACCTGTGTCTGTAGCGGTCCGTGTCTGCTGCGCGCCGGGGTTCCTGACGAGCGGCTGGCCAGGGCGCGCAACCCCTATGCTTTCGTTACAGGCCATACCCCGGCAGAACGCTAGGCGAAATCCCCGACTCCTGTTAGACTGGTCTTGGGGAGTCGTCGCTCCACTGTGGAGTGCGGCGGCTAGCCGCCGCTTTCAAAGCGCAGGCTTGCCTGCGCACTCCACATGGCCTTGCCGCTGGAATGAATCGCTGACAAGAGGGTAAACCTGCCTAATCGTTTGGCTAAGGAAACAAGTCCCTATCTGCTCCAGCATGCTGGCAATCCCGTGGACTGGTACCCCTGGAGTCAGGAGGCGCTTGCGCGCGCCCAGGCCGAGGACAGGCCCATCCTCCTCAGCATCGGCTACTCGGCGTGCCACTGGTGCCACGTCATGGCCCACGAGAGCTTCGAAAACGCCGAGATAGCCAGCTTCATGAATGCGCACTTCGTCAACATCAAAGTCGACCGGGAAGAGCGTCCTGACCTGGACGAACTGTACATGGCGGCCACGCAGGCCATGACGGGACGCGGCGGCTGGCCGCTGAACGTATTTCTTACGCCGGAAAGGAAGCCCTTCTACGGCGGCACGTACTTTCCCCCCGAAGACCGGGGCGGCATGGCGGGATTCCCGCGCGTCTTGCGCACCGTCGCTGACGCCTATCGCGAGCGGCGCGAAGAGGTTGAACGGGCGGCTGAGCAGTTGACGGAAGCGCTGTCGAGGCAGACGGAGAGCGTTGGTGGTCGCGCGCCGCTGGCGCCCGATGTTCTGGCCCACGCCTGTCGCGCCTTGGAGACGAGCTTCGACCAGGAGAACGGCGGCTTCGACGCCGCGCCCAAGTTTCCGCAGTCCATGGCTTTGGAACTTCTGATGAGGCGCTTCCACCGCACCGAAGACGAGGCCGCCTGGCGCATGGTGGAGCGAACCCTGGAGAAGATGGCTCGAGGGGGAATCTACGACCAGTTGGGCGGCGGTTTCCATCGCTATGCCACCGACGCCCGCTGGCTCGTTCCGCATTTCGAGAAAATGCTTTACGACAACGCCTTGCTGAGCCAGGCATATCTTCACGGCTATGTTCTTAGCTCCCGACCGCTCTTCCGCTCCGCGGTCGAAGAGACCCTGGATTACGTTCTCAGAGAGATGACCGACCGGAGGGGCGGCTTCTACAGCGCTCAAGACGCCGACACCGAGGGCGTCGAGGGCAAGTACTACGTGTGGACGGCGGCGGAAATCAGAGAGGCTCTGGGTGGCGAAGACGCGCGGGTGTTCAACGAGTATTACGGCGCGACGGAGGAAGGGAATTTCGAGGGGCGCAACATTCTCCATGTCGCCGGTGAGCTGCCCGAGGAGAAGCGCGGCACGATCGAGCGCGGCAGGGCGCTGCTGCGCGCCCGGCGCGAGGGGAGAGTCAGGCCCGGTCGAGATGAAAAGGTGATCGCCTCCTGGAACGGCCTGATGCTGGCCAGCCTCGCGGAAGCGGCCTGCGTGCTGGAGCGCGCTGATTACCTGACGGCCGCCCAGGCCAACGGCTCCTTCCTGCTCAACTCAATGGTGAAAAAAGGGCAACTCAAACATACCTTCAAGGACGGCGAGAGCAAGATAGATGGTTTCCTCCCGGATTACGCCCTGGTCATTGAGGGACTCCTTATGCTGCATCAGGTGACGGGCGGAGGGGAGTGGCTCAGGGAGGCGTTCCGGCTGGCTGAGACCATGATCGACCGCTTCTGGGACGACGGAGCGGGCCTGTTCTACGATGCAAAGAGAAGCGACGACCTCGTGGTCCGTCCCCGCAGCATCTATGACGGCGCCACTCCCTCCGGTCCCTCAGCGGCGACAATGGTCCTGCTCAAGCTGGCGAAGCTCGCCGACAATAGCGATTACGAGCGGATCGCGGAGACGGCGCTGGCAGGGATCGCCGACTCCCTCGCCAGGTATTCACTGGGTTTCAGCCACTGGCTCTGCGCGCTGGACTTCCACCTTTCCGAGCCCAAGGAAATCGCCGTAGTTGGCCCGAGCTCCGACCCGGCTACCTCGGAGCTGATCAGCACGATCTGCAACACGTGGTTGCCCAACAAGGTGGTCGCTCGTTATGATCCCGACGACCCGAAGGCAATGAAGGGCCTGGCGCTCCTGGCTGGCAGGCCGATGGTCGCTGGCCGGCCCACGGCCTATGTGTGCCAGCGCTACACGTGCCGGACGCCGGTCACTGATGCCGCCTCGCTGGCCGAACAGCTTCGATAGGCTGAGGGCGACTAGCTTTGAAGGACATTTACCCTAGAGGCGCAGAGTCCGCAGTCCAATCTCTCCCCGTGGACGGGGGGATAAAGAGGCAAGTAGTTTCGCTGTGCAGGCTGCCATGAATCTCCCCCCGTGGACGGGGGGATAAAGAGGCAAGTAGTTTCGCTGTGCAGGCTGCCATGAATCTCCCCCCGTGGACGGGGGGATAAAGGGGGGCCGACCCATCTCTGGGCACTCTGCGTCTCTGCGGTGACCGTTTTCAAGGACATGGGCCAGCCGTTTATCTGTTGCCTATCCGGTGACCCCGCTTGCTCGCCGATAGTCAGGCGCACGAGCTATTGCGTTCCCCCTCCCCATGCAGTATTATTATGCAAATGACACGAGGAACCTGTTTCGCCATCTTGCTAGCTGCGCTTACGCTTCTGGCCGCCTGCGCGCCGGCGCAACCCCAGGCCGCGCCGGCGACGGCGCCGCCGCCGGGGGGGGCGAAACCGGCGAAGCCCCAGCTCACACCTGCTGCGCCGGCAGCCAAGCCGACGGCTCCAACCAAACCGAGTGAGGTCTCGACAGCTCCGCCTGCTCAGGGTGCAAACATCACACTGACCGCTCCAACTGCCAGCGCCCGGATAGCCAGTCCTGTGCGCGTGACTGGAACGGCGAGGGTCTTCGAGGGGACCGTCGACTTGGCGGTGAAAGACGCCTCTGGGAAGGTGATCGGCAAGGCTACTACCCCCGCCTCAGCCGGCGCGCCTGAGTGGGGAAAGTTCGACGCGCAGGTCGCCTTCGAGGCGCCGGGGAGCGAGCAACAGGGATCAGTGGAAGCCTTCAGCCGGAGCGCTCGCGACGGGAGCGTGCAGGACCTGGTCTCAGTCAAGGTGACCCTGCTGCCCAGGTAGGGCCGCGACAGGGACGGCCATGCGGATCGGCATCGATGCCAGGCTGCTCCACTACCAGCGCGGCGGGATCAGTCAGTATATTCTACATCTCATCGAGGCGCTGGCAGAGGTCGATCCCACCGACGCCTTTGCCATCTTTCAAAGCCGGAGGGATCGCGTCTCCCATTGCAGGGCGCAGAATTTCGGACGCAGCTCCCTCTGGACGCCGCCCCACCACCGCCTCGAGCAGTGGCTCCTTCCCCTTGAGCTCGCCTTCGCCGACCTGGACGTCCTGCACAGCCCAGATTTCATTCCGCCTCTCAGGGAAGCACCAGGCAAGTTTTTGCGCCGTCGCTTCAAATCAGTCATCACCGTCCACGACCTGGCTTTCCTGCGCTACCCCAATCTGTTGACCGAGGAGAGTCGCCAGTACTACAGCCAGGTCGCCAAAGCAGTGGCCAGCGCCGATGGCATCATCGCGGTGTCGGATTGGACGCGCCGCGACCTCCTGGAGCTGACGGACGCCGACGACCGGAAGATACGGGTCATCCACAACGCTGCCGACAAGCGCTACCGGCCCCTCGACCCGTCGGAGGCGGGCCAGGCGGTAGAGCGTTTCTGCCGGGAACGAGGCCTTCCCGCGGATTTCATACTCTGGGTGGGGACGCTGGAGCCGCGAAAGAACCTGGACACGCTGCTCAGGGCTATGGCTTTGCTGCAGGAAAAGGAGCCGGGGAGGTACGTCCTCGTCGCTGTGGGAGCGAAGGGCTGGCTCTTCGAGAGCGCCCTGCAACTCCTCGACCAGTTGCGGCTGAAGGACTATGTCCTCTTTCGTGGGCCAGCCTCTGTCGACGAGCTGCTTATGCTCTACAACGCCGCCTCCATGTTCGTCTTCCCCTCGCTGTATGAAGGTTTCGGGCTACCACCGCTGGAGGCCATGGCCTGCGGGGCGCCGGTGATCTCCTCCAACGCCGCCTGCCTCCCCGAGGTCCTGGGGGACGCCGCCATCTTCGTCGACCCCCTGGATGTGGAAGGCTGGGCGCGAGCGATTCGGCGCCTTTCGACAGATGACGCACAGCGTCGGGATATGGCGAGACGCGGCCTGGAGCGAGCGGCGTCCTATGAATGGAACAGGACGGCCGAGCAGACACTGAGCCTCTACCGGCGGGTGGCGGGGCAATGAGGGTGCTTTTTCTGGCTCCCCAGATGCCGTATCCTCCTCACAAGGGCACCAGTCTGCGTAATTTTCACCTGATCAGGGGCGCGGCAGCCCATCATGAGGTGCACCTTCTCACTTTTGCGGGGTCCGATCTGTCCTCGGCCGGACCATTGAGGGACTTGTGCGCCAGCATCCAGACCGTGCCCAGCCCGCAGCGCGCTTTCTCCCGACGGCTAGCTTCTTTCTTCCTGTCTTCTTCCCCAGACCTGGCCTCTCGCCTCTCCTCAGCGGAGTTTGCACGAAAAGTCGGCGACATTCTCAGGTCAACGATGCCGGAGATAGTTCAGGTGGAGGGGTTGGAGTTGGCCCCATACTTTCTGGGCCTGCCTCCTTCGCGCCACCACCCGGTGGTGATTCTGGACGAGCATAACGCGGAATATGCGTTGCAGAAACGCGCTTTCGAGGTGGACCGCTGTACTCCGCGCCGCTGGCCGGCTGCCCTCTACAGCCTGGTGCAATGGCAAAAGCTGAAGCGATATGAGGGAATGGCCTGTCGCCGGGCAAACGCGGTGATCGCTGTCTCGGAAGAGGACAAGGGGGCGCTCCTGCGCCTCGATTCCGGCCTCGACATCGCGGTTGTGCCCAATGGCGTCGACTGCGCCTATTTCCAGTCACAAGAGCGGCGGCAAAGCGACGCGACGCTGGTCTTCACGGGGACCATGGACTTTCGCCCCAATATTGATGCCGTGGCCTGGTTTGCCAGGGAGGTCCTGCCCCTGGTCCAGAAGGAGGCGCCTGAGGCGCGCTTCGTCATCGCCGGAGGCGGCCCCACTCCCACGGTGCGAGCCCTCGCCGGAGCCTCGGTGGAGGTCACCGGGTTCGTCCCGGACGTGCGCCCATACCTGGCCCGGGCCGCCGTCTACGTGATCCCCATCAGAATGGGGGGCGGCGTCCGCTTCAAGGCCCTGGAGGCCATGGCCTCTGGCGTCCCGATTGTGAGCACCACTGTCGGCGTCGAAGGTATCTCCGTCAGCGGAGGTCAGGATTTGCTCCTGGCTGATGACGCGCCCTCCTTCGCCACAGCGGTGCTGCGCTTGCTAAGTGAGCATGCCCCCTCGGAAAACTCGGGGCAAGCACTGGGCCGCGGGATGGCGGAAAGGGCGCGCCGCCTGGTGGAGCAACGGTACGATTGGGATCGGATAACTCCTTTGCTGAGTGACCTCTACGACCGCGTCTCAAGGGCCGGAATGGGCCGGCGATGATGGGCTTGCTTCGAGGCCGAAAGGTCTTCTATGGCTGGTGGATAGTCGTGGCGTCCACCTTAGGCGCGGCGCTGGGTGGTTGGGTCTTTGCCTACGGCGTCGGCGCTTTCTTCATGCCACTGGTGAACGAATTCGGCTGGAGCCGGGCGGCCCTGTCTGGAGCATTGTCGCTGGCCAGGCTTGAGGGCGGACTCTCCGGGCCTCTGGAGGGCATGCTCATCGATCGCTTCGGCCCCAAGGTGATGATGCTTACCGGCGTAATCCTTATGGGCCTGGGCTACGGGCTCCTGTCTCAGGTCAACTCCCTGGTCGCCTACTACATCTTTTTCATTGGCTTCCTGGCGCTGGGTGCCAGTTTCGCCACCGGCACTTCGCTCTACACCGCCGTGGCCTACTGGTTCGTCCGGAAACGCGGGCTGGCTATGGGCATCATGAACGCGGGATGGGGGTTGGGTGGGGCGGCCGTTCCCCTCCTCGCCCTCCTCATCGCCACCGTCGGTTGGCGCAGCACTTTTCTGATCGCGGCGGTGACGATCTGGGTGCTCGGCATACCGCTGGCGATGGTCATGAGGGGCCAGCCGGAGAAATATGGCCTCCTGCCCGATGGCGACACACCCTCCACGGAGCTCACCCCTTCGACTCGCCGGTTACCTCGGTTTCTCAAGTTCGTATGGGCTGTGCCGCGACGCGAGGTGGACTTCACGGCTCCCCAGGCGGTGCGTAGCCGCGCCTTCTGGATGCTGTCGCTGGTCTGGGGAGGGCGGATGTTCATCACCGGCTCCATGAACCTCCACCTTATTCCATTGTTCGAGGACGTCGGGTTCGGCCCGGAGCTGGCGGCGACGGTCCTGGGGATTCTTACGATGACCAGCGTCGCTGGCAGGTTCGGCTTCGGCTGGCTCGCCGACGTCTTTGACAAGCGCTATGTGCTTGCCTTCTGCTATGCCACGATGGCGCTAGCCCTGGTAGTCCTGCTCGACGTACGCACCTTCTGGCAAGCGATGGTCTTCGTCCTGCTCTACGCTCCTGCCTATGGGGGGACGGCTACACCCACCCACTCCCTCCGGGGCGAGCTTTTCGGAAGGAAGTCCTTCGCCTCAATCCATGGCCTATTCCTGTTCACCGCTATGTGGGCGACTATAGGTGGCCCCATCTTCGCCGGATACACCTTCGACGTCACAAGGAGCTACCATGTGGCGCTCGTTACTTTCATCGCGATGAGCGCAGTGATATCGATACTCGTGCTGTTGATAGGGCATCCCAAGCCATCGCCAAAGCTGGCCGCAGGTGGAAAGGCGACCCGGGATGACTAGGAGAGAGACCGGTTTTTCGATGTGGCTTCTCGCTCTCCTGGTCTTCGTTCTTTTCCTGGCGCTGTACCTCGCTACTCTATCGAACAACTACTCTTCGGACGCCATGGCTTTTGTCACCATGGCGACTGAAGGCCCGGCCGGAAGCAGCATTTTCGTCCAGGCGGAGCACCTCTTCTATCCCGCCGTCCCCTGGCTGTGGTACAAGACCTGGGGCCTGTTGGGCTACAGCGACGGCGCGCTCCGCCCGCTCCAGGCGCTCAACTCCGTAGCTGGCGCCACAGGAGTAACCCTGTTTTCCTTGTCCCTCAGCCTCATGTTGAGGGACAAGCCGGCTCGCCCTCTGTTGAGCGTATTGGGCGCCCTGACCCTGGGAGCCAGCTACAGCTACTGGTTCCACAGCACGGAGGCCGAGGACCAGATCATCTCGATTTCCTTCGTCATCGCTTCCCTGCTGGTCGTGGTCATGAGCAAGAGCCGTCCGAATCTCAGGGGGGGCGCCGCCCTGGTAGTCACGGCCAGCCTCGCCGCGCTCTTCCATGCCACCGCTGTGCTCACATTGCCGGCGCTATTAGTCGGGTTGCAAGGATGGCGGCGCAGAATAGGCTTCCTCGTCGGAGTCGGGCTGATTCTGCTGGTCTCTTACCTGGCAGTGGGCGCGGCGGCCCTTGGTTTTCGCTCCGCTGCGGACTTCTGGCAATGGGCATCCTCGGCGCCGGCAAAAGGGGTATGGGGCCGTGTGCGGCCTGACAACCTGGCTGAGGCGGCCCGAACTCTGGGGACCTCCGTCCTGTACTCAGGCAATTTCCCCAACCTTGTGGGGACACCACAGGACTCGCCGATCTCGCCTCTGGTCACCGTCGCCACTATTGTTGGAGCCATCACAGTGGTGGGCTATGGCGTCTACCGGTGGCGCCGGACCGGCTGGTGCTTTCCCGTCGCTCTGGCCTGGTTGGCTGCGGTGACTGCCTTCAATCTGTATTGGGCGCCCGCGGATATCCAGTTCTGGATCGCCGCCGTAGCGGCTATTATCATGCTCTCAACCATGGCCTGGGCCGATCTCGTAGAGAGCCGCCGCGCGTGGCGTTCGCCGCTGCTGGGACTGGCGGCCACGGCGGTGGCGGTCGTTTTCGCGGGAAACCTCTTCGGCGCCATGTCTCCCCGCAACGACCTCTCGAAGAACGAAGGTTACGCCACGGCCGTGTGCCTCAGAGACAAGACTGGAGCATCGGACCTCATCGTGACGCCCGGCTGGGACTGGGCCTCCAGCTATCTGCCCTATTTCGCTCAGCGGGAGGTCGTCAGCCTCGTGGATGCCTATCTCATGGAAGCGCGAGGTAGCCGCGAGCGCTTGGACGCCTTGCTCCAGAAGCGTCAGTCGGAGGTGCGAGATCGAGGCGGCAAGTTTCTCGCGGTGCGCCTCTTTCCCATGGACGAGACAGAACGGGCCTGGTTCCGCGAAGCTGTTGGCTTTGACCCCGCCAGCCTGGGCCTGGAGGGAAAGCCCATCGATGAATGCCTCGGTCAGCCTTTGTGGGAGATAGGGCCTTGAAAGGAAGCGCGAAGCGAGAAGCGGGGAGCGAGAATAGGGGAACGAGGAGCGGGAAGTCGCCGCGAAGATGGAGGTATGCGCTCGTAGCGTTGGCGCCCCTGGCTGCCGCCGTCGTGCTTTATGTCATCTTCCATGCTGCTCTGGCACGGGCGCTGGAGGATTGGACCGGCGAGGCTGAGTTCCGTCAACAGATCGAGGGGCTGGTCCTCCAGGCGATACCGCGGGCCGTGAACACCGAGGACATGGTCCCCATCGCCCACGTTGGGGTGAATCCCTACGGAGTGAACACCTTCTTTGAGCAAGAAGTCGAGGAGTGGAAGCTACGTAAGAGCATGGAGATGCTGCGGGATGCGGGCGTAAAGTGGGTGCGCCAGCAGATGCCGTGGTTCGACATAGAGGTCCCGGTCAAAGGGCAGTATGTCAACCCGGACGGCGCGAGCACCTGGGACAAGTACGACCGCTTCATCGACCTGGCCAGGGAATACGGCCTCAACATCGTGGCGCGCCTGGACGCGCCGCCGGACTGGTCGCGGGTCGACAACTCAGTCTATAATCGTCCACCGGACGATTTGAACGACTACGGCGATTTCGTCTACACCTTCGTCAAGCGCTATCGGGGCAAGGTGAAGTACTATCAGATTTGGAACGAGCCGAACATCTACCCGGAATGGGGAGACCGTCCCGTGGACGCCCGCGGTTACGTGGAGTTGCTCGAGATTGCCTATCGGCGGGCGAAGGAGGCCGACCCCGACGCGGCCATCGTATCCGCCGCCTTGGCCCCCACACTGGGCACGCCGGATGGCAGGAACGAGAGCGACCTCACGTTCCTCCAGAAGATGTACGATGCCGGCGCCAAAGACTATTTCGACATCATGGCGGTCATGGGCTACGGGCTGTGGAGCGGGCCGGGCAACCGCCGCGCCGACCCCGGCCAGGCGAACTTCTCCCGCCCGCGTCTGATCCGGGAGATCATGGTGCGCAACGGAGACGGCGCAAAGGCCATCTGGGGGGCCGAGGTGGGCTGGAACGCCCTGCCCAGAGATTTCCCCAAGCCCCCTACCCACGGTCGCGTCACCGAGGACCAACAGGCCCGTTACACCGTCCAGGCGTATCAGCGCGCTCGCGCGGAGTGGCCCTGGATGGGGGTGCTCTTCTACTGGCACTTCCGCTTCGTCAGCGACGCCGGCCGCGACCAGGTGACCTTCTATTTCCGCATGGTGGACCCCGACTTCACGGTCCAGCCCGTGTACGAAGCTTACAAAGCGCTGGCCAACAGACCGCCCGTGGCGCCCCGGGGCTACCATCAGGAGGACCACTGGGCGCTTTCTTACCAGGGGCAGTGGGAAACGAAAGGGGACAGGAAAGCCGTCTTGGGCGCCTACAAGAAAAGCCAGACACCCGGAGACAGCATCACCTTCCGGTTTGAAGGGACAGAGTTGACGCTGGTGACGGCGACAAGCAGCCAGGGCGCCAGGCTCTACGTAGAGATCGATGGCTCATCTGACGGCGCCAACCGGCTGCCCAGGGATGCGGAGGGCAGAGCGTATATAGACCTGAGGAGTCCAGGCTCGGCCTGGCAGGTGCAGGTGCCCATTGCCGCCGGACTGGGGTCGGGGTCCCACAGCGCCAGGCTCATCTTGGTCGGATCGGGCCAGGCCGTAGTCGATGGCCTGATCGTGGACGACAAGCCGGGGTACCTCCCCTTCGTCGCCCTCGGCCTCATCATCCTGTTCTGTCTGGCAACGGCGCTCATCCTGGCCAGGCGCAGGGGAACGTGCTATGATGCCAGACCTCGCTAGATTCGGCGGTAGGGGCACGGTGCACCGTGCCCCTACAGACCAAAACGCAGTGCACCGTCCCCCCGCAGAGGTAGGTTCACTGGCCGGCCTCCGCCCCACGCATCTGGCGCTTCTGGCGCTCATTCTCCTGCTGGCCTTCGCCCTTCGCGTCTACCGCCTGGATGGGCAAAGCCTGTGGTCGGATGAGGGCGCCAGCGCGGTGATGGCCACTCGGAGCCTGTGGAAGATCATCGAAAACGCTGCCGCCGACATCCATCCGCCCTTGTACTACTTCGTGTTGCGGGGGTGGTCGCCGCTGGCCGGGACCGGCGAGTTCGCCTTGCGCTTTCCATCGCTGTTCTTCGGCGTCCTTAGCGTGGCGCTGGTCCTCACTCTGGCGTCCCGACTCTTTGGCTCAAAGGTGGGGATAGTCAGCGGCTTCGCCGCCACCGCCAGCCCCCTTCTCGTGTACTACTCCCAGGAGGCCCGCATGTACGCCCTGATGGCCTTCCTGGCCTTGCTTTCGACGTACCTGTTCCTGCGGCTGACGGCCACGACACCAGCTGACAAGCCTCTGGTGCACGGTCGCGCGACGCCACTTCGAGTTTCCTCTCCCTCGATGGGAGAGGGTAGGGTGAGGGTGAAGTCGGAAGATCCCCCTCACCTTAATCCTCTCCCGCGGAGGGGAGAGGAAACGCAAGGTCTTGCGCCTCCGACACTGTTGGGGCACGCCTTGCCCCTACAGGCTGCCTACGTCCTCGTTACGGCCGCCCTGCTTTACACCCAGTACTTCTCCATCACGATCATCCTTTTTCAGAACCTCGTCTTTCTGGCCGCCTTCTGGCGGCTTGACCGCCACTGGCGCAGATGGCTCGAATGGATTGGCGCGCAAGCAGCGGTGGGGCTGCTTTTCCTGCCCTGGTTCCTCAAGGTCAGCGGCCAGGTGGGCGCCTGGGAAACATCGGTGTCCCCTCCCTTCCTTTACGACATGCTGCGAATAAGCTTTGCCTACCTGAGCCTGGGGCCATCATGGCTGGCGGCTCGCCACTTGCTGCCCGTGTTCGGCGCCCTCCTGCTGGCCGGGCTGCTGTGGGTCCTGGTGAGCAGGGGCGCCCTGTCTGGCCGTCTCCGTAATCTCCTGGTGGTGAGTCTCTATGTTCTCTTGCCTGTTCTGGCCATGTACCTCATCTCCCGGCAGCGTCCGATGTTCCATCATAAGTTCCTCATGCTGGCCGCGCCGGCCTTCGCCATACTCCTGGGATTGGGCGTGGCTTCGCTGGCGACCGTGGCCTTCAGGGTGCCAGGGCCAGCCCTCCTGCGCCGGCTCGCAGTCGCCGGCGTTGCCGTGGCGCTCGCGTTTCCGGCCCTGGCCACCGTGGCGTCCCTACAGGCATACTACTTCGAACCCCGGTTCGCCCGGGACGATTACCGGGGCCTGGCGCGATACATCGAGGCGTCCTCGGGCCCCGAAGACGCCATCATACTCAATGCGCCGGGCCAGATCGAGATCTTCGACTACTATTACCGGGGCGCGCTGCCCCGCCACCCGCTGCCGCACCAGCGCCCCATAGACGTCGCGGCCACAGAGAGCGAGCTTGAGCAGATCGCCGCCCGGCAGTCCAACATCTGGCTGGTGCTCTGGGGCGCCAACGAGAGCGACCCCGACCGCGCCATCGAGATGTGGCTCAACAACCACGCCTACCGCACTTTCAGCCGGTGGTTTGGCGGCGTGGAGTTAGTCGCCTATACGGTCCAGACCAGTCCAGTAGTGACCGGCCTGCGGCCGTTGGATGTCAACTTCGGCGAGGGGATACGTTTGGCCGGCTACGAGGTGGTGGGAGATAGGCCGAGCGAGGCGGGGCATGCGCTGCGTCTGGTACTACAGTGGGAGGCGAAATCGGCCACGAAAGAGCGCTACAAGGTCTTCACCCACATAATCGACCGAAACAGCTACCTCTGGGGGCAGCATGACGCCGAGCCCCAGGGCGGCGCCAAGCCCACCGTGGACTGGCGTCCCGGCGACTCTATCCAGGATCGCCACGGCCTCGCCATCAGCCTCGGCACGCCGCCCGGCGACTACTACATCGAGGTGGGTCTGTATGACCCTGCAACCGGGAAGCGACTGCCCGTCATCGATAAGGGCAAGGTGACCGGAGACAGCGTCCTGCTGGGGCCGGTCCGCATCGCCAGGCCGCAGCGGCCGGTCCCTCCGGAAAGGCTCAGCTTCAATACGGGTGCTGGCACCCTCTTCGGCAGGCTGCGTCTGGCCGGATACACCCTCTCCAAAGTGGGGACCGACGGCGCCAGAAGCAGCTTCGCGAAGGGAGAGGTGGCCCTGCTGGCCCTCCATTGGCAGGCCCTGGAGAAGCCGGGTTCCGCTTATCGCCTGAGGCTTGAGTTGAGGGGCGCCACAGGCCAGCCGGTCTTCGCCTGGGAGGGCGAGCCGACGGAGGGCGTCTTCCCCACCAACCTGTGGGATAAGGGAGAGATCGTCCTGGACCAGCACCGGATCCCCTTGACTACGCCGCCCGGCCAGTACGACCTGTTACTGGGCGTCAGCGACGGCAACCGGCCGGTGAATCCCTCCGGCGGCAAGGCACCCGAATCTGGCGAGTTCATCCGACTGGAGCGCATCACCGTGCAGTGATGAGCGAGAAGTCACCGCAGAGACACAGAGGGCCCAGAGATGAAGATCAATAAGGATCAAGCGCACTCTGCGCCTCTGCGGTGAAAGGAAGGTACCGTGAGCCCTGTGAAGGTCTCCCTTATCGCGACAGTCCTCAACGAGGAGGATGCTGCCGCTGCGCTAGTGGATTCCGCGCTGGCGCAGACGCGCCGTCCGGATGAGGTGGTCATCGTGGACGGGGGGAGCACGGACAGAACGATGGAGGTATTGCTCTCCTACGGCAACCGGCTGCCTCTGAAGGTGCTGGCTGAACCCGGGTGCAGCATATCGCGCGGCAGGAATCTGGCTATCGCGGCGGCCAGCGGAGAGGTCATCGCCGCCACCGATGCCGGGGTGCGGCTGCACCCGCGCTGGCTGGAGGAGCTGCTGAAGCCCTTTGGAGACCAGTCGCCGCCCGCCCCGGCGGTCTCCTGCGGCTTCTTCCAGGCCGCGCCCCACAGCGTCTTCGAGGTCGCTCTCGGCGCAGCGACCCTGCCTGACATCGGTGAGATAAACCCGGCCACTTTCCTGCCTTCCAGCCGGTCCGTCGCCTTCACGCAGGAGGCATGGGAGAAGGTAGGGGGCTACCCGGAATGGCTGGACTACTGCGAGGACCTGGTCTTCGATTTGAAGCTGCGACGCGCCGGCTATCGGTTCGTGTGGGCGCCTTCCGCCCTGGCCTATTTCAGGCCGCGCCCAAGCCTGGGCGCCTTCTTTCGGCAGTACTACCGCTACGCCCGCGGCGACGGCAAGGCCGATCTGTGGTTCCGCCGCCACGTCATCCGCTACCTCTCTTACGCGGCGGGCGCAGGGCTGCTGATAGCGGGCTTCACCACCTGGCCCCTCTGGCTGGCGCTCCTGGCGGGGGCGGGTGCCCATCTCAGCCGGCCCTACCGGCGTCTGCCGGGACGGGTCCGTAACCTCGGAGCGTGGGAGAAGATCAAAGCAGCGCTCTATATCCCCCTGGTTGTCGTTACCGGCGATGTGTCCAAGATGCTGGGATATCCGGTGGGGGTCGGGTGGCGGCAGGGGAAACGGCGGGGGTATACTGATGTTAGCTAGAAGGAGGCGGTGGCATGGAGCAAACATTTGAGGCGACCATCGAGAAACACGACAAGTGGTACATCGGATGGGTGGACGCAGTTCCGGTGGCCTTCAGCCAGGGGAGAACCATCGAAGAGGTGGAGGAGAACCTGAAGGAAGCGGTGCAACTCGTACTGGAGGGCCAGGCGGAACTGCGATCAGAAGGGGTGGCTGGGAGAATCTTGAAAAGGAAAATCCAGGTCCGAGTCTAACGCTTTGAAGCGTCGAGACCTCCTTGTCCATCTCGCCAGAGAAGGCTGCATTCTTCGCCGCGAGGGTGCGAGACATTCGGTTTTCTTGAACTCGGGGAACTGGCGCCTTGCCACCGTTCCGTGACATCGGGAGATAGATGCGCCTCTGTCAGGAAGATATGTCGGCAGTTGGATATTCCGCCACCCGGGACGGGCGCTTGAATAGAAAAGCACCATGGGACCAGAGACGCAGGGGATGAACGATGACAACAACAGGGAAGACCAAGAAGCTGACCGTCAGCCTGAGCGATGAAAAGCTCTACCGCGCAATCAAGCACGCGGCGATAGAGCGAGACCGAGCGTTGCGGTTGCACCCCTTGAAAGGAAACCGCGCCGGACAGTACTCGATGAGTGTCACGGAGAACTACCGGCTCATTGTTGAACGGGTCGAAGAGGACACAGTGCGCATCGTGGATGTGGAGGACTACCATGACGACTAAGACGGATGCTTACCCTGAAGTCGCTATCCCTCCTGGCGAGTACCTTGCCGAGGAGATCGAGGCGCGAGGCATCTCTCAAAAGGAACTGGCTCGGCGCATGGGACGGCCATTGAACGCGATCAATGAGATCATCAACGGGAAAAAGGCCATCACGGCCGAGACCACCCTGCAACTCGAGGAAGTGATGCCGAAGATACCGGCGCGGTTGTGGCTGAACCTGGAGACTGACTACCAGCTTACCAGGGCCTTGATAAGCAAGCGCACCAAAGCCGCGTAGCTGTTCCGGTCACCGCTCCTACTCCTGTGATAGGTCGCTCGAAGAACTGCATCTTTTCCACGACAGCCGACGGAAATACTGCACGATTTCCCGCTTGCCCAGGAGACGCCAGCGCCCCACAATACTAAAGGGGGAGTGGGGCTAAAAACGCCACATTGCTTCGTACGTGTCAGGAGAGGCCTTTTCGCGCAAGTAGCTGCTTTGCCAATAGCGTCACTATCGGGGCCGAGAGCAACGCCGGGATGCAAACCTTGCTGATTTGAAATACGAAATACGACT
Source organism: Chloroflexota bacterium (assembly GCA_016190665.1). Taxonomy (GTDB): domain Bacteria; phylum Chloroflexota; class Dehalococcoidia; order JACPQD01; family JACPQD01; genus JACPQD01. The sequence goes on from JACPQD010000043.1 coordinate 50,295, forward strand.
TTTATTGTATTTAATGTTTCTGGGGCACGCTATAGTACGCTTTGCGATGAAGGGATCATCTGGCGGTGCGGCTCCACAAGGAGCCGCCGTCCGAAGCATCGACCCAGGCTGCGAGAAGAACTGCTGTGCTGCCCCATTGTCAACACACAGTACGCACTCATATGGTAGCTGGCCCTGGCGGGCAGGCTGACCCGGCTACGTTCCGGTTCCGGTAATAATACGACACAGTTTCGTAACTTATCTGCCTATTAACGGCCTACGAGATGCAACCAGACGAAAGCGACATGTTGAGACTAGGGGGCTCGACCCGTCTTTAGCGGGTTACACGGGTCGTAGGAGAAGAATGAACCGGCCCAAATTTGGCTAGAGGGCAATAATAACTTATGAATATGCAAATAGCGATGAAACACTTGATTTCGGCCTGGACGAGAGGAAAGAGACTACCCCTGCCGTTGCTTGGGATCCTGGCTATCAGCCTGGCCCTTCTCCCGCTCGCCGTCAGTCAGGCCGACCCGACGGCGACCGTCGCGGCGTGCATCGGCATCACACCTCCACCTGGTCTGGTGAACTGGTGGCCGCTGGATGAGTCCTCAGGCACGATCGCGCAGGATGTAGTCGGTGGGCGCGATGGCGCCACTCAGCCGGGAGCGATTGGGAGCGGGGGTCCGGCTTCCGTGGCGGGGATGGTCACCGGCGCGTTCGCGTTTGATGGCATCTCGACCTTTGTGAATGTTCCGGATGGTCCTGGCACCCTTAGCTTTGGAAACCCAACGGACAGTTTTTCGATAGATGCATGGGTAAAGGTCGCTCCCACTGACAGCTCGGGAGTCCGGCCGATTGTTGACAAGCGAGTGCAGATAGGCAGCAGCATCTCGGGGTACCAATTCTTCCTCTTCAATGGTTTGCTGGGCTTCCAGATGGCAGACGGAGCCTTTACAAATTACGTCTCTACCGCAAATGTTGCTGATGGTCAGTGGCATCTTGTTGCCGTAACAGTGCAAAGGACAGGCACGGCTGCGGCGCCGCCTGAAGTCAAGCTCTACGTAGACGGCGCTTTAGTCTTCACTGGAGTGCCTCGAACGGGA
>JACPQD010000044.1 GCA_016190665.1 Chloroflexota bacterium
CTATCGGGCCTCCCCGTCCCTTGCCGGGTTACCCCACCACGCCGGCCTTGTATCCGGTTTCTGTTCGTCGAGTCCGAGTTTCGCCTCCGGCTTCCTTCAGATTCCGCCTCGCGGCGGACACCCTTGCCTTCGGCTGGCGGTTCCGGTCATCTCGGCCCGCAAAGGTCTTTCACCTCCTGGTTACATGACATGCCTGGCGCACAAAACCGGTAGGACAGACTTTCCAGTCTGTCCACCCCTGGGTGTCCAGGTGTTGCCGGCAAGCAGCCAGGCCCGCCTGAAGCGGGAGAAAAGGAGGCGCAAACCCATGAGCAGGACCTACACGAAGGTGGCCGTGGTTTCCCTCGTTCTTATCGCTCTTTTCCTGGTCCGTGTGGCGCCCTCGCTGGCCGACCTGAGCTTTGAACAGGGATTGACCGATTGGACGGTCCAACTGACACACGATCCATGGCCCAACACGCAACATGAGCATACGGCGCAAGTAGTTACTGATCGTTCCTCGCAGAGCCTGGGAGCAACGGTAGACGCGTTTCTCGCCTCCGGGGCGATCAGCAACGCCGGGGTTGCCTCTTCCCTCGTCAGTAAGATAGACGCCGCCCGGGCAGCCATGGAACGAGCGAACATCAATGCGGCGCGCGGCCAGCTACAGGCCTTCATCAATCAGGTGGAAGCTCAGCGAGGGAAGTCCATCACCGGCGCCGCCGCCGACCAACTCATCGCTGACGCGCAGTGGATAATAGCGCACCTGTAAGGGCTCATCGTTATCGGCCCGGTTAGGAGCGTCCTATCTGGCCGGGGCGGCGAAGCCTCTTCAACGAGAGTCTTGGGACATCCAGGATAGCACTGGGGGCCTGCGGCAGAGGCGCAGGCCCCCCTTTTTGCCTCCGTTGCACAATTCCCCGGCCTGAGTTATCATGGGCGCAGTCCCTACAGCTATCAGCAATGAGCAGTCAGCCCCCGCCCCCCTGATAGCTGAAGGCTGAAAGGTCAGATTGCTCAAGGAGGAAATCATGTCGGAACCAGTGTATGAAGTCGCATGGCCGCTGGGGAAACTAGCCTATGAGACGGTATCATTGGCCAACCCGGCGGCGGATCTCAGCGGGAAGACGGTCTGCGAGCTCTGGGACCGGCTCTTCCGCGGCGACGAGATGTTCCAGGGGGTCCGCGAGGCGCTTTCCAGGAAGTATCCGGGTATCAAGTTCGTCGATTCCACCAATTTCGGCGATACCGTGGGGCTCAAGCGACAAGAGGTGATTGCCGCGCTCCCCGAGAAGCTGCGCGGCCTGGGGTGCAACGCGGTCATCTCCGCGGTGGGCGCCTGAGGCGCCTGCACGCCCGCCGTGGTGCGGGCGGCCGCCGCGGCCGAGAAGGCCGGCGTGCGCAGCGTGTCCATCGTCTCCGAAGGCTTCATCAGGCAGGCCCACGCCATTGCCCAGGCCCTCGGGCTGCAAGACCTGGCCATCGCCGAGTACCCCGGCGTTCCCATGGTCGACAGCAAAGAGGTCCTCCAGAAGAAGGTGTCGGAGACGCTCGTCAAGGAAGTCATCGCCGGGCTGACCAAGCAGGCTTCGATAGCAGTGAAACCGGACGAACCGGGGCGGAAGGATATCGTCTTCAGGGGCGCCCTGGATGAGGTCCACGAGTTCTTCTACAACAATATGTGGACGGAAGGGCTGCCCATTGTTCCGCCCACCGTCGACCGGGTGGAGAAGTTCTTGCGCTTCACCGACCGTTCCCCGGATGAAATCATCGGCGTCCTGCTTCCCGAGAATCGCGAGGCCACCGTCTGGAACGTGGCGGTCAACGGCGTCATGGCCGGTTGCCGGCCGGAGTACATGCCGGTACTGCTGGCGATAGTCGACTGCATCTCCGCCCCGGAATGGCTGGTCGAGGATGCCGGCAGCACCCCCGGCTGGGAGCCGCTTATCATTCTGAACGGCCCCATCATGAAGCAACTGGACTTCAACTACGGCGCCTCGGTCATGCGCGTGGGCCGGCAAGCCAACACCTCCATCGGGCGCTTCCTGAGACTCTATCTGAGGAACGTGGCCGGGCTGCGCATACCGCCCGGCGCCACGGACAAGGGCAGCATCGCCTACACCTTCAACGTCGTCCTCTGCGAGAACGAGGATGCCGTCGCCGAGATGGGCTGGCAGCCCTTTAGCGTCGACCGCGGCTTCAAGGCGGGCGACAACGTGGTCACCGTGCAAAGCTGCGTCAATATCAGCCCGCCGACCTACAGCGGCGGACACGCCGCGGAAGCCCACATGGAGACCCTCGCCGATCTCATCGGGCGGCGCTCCATGTCCTACTGGACCGCCGTCGCCGCGAACAACGGGCGGTCCTACCCCCTGTTCGTTCTCGGACCGAGCATCGCTGCCGTCATCGCCCGAGACGGCTGGTCGAAAGACAGGATTCGCCAGTACCTGTACGATAACGTGCGGGCTGAGGCGGGCTATCTGGAGAAGCTCTCCTGGCAGAGCGGCCAGACGGACTTCAGCTTCTGCAACTGCGTCGAAGACGGCAAAGTATCCCAGGACTTCTGCCAGTCCGACGACCCCAGGCGCATGATACCCGTCTTCCTGAAGCCCGAGTGGATCGAGATCGTCGTCAGCGGCGACCCCGGCCGGAACCAGAGCAAAGGGTACATGCAGAACCAGAAGCAGGGCGTGCCCGTCTCGCGCAAGATACAGTTGCCCGCGAACTGGGAACATACTGAACATGGATAAACAGGATGTACAGGACTGAAATAATAAAGATATCTTGTCTATCCGGTGCACCCATGTGAATAATCCCCTAACCTATCCTCTACATCCATATGAATAATCTCCCTCCCGGATTACCGCATTTTACCTCTTGACAACCCTTCGACCAGTGTTATAATGATATATGCACATGATAATCATTTGCAATAATATGGCTGGGGCAGGAACATAAGGAGAGCCAGGGCCTATCCCCTCTCTCCTCCTTTTGTGGGCAGTTTATTGCAAATGCGTCGCATTAGCTTGAATTGGGGCAGGTATTACATGTTTTCACGGGCGGGGGCCGCCGCGCCAGACGCCTCTCCGTCGGGGTCAGAGACGACCCCGATTATCGGGCCAAGAGGTGCAGGGCTGGCGCCAGGAAGGCGCCTCGGCGGCTCCTTCCGTCGAGGAAGCGGCCGCCACGAGGGGAGCCCCGCAGGCCCACACCGCTATCGGCACGGGCATGATACGGCGATGACCCAAGAGGCAGCAACACGCCTTCTCCTGGTGGGCAACCCCAACGTGGGCAAGAGCGTCATATTTTCCTCCCTCAGCGGACAATACGTGACGGTATCCAACTACCCGGGGACCACCGTGGAGGTCACCAGAGGTTACGACGGCGGTGGCCGGGAGATCGTCGATACGCCCGGGGTCAACAGCTTGATCCCCCGTTCCGAGGACGAGCGCGTGGCCCGCGATATCCTCCTCGAGGATGGAAAGCGCGTGATCGTCCAGGTGGCCGACGCCAAGAATCTCCGCCGCGCCCTCATGCTCAGCTCCCAACTGGCGGAAACAGGCCTTCCCTTCGTGCTCGATGTCAATATGCAGGACGAAGCCGGGCAGGCCGGCATCGCCGTGGACTCGGCCAGGCTTTCCGGCATCTTGGGCGTGCCTGTAGTGGAGACAGTCGCCGTGCAGCGCCAGGGGCTGCAGCAGCTCAGGGAAAGCCTCGACCGCGCGGCGCCCTCCCGCTTCGAGGTGAGGTATGACGCTCATATACGCCAGGCGGTCTCCAAGGTGGAAACCTTGCTCCCACCGCTTCCCGTCTCCCGCCGGGGCGCCGCTCTAATGCTCCTGGCCGGCGATGAAGACCTCAAGACCTGGCTGGAGCCGATAGCGGGCCCTGCTGTCCTCGCCGAAATCGAGGCGATCAAGCAGGACCTGCAAGCCAGGTACAGCGAGCCGGTAAGCTATATCATCAGCAAGCAGCGGGCTGAGGCCGTGGAGCGAGCGGTGAGAGAAGTGTCCCTCGCCAGGCGTGTCCGGGCCAGCTCCGTCAGCGAAAAGCTGGGCCGCTGGAGCATGCACCCGGTGTACGGTACACCGGTCCTTCTGTCCGTCCTGTTGTTCCTATACTTCTTCGTCGGCAAGCTGGGGGCCGGCATATCGGTGGACTTCCTGGAGTCGGTGGTCTTCGAGGAATACCTCAGTCCCTGGGCCGCGCAATTCTTCGATCTGATCCCTATCCCCTTGCTGCAAGACCTCTTCGTGGGGAAATATGGGCTGATTACCGTGGGATTGACCTACGCGATCGCCATCGTGTTGCCCATCATGACTTTCTTCTTCCTTGCCTTCGGCGTGCTGGAGGACACCGGCTACCTTCCCCGCCTGGCCGTGATGGCCAACAAGCTCTTCAAGGTGATGGGACTGAGCGGCAAGGCCGTGCTGCCCATGGTCCTGGGCCTGGGCTGCGCCACCATGGCCACCTTGACCACGCGCATCCTCGAATCGCGCCGGGAAAGGGTCATCGCCACGCTCCTGCTGGCGCTGGGCGTGCCTTGTTCGGCGCAACTGGCGGTCATCCTGGCCATGCTCAGCGCCCTCTCCGCCAAAGCAGCGGTTATCTTCGTCCTGGTGATCGCCTCCCAACTCCTGCTGGTGGGCTTCCTGGCCTCCCGGCTCATGCCGGGACAGCCCTCCGACTTCATAGTGGAGATACCGCCCTTCCGCATCCCTCATCTTTCGAATATCCTTATGAAGACCCGTTTTCGGGTAGAGTGGTTTCTGAAGGAGGCGGTGCCCCTCTTCCTGCTCGGGACTTTGATTCTCTTCACTATCGACAAGATAGGCGTTTTGCTTGCGCTGCAGAGGTTGGCCAGCCCGGTGGTGGAAACCTGGCTCGGCCTGCCCGCGGACGCCACCGGCTCCTTCATCCTGGGCTTCCTGCGCCGCGACTACGGCGCTGCCGGCCTGTTCCGTCTGGCGGAGGAGGGGCTGATGGATGGTACCCAGACGCTCGTGAGCCTGGTGGTGATGACTCTCTTCGTGCCCTGCATCGCCAACTTCTTCGTCATGATCAAGGAGCGCGGGCTGCGCGCCGCCATATACATCGTAGCTTTCATCTTCCCCTTCGCCGTTCTGGTGGGGGGAACTGTGAACCTTGTATTGAAGGGAGTAGGGTGGAGAGAGTAGGGGGGAGGGCCCTTCTCCTTCCTCCCTACTCCCTACTCCCTTAACCCTAGTTCACGGAGGAGGAGACATGGTAGAGGCAATGGTGGTTACACTCAGGGAGGGTATCGAGGCGGCCCTTATTCTAGGCATAATCCTCGCCTACCTGGGGAAGGCGGGCCGCTCCCATCTCAAGCGATGGGTGTACGGGGGACTGGGGCTAGCTGTGCTGGGCAGCGTCGCCCTGGCGGCCGTCATTCAGGCGATCGCCTTCGATTCGGAGGTCCTGGAAGGACCCTTCATGCTGGTGGCCGCCCTCTTCGTGGGCAGCATGGTAGTGTGGATGTGGCGCACCTCGGGCAACGTGCGCGGCGAGATCGAGGGTAGGCTGGACACGGTGGTGAGCGCTCCAACCGCAGGCGGTGGATGGCCCTTGTTGGTGCTCACCTTCTTCCTGATCCTGCGGGAAGGCGCAGAGACAGTCATCTTCGTCGCCGCCCTCGCCGCCGGGCAGTCTCCCGTGCTGGCCCTGGCCGGCGCCCTCATGGGGCTCGGTCTGGCCGTCCTCTTTGGCTGGCTGCTCCTGCGGGGGAGTATGAGGGTGGACCTGAAGCGCTTCTTCACCGTCACCTCCGTCGTCCTTCTGGCCCTGGTGGTGAAGCTCATCGCTGGCGCCCTCCATGAGATGGCAGAGCAGGAATGGGTCCCCATGACGAGGGATGTGATGAATTTCCTGGGCTATTTCGTCCGGGACGACTCCTCCTTGCTGATACTGCTCGCCCTGCTGGTACTCCCGGTCCTGGTTATCCTGCTGGACTGGCGGCGAGCGGGTCCGGCGCAGGCTGAAGGAGAGAGCGCCGCAGAGCGCCGCAAGCGCCTGGCAGCGGCCCAACATGACCGCAACGCCCGCGTGGCGCTTCTGGCTGCCACCCTGGCCATCGTGCTTGGCATGAGCGCTGTCTCGCTGGCCAGCAGCAAACCGGTGGACCCTAGGCCGGAGCCGGTGCAGGTCTCCGGCGATACCGTGCGACTATCCCTGGCCGAGATGGAGGAGGATACCCTCCACAAGTTCGTCGTCACCATAAAGGGGACCGACGTCCGCTTCCTGGCGGTGAAGCTGAAGGATGGTTACGTGGCCGCTGCCCTGGATGCCTGCAATATCTGCGGGCCGGTGGGCTTCATGCAAGAGGGGGAGAACGCCATCTGCAAGAATTGCCAGGCGCCCATCGCCATGAACACCCTTCACCTTGGGGGCGGCTGCAACCCCATCCCTTTGGCTTCCACGCGAGAGGGCGATAGTCTGGTCATCCCGTTGAAGGCCCTGGAGGCGGGGCAGCCTATCTTCGGCAAAGGGAATTAGATTGAGCTAGAATACTGCAAATGTCAAATACTGCCAGTACTACCAATACTGCAAACAACCATGAAATGTTCGATTAGCGGTACGGGTTGTTTCAGCCGGGCAAACTAACTTCAGCAACGGGAGCTAACGTAGAGTGTTCTGGCGAATCGTGGGGCAGACCTTCCGCCGGCGCCGGGGGAAAACGGCCATAGTCCTTCTGGCCGTAACGCTGGGCGCGGCGCTGACCACCGCCCTGCTCAGCATATCGGTGGATGTCACCGACAGGCTGAGCCGCGAGATGCGGGCCTATGGCGCCAACATCCTCGTCGCCCCCCGCGAAGGAAAGGAGGCCCTGGGGTACGCCCCCCAAGCCTATCTGGACGAAGATGACCTGAAGGCCATCAAGACCATCTTCTGGCGCAACAACATCGTCGGCTTCGCCCCTTACCTGAGCACGGTGGCCACGATGGGGGACGGCGTCACCGCTGCCCTCACGGGCGTCTGGTTCGATAAGGAGATAGCCTTGCCGGCGGGGACCACGGTGACCACCGGTGTGGGGCAAGTTGAGAGGCTGACGGGCACATCCTTCAAAGTTGGAGTGAAAGGCATCGCCCCCTGGTGGCGGGTCAGAGGGGACTGGGCCGTCGATACCAACGAAGAGGGCGTGATGGTGGGAAACAGCCTGGCGCGGCGCCTCCGGGTCGCCCCGGGCGACCGGCTGCCCGTCCGCGTGGGCGAGGCCAGCCGGGAATTCGTGGTGAGGGGGATCGTGACTACGGGCGGCCTCGAGGAAGGGCAGGTTTTCGCTCCTCTGTCAGCCGTTCAACAACTGCTGGGCGTGGAGAGGGCCGTGGACCGCGTGCTGGTGAGCGCCCTGGTGGAGCCCAGGGAGAAGCTGCCCGCTGACATCCGGAACAAACGCCCCGAGGAGATGACCCCTAAAGAGTATGAGAAGTGGTATTGCTCCCCCATCATAGAATCTGTCCTGGTCCAGTTGCAGGAGGCCCTTCCTGGCGCCGAGGCAAAGGCAATCCGCCAGGTGTCGGAGGCGGAGGGCGCCTTCGCCTCCAAGATTCAGCTCATGGTCCTCCTGGTGACCGGCGTGGCCCTGGGCGCTTCCTCCGTCGGGGTCATGACGACGCTGACGGCGGCGGTCATTGAGCGCCGCCCTGAGATCGGACTGATGAAGGCCCTGGGCGCGGACAACGGCCAGGTGGCCCTCATCTTTCTCACCGAGGCCGGCGTGCTGGGACTGGGCGGCGGGGCGGCGGGCTACCTCATCGGCTGGGCCCTGGCCCATGTGATATCCAGCGGCGTCTTTCGCTCGCCGGTCGCCCCCAGCAGCGCCATCCTGGCCCTGGCCTTGACGCTGGGCATGGGGGTAGCGTTAGCGGGGAGCATACTGCCAGTGCGGCGGGCGCTCGCCGTGCAGCCAGTGGAGCTATTGCGGGGTCGTTAAGTATGTTGCCACGAATCTTGAAGAAAGCTTTGCTCAACCGGCGGGCATCGCTGGCCGTGGGCTGCAGCGCCGTCTTCTTTGGCGCGGCGTTGGTCTCCGCCCTGGCGAGCCTGTATCTGGGGTTGTCGCCCCAGGCCGAGAAGGAGCTCCGCGCCTACGGGGCCAACCTATTGGTTCTGCCAGAGGCCGCCTCCGTGGAGGTGGGCCTGGGCGCCCTGGGCTTCGGCGCCGCATCGCAAACGGCCTACCTCAGCCAGGGGGCCGTCCCAGCTATAGAACAATCCAAAGAGGTGGTGGCCTATGCCCCTTACCTCCACGGGACCCTGGACTCGGGCGGCGTGCGGGTGGCTCTCGCGGGCACCAAGTTCGAGGAAGCCCTGGCGGTGAGCCCCTGGTGGCAAGTGACAGGCCAGATGCCTGCAAACAGCGCCGAGGTCCTGCTGGGCAGCAACGCAGCGCGAAGGCTGGGGCTTGGGCCGGCGGACAGCCTGACGGTCACGCGTCCTCAACCAAGGTCCTGGCGCGTGGCGGGCATAGTGGAGACGGGGGGGCCCGAGGACGAACAGGTGCTTGTCAGACTCGACGCAGCCCAGGACCTCTTGGGCAAGAGCGGCCTGGTGGATACGGTCCAGGTGAGCGCCCTGGGCGACCGCACCGAGCTGGAGAACCTGCGCCAGCGGATCGAGTCCACCATTCCGGGCGCCCGGGTGCAGATTGTGGGGCAGGTGGCTGAGGCTCAAGCGGCGGTGATGGACAAGGTCCAGATGCTGATGGGCCTGGTGGCGGCCCTCGTCCTCGTCGTCTCCGGCATGGCGGTGGCCAGCACCATGACCACCACCGTCGTTGAGCGGTCGAAGGAAATCGGGCTGATGCGGGCTATTGGCGCGCCGGCGGGCCGGATCGCCCTGGTCTTCCTGGCTGAGGCGGCCATCATCGGCCTCATCGGCGGGACGCTGGGGTACGCGGGCGGCCTGCTGATAGCGGGGGCGGTGGCGGCCAGCGTCTTCGGCGCAACCCTGGCTTTTCAGGCCCTGGCCCTGCCCGTAACCCTGGGCATTGCCCTGACCATGACCCTTCTCGCCAGCGCCCTGCCGGTGCGACGGGCGCTGGCCCTTGACCCCGCCATTACACTGAGAGGTGAATGATATGACAGGAATAATAGAGGCTGAGGAGCTGACCAAATACTACGGCCGGCTGTGCGCTCTGGACGCCGTTGACTTGAAGGTGGCCCGCGGGGAATGGCTTTGTGTGATGGGACCTTCTGGCTCTGGCAAGACCACGCTCCTCAACCTCCTCAGTTGCCTGGACAGGCCAAGCTCCGGCGCATTGGTCATTGACGGCACGGACGTAACGCGTCTGGACGCCGCCGCTGTCACCCGCTTCCGGCGGGAGACAGTGGGCCTCATCTTCCAGCAGTTCCATCTCGTCCCTTATCTCAATGCCCTGGAAAATGTGATGCTGGCGCAATACTTCCACAGTATGGCGGATGAGGAGGAGGCGCGACGCGCTTTGGAGGACGTCGGCCTCGGGGACCGCGCCCACCATTTGCCGTCGCAGCTCTCCGGCGGGGAGCAACAGCGCGTATGCATCGCTCGCGCCCTTATCAACGAGCCGAGGCTCATCCTGGCCGACGAGCCAACGGGAAACCTGGACTCGGCGAATGAGGAGATAGTGATGGGCATCCTGCGCCGGCTCCACGCCGCCGGGCACACAATTGTGGTGGTCACTCACAACACGGAGGTGGCCGAAAGCGCTGACCGGATCATCAGACTGGAGCATGGGCGCATCGTCAGCTCCACATGGTGTCAGCCGTCAGCAGTCAGCTATCAGCTCGCTGACCGCTGAAAGGGCCCTAGCTCGTAAGATGGGTGAATGGTCATTCAACAAACAGAGTGACCCTGCTGAGCCGGAAACGTGGGTGGCTGAGCGTGCTTGGACCTCTCCCTCTCATCCCTCCTCCTTAGGCTTCGCTCAGGACAGGCTCTGAAGTGGGAGGGACGCCACGCTCGGCTGCCAAGGAGCGGGAGTCCACGCCAGGAACCCGAATAGCCTTCAGCTATCAGCTCGCTGACCGCTGAAGGCTGACTGCTGAAAGCTTGAGAAGAGATGCGCCAGCGTCAAATCGACGAGATTCTTGAAGCGATCTGGTTAGGGGAGGAGGGGCTGCCCGCGCGGCCGAGCGGCCTGGCCTCGCCACGGGTCTCAGCCCGGCTGATGGAGGACCCTGAGATGCGAGAAGCCTTGAAGGAGGCGGAGAGTCTGGGGCTGATCGCGGTGAGCGGCGACGCCCTGACCCTCACCGAGGAAGGGCGGATTCGCGCCGCCAATGTGGTGCGCCGCCACCGGCTGGCGGAGAGGCTTTTCAGCGATGTCCTGGACCTGACCAGGGAGGAGGTGGAAGCGGGGGCCTGCGACCTGGAGCACGTCCTGAGCCGGGAGGCCACCAACAGCATCTGCATCCTGCTGGGCCACCCGGCCACCTGCCCCCACGGCAAGCAGATCCCCCGGGGGGAGTGCTGCCAGCGCCGCCTGACGGAGATCAGGCCGCTGGTAGTGCCCGCCACGCAGCTACATCCCGGCGAGGAGGGCGCTGTGGCCTACGTCACCAGTCGCGCGCAGGGAAGGCTGGAGCACCTGGCGAATCTGGGACTGCTGCCGGGGAACCGGATTGCCCTCCTGCAGCGCCGCCCCTCCTATGTCATCCGGGTCGATGGGACGGACCTGGGTCTGGATGACGAGATAGCGGCGGAGATATACGTGAGGAGAGGGTAAGAGCCTGCGCTACGCCTACTTCACGATGATTTGCAGCACCGCGACGGCGAAGGTAAGCAGGGAAAAGAATACAACAATTCCGGCAACGTACCAGAAGCCCCTAACCTGACCGCTCAAACCCTCGATATTCCTGGACAGAGTCATAAGCGCCTCGGTCAGTTCAGACACCGACATGGTTTCAATAGTCCGAAGGTAATCTCTATCCCCACGGGGGATACGGCCTTCTCTCTGCTCTTGCATGTAGGTCCCGTCGTAAACTTGGCCCGCTTCCTGCGCCAAGCGGTGAAGCTCTATGGTGCAGAGCGGGTCCTTGAAATCCAGGGTCATAGTTCTTGGCGAAACATTGGCGAGTCCAAAGACCAGGACGCCGTCCCATCCGGGATCGATCTGTAGACCTGAAAGCAGCAGGATACCCTTCCTGACATAATAGGTCTTCATCCCGATGTGGCCAGCGTAAGCCCGCGACAATCTTATGCTCTCCAGGCTTGTTACCAAAGCGAAGCCGCCGCCGGGTACACTTATGGACTTCTCTTTCTCAACATCAAGCTCCCGCAGTTCCTGACCTGCCACCTTCTGCTTCAGTTCACTGAGAGACAGAGCTTTGGTAATGATGGCCCTCTTGCCGAGTTTCAGGTCGTAGGACGCCGGCCCCAGGCAATCGGGGTCAAACGGGGAAATGTCGATTTCTCCACGCTCAATCGCCTGCCTTATCTCGGTATCGGTGAGCATGCTCATGACGTCCCCCTTTTCTGGCTCGCACCTTTCCCCAGCCTAGCACACTCGTTCGCCCATTGTCAAGGGGGTGGGCTACACCTCTTTGTAAACGATCTCCTCCCCCTCTTCCTCCTCATCAGATTCGGTTTCCACCATTTCAGCTACAGCAGGCGCCGCTTCCTTCTTCCACTGACCGTAGACGAGGGACAGCAGGAAAAGGCTAACGAAGAACACCAGGATGGCAATTACCTGCGCCTGCTGCAGGCCGGCGAAGCTTATGACGTTCTCCCGGTAGAAGTTGATGAAGAAGCGGCCCAGGCTATAGAGGGTAGCATAGGTGAGGAAGAGAGCGCCATCGGGGCGGGGCCAACGCCGGTAACGCCAGATGGCCGCCAGAACAACCAGGTCCCAGATAATCTCGTAAACGGGCGTCGGGTGCGTCGCCACGTTGAGCGGGGCGAAGGCGTCCGGGTGCGTGTAGACCAGGCCCCAGGGGCCGTTGGTGCGAATCCCCCAGGCATCCCCGTTGATGATGCAGCCAATGCGGCCAACTATCATGGCCACAATGAGGCCAAAGGCGGCCACGTCAGCCACCCGCCCCACGTTCATTTTCCGCAAATACGCGTAACCGACTCCGGCCGCCGCGCCGCCGATGATGGCGCCGTAGATGGCTGTCCCCTGAAAATTGAAGATGGCCATGGGATTCTGGACATAGGCATCCCAGTTATCGATGACATGGACCGCGCGCGCCCCGATGATGCCCCCAGGGACGGCCCACAAGGCCACGGCGAAGATGCCGTCCTCAGTGAGTCCGAAGGACCGGGCAAGCCGCGCCGCTATCATTACGCCTACGATGACCGCGACCGCCGTCAAAAAGCCATGCCACGTCAAGGTGAACGGCCCAATAGTGACCAGATTCGGGTCCATGCCAATGTAAATCATAGCCTCTCCTTCGCAGTAGTGGCTTGTCAGGCTTGTCCGACCGTTTCTTCACAGCCAGAAAGAGGAGCGCCCGCCTTCAGGCGATATCCTGAAGCACCTCGTTCATGGCGCCGGTGCGGTAGCCGGCCAGGTCGAGGGTGATGTAGGTGTAGCCGAGGGCGCGCAGCCGGGCAGCGACCGCTTCCCGCTTCTCCATGAGGATGGCCATCCCCTCGGCATCCGCCTCGATGCGCGCTATGCTGTCATGGTGGCGCAGGCGGAGCTGCCTTATCCCCAGTCCCCGCAGATAGTCCTCGCCCTGGGCGATCCGGTCCAGGACGTCCTCGGTGATGGGTGTGCCGTAGGGGAAACGGGAGGCCAGACAGGCCAGGGACGGCTTCTGCCAGGTGGCAAGGCCCAATTTCCGGGAGAGGGCGCGGATATCCTCCTTGGTGAGGCCCGCCTCCAGGAGTGGGCTGCGCACGCCGAGCTCGGCGGCAGCGGCGCGGCCGGGGCGGTAGTCGCCCACGTCATCGGCGTTGGAGCCATCGAGCACCCAGGTCAATCCCTCCCTATCGGCGATGCGGCGCAGGATGCCGAAAAGCTCGTGCTTGCAGTAATAGCAACGCTTGGGGTCGTTGGAGACGAAACAGGGGTCCTCCAGTTCATGGGACTCGACGACCATATGCCGGATGCCAAGGCGCTCGGCGGTGACGCCCGCCTCGGCGACCTCCGCGGGCGGGTAGGTGGGTGACGCGGCGGTCACCGCCAGCGCCTTGTCGCCCAGCATTTGGTTCGCGATAGCGGCCAGTAAGGTGCTGTCCACGCCGCCGGAGAAGGCGACCAGGACGGAGCCCATCTCCTCCAAGTTCGATCTCAGTTTGGCCAGTTTATCTTCCATTTCAAATCAGCCTCCCCACCCTCGCGCCGTCGGCAATGGCCATCAGGGCATCTCGCGGCTCAGCGCAGTCACCGATGACATGCAGCTCAGGAGCCAGGCCTTTGAGTTCCTCCGCCAGCCGGTCCTCCGCCTTCGCGCCCATGGCTAGCACCACGGTGTCGGCGGGCAGATAGAGGAGCTCGCGATTGTGGGTGAAATACACACCTTTCTCTTTGATTTCATAAAGCGGGGCGTTCTCATAGATACGGACGCCCCTGCCGATGAGCCGGTCGCGCAGCGTGAGATACAGGTTGCGCTCCACGTCGCGCCCCAGGCGCGTCCGCGTCGCCAACGAAACCTGCTTACCTTGCCCGGCGAGGAGGTCGGCCACCTCCATGCCGCGCTCCCGGCCGCCGACGACCACGACCCTTTCGCCCACGCTGACCTTCCCGGCGAAGACGTCGATGGCCTGGACCACGTTGCCGGAGCGGGCGCCAGGGACCGCGGGGACGATGGGCGAGGCGCCGGTGGCCACCACGACGGCATCGGGCCTTTGCTCCCGGATCAGGTCTTTCGTTACCTCGGCTTTAAGATTGATTTGGACGCTGGCGTCTTCCAGCGCGCGAAGGCGCTGTCTGAGGAACCGATCGAAGTTCACCTTCGAGGGCTGCCTGGCGGCGACGTTCCATTGCCCGCCCAGGCGATCGCTCTTTTCATATAGTGACACGTTATGGCCCCGCTGCGCCAGGGCCACGGCCGCCTCGACTCCCGCCAGCCCACCGCCGACAACCATGACCTTCCTGGGCCGCTCCGCCGGCTTGAGCGCGAACTCGCGCTCGCGCAACAAGGCCGGATTGACGGTGCAGGATACCACGCGCTCCACCGAGCCGGGGCTGGCCACGCGGCCCACGCAGTTGTTGCAGTAAATACACCGGGTGATCTCGTCCAGACGCCCGTCGCGGGCCTTGTTCGGCAGGTCGGGGTCGGCGAGGAGGGCCCGGCCCATGGCCACGAAATCGGCCTCGCCCTCTTGAAGGACCTGTTCGGCGAGCAGTGGGTCGCCGATCTTGCCCACCGTGATAACGGGAACCTTCACCACTTTCTTGACGGCCTCCGCCAGATGGGTGATGGCGCCGTCGGGAAAGAAGTGGCAGAGGAACTGCCAGGGCGTGGTCTCCTTGGCGCTGGCCGAGATATGGAGGGCATCGGCGCCGGCGTTGGCCAGTATGGACGCCTGGCGGAGGGCGTCCTCAATCGTGGTGCCGCCCTCCAGGTAGTCGCTGCCGTTCATGCGGAAGATGATGGGAAAGTCGCGGCCCACCTTCCGGCGGGTGCGTTCGATAATCTCGCAGGCGAACCGGGCCCTCTTCTCGGGCGTGCCGCCGTAGTCGTCGATGCGGCGGTTGGTGAAGGGGGAAAGGAACTCGCTGATGAGGTGGCCATGGGCCCCGTGGAACTCGACGCCATCGAAGCCGGCGTCCCTGACGCGGCGCGCCGCGTCGGAGAAAGCCTCGACGAGCCGCTGAATGTCCTCGAGGGTCGCCGCGCGGGGCGCGACGCCGTACATGGCGCTGGGGACGGCGGAAGGGCCAACCAGGTCTATCTCGTCTGCGCCATACGCGCTACGAGTGTGAGCATGGGTCATGCCGTGGTGGATGAGCTGTACGGCCATCTTGCCGCCGCGCTCGTGGACGGCGTCGGCGAGCTGGCGCAGGCGAGGAATGAACTTATCGTCATGGAGGAGCCAGCGGCCGGGCCGGCGTCCCTCCCAGAGGATGCAGACAGCGCCGGAGATGATCAGGCCCACGCCTCCCTGCGCCCGCGCGACATAGTAATCGAAGGCGCTGTCGTTGGGGAAGCCCTCACTGTCGCCGGTGAAGGTGCCCATGGCCGCCATGACGAGGCGATTTTTCACCTCGAGGCTCCCTACCCGGCCGGGGGCGAAAAGGTGAGTGAATTGCGACATGACAGGCCTCCTGTAGTTAAGCTAGTCTAGCATAGGCAAAGCAGGCGGGCAAGCGGCGCATGGCATTTTTACAAAAAGGGGTGGCGTACGATAACAGTTTTATTACACCCGAGGCGCGGGGGGGCAAAACATCTTGACCGGCCGCAGGGCCGATGCTAGTTTGGAATTAAGGTCAGGTGCCATCAGACTTGCTTGAGAGCAGAAAGGGGGCAACGATCTGGAATAGGAGTACGTTTCGTCGCGGCGTTGGGGCCGCTGCGATGAAGGAAAGCCGATTATCGCGCCCGATCTATGTGGTAGCTACGCGGAAGGAGCCAGGAAATGAGGTTTGGTAAGTACTTTGTGGTGGTGTTGGGCATACTTCTCTTCATCGCGCCCGGGCTGACCCTAATGCCGGGGCCGATCCTGGGCCTGGGAAGCGTCCGGGCGCAGCAGGGGGCTGACGACACGATGACGCCGGGGCGCACCCCCGAGGATAGGACCCCCGGGGTAACTCGCACGCGTACGCCCGGTTCAGACGATGCTTTGACGCCGGTGGGCACCGGCACGCCCGAGGATAGAATCCCGGGGGTTACCCGTACGCCGGGGTCAGACGACGCCTTGACGCCCGTGGGCACCGGCACCCCCGAGGACAGAATCCCCGGCACCCGCACACCTGGATCAGACGACGCCTTGACGCCCGTGGGCACCGGGACGCCAAGTACACCGATGGTTCCAGGAACGCCTGTATTGGAGGACAGAACGCCCGTACCCGGAGGCGTTGGAGTAGTCTTCAAGCGCGGCTGGAATCTAGTCGCCGGCCCTGAGGGCACTCAGTTCCGAGACGTCGGCGCCCCTCTTTTCACATTTCAGGGCGGAAGCTACACGGCGATACCCGGCGCCGCGGGGATAGCCAAGGGCAGCGCCTACTGGGCGTTCTTCCAGGACGATAAGACAGTGATCATGAATGGACCGGGAGAGGATGCGCACACGGTCACCCTGGCGCCCGGTGAAATGAGAATGGTCGGCAACCCCAGCGGAACGAAGCCCCTGAAGATCGAGGCCGAGGTCATCTGGACCTTCGACCCGGCCACTGGCTATGCCATGAGCCAGGGATCGACGATGTTGGCCGTGGGGAGAGGCGCCTGGGTATGGTCCGGTCAGGGCGGAGTCGCCGCCCTTCACGTGGAGAGGCCAGAGGGGCCTGAAAGGCCAGAAGGCCCCGAGAGACCGGAAGGTCCCGAAAGCCCAGGATAAGCGCTACTCATGACCGCCTTGATTCCGATTTATCAAGGCGGCTAGATACCCTGCCCCGAAGCCGTTGTCGATGTTGACTACGGCGACGCCCGCGGCGCAAGAATTCAGCATGGCGAGAAGCGGCGCCAGCCCATTGAAGCTGGCGCCGTAGCCTATACTGGTGGGCACGGCGATCACGGGCACGGATACCAGGCCGCTCACTACGCTGGGGAGGGCGCCCTCCATGCCCGCCACAGCCACGACGACGCGGGCCTGATGAAGCCGAGGTAGATGATCGAGGAGCCGGTGAATGCCGGCCACACCCACGTCGAAGGCGCGGTCCACCTCATTCCCCATTAGCTCGGCGGTGACGGCCGCCTCCTCCGCCACAGGGAGGTCGGCGGTGCCGCCGCTGACCACCATGACGCCGGGCCGTAGCTTGCCCTCGGACCGGTTGAGCACCAGCGCGCGAGCCAGTTCGTTGTAGGCAGCGTCAGGGAGGCGCTCCTTGACCAACTGGAAGGCGTCCGGAGAGCACCGCGTGACCAGGAGGCGGTCCGTGTGGGAGGCGAGACTGCAGGCAATGGCGCAGACCTGCTCCGCGCTCTTGCCGTGCCCCAGGACCACTTCGGGAAAGCCCTGCCGCAGCGAGCGATGGTGGTCCACCTTGGCGAAGCCCAGGTCCTCGTAGGGCAATACCCGCAGCTTAGCCAGGGCTTGCTCGATGGAAAGCTCTCCGCTCTTGACCTTCTCCAGCAGTTCCCGGATATTCTGGCTATCTATGGTTATCGCTCCCGTCCAAAAGTCATTCATAGCATAGCATCGGGCTGGGGAAGGCGCAAGCAGCGGCCAAGGAGAAGCGCGAAGCGGGGAGCGCGAAGCGAGAGGAGCGAAGGCGCCGAGACGCCACTCGCCCGTAGTAGCGAACGTCTCTGTCCGCCAGGGCAGCGCCTTTGTGGGGAAACGGCGGCGTCAGCGGGTGGGCACCGGATAAACGGATACTCGGCGTCAGCAGCGCTGTCTTCTACCTGAAATCCGCCGGACTCAGCCTCAGCTCATCCCCCGGCAGCATCACCTTCACCCGCGTCGCCGGCGACTCCTTCTCCACGAACTTGGCGAAGAAGTAGGGCTCTTTGGATTCCATGACGTAGTGCATGGGGATAGCCATCTTCAGCCCCAGCCAGCGGCAGGCGATGGCGCCCTCGTCCGGGGACATCTCGGCCTCGGCGCCCTTGAAGGCGCCCACGCATACCATGCCTATCTGCGGCTTGTATAGCTCGGCGATCATCTTCATGTCGCCGAAGATGGCTGTATCGCCCAGATGGTAGAGGCGCAGGTCGTCCTCGGTGTAGATGATAAAGCCCACCGGGTTGCCATAGAGCGGAGGCTCGACTGTCCTCAGGATGGACGCGTGCCAGGCCTGGACCGCCCGGACCGCAATGCCTTTGAAGCGGCGCACGTAGCCATAGGCCATGCCCTTCGCCCGCTCCGCGGAGATGCCGTTGCGTAGCAGATGCGTGATCACCGCGTTATCGCTCCACACCGGGCAATCGCACTTCCGGGCTATCTCCAGGGCATCTCCCATATGGTCGCGAGCAGCGTGGGTCACGATCATGAGATCCGGCGACTCCAGCTCCTCCAGGGTGATGGGGCACTGATCGCTCTCCGAGATGTAAGGGTCGATGAGGACCCTCGTGCCGCTCTCCGTGGTGAGCTGAAAAGCCGAGACGCCGAGGTACTTCAGTTTGACTTCCGACATGGGTTATCGCTCCTTCTCTAGAAAGAATCCTCCTGAGCTGGCAGCGCGCCGGGACAGGCACGAACCGGGCCGCCTGGCTCGGGGCGAGGCAGGGCTCCGATCACGGTCCATCCCCCGGGTACGGCTCGGGCAAGCCAGCCGTCAGACTTGTCCGACAGGTCCGACCAGTCCGACTACCGCATCGCCCCTACCTGCGCGACCTTCTGAAGTCGTTCATCGACTTCACGGGCGTCCCATCCTTGAAGGCGATGGGCCGCGTAACGGCCCTCGTAGAGTCGAAGAAGCTGGCCACGAAGGACGCGTGGGACCCGCCGCCCCCCGCCACAAGAACCATGATTTCCTCCGGCGAGCTGGCCACCTTGTGTATGGGGTGTTCCTTCACCAGGGAATGCCCTTTCACCCGCTCGGAGATAATGTAGGGCGGATAGGGGGCGCGGGCATACTTGAAGAGGTAATCACGGATAGACTTCTTGTCGAAGCCATCCCGCTTCAGCACCATCGCCTGCTCCGGTCCGAAAATGCACAGCGGCTGGCCACCGCCGGCTATGATGTTGTTAGAGCCGGAGGCGACCATGTTGCCCACCATGGTGCTCAGCAGCCCCTTGCCCGTGGTGCTCATCATGTCAATGATATTGTGCGGGGCCGCGCCCCCGAAGACGGTCACCGTGGAGACGTCCTCCGGGTAGCCCAGCTCCACATGCAGCGGCTCCCAGGGGTTCTCGTCCTCGTTCTCAGCGATGCACAGCGAATACTTCCCCGCCTGGCCGAAGGTCGACCGGTCGTAGATGCCCGGCTCGCCCCCAGCGATGTTCAGCACCACCAGGCGCACTGCCCTGCCAATGGTGGCGTTGGCCCGCATCACGGAGCCAAAGAGCCCGTAGCCGTAGTTCACCTCCAGCTCCTTGACCACCGGCCCGTTAATTATCACGATAGGCGTCGCCGGGTTAGTCGTGGCGATGATGCCCGGCAGGTTGAACTCCGGCGCGGACATGGCCTCCACCGCCGCCAGCACCACAGGGAAGTACGCCGGCAGACAGCCCGCCATCACCGCGTTGATGGCTATCTTCTCCACCGTCGCCTTGCCCCGGCGCGGCTTGAAGACGGCCACTACCTCCCGGGGATCGCGGTCGGTGTACTCCAGCATCCGCGCCACTTCGGAACGGGTGGGCGGAACGATGGGCAGCCCGTCGGTCCAGCCCCTTCCGTAGAAGAGGCGATTGGCGGCCTCGATCTCAGCGCTTCCCTTGACCTCCACCCCCTCGGCGGCGAAGGCGGGCCGGCTGCGCACCGCGGCCTTAGGCTGCGGGTATCCCTTATCTCGGTATTCCTCATCCAGCTTGCCGGCTGGGGTGGTGAGCACGTGGACGATCTCCGGGAGGTTCCGCTCCGCGTGGACTTTGACCTGCTCGGGCGTGAAGCGCTTGGGCGGGTGCGGCTCGAGGACCACCGGCAACTGAGGCAGGCCCAGGGCGGTCAGCTCCTCCCTGGCCAGTTGCCCAAACTCCTCGGAGGCCACATAGGCCGTGGGCACACCCCTCTTCTCCAGCTCGACCACATCGTGGACACTCCACGAAGTGCAGGAGCCTCAGTCGCCGTGGGCGTGGACCACGAAGGCGGCCTTCTTCGCCAGGTCGTCAAGCACTTCGGGAGGCGTCGGGCGCGCCGTGTCCGGCTTCTTATATCTCACCGCGCCGGCGAGGCCGTACTTGGCGCTGAGCACCTCCTCCACCCGCTCCAGATAGACGTCGCTATTGATCTTGTTGTTATCAATAAAACAACCGATCTTGCCTTCGAGGGTGTCCAGGCGGGAAGCCAGGTTCAGCGCCACCGCATCGACCTCGCCTATCGGGTTGAGCAGGACATCTGTCTGTGTGGCCATGGTTACTTCGCCCTCCTTCTCTTGAACTCCTCAACTGTCTTAACTAGGGCGCCATTCTTCAGGGCGAGGGGCCTCGAGGCGGCCCGCGTGGCGTCCAGGAAGCTGGCTACGAAGGACGAGTGGGAGCCTCCGCCGCCGGCCACCATAATCATGATCTCGTCTGGACTCAGCGCCACCCGATGTATAGGGTGGTCCTGCCAGGTGAAGCACAGCTCCTCGTTCTCCGCGCTAATGGAATAGGCGGGATAAGGGGCGCGAGCGTACTCGTAGATGTAGTCGCGGACCTTCTTCTTATCGAAGCCGTCGCGGGCCAGCACGGCCGCCTGCTCCGGACCGAGAATGACCAGCGGCTGGCCGCCGCCGGTGCAGATGTTGTTGCTGCCCGTGGCCACCAGGTTGCCGCAGATGGTGGAGAGGATACCCTCCGCTGTGGTGCTGGTCATGTCCAGGATGTTCTGCGGCGCCGCGCCGCCGAAGACGGTCACCACGGAGGCGTCCTTCGAGTATCCCAGCTCCACGTGCAGCGGCTCCCAGGGGTTCTCCGCTTCGTTCTCGGCGATACACATCGAGTACTTGCCCGCCTGGCCGAAAGTGGAGCGGTCGTAGATGCCCGGCTCCCCTCCCGCGATGTTCAGCACCACCAGGCGCACCGCACGACCTATCGTGGCGTTAGCCCGCATCACGGACCCGAAGAGCCCGTAGCCGCAGTTCACCTCGAGTTCCTTCACCACCGGCCCGTTCATGATGACCATGGGCGACGCGGGGTTCGTCGTGGCGATGATGCCCTGCAGGTTGAACCTGGGTTCACCCATGGCCTCCACGGCCGCCAGCACCACCGGGAAGTACTCCGGGACGCACCCCGCCATCACGGCGTTGATGGCTATCTTCTCCACCGTCGCCTTGCCGCTCCGCGGCTTGAAAACGGCCACCTCCTCCTGGGGGTCGCGGTCGGTGTACGCCAGCATTTTCTCCACCGCCGAGCGCGTCGGCGGGATGATAGGCAGGCCGTCGGTCCAACCCCGGCCGTAGAAGATGCGGTTTGCCGCCGTGGGGCTCCCCTTGAGCTCCAGCGACTCCGGTGCGAAGGCGGGCCGGCTGCGCACCGCCGCCTTGGGCTGAGGGTAGGCTTTCTTGCGATATTCCTCGACCAGCTCTTCGGCGGGCGTGGTCAGCACGTGCACCACCTCGGCCAGCGCCTTATCAGCGAAGGGGCGGAACTGGTCCGCCGTGAAGCGCTTGGGCGGGTGCGGCGACATGATGATAGGAAGCTGGGGCATGCCCAGCGCTTCCGAGTCGTCCCGGCCCAGTCGGGCGAACTCCTCGGAGGCGAAGTAGGCCGTGGGAATGCCCCTTTTCTCCAGCTCGACGACGTCGTGGACACTCCACGAGGTGCAGGAGCCTCAGTCGGCGTGGGCGTGGACGACAAAATCACACTTCGCCGCCATCTCATCGATAATCTCCTGAGGGGCAGGCACGCTAGAGAGAGGCTTCGTCCGCATGATGGCTTCCGCCATACCGTATTTCTCTTTGAGAAGCTCCAACAGGCGCGCCAGGAAGACATCGCTGTTCACCTTGTGGTTGTCGATGAAGCCACCCACCGTCCCCTCCAGGCTCTTCAGCCTAGGGGCCAGCTTCAGTTGCTGCACGTCGACTTCCCCGACGGGGTTGAGCAGAACGTCAGTTTCAGCTACCATAGTACCTCCGAGTGAAGTTGCGCCAATCAGGATGCATCTGATGCCCCCTTTGCCGGTCTTAACAAGAACATGTGCCCTTCGGCGGACTCATCAACCCCCTAAATCCCCCAATCTTGGGGGACTTTACTGGACCTGGGGGACACCCCCAGACCCCCGCCAGAGGCGCTGCGCCCTCTGGACTCCCGCTCCTCCGTCACTAGCGTGGCGTCCCTCCCTCTTCAGGGGATAAGAGGGAGAGGTCCAACCCCACCCCACATCCCGCCTTTCTGTCGCAACAATATGAAGGCGTTTATCTGGGAACCATGAAAGGGCAATCAACAAGGAGAGGCTTGTTTTCGCCTTCGCCGAGCTGGGTCGCTATCCCCTTCTCGTCTTGAACCCTGAGCTTAACTCAGGGTGAACTCCTGCACCGATTTCACGGGCGTCCCGTCCTTCAGGGCGATGGGGCGCGTGACCGCCCGCGTGCCATCGAAGAAGCTGGCGACGAAGGAGGAATGGGAGCCCCCGCCGCCGGCCACCATGATCATGATCTCCTCCGGGCTGCTGGCCACTGTGTGAACTGGGTGGTCCTGCCAGGTGAAGCATAGGTCCTCGTGATCGGCGGCGATAGTGTACGGCGGATAGGGGGCTCGTGCGTACTCGTAAATGTATTCCCGTATCTTCTGCTTGTTGAAGCCATCCCGCGCCAGCACGGCGGCTTGCTCCGGCCCGAAGATAATGAGCGGCTGGCCGGCGCCGGCGGCGATATTGTTGCTGCCGGAGGCCACCATGTTGCCGCACATGGTGGACAGGATGCCCTCCCCTGTGGTGCTGGTCATATCCAGCACGTTCTGGGGCGCCGCGCCGCCAAAGACGGTCACTGTGGATACCTCTTTGCGGTAGCCACGCTCCACGTTCAAAGGCTCCCAGGGGTTCTCCGCCTCGTTCTCGGCCATGCAGAGGGAGTATTTGCCCGCCTGGCCGAAGGTGGAGCGGTCATAGATGCCCGGCTCACCGCCAGCTATGTTCAGCACCACCAGGCGGACCGCGCGGCCGATGGCGGCGTTGGCCCGCATCACCGAGCCAAACAGGCCATAGCCGCAGTTAACCTCCAGCTCCTTCACCACGGGCCCATTGATGATGAGCAGCGGCGAAGCGGGGTTGGTGGTGGCGATGATGCCCGCCAGATTGAACTCCGGCGCCGCCATCGCCTCCACCGCGGCCAGGACTACGGGGAAGTACTCCGGAATGCACCCGGCCATCACCGCGTTGATGGCTATTTTCTCCACCGTAGCCTTGCCGCGACGCGGCTTGAAGATCGCCATCACCTCATCAGGGTCCCGGTCAGTGTACTGGAGCATCCGGGCCACCGCCGGGCGAGTGGGTGGGATGATGGGCAGGCCGTCCGTCCAGCCGCGTCCGTAGAAGAGACGGTTGGCGGCCTCGATGCTGCCGCGCACCTCCGGGCCCTCGGCGGCGAAGACGGGCCGGCTCCTGACGACGGCCTTGGGCCTGGGGTATTCCTTGTTCCGGTACTCCTTCGCCAACTGGTCGGCCGGCGTCGTCAAGACGTGGACGATCTCGGGGACGGCGGCATCGGCGAAGGTGCGGAACTGGTCGGCGGTGTAGCGCTTGGGGGGGTGAGGGACGACAATGATGGGCAGTTGTGGCATACCCAGCGCCAACAACTCCTCCTTGGCCAGGAGCGCGAACTCCTCCGAAGCAATGTAGGCAGTGGGGACGCCCTTTTGCTCCAGCTCGACGACATCGTGGACACTCCACGAGGTGCAGGAGCCTCAATCAGCGTGGGCATGCACCACAAAGGCGCTCTTCTCGACCTCAGCCATCACCGTCGGCGGCACGGGCTTGGAGGAGCTGGGCTTCCTGGTGATGAAGGAGCTGCTCATGCCGTGTTTTTCGACCAGCAACTCGGCGACGCGCGCGATGAGGACATCGCTGTTCACCTTGTTGTTATCGATGAAGCCGCCGGCTGTGCCCTGAAGCGTTTTCAGCCGGGGGGCCAGCTTGAGTTCCGCCGCATCCACCTCTCCCACGGGGTTAAGCAGGACATCCGTCTCGGCAACCACGCTCGCCTCCTCCCACGGGGGGTAGGGGCACGGTGTCCCGATTGCATCGGGATGCCCCTACTCAAGGATGGCCCTATCCTATATCCGATGTGAAGGTTTGTCAAGGGATTGGCGTCCGGAGCTTCTCCTCTGCAGGGGTTGGCGGCGGGAGACAAGCCCCCGCCCTAAAGGTCGCTTTGACACGGGCGGCATCGCAAGTGTACACTTAAGTCGATACGTACGTAACGTCCTTTAATCCGGAAGATCGGACATGACCGATGTGCCCACCGTAGAAGCCAGACAACGGTTTTCGGAGATAGTCAGTCGAGCCGCCTACGGCAAGGAGCGCATAGTCTTGACGCGTCGAGGAAACAGGCTCGCCGCCATAGTCCCCATCGAAGATATCGAGCTGCTGGAAGCGTTGGAAAACCGACTGGACCTCGAAGATGCGCGCGCGGCGCTCTCGGACTCCACGGAGAAGGGGACGATCCCCTGGCAGAAGATCAAAGCCGACTTGGGCCTTTAGGCGAACATGGCTTACATCATAGAGTTCGCCGCCGGCGCGGAGCGCGCGTTCAGGAAACTTCCCGGGCGGCTCCAGGCTCGGTCGAGACCCCACATAGACGCACTGGCGGGTGAGCCGCGGCCCGTGGCGCAGAGCCGCTCTCGGGGGAAAGAGGCCTCTATCGCCTCCGGGTGGGCGACCACCGAATAGTATACATTGTGGAAAGCGAGCGACTGATCGTGCTCGTGTTGAAGGCTGGGCATCGGAAGGACGTTTACCGCCGGATGAGAGGATAGCCACACATAGGCAGGGGGCCATAACGCGGGCGTTCATAACCCACACCTGCAATCATGGCGGCCCAGTTGGTGCAGGCAGGCCAGCTTTGCGGCATGTCGCTGTCCGTACTATGCTGGACACGAGAGGCGTCGGACGCCGTTTTCTCAGCCCCCTCTAATGTTCAAACCCCAGCTTTGTGCTACGCTACCTTCTGACGGCGCGCCGTGAAGACCGCTCCGCTATCCCTTTGTTTGACTCACCATAATCGGCAAGCTATAATATCCATTTGAAGTCCGTCAGCCCCGACTCGTCGGGGCGAGAAAGGGAGGCCTCCACCATTCATGATTGAGGTCGAAAAGCTTACCAAGTTCTATGGCGATTTCCCCGCCATCGAGGACGTCAGCTTCTCGGTGAAGAAAGGGGAGATCCTGGGATTTCTGGGCCCCAACGCGGCGGGGAAGACCACGGCGATGCGCATCCTTACCTGCTTCATGCCGCCTTCCAGCGGCACGGCGCGCATAGCCGGCTACGACATCCTCGACCAGTCCCTGGAGGTGCGCAAGCACATCGGCTACCTGCCGGAGATGGTCCCCCTTTACACGGACATGACGGTGCGCGCCTATCTGGGTTTCATGGGCGCCATCCGCGGCATGAACGGCAGCAAGATCAAGAAACGCATCGACGACGTCGTGGACCTCTGCCGGCTGGAGGAATATGTCGACACCCCCACCGGCAGGCTCTCCAAGGGCTTCCGCCAGCGCGTCGGCATCGCTCAGGCGGTCCTGCACGAGCCGGATGTCCTGATTCTAGACGAGCCGACGGTGGGCATCGACCCCCGCCAGGTGGTGGAGACCAGAAAGCTGATCAAGGACCTGGGCAAGGACCACACGATCATCTTGAGCACGCACATCCTTCCCGAGGTCAGCATGGTCTGCGAGCGTGTCATCATCATCAACGAGGGCCACGTGGTGGCTATGGACCGCCCGGAGAACCTGTCCGCCCGACTGTCAGGTGCGGAGCGCATGACTTTGGAGGTGCGGGGCCCGGTGAGGGACGTAGTGGCGCGCGTCCGCCAGATCAAGGGCGTCCGGGACGTGACCTGGGAGGGCATCGACGAGACGAAGAACCGCTATACGATCCTTTGTCGGCCGGGCAATGACATCCGCGAGGCGCTGGCGTCCACGGTCGTCCAGAGCGGCTGGGGCCTGCTGGGCCTTCAAGCGGGCGGCCTGAGCTTGGAAGAGATATTCTTGAAGCTAACCACCAAAGAGGAGATTTAGTCCGGTGAGAAACACGACGTCTATCGCGGTCAAAGAGCTTCGCTCGTACTTCGCCTCCCCTATCGCCTATGTGGTGACCGCCGTCTTTCTGGTCATCACCGGCTATTTCTTCGCTTTCAACATCGTCAACGCGCAGGAAGCTACCATAAGGGGGTTCCTCTTCCCGGGTGGCTTCGTCATGCTGCTTCTGGCGCCCATCCTGACCATGCGCCTCCTGGCCGAGGAGCAAAAGATGGGCACGCTGGAGCTGTTATTGACGGCACCAGTCAGAGATGCTGAGGTGGTTCTCGGCAAGTACGTGGCCAGCATCCTGATCTACCTGGCCATGATCGCCTTGACCCTTTACTACCCCGTGCTTCTCTTCCTCTTCGGCGATCCGGACCCGGGGCCGATCGCCAGCGGCTATCTGGGTCTGTTCCTTCTTGGCGCCGCTTTTATCGCTGTGGGGATACTGGCCTCCTCGCTCTCCAGCAATCAGATCGTGGCCGCGGTCATCGGCTTCGGGATACTGATACTCCTATGGGTCATCAACGGCGCCGGGGGATTCCTTAGCGGCCCACCCAAGGCCGTCGTCGATTACCTGGCGCTGCCCGCCCATTTCGGTGACTTTGCGGCGGGCATAATCGACACCAAGAACTTGATTTACTACCTGAGCCTCACCGCGCTGTTCCTGTTCCTGGCGGTGAGGTCTCTGGAAACCAGGAGATGGAGATAATGAGCAAGGTCCGTTCCGCGCTTGGGGCCCTCAGCCCTTCGATTTTGCTGGCCGCCATCCGCTCGATGTGGAGCGGCGCTTCTGCCGTGCTCGTGTTTCTGGGCGCTCTGGGCCTGGTGGCGGCGGTGGCCGCAGGGATAATGTACCTGCTGCTCCCCGAGCTTCGCGCCTATGTCGCCACGATGCTGGGCCTGGGCATCCTTTTCATGCTCATCTTCCTCGTGGGCGCCTTCAATCAGGTCAAGAGGGCCATGCTGGGACGGCGGGGCAGATACAGCACTAACACCATGGTGATGATAGCTGCCTTCATTGCTATTGCGGTGATGGTCAACTTCCTGGGAGCCCGCAACTTCACCCGCTTCGACGTAACGGCCGCCGGCCAGTACTCTCTGGCCCCGCAGACAGTCAAGGTCCTCTCTGAGTTGACCGATCCAGTCCACGCTGTCGGGTTCTTCACGCCTGGCGACCCCAACGGCGAGAACGCCGCAACGCTGCTCAAGGAGTACACCTTCCGCACCGACAAGTTCACCTTTGAGCTGGTCGACCCCGAGGCGAACCCTTCGACGGCGCGCAACTACGCCATCAAGGACTACGGAGTGGTGGTTTTCGAGAGCGGCCAGCGCCGCCAGCAGGTCACGGCTGCTGGCGAGCAGGGGTTCACAGGCGCCCTCCTCAAGGTTACGGGCAAGCAGCAGAAGAGGGTCTACTTCCTTACCGGCCACGACGAGCGCAATTTCGCGGACGGGAGCCCCGACGGTTATTCCCTCGCCTTGAAGGGCCTGCAGGCCGACAACTACGAAGTTGCGCCGCTCAGCCTGGCCACCACGGCCGCCGTACCCGAGGACGCCGCCGCGCTGGTCATCGCCGGCCCCAAGAAGCCCCTGCTGGAGGCCGAAGTGAAGCCGCTGCAGGACTAC
This sequence comes from Chloroflexota bacterium, assembly GCA_016190665.1. Classification (GTDB taxonomy): domain Bacteria; phylum Chloroflexota; class Dehalococcoidia; order JACPQD01; family JACPQD01; genus JACPQD01. The sequence goes on from JACPQD010000044.1 coordinate 27,469, forward strand.
TTGAATAACAAGGGAAAGGTCCTGATGCTCTTGGAGCCGAATCCGCCCGAGGATATGGTGAAGCTCCTCGCGCCCTGGGGAGTCGTCCTGGACAAGGGCTCAGTCATAGATCAGACGAGCTTCGTCTACCCGGACGCGGCCACGCCAGCGGCGCAGCGGCCGCAGTACCTGCCGTCCCAGATTACCAAGGACCTGGATACCACCTTCTTCCCCAGCGCCACGTCTGTCGGGATCAGCCCTGACCTGGTCAAACAACAGGAAAACAAGAAGGTGGTCACGGTGACGGTGAGCCCGCTGGCCTTGACCACGCCTAATAGCTGGTTCGTTAAGAGCTATGACCCCAAGAAGGACCCTCCCTACGACGCGGCCACCGATAAGAAAGGCCCGCTCGCGCTGGCCGTCTCGGTCGAGGCCACCGCTGCGCTGCCCGACCTGCCGGTGAAGCCGCCAGAGGGGGTGAAGGAGAGGAAGACGCGGGTGGTCGTCGTCGGCGACTCCGACTTCGCCTCGAACCAGTACTTTTACTCCCTGGGCAACAGCGACCTGTTCCTCAACTCCATCAACTGGCTGTCGGGGGAAGAGGAGCTCATCTCCATTCGCCCCAAGCCCCCGGCTTTCCGGCGGATGGTGGTGACCCAGGCAGGGTGGCGCTGGATCGTCTACTCGAGCATTGCCCTGCTGCCCCTGGCGGTGGCGGCGGCTGGCGCTCTGAACTGGTGGCGAAGAAGATAGGGTACGATCTTTCATTGGGGATTCTTGATTGGCCCCCCCGCCCCAATCAGCAATCTAGAGGTTAAGATATGAGCTTCCGTATTACTGCCCTCCTGTTGGTAGCGCTGGCGGCGCTGGGTTCCTACGTCTTCTTCTACGAGGTGCAGAAGCCCGACAAGCAGAACATCCAGGCGCCGTGGGTGTACAACATCGACCTGAAGGACATCAACGCCATCAAGGTGGTCTATCAGGGCAAGACGGTGGACATCTTGTGGGACGAGGAGAAGAGCTCCTGGTTTGCCCGGGAGCCCGTGATACCGAAGGTGGACAACGACCGGGTCAACGGCATCCGCGTGCTGCTTAGCGGTCCGCGCTCCAAGCGAGTGGTGGCGCGCAATCCGCAAAACCTGGCCGCCTATGGCCTCGACACGCCGCGAATACAGACGAGGGTTGGCCTGAATACCGGCGAGGTATGGAACATCAAGTTGGGGGAGAAGACGCCGGACGGCGGGGGCGTCTACGTCATGTTCGAGGGCTACGATGTCCTCTACATCGTAGACTACACCTGGAGCGACGAGCTCTCCCGTTTCGTCACCGAGCCGCCCATCCCTAAGCCGGGGACGCCGGCACCCGCGGAGGGCTAGCCATGAGCCCGCGCCGCCAACCTGCGGACGACCAAAACCCACCCCAGGGGATTGGCCGCAGGCTCATGATGTGTCAAGATTAAGATGTTTCGCGGTTCTCTGCGCGATGGCAGGCTGCGGGCGCAGGCGCCCGTATCGGTTCGCTTCACCACGGAGAATGAGTACGTTATCGCCGAAGCGCCCGAGCTAAACGAATCCGGTTTCGGGAAGAACTGGTCTGCGGCCATGGCAGACCTGCAACGTCCAATAGCAGAGCGGTACCTCACCCTCGAGCAGGAGCGAGCGCGTCTGGGTCCCGATCTCCTGAGCGTCTGAGAGACTCTCCAGCAGAAGATTCATCGCCCGCGATGACCACTAAGGCGCACGAGTTTGACCATCTTATAGGCAAGTTCGAAACGAAGGTGCGCGAAAGCGGCGACCTGCTAGCCTGGTTCGAGGTGGAAGGAAAAATCGTCACTCGGACACGGCGCTCCAAAGGCCCCGGAGACCTGCCTAGGCAGCAGAGCATCAGGCAGCAACTCAAGCTGAGCGAGGCGGAACTGAAACAGGCTACTATGTGCTCCCTCGACCGCCAAGGCTACATTAACATTCTGAGAAGCAAAGGACTCCTCTAGCTTTCCTCGCTGTCAGGATTTCCTTTCCTCGACGCCTCAAGACACCCGATACCAGTTCCCCATGCCCTTGGCCCGGCGCCACCGAGCATCAAAATGCCGTAGGGCAGCGGGCTTGTCCCCTGCCGCCGTCGTCGGGGCGTTGGGAATCATTTTCATAGTAGGCTTCTCTGCTTTTCCACATGAACTGTTGTGCACATTACGTATTGATTCTTTCCTTAATTGTTTAGTGTTAATAAGCAAATAATATCAACAACACTAAGCATTGTTAGCATGTTGACGGGAAGGTGGGAACTGTTAAGTCTAGCTTCGCGAGGGATGTTTAGGGGCCTGTGGATGGGTGCGGCCTGTTTGTGGAGGAGCCCGCCGATTGCACCGGCGAGCTCCCTGGAGGCCACATCTTTTGACATAATCTCAAGGCACTTATCCCCAAAGATAGAGAGTTATCCACAGATTTCAGGCATTTATCCACAGATTTCACATTTTGTGAGGCATTTGGGGACACTTGGATCCCTAATCTGGCCGCAATGTCTCCCGCAGCTCCAGCACCTCGCGGCGGAAGTGAGTGTTGGCTTCCATTTCCTCCGCTATCTTTCTGCACGCATGGAGGACGGTAGTGTGGTCCCGGCGCCCCAGCTCCTTGCCGATGTCTGTCAGGGATAGAGGCGTTTCCTCGCGCATGAGGTACATGGCGATCTGCCGGGCGAGGACTATGGGCTGCTCACGCATCTTGCCGCTCAGGGAGACGGGATCCAGGCCGAAGTGGTCGGATACCGTAGCTATGATGAGGCCGGGAGATACGGCGCGGCGCCGCGTCCTCTCGGGGTCCATATCGGCGATGGCCTGGGCGGCCAACTCCGACGTAATGGGCTTCTCCGTCAGCCTGGCGTAGGCAACCACGCGGTTCAGGCTGCCTTCCAGCTCGCGGATGTTGCGCTGCGCTTTGCGCGCTATCAATTCCAGAACGTCGTTCGGCACATCCGCCTGTTGCTGGTCCGCCTTCGCTCGGAGGACGGCCAGCCGCGTCTCAAGGTCCGGGGGTTGAATGTCGGCGATGAGCCCCCATTCGAAGCGCGAACGCAGCCTGTCCTCCAGCAGAGGCATCGACTTGGGGGGACGATCGCTGGTAATGACTATTTGACGGCTCGTGTTGTGCAGATCGTTGAAGGTATGGAAGAAGCCTTCCTGGGTCTGCTCCTTGTCCGCGATGAAGTGGATATCATCCACCATCAATATGTCAACGCTGCGGTATTTTGCTCGGAAGTCATCGGTTTTCCGCTCACGGATGGCATTGATGAACTCATTGGTGAACTGCTCGGAGGTTACGTAAAGCATGTTGAGATGTTTCTGATAGACCTGGTGGCCTATGGCATGCAACAGGTGTGTCTTGCCCAGTCCCGAGTCGGAGTAGATGAACAGGGGGTTGTAGCCGCGTCCCGGGTTCTCGGCGACCGCTTGGGCGGCGGCCTGCGCCAAACGGTTCGAGCTGCCTACAATGAAAGAGTTGAAGGTGTAGCGCGGGTTGAGGTTCGCAGGGCAGGCATTGGCGACGGTGTGAGTAGCAGATGTATGATTGCTCGATGTGTGTGCTTCGCCGTTGCCGCCGTTCCCCCCTGAGGGTTGACATACCTCAAAGGAGACCTCCAGCTCCCTTCCCACGACGCTGGCGAGGGTCTTCACCACCAGCGAGCTCAACCGCTTGTCCAGACATTCGGTGACGAAGGAATTGGGCGCCCCGACGACGAACCTGTCATTTTCCAGGACAAGCCCCACTGTGTCTTTCAACCAGGTGCGGAAGTTAGCTTTGCTTACCTGGACCTCGAGCTGGCCAAGGGCCGTTTGCCAGGTCTCTCTGGCTGATCTCACCTGCATGCTTTTCCCCCTCTGAGATAATGAGATAGTAGAGGACGACGAAAGAAACGCAAAGAAACGGCCCTCTCGCTGCAGGAAGACCACGATAGGGACTCAATTCCCGTAGCCGGGCGCGCGGTTCGGAAGCACAGCACAAGAAAAAGCCGGAACAACTGGCAAACCCGCCCGGAGCACGGAGATACCCTTGCTTGCCGCCGATGGCGCAGAGTCCGAGGCACTGAAGACGTATCTGTCCAGGGCCACTAGCACGAGGAGTGCCGGAAGAGGGCCAGGCATGAGCCCCGAGAAGGGCTCAAGAACGCTCACCATGATAGCAGACGGCTCTTCAGGCCGTCAAGGGGTTTTCGGCCCAGTTTTTGTGTGGTTTTTTGAGCGTGTGGGAGGGGTTTTTTATGGCAAGTGGCCCGGAGATAGTGGCCGGTCATCGGCACTACTCACCCCTTTTGCGGCGTCCCCTGGGCCAGCCGGGTCAGCGTCCAGGCTTGACCGCAGGCGCCATCAGGGATATAATCCCAAGAGCGTTGGGCAGAGAGAATCCGCTTGTTGGCCGCTTGAAAACGCGGGATGTCGGCCCAGGAAAGAAGCTGGAGTCCTCATCGAAAGGAGTGGTGCAATGCTAAGGCGCACGGTGCTTGCCCTCATCGCGGTCCTCCTGTTGAGCGGCCCTGTGGCCCCTTTGGGTCTGGCGCAGGAAGGGCCGCCGGACTGGGGAGAGATCGGTTTCTCCCAGGTGATGGTTTCCCGCACCCTTGATCCGGCCCGGCCTCATCGTGTGAGGACGGGACCCTACACAATCGCCATTCCGGCCGGCGCGTTCCGAGGCCGCGTGGCCTTTGAAGTGCTGGCTGGCAACCCGGCAGCCTTCGCCGCCAGAGCGCCTGCGGGAGCGAAGCCCTTTCTGGCCTTCGCCCTCCGGGTCAGGGACATCGAGACCGGGAGGCTGATCGGCAGGTTCGCCAGGCCCATCGGCCTCGTCGTCGGTGATAACAGGATAAGCCGGGACAGCAAATACTATAATATCATGCCGGACGGGCAATTGAGGGCAAACTTCGCTGGTCTTCAGGTGAAGCCTGGGGAGCTGAGGCATCCCATCGCCGCTACAGGCCCAGGATGGCTGATTACCGTCCCCGCCCCCGGATTCGCCACCTGGCCCTTTGTGGAGCCGGTGATCAGAGTGCGCCGAGCGAGGAACGTGGCCACTTTCGTAGTGTGGGTACAGAATAACAGCCCTGAAGACCTGAGTAGCCTCGACGTGAAGATCAACATACCAACGGGGGCGAGGTTGATCAAGAGTTGGGCAGGGAGCCCTGGGAGCAACCCGGGCTCAAATGACGGCGCGGCGGTTGGCTGGCTGAGCACCGACGTCCCGGCGGGCAAACTCCAGGGGCCCTTCGCGATGCAGGTGGCCACGGGAGGGCAGCGGGTCGAAAGTCACGCCTGGTTGCGCTTCAAGGCGGAGACCTTTGGCGGCGAATCGGTTTCGGAGACTGCGCCCGGTCGTTTACCGCCACCGGGACGGCCCCTAGCGGCTCCGGTGTGGGAAACGCGGGCGCCCCTGCCGGAGCCCAATTCGGAGTTCACCGTGGCTCAATTGGGAAGCAAGCTCTACGTCCTCGGGGGTTACCCATCCACCCGAATCACGGTTCCAACCGTCCAGGCGTACGATGCGCGCGAGGACCGCTGGGAGCTCGCCGCGCCGCTGCCCCTGCCCCTCAACCATGGCATGGCAGCCTCCGTCGACGGCAAGATATACCATATCGGCGGGCAGATGACCGCCGCGGGGGGCGAGGAGGCCGGGTTCCTCGACGCGGTCTTCGAATATAATCCCGCGACAAACGCGTGGGCGTCGCGGGCGCCGATGCCAACGAAGCGCAGCTCTGGCGCCGCAGTGGTCGTCAACGGCAAGATCTATGTTGCCGGAGGTCGCCCGCCCCATGGAAACGAGTTCGCCGTGTACGATCCGCGTGAGGACACGTGGCAGACCCTGCCAGACCTGCCCACGCCCCGCAACCACATCGCAGCCGACGCCATACATGGCAAGGTCTACGTCGTTGGGGGACGCTTTGGGGGCGGCTTCCAGAGCGAGGTGACCGATGTCCTTGAGGTCTTCGACCCTGCCACGAATACGTGGACCAGCCGGGCGCCCATGCCCACCAAGCGCGGGGGTGTGAACGGGATTGCGGCAAATGGCTGCCTGTACGTATGGGGCGGCGAAGGGCAGAACGAGGACCACCCGCTGGGCGTCTTCGCCGAGCACGAGGTGTACAACCCCGTCACCGATACGTGGCGGTCCCTGAGCCCGATGCCGGTCCCCGTCCATGGGGTGACCGGCGCCGCCTTCATCGATGGCTGGGTCCACGTCCCCGGCGGCGGGACCGCTTATGGCGGCAGCAGCGGCTCCACGATTAACCAGGTGTTTCGCCCCGAGCTGGCCTGCCGGTAGCTGGTAATTTGGCAGCCGATGCCCATAGAACGGTTGAAGGGGGCTAGCGCGCACCCCTGCGATATCTTACTTTGCAGACGCCTTGCTGAGGAAGAAAACCGTTGGTCAGAGACAGGAAGATAAGGCGAATCATCAAGGAGATCGTCGACCGGATCAGGGAAGGGTACGACCCGGAGAAAATAATCCTCTTCGGCTCTTATGCTTATGGAAGGCCCACCAAAGACAGCGACATCGATCTCTTTATTGTGAAGAAAACAGACAAGGTCTGGGTGGACCGCTTTGTCGAGGTTAAGCGGCTGATTTATGACCCCGCACGCCACATACCGGTTTCCCCCCTTATTTACACGCCCAAGGAACTGGAGGGCAGGCTGGAGTTGGGCGACGACTTCGTGGGGGAGATCTTGAGCAAGGGCGAAGTACTGTATGCCAGATAGTCCGGACAGGAAGACGATAGCCGCCGAATGGTTTGATCGCGGGGACCACGACATCGACAGCGCCAAGCTACTTTTCCAGCAGGGCGGACACACCGACACTATCGCCGTGCTGATCCAACAAGCCGTTGAGAAGTATCTAAAGGGCTACCTGTTGGCCAGGAGCTGGAAACTGCGGCGTATCCACGACTTGGAGGCGCTTGTCACCGAGGCCGAAAACCACGAGAATGGCTTTGCGTCTTTTCTGGACTTCGCCAGAGAGTTGTCCGCCTTCTATTTTCAGGCACGCTATCCGCCCGGGCCGCCGAGGCCGTATCCCCGGGAACAAGTAGCTGACGTGCTTATGAAGGCTGAAGCACTTATTAAGAAGATCAAAGAGGCAGCGGGGCCGTAGAGGCTTTGTGCCTGCTATGTCGGCGCAGGTCAGGCCGTCTCCCGAAGGCCAGTCGAACGATTTCGTCTGCTTGTTCTCTTGTCAACTCAATCGGCGCGCCCAGCGGCTGCGCCACCAGCTTCCGGAGTTTTGGAGTGTCCCACACTGTCCTGGTGTCCTTCACCTCTTTAACCAATTTCATGGCAGGCCTTCCGAAATGATTTCACCGAACCTATCGCACATTATATCAGATGAGCTCCCCTGTCGCAGCCGCTGGTGGAGAAAAGGGGAGGCGGGGGCTTAGAGCCGATCTCGCCTCAGGGGCGCAATTGCCGGACTTCAACGAAAGTCTAACACGTGTTCAGGTCTTGTCGGCCACGGGATCAATGCTCCGCTCCTCAATTGAGCTGGCCGGTTAAGGCCTGCCTGTTCGTCCACACGTGTATAGAAATCGGCACCGGTGGACGGGCTTGGAAGAAGTACAAGGTGAACCCCCATCTGAACCGCCAAACCGTCGCGCAGTTCAGCAGGCTCTTTGATCACAATAAGCCGCCGATCATCACATGGCGCCGAACGGATCAGCACATGGAAGTTCTCTAGCAGGTTGCAGTCGCTATTGGCGAGCTGTTCTCTTACCGGCTCCAACTCCGTACTGATGATGTACTTGTAGCCGAAAGCCGCGAATGATGCCAGATAGGCCGCACGCAGCCAGCCCAGGGCGGCCCGCCTTGCACTGTATTTGCGTTGAAACGTTATGCTAAACTCCTGTCCGTCCCAAGCGTTCTCTCTCACAAGTCGATCCATTTCCGCTCGCAGGCCGTCATGGGCGGCTGGCTGGTTTCTCTTGGGGATACCAAGCATTGTTATCTTTCGCCTGCGGCCACTACCTCAATGTTAAGGGTATGCTCACCCATCGTGAGTTGTGCCGACACGGCCCGCTTCATCCCTCCCCGCGCGAAGCCCAAGATGTCATCTAATGCCTGCATCTCACAGTCGAGTTCCCTCCCTGCGCGATTGTTACACTCGCAACAGGTCAGAAGTATCCTCTTCCCGCCGAGAGCCTGCGGCGGGACATGCTCCAGGGTCAGGACGTTCTCATCCAGCGCCGCGGGCAAAAACCCACGCATGCACAAAGGGCAAATGTAGCATCGCGGAAGCGAAGGCCAGAGACGTGCTACCGCGTCAGCACCCCGTTCAAACCACGCTGTCGATCTCCTGGCCACGGATTCGACCACCTCCTCAGTTGCTCACTCCGCGCGCCGGCTACCATGACGATGGCCTTCGTCCAGACTATCTCCCGGTCCCCTCCACCCCATACCCCGCCGCCTGCCAGGCGTCGAACCCGCCCGCCATCACCTTGAGGTCAGTGAAGCCTCGCTCGTCGAGTATCTGGGCCGCCCGGGCCGCCGTATCGTGCTCCGGTCAGCCGCAGTCGTTGGCCTCGGCATAGACGACGATGGGCTTCCCTCGCGGCAGCTCCCGGTATCTCTGCTCAATCTCCGCCAGAGGCATCGAGATGGCGCCGGGGACATGGGCCTGGTTGAAATCGACGAGGAACCGGACATCCACGACAACCAGTCCTCCAAGGCGCGCTTTCACCTCCGGCGCATTCATCTCGGAAGGGGCAAAGGGCAGCGCCGGAGTGGAGGCGGCCGTAGAAGCGGCGGGCGCTGTGGCGGAAGAGGCCACGCTCGCCGCGCTCGCACAAGCGGCTACGGCCAAACCTGCCAGCGCCGCCATCGCGACCCAGCCCGGCAACGGCCTATTCAGCAGTCGCTGGTTTTGGGAAATGGGCGAGATCGGCGAGCACATCGGTGAACTTCACTTCCTTAACCACGAACCACACAAAATACACGAAAATTCCATAGCCTGTTTTCGTGTGGTTCGTGTATTTGGTGGTTCACAGGAAAATTCATCATTCCCTTGACTCCGCGCCAGCGCCAGTTTACCATGACAGTATAGAGTGAGCGAGCTGCCCGAAAGGAGGCCGCCATGGCAAAGAAGTACAGCTTCACCGTATCCGGAGCTGAGCTGGTGGAGAAGGTAAAAGAGATCATCCACCAGGGGAACGTGACCAGGGTGCGGCTGGTGCATGAGGGCAAACCCCTGATAGACATCCCGCTGACCCTCGGCGCGCCCGCGGTGGCGGCTACCGTCCTGACCGCGCCCCTGCTGGCCGCCATCGGGGCCTTCGCCGCCCTGGTCACCCGCTGCACCATCGAGGTCGAGAAAGAGGAGCAGGAGTAGCTCGGGGGAGGCAGTCCTCTCACTTCAGCCTTTTTCTGCTGTCTCCGAAGGGACAAACGCTCAGGCACAGAGCGCAATGACGGCTGCCGACGCGCTTCAACTGCTGATCACGGTAATCGGAGCACTTCCGGAAATCGATCCGGGCATCCCGCGGAACGTCAACCGCGAAGGGGACGCCGGAGAGCGCCCCAGCGGGGCAGACGTCGACGCACGTCCGGCAGGCGCCGCAGCCGTCGTAAGCGAGCTCGATCTTCGGCTTCGTCACCGGCAGCGGCGCCGTGGTCAGCACCGTCATCAACCTCACCCGCGGCCCGCGCTCCGGCGTGACCAGCAGCGTATTCTTCCCGATCCAGCCCAGCCCGGCCAGGTGGGCGGCCAGCTTATGGGAAAAGACCCCCCGGCGATGGACCGGGTCTGAGACGTGTTCCGCGATGGGCAGCGCCTTGTACCCCGCGTCTTGCAACGCGATGGTCAGCGAATAGGCGATGTCAAGCCAGCGCCGGTCCACCGCCTCCAGAAGTTCGCCGTAGCTTCGCATCACCAGCGGGTCCTGCTGACGCGGAAGCAGGTCTACCCAGGCGTCTATCATCGGCACCGCTGCCGTCACGGCCACCGGGAACTGGGCCAGGTAGTCGTCCCCGTGGGAAAGTATGAAGTCCTGCGCCGGCGCCAGGTCCGCCACACCGAAACGCGAGGCGCCCGCCCCCCTGGCCAAGTCCTCAAGCCCACTCTTCAGTTGCCGGACATCTTCAGCCATGTGCGATAGGTCCTTTCTGGCTCTTCCCGGCCGATGCCAGGCAAACACTCACCACAGGGGCCCCAATACTTGCAAGTTGCTGAACTCTACTTGGCGAGCCACAAAGCCTGAAAAGTGTTGTTGTTGAAATTGCCCAGCCCCGGCTCCCAGTTTCTGACTCTTGCCGAGGCGCCTCTTATCCCGGACTCCCAGGCAATGGATATGAGCGGCATTTCATCGAGGAGTTTCAGTTCGACCTCCCGGACGATCTTCTTGCGCTCGGCGATGTCCAGCGTGCGCCTTTGCCTCCTGAAGAGGTCATCGACCTTGGGGTCGCTGTACCAACCCCGATTGCTGGGGCTGCCCGAAACATAATACCGCGCGATGTCATCAGGGTCGGTCTCGTTCAGGGAGTTACCTTGGGTAAATACTTCGAAGTCCTTCTTCAGAAGCCGTGCTTCCCAAACCGACTGCTCGAGCCTCACCATTTCAGCCTCTATGCCAACTTTCCTCAACTCATGCTGGGCGAACTCGGACTGCACATCATCAACCCCAGCCCTGACTATCATCTGCGTCTTGAAGCCGTTGGCGAATCCGGCCTCGGCCAGGAGTTTCCTGGCCTCAGCGATATCGGCATCCTTGGGCTGGCGGTAGCCCGGCCGCTTTACCAGCTCAGGCTCGGGGATGGCCCACTCCGTCCCCGGAACCAGCGCACCACCCACCTTCCCGTAGCCCTGGCCTACCACCTTGATAGCCGCCTGGCGGTCGATGGCCAGGTTTGCCGCCTGGCGTACACGGAAATCGCTCCACGGCGCCTTCTCAAAGAAAGGAACGAGGCCGAAGTTACTCAGGGCGGGATACTCGTAGGCGACGGCCCCAGGCATCTCCCTCTTGACCGCCTCCGCCTCGGACGCGCTGAGATAAGTGCCTCTGCCAACAGCCGTCAAGTCAATCTGCCCCGTCCTGAAGGCGGCAAACCGGGAAGAGGCATCCCTGATGATATAGAACTGTATCCCGTCAACATAGGGCAAGCCCCGGACAAAGTAATCGGGGTTCTTGACCAACTCGTAGAGGACGCCAGGCACGAAACGTTTGAACCTGAAGGGGCCAGTGCCAACAGAGTCATCTTCCTTTCTCATGTCGAACTTCGCTTCCATGATATGCCTGGGCTGAACCACCATTCGCCCCATGGCGGCGGTGCCCAGGAATACGGCGCTTGGATCCGTCAGGGTAATCTTCAGCGTGTTCTCGTCGGGGGTCTCTATCTTGTCTACCCCCTCCAGAAGCGACTGCCTTGAAGGAGGGATCAACTTCGGCGGGGGGTTCTTTATCCGGTCGTAGGTATACCTGGCATCCTCAGCGGTGAAGGGCTTGCCATCGTGCCACTTCACACCTTTGCGGAAGTAGAAGGTGTAGACTTTGCCATCGGGGCTTATCACCCACTTCTCGGCCAGGTCAGCAATGATGTTCTCATTCTTCCCCGGTGTGGGGTCGTGCTGGAGTATGCCGCTGTAGATACCCCCGACTATCGCAAAGAGGGCTATCGTAGGGCTGAGCATGGGGTCGAAGTGGGGCGGGTCCCCGCGTTGGGCGACTTTCAGTGTGCCACCGTACCTTGGCTCCGCCGTTGCCGGTTTGGGGCTGGGTGACGGCGCCGCCGCTGGCGCCGGAGGCTTAGAAACTGGAGTTTCCACCTTTGGCGCGGGCACGGCTGGCTTGCTGGTGGGCGTCGGGGATGCGGCAGGCACGCAGCTTGCCCATAGCAATCCCAGCATGGTCAAAGCGGTCGTCGGTAACAACATTTTCTCGGACTGCACTAGAGACCTCCTTCATGGGCTGGACTGCTCCTAGACCACCAGTAACTCCATTAGCTGACCGATATCCTCTACCTCTTCCAGGCCATCCACTGCCCGGATCACCTGTCTGATCTGGGCCTCCGCCATGACCTTTGAGGCCAGGTTCCTGAACTTGGCCTCGACCTCCTCCTGGGTCATAGGATTCTTCGTATCGCCCTTCGGGTAATCCATGAGGCAACTATAGCTGTTGCCGCTCCTGGTCCTGATCTCCACGTTGACCGTCCGCGCCCGCCTTTCAGCCCAGAACTTGTCCAGCTCGGGATCGAACGTGCACTTGATTCTGGACATGAGGTCCAGAACTCTGGGATCCAACCATTGCTGGCGGGCATACTGGTCCGGTCCCACATCTCCCTCAAGGATGGCTATGGCAACCGCATAGGGGGTGCTGTGGTCGGCGCTCTCTTTGCTGGTGGGTTTATATGCCTTCTCGCCTGCCAGGGCTACGGTCGCGCCCCTGATGCCGCTGATCTGAACCAGGTCTATGTCCTCCGCCTTGAGGTTGTTTTCCCTGACCAATTTCAGGGCGGAGGCAACGGGCGTATGCGTCCAGTAGCCGGCAGCGTAGGGCTTTAGCTGGCTGTCCAGGATCCTCAGCCTTTCTCGGCCCTGAGTTAGCGCTGTGGTGTCTATATCCCCCACCGATATCTTGAGGAAGCTCTCGATGATGGTGCTTGGACCGGTAAATCCCCTCCGGGCCAGTAGCGCCGCCATGACGCCGCTCTGAGCGGCGAAGGGATAGGCAGCGGCCTTTATCAAGTTTATCTGGCTCTCTTCTCCCGGGTTGCCCGTTGGCGCCCCGTTGTTGCCCACCTCGTCCACCGCCTTGGCATACAAGCTCCAAGCTTCGCCGTAGATGCCTGCCAGCGTGACATTGTGGCTGCCGCCTATGCCTATGGCGTTGGTCATTTCCTCCTCATTGAGACCGAGGAGCTTCCCGGCGATCACGGGAACAGCAAAGCCGCCCATCGTGGCATGATGGTAGCCGGGAAAACGCGAGGTATCGACGAATCTCCCCTGGACCTCATATCCAAGGACGACGGCGACGATTGCCTCCCTGCCCCCAACGTGCTCTCTCTCTGCAACCGCTAGCGCCGACGGTATGTTGTCGCTGGGGTGAGAACCGCCAATAGACATGTAGCTATCGTTGAAGTCCAGGTAGCGGACCATTATGCCGTTGGTCAGGGTAGCGTTGGGACAGGAGGTCATGACGCCGCTTCCGATTACGGTGCACTCCCCTTTCCCACCCAACTCCCCGATCACACGGCGGGCTATCTGGCTAGGCTCGCTGAGGTAGCCTCCCAAGGCGCAGCCAAGGGTATCCAATACCAGTTGCTTCGTGTAGCGCACCGCTTCCTCGGGCAGATCTTCGAACCTGAGGTTGACAGCGAACCTGCTAAGCTGGCGAGCAATAGAATCCAATGCGAGACCTCCTCGAGACAAGGGGGGAAAGATGGCGGTTTCTCCTCATGCTCGTGCAAGAGTTGCTGCCGGCCGCCCATTATCAGCAACCCTCATCCAACCACACATCCTGCCTTTTCTGGTTATTGTGATACCCAACCTGCTTTTCGGGGTAATAGCCCTTGATGCACTTCCAATAGGGAACGTCAATGAGGCCGGTAAAGAGTATGGGCGGCGCGAGATCGAGTATCCTCCGTTGGATATTCAGGAGTATCTCCTTGCGCCTCGTCTCGTTCATCGTCTGGGACTGCTCCCGATACCAGTCGTCCACCTGCTTATCGCTGAAGCTGCTATAGTTGCGCCCCCCACCGGTTACGTACAGAGCCAGGAAAAGGTCGGGCTCATCGACAGCTTGCGCCGTAGTGTACGGGCTGATGGCGAAATCTCGGGCGAAATAGCGCTTCTCCATCGTTGCGGTGTCTACGGCCTTGATGGTGACGTTAATCCCAATAGCCTTAAGCTGGTCCTGAACAAAGAGGGCCTGTTTTCTCCAGGTATCGCCTCCGATCATCGCCTCTGCCTCGAAGCCCTTCGGGTAGCCTGCCTCGGCCAACAGTGCCTTGGCCTTGTCGATGTCGGCGGCCGTGACCCCGCGGTAGCCCGGCCTCTTCATCAGTTCATCCTCAGGCAGCGCCCAGCGCCCCTTGGGCAAAGGTCCTACGATTTCCGCCTTCTTGTCCATCACATCGATTACTTTCTTGCGGTCCAGGCTCATGTTTATTGCCTGTCGGACACGCAAGTCGTTGAAAGGCGGGGCATTGAGATTAAGGTGGAGGACGTTCATGCTCAAAGCCGAGATACGAGCGACGGTGACCTTGTCTGCCAGCTCCTTATTCAACATCTCAGCCTGGGAGGCCGTTAGGTTGCTGGAGGAGACGAACATGCTCCGCACCTGGCCGGTGCGGAAGGCAGCCAGGCGGGCGGCCCCTTCCGGCATTATATAGTGAACTATGCCGTCCAGGTACGGGCGGCCCGGGATGAAATAGTCGGGATTCTTGACGTGCTCGACGCTGACCCCCCGCTTGTACTCCTTCAGTTTGAAGGGGCCCGTGCCGAGGATGGTGTACCCCATCAGCTTCTTGTCCTTGAGGTGCTGCGGCGGGAGCATGGCAGCGTATACGAGCGCTATCCCGGCAATGAAGGAGGGCCGGGGGCCCTTGAGGTAGACCTCCACCGTGCTGGCGTCCGGCGCCTCGACGCGCTCTACCCCTTCCACGATCTCTTTCCGGATGATGACTACCCCCTGGGGCGGCTTCAGCCAGCGGTCGAAGTTGAACTTCACATCTTCCGCGGTGAAGGCCTTGCCGTCATGCCATTTGACGTTCTTGCGGAGAGTGAAGGTCACCTTCTTCCCATCGGCGCTGAACTGGTAGCGTTCCGCCAGGTCCGGGCTGATGCGCGTGCCGTCCGAAGGGTCGTACTGGACGAGGCTGCTATAGGCGGGCCCCGCCTGCTCGGCGGCTAGGTTGCGCGCCGTATTGTGAAGGTCAAAGGTATTCTCGTCCTGGAGGGCGGCGTGCTTGAGGATTCCGCCCTGTTTTGGCTGCTGACCGGCCTTGGGCGTGCCTGCTGGCGCCGGCGATGCCTTCGGCGCCTGCTGGCCGCCCGCTGGCGCGCAGGCCGCAAGAAGAAGCGCCAGGGTTGCCAACATCGCGACGACTCTGATACCTTTGCCTACTGATATCATGGTTAACCTCCTGTCGGTCTCTCAATTGGGGCTCCAACGCTCCGCGCCGAAAGGATCATGCTTCGCTGCTACGTGGTGACGGGCGTCAGGGCCTATATCCTGCCGTACTGAGAAGCCGCTTTTACATCGCCCCGGCGAAGAGCCTCTCTCACATCATCGAGCTTGTACGCATCCTCGAGAGAGAGGTAGGGAGCCCAACCGTCTTCAGCCTCCAGCAACTCTACGTCGACTTCGGCGACATATCGACCTTCATGGACTAGTTTCGTTCGACTTCGCTTTCTCATCTGCGCCTTCCGATCCCGTTCGGCCTGGTTGGGCTCCATGGGTCTCCTGGATGACCGCGCTGGCTAGGATTTCTCAATCCACTCCACCAAGTGTTGCTTGATGCGTTGCAGTCTGTCAGGGGATAGCTGGCCAGTTGCCCCAAGAAGAAGCATGCCTTCCACGACAGCCAGACGACCCACCCTGATCACGCTTGCAACCTTCAGGCCGCTTGGCGCAAAGTCACCATCTTGCTCCCGGACAAGCTCATCGAAATGGGGGACATAATGGCGGGTCTGCGAAGAGATCATGCAAATCAACCAATCGTCGAAGTCTCCAGGCAGCTTTCCCAGCAGGAGGGCGGGGCAGATTGCCTTCCTTCAAGTTGGCTTGAGGAAACCGATAAAGGACGACCTGTCCTGCTTGCTTCACAGAAACGTTACCTTAAGATCGGCTTCGGAATAATGGGGCTCATTTTCGTCCTCCATGCCGCGCATGGCCGAGGATAAAGACATCTCATTCCAGATGCGGTGGTCATCTTCCTCATGACCTCGTTCAGCTTTCGTGAGAAGACGCTGGACGAAATCAAGGACCTCTGCCTGCATAGCTTTCGGCAACTGTTGAACGCCCTGCTGAATTCTGTCAGTGATCGTCATGGCTACTATCCCCCAGCCAAACGAACGCGTACTCGGTTTTCTCGCCCCGCTCCAGTTCCTCCGGCCCAATCAAGATATCCTTAATGAGTGAATAGGTTAAATCGGGGTTCTCCTCGGCGCGCTTGCCCACCCGGGCCCAGTGTTCGATTTGGCCAGCCAGAGACCTGTGGTCTATTCGGCTCGATTTCCTTGCCTCATTCACCAGTTCTTCCGATATCCTCACTGCTGCCGCCATAGCATCCTCCAGTCGAGTTGACACTCCTTATATCATTACGCAGCGTTATATCGCATAACGCAACCAGAATCATGCCTATCAGAGGGTCGCCGGCCCGCTTACGAGCTACCTTTGAGCAGCCCCGTCGGTATCGCTGATTCGCAGGGGACGGCGGTGAGGCAGAAGCCGCACGTCACTCTCTCAATCTCGTACGGTTTGGCCAGGTGGGTGAACTGGGCCCTGAAATCGAAGCACTTTATCTTGTCATGGCCCTTCTCGGTGATAGCGCCGGAGGGGCAGCGCTCGATGCACCGGCCGCAGGAGCCGTTCAGCACATATGGGCAATATGCGGTGTGGGACGTGTACTCGCGCGGGGACGCGGGCAGCGCCAGGTCAGTCACGACGCTGCCGCAAAACATGGCCATCCCTTTCGGCGTTATCAGGCCATCGTTGTGGCTGAAGGTGCCCAGCCCGGCGGCGTAGGCAACGTGTCGCTCCGACCAGTTGGAGGACTGGTCTGTCGGTGTGACGATCCTCCGCCAGAAGGCGGCGGTGTAGGGCGCCACGGCGGCGTAGCCCTGTCGTTGCAGGTAATCGACCATTTGCGCCCGCAACACATCGTTGAAGCGGGGGGCGTAATGCATGCCGTGGGCCCAGATCTTGGTGGGAGTGGTCTTCTCACGCCTCATCGACGCCTTGATCTTCGTGGCGAGGGGCAGGACCCAGGAGATCACGCTGACGCTCTCCGCTTCTTTTCCCGTCGCTTTCTGAAGCGCCTCGGCCGGCGTCATATGATAGTCGCCGATGATAGTCTTGTACTCGGCGAAGAGAGGGTCGTCGCCACTGGCGAACCCAACCAGCGGCTCCTCGAAGATCGGCGAGTTGTCAATGAAGCGCATGCGGTTGCCCTCGCTCTCCTTCGTGATCCTCTTGACGAGAGCATCGATGCCTTCCTGTGTTAATGTGATGTCGGTGGACATGTTCCCCCCTTGTCGGGTCGATCGACTAATCCGACGCTTGACTGTTTCGCCGCTACCGGATCAACACCTCGCCGTCTCGTACAATGGCTTTCCCGTCCAACTCCACAGTGGGCCTGGTGACTATGGCATCGATGTGGCTCCTGCTCGCGCTCTTGCCTCCGAGCAATACATTTCTGCCGATGCCGATATGCGCGGTGCCGAGGATGGCGCAGTCGTATCTAACGCCGGTGGGTCTCCTGGGGACGGTGTGGCTCGCCCCGATGGCGAACTCGCCTATGTTTCCGGCATCGGCGTCGGTGGCGACTATGCGGCTCAGCCTCGCGACGTCCTCCGGGTTCCCCGAGATGTCCGCCACTCGGCCCCTGGCCACTCTGACTACGAGCGGCGTCGAGAGCAGGTGGCCCGAGCCATTCACTTCGACATCGTACACGAGAGTGCCACTGGCGGTGCCTTCAACGGGGGCCACCGGAGATTCGGCGTAGTCAGGGAGGAAGACGCCGTTAATGGGGTGCATTACCGTGCCGCTTCTGCCTTTAACGCTCATAGTCAGGTCTGTACCTTGCGGCGTGGTCACTTTTATCACGTCTGCCTGGGTGAAAAGCTGAGCTAACCTCTCGGCGCGCTCCTTCATTTCAAAGATATCCCGCTCCGAGAAAGGCTTGCGCAGGTAATCCTCCGACAGGCCAAGGGTGGCGTACAGCCTGCCTCCCCTTGCCCGCAGCGTCTCATGGACGGCCGTGTGCCCGGAAATTGGAGTCACCTTTTCGCCGGCGCCGAAGACGGCATCGGCCGCCAGCATGGCCGCGACTGTGGTCTTGCGAGGCTCCTCGGCGTTGTTTTGCTTTGGCGGGGCGACCAGGTAGACCACCTTGGCGCCGCGGGCCCGAGCGGCTGCCGCCACGGCGTCCGCGATCGCCCTGGGACGTGCATAGTCATCGGCGACAATCAGCAGGTCCTCTTCCGGCTTTATTCGGATACAAGTATCCACGATTAGCCTGATCGCCTCAGTCTGCTCCAGCATTGGCTGCCCTTTCCGAGTGCTCCTCGTCGGATATTGCTTGCGGTGGACTTAGATGACCTTGTCCTGCGCCAGCTTCGAAATCTCGTCGGCGCTCAGACCCAGCACCCCACCGTAAATCTCCTGGTTATGCTCGCCGGGCGTCGCCACCCGCCCGACCTTCCAGGGGATATCGGACATCTTTATCGTCTCCCCGGGCACCAGCATCTTGGACTCCGAGCCGGGAGCCACCTCGACCTCGACCATCATCCGCCTTTCCCACAGATGGGGGTCCTTGACAACCTGCTGGATGGTCTGGACAGGCCCCGACGGGACATCTGCTTCTTCCATAACGCGCAAGACTTCGGCGACCGGCTTGTCCTTGGCCCATTCGCGCAACAGCTTCTGCCGTTCCCGGGCCACGTCCCTGGCCGGCGTGAGGCCGCCGAACTTGGGATCGTGCAGCACATCCTCACGGCCCATGGCTTTGTAGGCCTGTTCCCACTGATGGGCGCGGCTGGGGTTGACGGCGACGCTCCCGTCCTTGCACTGAATAGTGATCTGGGTGCGCCCCGAAACCTTGCCGGAGTGATAGCAGTCGGCGATCTCCAGGTCGACCAGCGTCAAGGCGGAGTCCAGCAGTCCCATCTCCACCCACTGCCCTCGTCCGCTGAACTGCCGGTGAAAGAGGGCCGCCAGCGCGCCGATGGTGAGGTGGAGGGCAGTGCTGCGGTCGACGATGGGCGCGGCAGCCAGAATGGGGGTGCCGTATTCCTCGCCAGTGAGGTAGGCGATGCCGCTCATGGCCTGGCCGATGACATCGTAGGCGGGCCGCTCGCGGTATGGTCCGTACTGCCCGAACCCGGAGCCGGATACCAGAATGATGCGCGGGTTGATCTCGCTCAGGGTCTTGTAGCCGAAGCCCATCTTGTCCATGATGCCCGGGCGGAAGTTCTCCAGCACGATGTCGGAGCGCTTCACCAGTTCCCGAAAGATCTCCTTGGCCCGCTCGTCGCGCATATTGAGGGTGATGCTCTTCTTGCCACGGTTGTACTGGGCGAAACCGATGCCGTGCCCGTCAACGTAAGGGGCGCGGGCGCGGCCCTCGTCGCCGCCCACTTTCTCTATCTTGATGACTTCGGCCCCCAGATCGCGCAACAGCAAACCGCAGCGGGGTCCAGCCTGCGCGCGCGCCAGTTCCAGCACGCGAATACCTTCGAGACAAACGGGCATTTCGAACTCCTTTTCTAAGTTTCCTGTTTCTGGCAATCCTAGCAGACGGCGCCGCGCCTGTCAATCCGAGAGCCGCTTGCGAGAGCGGAGCCGTGGAGAGGACTTGCTCCTAGCCTCTGCTGGGGAGGGCCGCCGTCGCCACGCCCTGGGAGTTTCGCTCCCCTCGCTGGTTGTCGCCGGTGAGCTCGCATTCCACCAGATTCTCGCCGTTTTCAAGGTACTTCCGCGTGATCTTGCCGCGGATCCATGTGGTATCCCCTAGGAAGTTGGGGCGACGCAGCTCCACCGATAGCGACTTCAGCCAGCCGTCGTCGCCCATCCAGTTGGTCATCAGGTGGCCGTACCAGGAGATGCGCTGCCCGCCGACGTCGTAGCCCGTAGGGAAACCCAGGTCCGCGGCGAAATCCGGGTCCCAGTGGCCGCGAGGAGGCACGTCGGGGACGTTGGACTGGTCTCGGATGCCCGCCGCCGGGTGCGCCCGCAGATACAGTTGCACGATACGGTCCGTCATGCAGAAATGGCCGCCCCATCCCTGGAAGAAGGTTATCAGGCTGGTCACCGTTAGCGGCCCCTTCACGACGTGGCCGATGCTGTCCCCCTCAGCCACGTCCTCCCAGTACCTCGGGGTAGCGCCGCGCAACTCCTCTCTGTCGTAGTCGGCCTCAATGGCCTGAAGCTCTTCCTCCGTATAGCGATACCTCTTTATGTCGGAGTACTTGCCCTTCTCCCTGGGCTTGCCCCTCTCGTAGGACATATTGTGCATGATGTATCGGGAGACGCGCTCGCCCTTCTGGTTGGTGAAGCTGACCTCCTGCAACTGCTGGAACATGCGCCCCACGTAGGCGCTGCCCTTCTCGATGACGTCGATGAGCTTCGATACTGCCTTGACCCTGTCGTCGATGAAAACGGGCTTGTGGAAGTTCCAGGCGTCGCCGCTCCAGAGGGAGTGGATGCCCGGCAGGCGCGCGCCGCGGCTTCCCTTGTCCTCGGGGTACCAGAGCGGCCCGCAGTTGCAGCTATAGGGGAAGGTGGGGGGGGCAATTATGCCGCCGTATCTGGTCGTCCGTGCGTATTCCTCGCGCCACCACAACGGGTTGGGGTCGCCGATGCCCCAGGCCCAGTGCCTTATGGCGTCTCTGGTGGCCTCCTCGTGCCACTGGTTTCGATAAGGGCGCTCTACCCCGATGGTGCTCCGCAAGCGAGCCAGCATCTCGTCCGTGATTTTCGCGTATTTTTTTTCGGGCATGGTTTCTCCCGTGACCTTTGGACAGAGTGGACGAGGTGGACGGAGCGGACCCCCTACTCCCTGCTCCCTTCTCCTTTCTCCCTACCGACACCCCTCGTCCAGCCAGACGTTCTGCCACTTGAGGTTGTTGTGCCCGCCTATCTGCTTCTCAGGGTAGTAGCCTTTGACGCATTTCCAGTAGGGCAGCTCGTAAATCTGATGATAGAGCACGGGTGTGGGCGCCTGGTCCAAGACCCTCCTCTGGATGTTGAGAACGATATCCTTGCGCTTCGCCGGATCGAGGGTGAGCGACTGCTCCTGGTACCAGTCGTTCACCTGCTTGTCATTGAAGCCGCTGTAGTTCCGGCCGCCGCCGGCGATGTAGAAGGCCAGGAAGAGGTCCGGCTCGTCGATCGGCTGGGTGGGCAGATAGACGCTCATGGCGAAGTCGCCGGTGACGAAGCGCTTCTCCAGCGTGGCCACATCCACCACCTTGATCGAGACGTCGATTCCGATGGCCCTGAGCTGGTCCTGGACGTAGACGGTCTGTTTCGTGTACTGGGTGGCTATCGCTGCCTCCACCGGGAGCCCCCTGGGGTGGCCGGCCTCGGCGAGCAAGGCTTTGGCCCGGTCGATATCGGCGGCGCTCACGCCGCGGTAGCCCGGGCGCTTCAAGAGCTCATCCTCGGGTACCGCCCAGGGCCCGCGGATCATCGGCCCGGCAAGCTCGCCTCGTCCTTCCACCACCTCCAGCATCTTCTTCCGGTCGATGGCCAGGTCCACCGCTTGCCTGACGCGCAGATCGCTAAAGGGCGGGCGGGTGACGTTCAGGTAGACGACGCCCAGCGCCAGTCCCGGGAAGCGGGCGACGTTCACTTTGTCCGCCACCTCCCTCTTGAGAAGGTCAGCGTGGGAAGGTGTCAGGTTGGCGGAGGAGATATGGTACGTCCGCACCTGCCCGGTGCGGAAGGCGGCGAACCGGGCCGCCTCGTCGGGGATGAGATACTGGGTGATGCCCGCCAGATAGGGCCGGCCGGGGATGAAGTAGTCCTCATTCTTCACCAACTCGACGCTGCCGCCGCGGTTGTACCGCTTCAGCTTGAAGGGCCCGGTGCCCAGCACCGTATACTCCATGGTCTTGTGGTCCTTGAGGTACTGCGGCGGCATCATGACGGCAGCCGAGCCGATAGCCATGCCGGCGATGAAAAACGGGCTGGGATATTTGAGATAGACCTCCACCGTGCTGGCGTCCGGCGCCTCCGCCTTCTCGACGGGGACCACTATCTCCTTGCGGCTGATGGCCACCCCCTCCGGCGGCTTCAGCCAGCGGTCGAAATTGAACTTCACGTCCGCCGCCGTCAGCGGCTTGCCGTCGTGCCAGCGCACGTTCTTGCGAAGGGTGAAGGTCACCTTCTTGGCATCGGGGCTCAACCGGTAGCTCTCGGCGAGGTCGGGGATGATCTTCCGGCCGTCCTCGGGGTCGTACTGGAGCAGCCCGCTATAGGCGGAAGCAATCTGGTCCGCCGGCAAACTGCGTCCTGTAACGTGGAGGTCGAAGGTGCCCTCGTCCCTGGCCCCGGCGTGTTTCAAGACCCCGCCGGACTTGGGCAGCTCGGCCGCGGCCTTGGGGGTGGCGGCTGGGGCGGCGGGTTTGGCGGTGGCCGGCCCGGCCGGCTGGGCCGTCGGGGCTGGGGCGGCCGCTGGGGCGCAGCTCGCCAACAGCGCCAGCACGGTTAGACCACCCAAGGGGATTAGAAGCGTTTTCATTTCAGACCTCCTGTGGGCCGATCCCACTGCTGTGAAAGTGTCCATTCCTCTGCCTGAGCTGGGGGTTAGGTGGTAGGGTCAGACCCGTCTGACCTGTCAGACTCGTCTGACTGGCCCTCCGTCCCCTGCCCCCTACTTCGCCAGCCACACGTGGGCGTATTTGTTATTGTTATAGACGCTGATGCCTGGCTTGAAGTCCTCCATCTCCGGCCAGCTAGCCATGATGCCACGGGACCAGAAGAGGGGGGCGTTGGGGGCCAGCTCAAAGAGCCTCTCGCCCAACTCCAGAAGGATCTTCTTCCGCTCTGCCGGGTCCATGGCGCTAGCCTGCCTGGCGAACAAGTCATCGACGGTCTTATCTTCCAGACCCATCCATCGGGTGGACCCCTGGCTGTGATAATACCTCGTCATGTGGTCCGGGTCGTCGGTCCGCAGCCCGATGGGCTGCGCCACCGACTCGAAAACCAATTGGTCCAACAAAGGAAGGAATACCGAGCTCTCCCTGACAACTATCTCGAGCTCGATCCCTATCTTGGCCAACTGGTCCTTGGAGAAGACGGCGATATCTTCGGTATAGTTGGCGCGGGCCAGTATCCTCGTCTTGAAGCCGTTGGGGAAGCCTGCTTCCGCCAGGAGCTTTTTCGCCTCGGCGATATCGGCGTCCTTCGGCTGCCGGTAGCCGGGCCGTTTGGCTAACTCCTCCCCGGGGATGGACCACCGGCTCGGGGCGAACTGGGCGCCAATCTCCCCCTCTCCATCGAGCAGGACCTTGATGGCGGCCTGCCGGTCAAGGGCCAGGTTCACCGCGCGGCGGAGGCGCACATCATTAAAGGGTGGCTTGTTGGTCACCATCTCGAACCAGCGGCTGGCCAGGGGATTGAAACGGTATACCTTGGCTGTGGGCATCTCCTTCTCGATAATGCGGGCCTGCGACGCCTTTATCCCCGCTGTGCTCACCAGCGGCCCCATGAACTTGATCTGCCCGGTGCGGAAGGTGGCCAGCCTGGTGCTATCGTCCTTTACGACATAGTATTTCACGCCGTCGAGATAGGGTCGGCCCGGGACGAAATAGTCGCGGTTCTTGACAACCTCGTAAGCGACCCCGGTGGCGTAGTCCTTGAATTTGAAGGGCCCGGTGCCCACGACATCGCTTTTCATGTGACCTTTGGCCTCGACGACATGCTTGGGGAAGACTACTATCTGGCCGCCCGCCAGGCCGTCAAGAAAAGCGGCATGCTGAAACTTGAGGGTCACCCTTACCGTATCCCGGTCCGGGGCAGCCACGCTCCCGATGGCGCGCAAGGTGTCTTTCATCGGGCTTCGGACCCCAGCCGGAGGATTGTACAATCTCTCCAGGCTGAATTTCACGTCCTCCGCGGTAAGCTCCCTCCCGTCGTGAAACTTCACCCCTTTGCGCAAGGAGAAGACGTAGGTCAAACCATCGGCGCTGACATCCCACTTCTGCGCCAGGTCCCCGACGATCTTCTCCGGGTCGTTGGGGTCGTAGTAGACGAGATTGTTGTAGCTCGACTGCACCATATTCATCAGGAAGGTGTTCTCCTGGTGAACGTCGAGGCTCGGCACATCAGCGTACATGGAAGTCGTCAGGATACCGCCATATCGCGGTTGTCTGGGGGCAGCCTTAGGCGTTGGGCTTGGGGCAGCCGGCTTCGCTGCCGGAACCGCGGCGGGCGCCTCCGCCGGCCTGACCGTTGGCGCCGGGGCCGCCGCCGGGCCGCAGCTTGTTAACGGCAGCCCCAGGAAGGTCAGACAACTCGCGAACACGATAGATTTCCTATGAATCACCGTGGACCTCCTCGTGGTGTACCAGCTAGCCGTTTTCGTCGTCGGGCAAGCCGGATGAATGCGGGCCCGAAGTCTTTCATTTCGGCGCCCTCAAAATACTGCATTGCCTGGCGCCTGTCAAGGGGGGCCGAACGCGGGCGCGTCTACGACGACCGTCACCAGTATCGGCGAGTGGCCCGGGCCTGAAGTCCACTCATGCCACGTCACAGTTACTGTTAATTGGGAGCGGCGCCGGCGAGCCGAGGACGTCAAGGGTTCCAGCCGGACATCTTTGTTGCAGCGAGAGCGCCATATTCGCCCGTGCGTAGGAGACTGATTCCGCGAGGGTAGCGCCTCCGGTTTCAATCCGCTCATCAGCCCTTTCCCATACTGCGGCGAGCTATATAGGCACAGCATAATCACACCATAAATCCTCCGCGGCACACTAGAATGAGCACTTGTATTGCTGTGAGCTTTATGCTCCACGCTAAAGAAACACTAGAAATCGTTGGAGATACGTTATGATGCGCACTCTCGTAGTGTAAACTAGGGATAGAGTCATGTTGGTGCCAGCAACCTCCAACTGTTTATGTCTTAGGGCAATACTTGCAGCTTATCCTTGCGGCTCTCTTCGCTTTCGAAGGGGCATACGAACGGTCACACGTTTCCGGAAGAGGTTAACGATAATCATTCAAATTCCCCTGTTGGACTGAGAAACTGACGCCAACGCGGCAATCCGAAGGCGCGGGAGGAAGCTGCGCCAGAATGCCAGGACGTATCATAAAACAAGCAGAAAGGAGCAGGATGAACGAGAAGGCCAAAGCCCGCATGGAACCACTAAGCATCGATCCTCTGATTCGGTCTAAGGGAGCAAAGTTAACGACCGATCCTGCGTTCCGAGAAATCACCGCGGGACTTCAGGCGAAGATCACGGAAATGTTGAAGAACCCGGAGGCGTTGGGCGCCTGTTGCATTCAGGGCTGTTGCGTGAGTTGGTGCTGCGTGCAGCTCCACTAAGTTAGGTGCTCCTTCCGCTGCTTCCTCCAGCGGAAGGAGCTTCTCTGGTTAGGAGGCAAACTCATGCTTTATCCAAGTAAGTACAATCATCTTGTTCGCTGCACGACGAGCGCCGGCCGCGAAGTACGTATTCTGAGTAACCTGTTTCTTGGCGCTGCCGACGTGGTCAACGAAGAGGTTTATGACTCGTTTGATGCTGCCGAAAGGAATGGCGCTTCCGCCCCATCCCCAGGACTGCCCCAGACTGCCTGCGAGCACTTCGTGGAGAAGGGCTATCTCTATACTGACCCAGACGCAGAAGAGAAGAAAGTACGAGCGATCTCCGAGAACTACCGGACCCGAGACCAGATCGCGGCGGGATTGGAGGGAGGCCAGTACGGATTCATAACATCCCTTCAGTGCAATCTCGCATGCCCTTACTGCTTCCAGCAGAAGAAGGCTGACTCAACCGGATTCCTGAGCAAGCGCCAGGTCGATTCCGGCCTCGCGTCCATCGCCAAGGCAGAAGAGCATGTTGCCGCACTGATGGGCGCCCCGAGTTTGCCCAAGATCTCGATCACGGGCGGCGAACCGCTCCTCAGGAACCGCGCCAACCTCGAAGTCCTGGACTACCTGCTTTCGCGGCTCGAAGATCTCGGCTGGCCTTTCAATATCACAACTAACGGTACCGAGTTAAGGGAGTTTGTAGCGGAGCACCAGGCAACAGGTCGGTGCCGAAATGTGCAGGTAACGCTGGACGGCCCCCGCGAGGTCCATGATGGACGACGCTGTTTCCGTGGCGGGGGGCCTTCCTTTGAGAAGATATGCGCGGGCATCGATGCTGCGCTCCGCTCTGGATGGAATCTTACTCTTAGAGTGTGTCTCGATATGGCTAATGTGCGGAGTCTACCTGAACTGGCGGCGTTCATCATCGGCAGAGGGTGGGCCAACTACAATACGTTCAGCGCTTACGTATCGCCAGTGACTGACCATGGATCCATATGTGGCGACGTTGTTCCCCGCGATGAGGCCCACCTGCTTGACGCTCTTCTGAATGTCATCAAGGATCGTCCGGACGTGTCGAAAATCTTTGACGTCAAGCATTTCCGTGGCTTCAACTACGTGGAGCGTCTCCTGGTTCAGAAGAATCCCCGCTTCCCGGTAATCTTCCGTTGCGAGGCGGTAACCGGGATGTACATATTTGATCCCCTCGGTGATATTCACGTATGCCTTGAAGCTGTTGGCGATCCTTCACTTCGCATCGGGACCTATGACCCGATGTGGAGGATTGAGGACGAGGCCTTCGCACGATGGACGACGAGGAACGCTCTCTCTGTTTCTCTGTGCCAGGCATGCAAAGTGCGATTTCTGTGCGCGGGGGGGTGCACGATGGAGAGCTTTCACAGAGAAGACTCCGAGGTATGTATGCCTTTCCTTCGCGAGATTGATATCGCCTGGCATTACTTCGCGCAGGCGCGCCCGGAGCTGTTCGCCTGACCACTATACTGTCAGGGAAGCAGTCTTCTCCCGGCACCAGTAGTTGTCCTCCAGCCTGCTCTTGGCCACATTTCCTTGACCTCGTTCCCGACGGGAGCTAGAATTAGCTCAGAGGCATCGGTATCGTCCATGGCCGTTGCCAAGTTCATCGACAGGGATGGGAATGTTCAGGCGCTGGTTCTGTCGCAGGCCGAGCGGGAATCCGCTGAGCCTGTCTCTTCACCTTGAGCGTAGCCGAAGGGTCCGGGAGAGCATAGCGCCTCAGGTGGGGAACTGGGGGACGCCCCAGTGTTGACAAAAAAGAAGCTGGGCGGGTTGACACTGCCGCCTCTTGCGCAACAATGATAGTCGTGGGCCTCACCGGTGGCATCGCCAGCGGGAAGAGCACCGTGTCCCAGACGCTGGCTGAGCTTGGCGCCGCCATTATCAACGCCGATGAAACGGGACACGAACTCCTCAAGCCCAACACCGAGGCCTGGCGCGAGATCGTGGCTGCTTTCGGCGAGGGTGTTATCGGCGAAAGCGGCGAGATAGACCGCGCCAAGCTGGGCGAGATCATCTTCCGCAGCCCCGAAGCGCGACAACGCCTTAACGCTATCACCCATCCCCGGATCTACGCGATGGTCCAACACAAGATCGACGAAGCCCGGCGCCGGGGCGCGCTTGTGGCCGTGGTGGAGGCCGCCCTCTTCATCGAAGCGGGCTGGTTCCCACTGGTCGATCAGCTATGGGTGACGGTGGTCCCGGAGGACGTGATGATTCAGCGTCTGCGCAACAGAAACGGGGTCACCCAGGAGCAGGCGCGGGCCCGAATCAGTTCCCAGTTGTCTTCTGAAGAGAGGATCAAGCACGCGGACGTGGTCATCAGCACGGACTGCTCGCTGGACGAAGTGAGGGAGAAGGTGAAGCAGCTCTGGGGAAAGCACCTTGCCGGGCAATGAGCGAAAAGATTAGAAGAATCCTCGCCCGCAGGGACAAACTGGCGGTGGTCAGCGGCGATGCCATGCCCGCCGCCGTCCTCATCCCCCTTTTTAGAGAAGGCGGACAGGTATACATCCTCTTCACGAAGCGAACGGATACGGTGGCCCACCACAAGGGCCAGATCTGCTTTCCGGGGGGTGGGGCCGACCCCGGTGACAGCACCAATCTGGAGACTGCCCTTCGCGAAACCTACGAGGAAGTGGGCATCAGAGGGTCGGACGTCAGCGTGCTCGGCAGCCTGGACGACCTGGTGACGTCGACCAATTTCGTCGTCTCTCCCTTTGTCGGCGTCATCCCCCATCCCTATGACTTCAAAGTCTGCACCGAGGAAGTGGAAGAGATAATCGAGGTCCCCTTGCGAACGCTCATGGACGAGCAGAACTTTCGCCCGGAGTACGAGGGCCGTGAAGGCTCTCTTTCCCCCGCCTATTTCTGCGGCAAGCACATAATCTGGGGGGTCACGGCGCGGCTTCTTACGCAGTTTCTGGAGCTTCTTCGCGAAGGCGGGGTGAGCCCCGAGGCGGCGGACACGCTGCTATAGGCCGAAGGCCCTCAGGGGCCGGCAAGATCGGCGGCCTGCGGAAGGCCACGCCGGTTGCCGCCAGTCCTCCGCAATCCGGGAATCGCCCTGCCTACTGCCTGCCTTCGCAGCGCTGCAGCAGATTCGCCCAGTCTTCGTCTACCTTCTCCTGGAGCCTATCGACGATAGCTTTGTTGGCTGGGTTCAGAAGGTGACTGAACCTCCCCTGAGTCTTCAGCCACTCCGTTACCGGCTTTTTCTCCTTCGGCCGGTAGTTGAGCGTCCATTTGCCGTTCTCTACTTCGTAGAGCGGCCAAACGCACGTGTCGGCTGCCAGCCGACCCAGGGCGATGGCCTGATCGTCCGGCGTACGCCAGCCTCGCGGGCAGGCTGACAAAGCGTCGATGAAGGATGGGCCGTCCGAGGCCAGCGCCTTCTTAGTCTTGGTCATCAG
Source organism: Chloroflexota bacterium (assembly GCA_016190665.1). Classification (GTDB taxonomy): domain Bacteria; phylum Chloroflexota; class Dehalococcoidia; order JACPQD01; family JACPQD01; genus JACPQD01. Next base: position 56,104 of record JACPQD010000044.1, read on the forward strand.
GTCTCTCCAGGCGTGGGGCGATGCCTGGGCGGCGTAAGGGATGCCATGAGCCAGCACAATGGCCATGAGGTTCTTCCGGTTCTGGACCTTGCCGGGGATGACTTTGCCCACCGGCGTGGTGGTCGTCCATGTGCCTAAGGGCGTGGCGCCGCTGCGTTGGATGCCGGTGTTCATGTAGGCTTCGTTATTCAGGCAAACGTACAGGATCTTGTGCCCTCGTTCCAGCACTCCCGAGAGCCATTGCAGGCCAATATCGTAGGTGGCGCCGTCGCCGCCGAAGGCGATGAAGTTCATCGGCCTATCCGGGATCTTCCCCTGTTTCACCAGGGAGCGATACATCGTCTCGACGCCAGCCAGCGTGGAGCTGGCGTTCTCGAAGAGGCTGTGGATCCAGGGCACGCGCCAGGAGGTGTAAGGGAAGGGCGAGGAGAAGATTTCCAGACAACCCGTGGGTGAGGCCACCACGACGGGCCCTTCCACGGCCAACAGCACCTGGCGAACGATTATCGGCTCAGCGCATCCCCGGCACGCTCGGTGGCCGGGTGCGAAGAGGTCTTCTTTCTTGGCGATTTCCTTCAGATTCAATACCATAGCAGTCTCCCCTTATGTACAGCTGTCAGGAATCGATTTCTGATTTTTGATTTGGGATTCTTGATTGACCGTCTGTCCCCAATCAGCAATCGACCTACTCCCGCACCCCGAGGAAGCGGCGCACCGGGCCGGTATCGCCCGTCCCGGCTATGCGTTGAAGCTCCTCGAAGACCTGGCGGATATGGGCCGGAGGCGTGTCTCGCCCGCCCAGGCCGTAGACGACATCTATGACCTTCGGCGACTGACCGTGGGTGAAGAGGGCGGTGCACACTTCGTTGAAGACGGGATTGCCCTGGCCGCCGAAGCACTCGGACCGGTCCATGACGGCGATGGTCTCAGCGTTTTTCAATGCCTCGGCGACGGCCGTCGCCGGAAAGGGGCGGAAACAGCGCACTTTGAGGAGTCCGGCCTTTACGCCGTCGCCTCGCAGCGCATCGACGACTACCCTCGCTGTCCCCGCTGTTGAACCCATAACCACCAGCGCCAGCTCGGCATCCTCCAGGCAATACGGCTGCAAGAGGCCGTAGGGACGGCCGGTCAGTTTGCCGAACTCCTCTCCGACCTTGACTATCACGTCGAGGGCCTTATCCATGGCGTCGAACTGCTGGCGGCGATGCTCGAAGAAGTAGTCCGAGCCGTCGTTGGCGCCGAAGGTGACAGGATGTTCCACGTCCAGAAGCGAGTGCTCCGGCTTGTAGGTACCGATGAATTGCTTCACCGCCTCGTCGGGAAGGATGTCTACTCGCTCCATGGTGTGACTGATGATGAACCCATCCACCATGTGCATGACCGGCAGCATGACGTCGGCGTGCTCGGCGATGCGGACCGACTGGATAGTATCGTCATAGGCTTCCTGGTGGTTCTCCGCATAGAGTTGGATCCAGCCCGTGTCCCTGGCGCCCATGGAATCCGTATGGTCGCAAAGGATATTCAAGGGCGCGGAGAGGGAGCGGCTCACGACGTGCATAACGATGGGCAAGCGGAGGCCGGCGGCTACCCAGAGGACCTCCCACATGAGGGCCAGGCCTGCTCCCGCTGTCGCTGTCTGCGTCCGCCCGCCGGCGGCGCAAGCGCCAACGCAGGCGCTCATGGCGGCATGCTCGCTCTCCACGGGGACGAACTCGGTATCCACAAGGCCATCAGCGACGAATTCGCTGAAGGTCTGGACAATCTCCGTCTGCGGCGTGATGGGGTAAGCAGCCACCACGTCAGGGTTGATCTGCCGCATGGCCTCGGCTATGGCATTGGCGCCCTCCAGTGCCCTCGGTATGCTTTGCACCACGTGCTGTTCATCAACTTCCTTCATGTTCAAAGTCATGCTACTTCGCTCCCTCTTTGGGTTCGGCTTCCATAACCATAGTGATAGCCTTTGGCGGGCATATCTGGGCGCAGATTCCGCAACCTTTGCAATAGCGAAGGTCCACGCCCCCGTGCTTGCCATCCTTGAGAAGCATAGCGCTGTCCGGGCAGTAGATGTGGCAAAGCATACAGTCAGTACACTTGTCCATGTCGGTAATCGGGCGCAGCGCCCGCCAGCCGCCGGTTTCGTATTCGGCTGAGTTCCCCGCGTCCTGAATGAGACCCCCTGGGGCCAGGTCTTTCCAACCCTCGTTACTCATACTCGCCAATGGCTCCTTTCTTCCGGCCTTCAGTCCTTCATCACTCATCATTTCCCAACGGATTATCCCTGGGCGGTCTCCGCGTAGGCCGTCTCGTAGGCATTAACGTTGGCTTCAACGATGTCCGGTCGAAGCGACTGGCCCAGCTTGTGGCGTATCTCCTTGACCATCGCGGCCTTGTCCACTGTCCCCATGGCGCGGGTAAGGGCGCCGAGGATAGGGGTGTTGGGGAGGTTTCGCCCCAGGGCCTCCATGGAGATGCGGCTCGCGTTTACCGTGAAAACCTCGCCCTTCTTGAGGCCGAGCTTGGCCTTTATCTGCTCGGGGGTTTCGGCGGTGTTTATGACGACGGTCCCTCCCTCTTTCAGGCCCTCGGTAATATCAACCACGCCGATCAGGGTTGGATCCAGGACCACTACAAAGTCGGGCTCCGTTATGGCGCAGTGTATAGGTATGGGCTTGTCGCTGAAGCGACTGTAGGCGCGTATGGGCGCTCCCATCCGCTCGGCCCCATATTCCGGCTGGGCTTGAAAGTACTTGCCTTCCTCAAGATAGGTCTCGGCCAGGAGTTTTGCCGCCGTGACCACACCTTGGCCGCCCCGTCCGTGCCAGCGAATCTCCAGAAAATCTCCCATACTCGTCTCTCCTTCTCGTTCAGTCTGTCCCGTACGTTCAGCCAGACTAAATTATAGCTCCGAAGCTGGGCATTGGCAATGACGGTTGTCACAAAGAGGGGTGAAGCACGGAGCGGAAAGCGAGAAGCGCGAACGGCCATTTTCGATTTTTTATTGCAGATTTTTAATTGAGGTTCTTGACCAGCGGTCGTCACTCAGCACTCATCACTCATCACCTATCATTTCAGTTCGGGGTCTTGACAACTCGTTATCTCTTCTGTATAATCAGATTTATCAGATAATTCAGAGGAGAAAGCAAAGATGGTCGATGGTAACGGTTCCAGGTTGTGCTGTGCACCGGTAGGCTCATGCAGAGTGGAAGCCATCGTCTCGGTGGATGAACGCGGACAGATGGTGCTGCCCAAGGAACTGCGGGAAAAGGCCGGCCTCGCGGCGGGCGACAAGCTGGCTGTGGCCGCCTTCGAGCGAGATGGGAAAGTGTGCTGCCTGGTGCTTATCAAGGCTGAAGACCTGGCGGGCATGGTCAAGGGACTGCTGGGTCCGATGCTGGGAGAGATAGTGGGTGGCAAGAAATGAGGAGCCGGGAACGTCGGGAACCACAAAATACACAGAATACACTAACTGGATAAATTGTTTTAGTGTATTTTGTGTATTCCGTGGTTAGATACTTTCAATGTTACCCAGATGGAGGTGAATCGTGGCAAAGGATGACGAAATCAAGGCCTTCGTGAAGGAGCGCTACGGAAAGATCGCGGTGCAGGGAGCCGCCGGAGACGGATGTAGCCCGAGCTGCTGCGGCGCGAGCGCGGACATCATGGAGAAAGCCAGAGCCAGGGGCTATTCAATGGAGGATCTGAAGAACATTCCGGAGTCCGCCTTCCTGGGGCTGGGCTGCGGGAATCCAACGGCCTTCGCCGAGTTGAAGGAGGGCGATGTGGTCGTTGACCTGGGATCGGGCGCCGGCGTGGATGTCTTCCTGGCGGCGCGACGGGTCGGCGACAAGGGCAAGGCCATCGGCGTGGACATGACCGCGGAGATGATCGACAAAGCGAAGTGGAACGCTGCGAAAGGCGGCTTCACCAACGTGGAGTTCAAGCTCGGTGAGATCGAGCACCTGCCCGTGGAGGACGGCTCCGTCGACGTCATCATCAGCAACTGCGTCATCAACCTCTCCGTGGACAAGCTCGCCACTTTCAAGGAAGCCTACCGGGCGCTCCGGCCTGGGGGCAGGATTCTCATCTCGGACCTGGTGACCGAGGGGGAGCTTCCGGAGGAGGTGCGACGCAGCTTTGAGGCCTGGTCGAAGTGCGTGGCCGGGGCGCTGGACAAGCGGGAATACCTCGATACGATCAGGAGGGCTGGTTTCCGGGAAGTGGGGATTGTCCGCGAGAGCAGCTACGACAAGGCGGAGCTGGACGAGCGGCTCAAGGCCAAGATCACCAGCGTTCAGGTGAGAGCAGTGAAGTAGGGGTTAGGCTAGACCGCAGCGGTTTCGAAAACCGCTGCGGTCTTTGGACATTCCTACCCGAGCAGGCACCTTTCTACCGCCTCAGCGAAGCCGTCCTCCTCGACGGCGGTTGTGACGTGAGTCGCCGCTTCCTTGGTGGCCGGCGCGGCATTCCCCATGGCGATGCCGAGGCCCGCCGTGGCCAGCATGGGAGTGTCATTGGCCCCGTCGCCGATAGCGGCCACTTCGCTCAGGGGGATGGAGAGGTGCTCCGCCAGTATCTCCAGAGACCTGCCCTTTGAGACGCCATGATCAACAATATTGATGAATTCCACGCCGGGGTAGGTGGGAGAAGCCGCCCATTCGAAGCTCAGCCTGCCCCGGAACTGCTCCACAAAGGCCCTCGATCTCCTCTTCTCCTCCTCGCTTATCGCCAGCAGGCCCATCTTGACGATCTGTTCTCGCCGGGCGAGGGCGGAGAAGTCCGCCATCGTCAGCGGGATCTTGAGGAGGCTGGCGTGCATCGTGGTGGCCTGGGTCCACGCCTCTATGAAGCACTGTTTTGTCGAATAGGCCTCCAGGCTGAGGCCGTTGGATCGGGCGAACCGGGTGGCTTCGAGTATCAGCCCAGTGCTGAGAAGCCTGCTGAACACCGCCTCGCCATTCAGGGGGTTGGCCACCACGGCGCCGTTGTAGAAAATGTGCGGCGCATCCAGGGATAACTCTCGAATCATCGGGAGAGAGGTCATTATTGAGCGGCCGGTGCAGAGACAGACCCGGATGCCTGTCGACTGCGCCCTGGCGATGGCCTCCCGGTTGCGAGCCGATATTGCGCCGTTCCTCCCCACCAGGGTCCCGTCGATGTCCGCCGCCAGCAGCTTGTAGCTCAGCGCCAACTTCTGGTCCCCCTGATCTTGGCGCTGTTACACGGCTCGGTGACGGCGCCATAAAGCTCCGGACGGCGATCCGCAAAGATGTGGTTCTCGAACTCGTCGGGGATGAAGATTGAGCGCTTCTGGCTGGCCGCAGCCGGATAAACGTTGGCGTAAATTATCTCCTCCTCGGTCGGTCCCGCCTCAGCCAGCGTGTTGCCCAGCAGGTCGACGATCTTGCTGCGCCCGATGAATCTGCCGCCCCTTTCCTGTCCCACCCTGTCCACGGCGATGTAGTTGACGCGGTTCTCCAGGGCGCGGGCGTTGATCAGGTATTTGGCGGCGTTCTCTCGGCCCTCCGGCCAGTTGGTGGAGAGGGCGACGATCTCTGCCCCCTGCAAGGCCATCACCCGCGCCGTCTCAGGAAAGGTTACGTCGTAGCAGATGTTGATGCCTATCCTGCCGATGCCGGTCTGGAAGACCTCGGGGGGCTGGTCGCCCCAGTCCAGGAAGCGGTCGATCCCCAGGTAGGGCAGGTGAATCTTGCGGTATTTGCCGACGAATCCCTCCGGCCCCAGGAGAGCGACAGCGTTGTAGTACCGGTCGCCGTCCTTCTCCAGCAAGCCGAAGACGGCGTAGACGCCGAGCTCACCGCAGGCTGCCGCTAAGCGTTGCGTGCCGGGCCCAGGCACGGTTTCGGTGAGAGGAACGGCCTCCTCCAGGCTGGTGAAGCAGTAGCCTGTCAGGGCAGCCTCCGGGAAGACGATAAGCTGCGCCCCCTGACCGGCCGCCGTGCGCAAGGCAGCGAGCATCTTGGCGACGTTGCCCTCTTTCTCGAAAATGATGGGCTCCATCTGGACGCCGGCTATGTTGACCTTGTCACGCATATGGTCCTCCGCGGAGGTTATCACCGCATCTGGCGGGGAGGGCGGCTTCGCGCTTCACGCTTCGTGCTTCACGCTACCAAGATATGATAGCGGCTGCGGTGGGAAAGTCAAATTCGCGCCGTTACGCCGTTAACTGTCCTCTCTGGCGTCTTCGATTGTCCGGTGGGTTGCGACCATTTCGACCTCTTCCAGCAGCCTGGCGCAGCCAAGTCAATTTCGTTTCTGTCCATTCATCTCTATCTTCGCGCGCAATCAGGCCGGAATAGGTGCCTGAATCGCGTTTGTCGTTTATGATTTGCCGATTCTCGTTATGAATTCCCGTCACTGATATCTTGACAAAGTTGACCCACTATGTTACACTCGCCGCAATTAGCCCCCACGTGATGGGGAGAAAGCTGGTGTCGCCATGAAGAGTTGGAGAACACTGGCAAGAATCCCTGGCCTCGTGGTCCTGCTGGCCCTTCTGTTCACGCTGCCGGCCTTGTGGCTCCCCCGTGGCGAGGCGACACCCGGCGGGGCGTCCCTGCAACAGGCCTGCACTGAACCCTACGTCTTCCTGACCAAGTGGGGGACTTTCGGCACCGGCGATGGACAATTCAATTACCCGGCGTCGGTTGCCCTGGACGGAGCGGGGAACGTATATGTAACGGACCAGAACCACAGAGTCTCGAAGTTCACCTCCAGCGGCCAGTTCCTGACCAAGTGGGGTGGCCAGGGTGCTGGAGATGGGCAAATGCTTGGCCCACGCCAGGTGGCTGTGGACGGTGAGAACAACGTCTACGTTGCCGATACGGGCAATCACCGTGTCCAGAAGTTCACGTCGTCGGGCGTTTTCCTGGCCAAGTGGGGCAGCGCGGGCTTCGGCGCCGGCGAGTTCGACGGCCCCGGGGGAGTGGCGGTCGATGGGGCAGGAAATGTCTACGTATCGGATACTGCCAACCATCGTATCCAGAAGTTCACTTCGGCGGGCGTCTTCCTCACGCAGTGGGGAGGGTTTGGGACGGGTGATGGCCAGTTCTACCTCCCCGGGCATCTGGCGGTGGATGGGGGGAATATCTATGTGGCGGACATGTACAACCACCGCATCCAGAAGTTTACTTTGGCAGGGCTCTTCCTCGCCAAGTGGGGCAGTTTTGGAACCGCAGACGGCAACCTTTTCTACCCCATGGGCGTCGCTGCGGACTCGACAGGCAACGTCTTCGTGGGTGACACTAACAACCACCGTATCCAGAAGTTCACGTCGGCGGGCGCCTTTGCGACCAAATGGGGCAGCTTTGGAGCCGCTGACGGGCAGTTCTTCGCCCCCCGTGGCGTCGCGGCGGATGGGGCGGGGAAAGTCTATGTGGCCGACACAGCCAACCATCGCGTCCAGGTGTTTGGCCCGTGCGCCGACATCGTAACGCCAACGCCAACCCCCACTCCTACCTCCACCCCAACGCCTACGCCCACCAAGAGTCCCACCCCTACCCCTACCCCCCCGAAAATCGATGTGCCCGTCCAGAGCGAGCTCTTCATCTACTCCGTCAAGTTCGTCTGCGGCAACGTCCGGCCGGCGGTGCCCAAACCTTCCTTACCCGGGATCACGGAGCCTTTCGCCGTGGTGCCGGGCGCATACCGCACCTCGGTTAACATCCACAACTTCTGGGAGAAGTGGGTCGCCTTCGAGAAGAAGGCGGCGGAGGCCAACCCCCAGAACAAGGACCCTGGCCGCGTCTCGGCCCGCGTGGTGGAGAAGCTGGCCCCCAACGAGGCTGTGGCCGTAACGTGCGCCAACGTCACCCAGCTTCTGGGACCGCCTATCCCCGAGTTTCTGGAGGGGTTCGTGGTGATTGAGAGCCCGGTGGAGCTGGAGGTTACCGCGGTCTACACGGTGGAGGAGTTGCTGGAGCAGGGCGTCAGCATCAGCGTGGTGCCGAAGGCGCCCCACCGGGTGAAGCGTCCCACCGCCGCGCCCGTGCCGGTCCCAGTTTCGCCTGCCCCACAGCTCTAGCTGGGTCCGGCCAGAGTTTCGTGTCTCGGACATCGGAGAAGCTGTCTAGGGGGCGGTCCTGCCACTGTCTTGACAGTGGTGAGGTTGTCCCCCAAACTCGCCCCAAGCGGGGAGAAAGCTGGTGATTCCATGAAACGCTGGAGAACGCTGGCAAGGATTTCTGTCCCGGCAGTGGTGATGGCCCTCCTGTTCATGCTGCCGGCCCTGTGGCTCCGCCTGGGCGAGGCGACGCCAGGCGGGGCGCCCCTTCAGCAGGCCTGCACCGAACCCTACGTGTTCCTTTACAAGTGGGGGACCATCGGCACCGACGACGGGCAGCTCTGGTTCCCCTGGTCGGTGGCCGTGGACGGAGCGGGAAACGCCTATGTAACCGACATTGGGAACCACCGGCTCTCGAAGTTCACCACCTCCGGGCAGTTCTTGACTAAGTGGGGCGGCCAGGGTGGTGCAGAGGGGTTTATGACCAACCCCTTCCAGATGGCGGTGGATAGTCAGAACAACATCTATGTTGCCGATAGCGGCAATCACCGCATCCAGAAGTTCACGTCGTCAGGCGTCTTCCTCGCCTCGTGGGGCAGCCTGGGCACCGGACCTGGCCAGTTCAACGGCCCGCGTGGGGTGGCCGTGGACGGGGCCGGGAACGTGTACGTGGCAGATACCAACAACCACCGCATCCAGAAGTTCACCTCTGCGGGCGTCTTTGTCATGCAGTGGGGAGGGTCTGGGGTGGGCGATGGCAAGTTCATGTTCCCTATGGGTCTGGCCGCGGATGGGGCCGGGAACGTGTACGTGGCAGATACCAGCAATGATCGGATTCAGAAGTTTAAGCCCGAAGGCACCTTCATGGCCAAGTGGGGCAGCTCGGGGAGCGGAGACGGTCAGTTCGCCAGCCCCTTTGGAGTGGCTGTGGACTCGGCAGGCAACGTTTTCGTGGGCGAAGCGGGCAACATGCGTATCCAGAAGTTCACCTCGGCGGGCGCCTTCGTGACCAAATGGGGCAGCTTTGGAACTGCTGACGGGCAGTTCTACAATCCTGGTGGCGTCGCCGTAGACGCGGCGGGGAAGGTGTACGTGGCGGACAGCCAAAACCATCGCATCCAGGTGTTCGGCCCGTGCGCCGACGTCGTGACGCCGACGTCTACCCCTACCAAGACGCCCACCCCTATCGGGGACAATAGTCCAACCCCTACCAAAACTCCCATCGGGGACGACAGGAGTCCCACCCCCACTCCTACCAAGACTAGTCCCACCCCTACTCCTACCCCTACCCCCAAGGGCGACCTGCCTGCCTATAGCGAGCTTTTCATCTACTCCGTCAAGTTCGTCTGCGGCAACGTCCGGCCGGCGGTGCCCAAACCCTCCCTACCTGGTATCACCGAGCCATTCTCCGTAGTACCTGGAGTCTACCGTACCTCGGTCAACATCCACAACTACTGGGAGAAGTGGGTCGCCTTCGAGAAGAAGGCGGCGGAGGCCAACCCCCAGGACAAGGAGCGGGGCCGCGTTTCGGCCCGCGTGGTCGAGAAGCTCGCCCCCAACGAGGCGGTGGCCGTGACGTGCACCAACGTCACCCAGCTTCTGGGGCCGCCCATCCCCGAGTTCCTGGAGGGGTTCGTGGTGATTGAGAGCCCGGTGGAGCTGGAGGTTACGGCGGTTTACACTGTGGAGGAGTTGCTGGAGCAGGGCATCAGCATCAGCGTCGTGCCGAAGGAGCCCCACCGGATCAAGCGTACGGCCTCCCCCGTGGCAACGCCGACGCCGCCACCAGTGGCCCCGCCAGGTGGTGCGCTACCGGCTCCAGCCCCAAGGGCGCGCTAGCCGTGCTCCGGAGAGAGAGACCTCCGGGGGCGGGTGGTCTCGCATGCCCCAAGGGGCGCCTTCGTGCAGGAGTCCAGGTGGAGAAGCCGGCGCCTTGCGCCGTGGTAAGGCTTATCTTAGACATCCGGCAAGCCTGCCCCCGGTGGGGAGAAAGCGGGTGATTCCATGAAAAGCTGGAAAACGCGAGCAAGGATTCCCGGCGCCGCGGTGGCGGTGGTCGCCTTGTTCACCTTGCTGGCGCTGTGGCTCCCGCTGGGCCGGGGCGAGGCGACGCCCGGCGGGGCGCCCTGGCAACAGGCTTGCACCGAACCCTACGTGTTCCTTTACAAATGGGGGACCTTCGGCAGCGGCGATGGGCAGCTTTTTGGACCCTGGGGGGTTGCCCTCGACGGGGCGGGAAACGCCTATGTAGCCGAGGTGGGGAACCACAGGCTCTCCAAGTTTACCTCGACGGGCCAGTTCCTGGCCAAGTGGGGTGGCCTGGGTGGTGGGGATGGGCAAATGTCCGGCCCCGCCCAGGTAGCTGTGGATGGTCAGAACAACGTCTATGTCGCCGACAGTGGGAATCAGCGCATCCAGAAGTTCACGTTGGCAGGCGCCTTCCTCTCCGCATGGGGCGGCCTGGGGAATGGACCCGGCCAGTTCGCCGGACCCCTGGGAGTGGTGGTGGATGGGACGGGCAATGTTTATGTGGCGGACAACAGCAACCACCGCATCCAGAAGTTCACTTCCACGGGCGTCTTTCTCACCCAGTGGGGAGGGTTGGGGACGGGCGATGGCGAGTTCATATACCCTCACACTCTGGCAGTGGCCGGGGGGAATATCTACGTGGCGGACTACGGCAACCACCGCATCCAGAGGTTCACCTCGGCAGGCGTCTTCCTGGCCAAGTGGGGCAGCGAGGGGATGGCGGATGGCCAGTTCAAGAACCCCATCGGCGTGGCGGTGGACTCGGCGGGCAACGTCTTCGTGGGTGACACCGGCAACGCGCGCATCCAGAAGTTCACTTCGGCTGGGGTGTTTGTGACCAAGTGGGGTAGCTTCGGATTCGCCGATGGCCAGTTCAACAGTCTGGCCGGCGTCGCCGTGGACGCGGCGGGGAAGGTGTACGTGGCGGACAACTTTAACAATCGCGTCCAGGTGTTTGGCCCGTGTGCCGACATCGTAACGCCAACGCCAACCCCTACTCCTACCTCCACCCCAACGCCTACGCCCACGAAGAGTCCCACCCCTACCCCTACCCCCAAAATCGATGTGCCCGTCCAGAGCGAGCTCTTCATCTACTCCGTCAAGTTCGTCTGCGGCAACGTCCGGCCACTGGCGCCCAAACCCTCCTTACCCGGGATCACGGAGCCTTTCGCCGTGGTGCCGGGCGCATACCGCACCTCGGTCAACATCCACAACTACTGGGAGAAGTGGGTCGCCTTCGAGAAGAAGGCGGCGGAGGCCAACCCTCAGGACAAGGAGCGGGGCCGCGTCTCGGCCCGCGTCGTCGAGAAGCTCGCCCCCAACGGGGCCGTGGCCGTCACGTGCACCAATGTCACCCAGCTTCTGGGACCGCCTATCCCCGAGTTTCTGGAGGGGTTCGTGGTGATTGAGAGCCCGGTGGAGCTGGAGGTTACGGCGGTCTACACGGTGGAGGAGCTACTGGAGCAGGGCATCAGCATCAGCGTGGTGCCGAAGGCGCCCCACCGGGTGAAGCGCCCCACCGGGTGAAGCGCCCCACCGGGTGAAGCGTCCCACCGCCATGCCCACGCCGGTCCCTCCACCGGGCAACCCGCTGCCGCCGGCTCCAGCGCTAAGGGCGCGCTAGTACTTAGTTGCGCAGAAAGGCGTTATGTTTCCTCCCGTCAAGGGCGAGGATTAAGAGCGGCCCTTCACTCCGTTCAGGGCAAGCTCGGAGCTTGCCGAAGGGTGAGGGTGAAATCGGGGTCCCCCTTGTCCTTCGACTCCTGTGAAAGCAGACGTTGTTGGCTGATTGGCAAAATCGCCTCAGTCCTCCTTTGCTGAAGGGGTAGACTGTGCCTCTGATGCCTTCTTCAGGTGATTCCCCCTCGGTTTGACCCTGGCAGTCGCATCCCCACGATCGGCGGTGAGCACACCTGTCATCGTCGCGCCGCTCACCACTCGTCCCCCCAGCCCCTGGGCGGACAGGGACGTCCGCCTCTACGGCGCGCGATCGCCCAACCCCGAACCCCTAGCCCCTAACCCCCACCGGGGAGGCTGTTCACTGGTGGCGAAATCGAGTATAATTGGCGCAGTTTGAAGCGACGGAGGTAAAAGCATGGCAGGAAAGCACGCTCGTCTGATGCCGGCGCCACCGGTCCTGAGGCAAGTGGTCTATCACGACATGGACCGGGGCGAGCGAGAGCTGGGGCCTGTTTTCAAGCTCGTGGATGCCGCCCTGGTCCCGGGGGCCAAGCTGGCGGTCCATGTCCGGCAGGTGGTCAAAGAGCCGCCACCGGGCCATCAGCCCATCGTGGTCGAGCATAAGCACGACTTCGAGTCCGTCTACTGCTTCCTGGGTACGCTGAAGATCGAGGTCAGCCTCGATGGAGAGAAGTACATCGTCGAGGCGCCGCGCGCCGCCTACATTCCGGCGGGTGTGAAGCACAACTATCGCGCCATCAGCGGGACGGGCTGGGTCGTCGTGGTGATCGGGGCGGCGAAGTACGAATGATCTCCGCCGTGATGGGCTGCCCGAGGGAGACTGAACATGGACAAACAGGATGGACAGAATACGAGATTGAATCATGCAGAGTTTCATCCTGTCTATCCTGTACATCGATGTTAGTAAAGGGTTTTCGGGGACTATATCATGAGAATCACGGTATTTAACGGCAGCCCGCGGGGCAGGAAAAGCAATACTCACGTCATGGTCGAGGAGTTCTCCCAGGGCGCTCGGGAGGCGGGGGCCGAGGTGGAGGAGATCTTCCTGGTGGAGAAGGACATCAAGCATTGCCGCGGCTGCTTCACCTGCTGGATCAAGACGCCTGGGATATGTGTCACCAGGGACGATATGGGGGACTTGCTGGCCAGGTTCCTGGCCTCGGACATCGTCGTCCTGGCCACGCCGCTTTACATCTTCAGCGTGTCGGGCATCATGAAGGACTTTCTGGACAGGCTGCTCCCCATCGCCGACCCGCGCCTGGTGGAGGGTGAGGATGGGGAGTGCCGGCACCACAGCCGGTTCGAGAAGATGCCTAAGCTGGTGGTCATCTCCAACAGCGGTTTCCCCGGCCAGCACAATTTCGAGGCGCTCAAAGTGCTTGTGGAGAAGCTAGCCCGCACTTCGGACACGGAGGTCATCGCCGGAATCTATCGGGACGGCGGCGAGATACTGAGGGAGTCTCACCTGTTGCTTCAGCCGCTGCTCTGGCGGTACAAGGGGCTGCTGAGGAAAGCGGGCAGGGAAGTGGCTGGTAGTCTCCGGTTGTCTCAGGGAACGGCCTCCGCGCTGGAGAAACCCATCATTCCCGCCGAGCAGTACATGCGCGGCGCTAACGAAACCTTCAACAAGATACTCGCAAGGATGAAGGCGCAGTAGTTCGCGGAAAGGTACAACCCTATAGCTGTTGGTTGTCCAGGGGTCCACCGTCGGACCGGTCGGACCCGTCCGACGCGTCAGACTGTTCTCTGCCCGATCCCGGCCCCTGGCCCCCAGCAAACTTGGCCTCGGCAAAAATCCTTGACGCCCTCAAACCGCGTATGTTAATATTAGTCCTATAAGCGCAAATGCGCATAGATGGTTGGATCGGTGAACCGTGCGTGACTTGATCCGGGCCTCGAAAGCCCTCTCCGATGGAACCAGACTCAGAATCCTGAACCTCCTTCTCCGGCGGGAGTGCTGCGTCTGCGAGGTGATGCAAGCCCTCGACATATCGCAGACGCGCGCTTCCCGCAATCTGGGCATCCTCTACGAAGCCGGCTTCCTGAAGTCGCGGCGCGAGGCGCTCTGGACGTTGTACTCCGTCGACCGCGAGGGGATGAAGGACTATGCGGCGGACCTGGTTGAGGTGGTAGGCAAGGCGCTGGCAGGGAACGAACAAGCCGCGCTGGACCGGGAGCGGCTCAAGGGGGCCAAGAGGGTCGGGGCCGGCTGCGTCGAGACCCCGGCGCGGTGATTCTCTTTTTTTGCCGACTGCATGCACTTATGCGCATCTTAGGAAACATCAGGAGGCATGATGACTGAGCTTCTTGTCGCGGCGCCGGAATTATCCAGGGCTGGTTCCTGATATGAAGCCGATTAGCCTACTATGAAAACAAGGTGTGTTCCTCCATGGTAGGCGTCCCAACGTGTCTTCCTGAGCGGGCACACACCCTCGCGGGAAATTACCAAGAGCGCTGCTCCCGCGAAGGATCTCGCTGCAAGTCCGACGCTGGCACATACAGTGAGATCCTTCGCGAGCCAGCCCCGCCCCGGCCCCGCCACCTGCTGCTCAGAGCCTGCCCTGAACGAAGTGAAGGGAAGACACCGTTAGGTGGGCCGTTTGTCGATTTTCGTGCCCGGTGGCGCCCCACAGGGGCATGTGGAACTGGGCCAGATTCCGTTCCAGTCGGAACTGACGAAGCGGGTTATATTTGTGTCGGGGGACGAAAGAGAGGTTGACTATGAAGTCAAGGGTTGAAGCGGCTGGCCTGATTCTGAGTCTGGGGCTGGCTGGTCTGGTGGTTATGGCGGATAACTGGGTGGTCTCGCCGATACTGCCCGCTATTGCCCGCGATATAGAGGTGGTTCCCGTGCAGGCGGCGGTGCTCATCACGGCGTACATGCTGCCCTTCGGGCTTTTTCAGCTCGTGTACGGGCCGCTGGCGGACAGGTATGGCAAGCTGCGGGTCCTCAGGGTGACGATGGTGGGTTTCACTGTGGCGGCCGGCTTGACTGCGCTGGGAGCGAGCTTGACGGACCTGACGATATACCGGGCGATCACCGGGGCCCTGGCTGCCGCCACCATGCCGGTGTCCTTCGCGCTCATAGGCGATACCGTGCGCATGGAGGACCGGCAGGCAGCGATAGGGTCGTTCATGGGGATATCCTTTCTCGGCCAGGGCTTATCGATGGCCGTGGGTGGCGCGATAGCCTTCTTCTTGAGCTGGCGCGGGGTGTTCGCCGCCTACGCGCTCCTATCGGCGGTGATCACCGCTCTTTTGATAGTGCGCAGTCGAGGCCTGGCGGATAAAGGTAACCCCAGGAGCGAACTCGTGGTGCCTTATCGAACGCTGCTGACCGAGGCGCGGAGTCTACCGGACGTACCTGGTGGTAATAGTCGAGGGCGTGCTTATTATAGGCAGCTTCTCGTTTCTTGGGGCTTTCCTGAGTCAGCAATTCAAGCTGGATAACCTCGCCATCGGCCTGACGATGACAGCCTTCGGGATAGCCGCCGTAGTGGTTGGCCGACGGAGTGGGTCCGTGGCCGGTCGCCTCGGCCGGCGGCTTCATGTTGGCCCACTCCACGTTGCTGACGATGACCACCGAGTTCGCGGCGAAAGCTCGGGGCACGGCCATGTCGCTGGTGGCCTTCTCCATGATGGGCGGTGGGGCGCTGGGTACGGCCCTGGGGGGAAGAGTGATCGAGGCCAGCTCTTTCACTACCTTCTACGGGGCATGGGCGGTGCTACTGGTTGGCCTCTCGGCGGTGTCGTTCCTGGCGCTGAGTGAAGGGACGCGTGTTCCGGTGGCGCCGATGGCGGTCCCGGCGAAGGATAAGATGAGCTGAGCGGGTCGGCCGGACTGGGGTTGCCTCGCTGCATCTCCAGCCCTCAAAGGGTCGATGCGACTTCGAGTGAGAACGTGCAGTTGCGGCCATTTAAGCAAGGAGCAGCGACATGAAGGCGATGATGATGAGGCAGAATCAAGGAACATGGCGCCAGGCAGCGCTCCTGGCTGTCCTGGCGCTGGCCTGGGTGGCGGCATATCAGTCGTTGCCCGTCATAGTCGAGTTGCTGGTTGGCCGCGTTCTGGGCCTGGATACATCATTGCCGCTGGGCTCGGCAGTGGCCTTTTTCCTCTACGATGTGCCCAAAATCCTGCTTCTGCTGACCGCCGTCGTCTTCCTCGTTGGCATTGTCCGCTCCTTCTTCACGCCGGAGAACACCAGACGCATCCTCAGCGGCAGGGCCGAAGGCGCGGGCAACGTAATGGCGAGCGGCCTCGGCATCGTTACGCCCTTCTGTTCCTGTTCCGCAGTGCCGCTCTTCATCGGTTTTGTGGAATCCGGCGTGCCCCTCGGGGTCACCTTTTCTTTCCTCATCGCGGCGCCCATGGTCAACGAAGTTGCGCTGGTGCTCCTCTTCGGGATGTTTGGCTGGCGCGTGGCGGCCCTCTATGTCGCCACCGGCTTGTCCATCGCCATCCTGGCGGGTTGGGTCCTCGGGCGGCTGCGCCTGGAGCGCTACGTCGCTGACTGGGTGTACGAGAT
Organism: Chloroflexota bacterium; assembly: GCA_016190665.1. Lineage (GTDB taxonomy): Bacteria > Chloroflexota > Dehalococcoidia > JACPQD01 > JACPQD01 > JACPQD01. Next base: position 72,382 of record JACPQD010000044.1, read on the forward strand.
CAAGATGCGTGACGAAGGCATAGCCGACGCCGGCCTCACCTGGACAGACCGGATCGACTACGCGAGACAGGCGGTCAGAGACATTGTGGGCCGGGTCTGGCCCTACGTGGTGGGCGGCATCGCGGTGGGCGCGCTCATACATGGCTACGTTCCCGAGGACTTCATGGCCGGAATCATGGGGAAACAGGCATGGTGGAGCGTCCCCGCGGCAGCGCTTCTCGGCATCCCCATGTACTCCAACGCGGCGGGCATCATTCCCGTTGTTCAGGCCCTTCTCGAGAAAGGGGCAGCCCTGGGTACGGTGCTCGCCTTCATGATGAGCGTCATCGCTTTGAGTTTGCCCGAGGTGATTATCCTGCGTCGGGTGCTGAAATGGCAGTTGATCGGCGTCTTTCTTGGCGTCGTAGGCGTGGGCATAATGATCACCGGCTATTTGTTTAACCTCGTGCTGTAGTCGTCAAGACAGGCGGAGCGTAAAATCGAGGAGCATGAAATGAATATCAAGGTATTGGGCCCCGGATGCGCCAGATGCCAATCGATGGAGCAGGTCGTGCGGCAGGTGGTGAAGGAACTGGCCGTGGAGGCCACCATAGAAGACGTGAAGGATATGAAGAAGATAATGGAGTATCCTATCCTCACGACTCCAGGGCTGGTGATCAACGAGGAGTTGGTCTGCAAAGGCAAGGTGCCGACCAGAGCGGAGGTTACCCAGTTCATCGTTAACGCCCTGTACAAGGAAGAGAAGGAGTCGGTCCAGTGAAGTCCGACCTGTCCGATTCGTCTGACAACGGGGACTTAGTGAGCCGGGGAGGCAGCAGTTGCTGGAGATCAAGAAGACGACGCTGGCTTTCGATGCTGCGGACGTTACCGAGCTGGAGCAGATCTTGAATAGCGCCGACGGGAAAGAAGCCTTTGCTTTCCTTAAGCGCTCCGTCTACGACCGGATGGCCAGGAAGAGGGAGTGAACGATGCGGCGCGCCTCCCGGTAGGGAGGCCAACTGGTCGCTAGAATGGTGAACTATGCTTCAAATCAGAAAGAACGCAATAGTCCTCGAAGAGGCAGATCTGCTTGTTCTGGAGTCAGTTTTGGTGGGCGGCGATCCGAACGAGGCCATGAGATTTCTGAAGGAATCGGTCTATCACAAGCTCAGTCGTTCAAAGGGCTGAGAGATGCGCTTTCCTTCCGGCGGAATGGAGAGTGATTGGGCGAGCGCTACGAGGCGAAATCTCTGAGGAGGAGTGAGATGCTCGAGGTCAGAAAGACAGCCATAGCTTTCGAAGAAGAAGAACTAATGGAGCTGGCGCGGATAATCATCGACCACAACGAGAAGGAGGCGGCTGTGTTTCTGAAGAAGTCCGTCTACGATAAGATAGTGCATTCACAGCAGGGCAAGCTGAAGTCCCACCTGGACACCAGCGGCTCCCCGGTGGAAATGTTCCAACGGGGCCGTTAGCGTTGTGCCTCCAACACTCCGTTAATCCAGTGAGCAGGCAAGAATGGCTTCCACGGAACGCAACTGGGCCGGAACCACGGATGAACACAGATAAACACAGACTATGGAAGCCGCTACGAGTTCCTTGTACAACACATCCGAGTTTCCCGACTCCCTGCGGCATCCCGATGCGTCGGGACATCCGTGTCCATCAGTGGTTCTAGCCGTATTTGAGAATCACTACCAAGTGGCAGTGGCCCCAAATAAAGTCAAACGCGGAGGACCTATGAGCTGTACCGGCGCAACCACCGATCCATGCAGGCTTTCCCTTATCGACCGATTCCTGACCCTCTGGATATTCCTGGCCATGGCCTTCGGCGTGGGCCTGGGCTATTTCATCCCCGGCGTCGCCGGATTCATCACCTTCTTTCAGGTGGGCACGACGTCCATCCCCATCGCGGCGGGGTTGATCCTCATGATGTATCCGCCGCTGGCGAAGGTCAGATACGAGGACCTGGGCCGCGTCTTCCGCGACTGGCGTGTGCTCGGCCTGTCTCTCGTCCAGAACTGGCTCATCGGGCCGGTGCTTATGTTCTTCCTGGCTATTATCTTCCTCCGCGGCTACCCGGACTATATGGTGGGCCTCATCATGATCGGCCTGGCGCGCTGCATCGCCATGGTCATCGTCTGGAACGAGCTGGCCAAAGGGGACTGCGAATATGCCGCCGGCCTGGTGGCCTTCAACTCCATCTTCCAGATTGTCTTCTATTCGATCTACGCCTATATTTTCATCACCGTGCTGCCGGTCTGGTTCGGGCTGGAAGGCTCCGTGGTCCAAGTCACTATCGGACAGATCGCCGAGAGCGTTTTCATCTACCTGGGCATACCCTTCTTCGGCGGCATGCTGACTCGCTTCGTCCTCATCAAGGCGAAGGGGCGCGACTGGTATGAGAAGCGCTTCATCACCCTCATCAGCCCCATCACGCTCATCGCCCTTCTTTTCACCATCGTGGTGATGTTCTCCCTCAAGGGTGAGGTTATTGTCGCCCTGCCCTTCGACGTAGTCCGGATCGCCATCCCGCTCCTTATCTACTTCGTCGTCATGTTCCTGGTGTCGTTCTGGATGGGTAAGAGCATCGGCGCCGACTACTCGAAGACTGCCACCATTGGCTTCACAGCCGCAAGCAACAACTTCGAGCTGGCCATCGCTGTAGCCGTAGCCGTCTTCGGCATCGGTTCCGGGCAAGCCTTTGCCGCCGTCGTGGGGCCGCTGGTTGAGGTGCCCGCCCTCATCAGCCTCGTAAACGTGGCGCTGTGGTTCCAGAAGCGGTGGTTTAGGGAAGGTAATGTTAGTTAGGCCAGGACCTTGTCTTTAACATGGATATACAGGATGAACAGGATAATATGATTTCAATCCTGTCAATCCTATCCATCCATGTGAGTAAACGAGCCCCGGCGCAGGTTGCGCCGGAAACGCCTTCAATATCCCTGAAAGACACGAGGCCAAGACAAAATGCGCATAGCGACGTTCAGCGATGTCCACAGCAACCGGCACGCCCTGGAGGCGGTGCTGGGCGAGATCGATAAGCACCGGCCCGACCGCGTGTACTGCCTGGGCGACCTCGTGGGATATGGCGCCTATCCCAACGAAGTCATCGAGTTGATCCGCCAGCGCAACATTCCTACGGTCATGGGCAACTACGATGATGGCGTTGGCTTTGACAAGGACGAGTGCGGCTGCGCCTACACCGACCCTGAGTTGCAGAAGCTTGGCGATCTGTCCTTCAAATGGACGAAGCAACGCGTCACGCCGGGCAGCAAGGTCTTCCTTCGCTCGTTGCTCCCCAGCATCCGCTTCGAAGCCGAAGGCAAGCGCGTGCTACTCGTCCACGGTAGCCCCCGTAAGATCAACGAGTACTTGTATGAAGATCGAGGAGCGGTGACGCTTGAGCGGATGGCTCGCCTGGCAGACGCCGACGTTCTCGCCTTTGGCCACACGCACATGCCCTACGTCAAGACTGCAGGTGGGGTGGTGCTGGTGAACAACGGCAGCGTCGGCAAGCCAAGGGACGGCGACCCTCGTGCAGCCTACGCCCTGATAGACATCGGCCCCGAGATCAACGCGACTATCCACAGGGTAGCGTATGACGTGACAGCTGCAGCTGCCGCGGTGCGGCTGAGCGGCTTGCCGCCGCACTTTGCCGACTTGCTTGAAACGGCGACGTAGGTGAAGCTGGCACAGCCAGGCGGTAAAGAGAAGGTCCGAGTTTGTGGTGCCCTGAACCAGACCTCCGCGACAGAATCGGCGTTGGCGTAGGGGGAGGACACTCATGAAACCAGCGCGATCTCGAAGGCCACCGCAGCCCGTTTCACGGACACCCCTACGTTTGCGTTACCCTGATGAGGATCGCCGTGTCCCGAACGGCGCTAGAAAGCCAACCGTTCCTTTTGTGTAAGTTCGAGGGTTATGGCCGCCAGGGCGACGTAGAAGGGACACAAGGTGCTTCCGAGCACCCTATTGGCGAAACCAGGAAGCCATTGTTGCAGGTGCTGCTTCCAGAAAGACCGCCGCAGAACACCGAAGCGCATCTCACCCTCTGCGTCCCCATCTCCCTGGCACTGAAGCTGCCTGGCACACAGGAAGTGCATGAACTCCAACTCAACGGAAACATGGTCCGGCAAGTCTCTGAAATCGTTGGACACCGCCAGGCCCGCTTCTCGGTACAGCTCGGTGACGGCCACCGCCGAAGGGCCCATTATCTCGCCGTCCCGGTGCAAGGACTCATATGGGTAGACGGCGGCTTTCACCGGGCCGCGGAAAAGCCTCACGTATTCTCTCGCCAAAACCAGCCCGCCTTCTGGCGTCGTCAGATAGCTCTCCAGCTTGTCCACTTGCCCTTGCAGGGAGTCCAACCCCAGGGTGCCCAGAGCGCCTCGAAGCAAAGCGAGCGCCTGGCTGTCACAGAAGTCCCTTTGAGGTGGCCCGTACATACGTGAAAGAACCCTGTAGACCTGCCCCTTGGCGGCAACTGCCTCAGCCGCCTCCCCTATCGCAGACTTCGCAGTCATCGGCTTCATTTGACGTAGGCCACCATGGGCTTCGTGCCGAACTCCGGCTTGAGGACCGAACTCTCCCGGGTTGCCAGCAAGCGGCTGACGGCGCTGCCCGGGTCGTTCAGGTCGCCGAAGATCCTGGCCCGGGCCGGACAAGCGGTAACACAGGCCGGCTCCATTCCCCGGTCCACCAGATGGGCGCAGAAGGTGCATTTGTCCACCTTGCCTCTGGCCGGGCGGGGCAAGTCGGGATTCTGATAGTCCTTAGCCTCCTCTTCCAGCACAAGATACCTCATGTCGTAAGGGCACGCCGCAATGCAGTACCGGCAACCGATGCACTTGTCCCAGTCCACGAGGATAATGCCATCGTCCCGGCGGTAAGTGGCCCCGGTTGGGCAGGCGGACACGCAGGGCGGATTATCGCACTGGTTGCAGAGGAGGGGATACGGCTCCACGGCAGGCGTGGGATAGCTGCCGCCCCGGACAAGAGGCACTACCCTGGACCTGAAGCTCATCATCCGTTTCCGGAAAGTCTCCGGCGTAGTGCTGGCAACATTAGTCTCCATCTTACAGGCGATGGCGCACGCCTGGCAGGCAGCGCATCTCTCAAGGTCGATGACCATGGCATATCTAGGCACGTCCTTCTACCTCCTTAGGCCTTGTACACTTTGACGCGGGTGTTAAAGTAGGCCGCCATGCCCGTGATGTGCTCGTACATCACGCCGGTTATTTCGTTGGGGTTAGCCCCTTTACCCTTCGCCGACTGACCGTAGGCCCAATGCCCCTGGCCAAAGCACATAGCCACGACTTCCGGGTGTATGCCCTCCGAAAGCTTAGCCTTGGCTCTTACCCGGCCCACTTCCGACTCGACATACACCATCGCCCCATCCGAGATGCCGTACTTCTGGGCCGTCGCAGGATTCATCTCCGCGAAATTTGTCCAGCCGTCGCCGTAAAGCGGGGCGAGGTACATCTCCTGGGCCCAGGGGGCATTCTGGCTCCTTCCCTCCTGGTTCAACGCGTTCTTGTAGCTGATAAGCACCAGGGGAAACTTGGACGCTTCGCCTATGAAGACGGGGGACTCGTAATGTGGAACGAAAACGAGGTCTCCCCTCGCGTTGATCCGATAGGTTTCCAGGTCCTTCTCCGTCACCTTCTTCTTCTCGAAGAGTTCCTTCAAAGTCCCTGAGAAGAATTCGAACTTCTTGGACGGAGTGCTGAACTCCCATTTGGGTTTGTACGGTCCGACGTTCACTGTTCCCTTAGCTCGCAACTCATCCCATCCGCCAGGCAGGGGCTTCCAGAAGGCCTCCATGCGCGCTTTGGTGTAGCCTTCGATGGTATCACCGAAGCGCCCACCAATCCCTTCGAAGGACTTCGCAACGCTGGGGTAGAATTCTCCCAGTTTCCTGCCCAGCTCGAGGGCCAGTTCGGCCTCGCTTCTCGTATCGTACAGGGGCTCTACCACCGGCTGAAAGAGCGTCGCCCCGGCGTGGAAGGAGGCGCCTCCCGCTGGATTGCCCGCGCCCCACTTTTCCAGGTAGGTCTTGGCCGGCAAAACGATGTCCGAATAGACACTCCATTCGCTGATGTGCGTGGTATGGTGCACCACCAGGGGGATCCTCCTCAACGCCTCCTCCCAGCGAGTGCAGCCCGGCGCGGAGAAAGCCCAGTTGTTCCACCATCCCAAAGCCACCTCGATGGGATAAGGGTAATCCTTCAGTATGTTATCCGCTGCATTATTGGTGATCACATCCGCTTGCGGGAATTTGACGGTCCCTTTCTCGTCTATCCTCGGCCTCGCCGTACCCGTCTTGGCCACTTCGTCCTGGGACAGTGCAATCGGCTCGGGCGAATAGCTAACGCTTGGAGTATGGGTGATTCCACCCTTCACTTCCACACTGCCAACCAGGCCGTTGAGAACAAAGATGGCATAGGAGTTGTAGGTGCCATTGCCCGGCCATGCTTCGCTCCCACGCCCGCGCAGCGTCACCGCTGGTTTGGAGGTGGCGAACTCCTCTGCCAGTCTTACAATGGTCTCTTCCGGTATGCCTGTGTTCCGGGCCGCCTCAGCGGGGGTGAAGTCCTTCAAGAAGATGTTCCACCAATCGATAAGGCCTGCGGTGTAGGCATCCCTCCAGGCAGCGACGTCAACTTCTTGCCCCGTGATGAAACCGTGCTCCGAACTGATGAAGTCCCCCACGAACTTCCTGTCCCATAGCCCTTCCGTCAGGATCACATGGGCCATGCCCAAGGCAAGCGCGCCATCCGTCCCCGGGTTTATGGGGATCCATTCGTCAGCCTTGGCCGCGGTAACCGAGTAACGGGGGTCCACTACCACCGTCTTGACCCGGTGTGGTCTCCGGCCCCGTGCCGCCGCCCAGGCGGCCAGCAACCCGGTGGTGGGGCGATGAGCCTCCAGGAACGCTACACCGAAGCTGAGGATGTAAGCGGTGTCCTCGAAATCGAAGGCGCTGTAGGCGTATCTCCCCGCAGCGTACCAGTTCCCTGACTTGGTAGTCTCGGCGCACAACGCGCTGTGGGATATGGCGTTGGGCGTGCCGTAGGCCTTGGCGAGCCGACCGTAGAGAAGGTCCGCGGAAAGGGTGTCATAACGCCCTCGAAAGATGGCGAACCTCTCCGGAGTTCCGTTGTCTCGCAAGGTGGCGAGGTTCTCCGCAATGGTGTTCAGCGCCTCGTCCCAGCTTATCTCCACCCAGCCGGGGTCCTGATCCCTGCCTTTCAAGGGATTAGTGCGTTTGAGCGGCGCCTTCACCCTGTCAGGATCGTAAAGGATCTGAAGGTTCAGGAGACCCCTGGGGCAGAGTTGGCCTCCCGTCCACTTAGAGTTCGGGTTCCCCTTGATCTTGACCGCCTTCCCATTCACCACCCTGACATTGACCGGGCACCACCCGACGCACCCATTGCATCCTGAGGCCACCCAGCTTTCAGCCAGACCAGCGTTGGCGGTGGCTGTCATCAACGTTCTCAGTTCCACTGGGCCAAAGACGACCATGGCCGCCCCCGCCACCCCAGCGCCCTTGATGAAATTACGGCGTGTTACCTGCATCTCCGACCTCCTAATCTATTGTCTGGCGCTGCGGCTATTGCCCATAGAAGGGCCTGGGGCCGCCTGATTGGTGGCAGGCCAGACAAGCCGTTTTGTCTACCGGGTTGGACACCTGGGCCAGGGGGTCAGCATAGTCGGCTGCCCGGGCGCCGTGACAGGTGTTGCACGTCAGGGCGAGTCTGTCCGCATGGATGACATGAAACCTCCCCCCGATTTCGATACCCCAGGGAGGCAGCAGGGTCGGGTCCGCATCGGCGGAGACAGCCGTCCCGTCGGCGGGCTGGCGGAAATGGACCCAGGCGTGAGCATTCAGGTCCGCTGCTTGCCCTTTACCGACCGCGTAAACGAAGGGCCCCAGCGAGCCACCGGCGGGAAGCCGGCTGGCCAGCCACACCGCGGCCTGGATATCTGTGTCCGCTGCCTCGAAGCCACGGAACCAACTGCCCGCGGGCGTATTGGCCGCAGCGACGAAGGCGGCTCCCTGGGGGAGAGACCCGGCGACGAAAATATCTACCACGTCAGAGGAAGTGACGTTCTTAAGCGTTACGCTGTAGAGGATGCTGTCACCGCTGCCGCTGGCTGACATGGTCACCTGGACAGGAGGCCAGCTTTGAGAGAACTGTTGGCTCAGGGCTATGCCTGATGAAGCGAGGAAAGCGAGAAGGATGATGCCTGCCGTACCGACGTGCCATTTCCCCCATCTGGAGAACACGGTCTTCACCTCCCTATAGTACTTGCTGATCGCGATGGCCTTAGTCGAATATGGATCGAGTATGTACACCTCCTCCACAAATTACCGCCCCCTCAGTCTATAATATGTCACCCCATATTGTCAATATAATAACCTGTATTTGTCAATATTTTTTGCACCCCATTATCAGGACTGACCCCGGACAAAGGCAAGACAGTCTGCATGTTTTCTCCCACTTATGGTGACGACCCGGGCTGAGATGTGGACTTACGACCTCCAAACCGCCCTCTTCTCCAGCTGGGCAGTGACGCGACGAGATCAGTCTTCATGGGGCAAACGCCCACCTTTGACATGGGAGAGATACCCCGAGTGATTGGGGGAAATCGTCGAAAGAAGTGAGCGTGGGCTAGTTCGCCCTAGAAGAAGATGGGGGGATCAGGTCACACAGACAGCTTCCCGACCATTCTGGTGACTCTATCGCTGGTGATGTTCTCCCTCAAGGGTGAGGTTATTGTCGCCCTGCCCTTCGACGTAGTCCGGATCGCCATCCCGCTCCTTATCTACTTCGTCGTCATGTTCCTGGTATCCTTTTGGATGGGCAAGCGGATCGGCGCCGATTACTCGAAGACAGCCACCATTGGCTTCACAGCCGCAAGCAACAACTTCGAGCTGGCCATCGCTGTAGCCGTAGCCGTCTTCGGCAGCGGTTCCGGGCAAGCTTTTGCCGCCGTCGTGGGGCCGCTGGTGGAGGTGCCTGCCCTGATAAGCCTGGTGAATGTGGCGCTCTGGTTCCAGCGAAAGTGGTTCGGGGAAACAGACCGTCTGAAGTTTCACCATAAGAAAAGTGGCCATGATTTGAATTAGGGAACGGGTTTTTCAAACCGATGTTGGGAGGGTCTTGACATCGGTTTCATTTTGGTTTATAATCAGAACACTGTGTATAATATAGAAGTGTTCCGATGAATCCTGACCAGGCCAGCCAGCTTCGAAAAGGGGCTTCCAAGTTCATCGCCGAGCAGCGGGGACTGGAACATGTCCTCATGGGACATGGACGGTTGCTCCGGGGCTCACTGCTCTC
>JACPQD010000049.1 GCA_016190665.1 Chloroflexota bacterium
AACGGTGGCGACCCGGCGCAGAAGACGCGTTCTTCAGCCCCAAACGGTTCTTCTGACCGACGACCGCCCCACCAGGAGGCCAAAAACGACCCCGTCTTGCCACCACAACCCGACTGCGCCAGATTACTCACGGATTTGGGGCCCCTTGGTGAAACTTGACAACCCGCCTCCAAAGGCGTAACATCGGCGCGTTAACGGAAGACGGACCCGGAAGAATCCGGGCCGAAGGAGGTATGCATGGCTGCCGCAAACGACTACATCTTCGTCCTGGACCCCACGGCCAAGGCAGACGTGCCGGAGCAACCCATGGCCCCGCGGCTTGCCGACTTGAATGGCAAGTTCATCGGGTTCCTGGAGAACAACAAGCCCAACGCCGACCTTTTCCTTCACCGAGTCGAGGAGCTGCTGAAGGAGCGCTTCAGGCTGGCAGGCACCATGTACCGTCGCAAGTACCGCGGCCCCACGTCGACCACCGCCGACGCCGGGGAGACCCTCATCAACGAGCTTGCCGACAAGTGCGACGCCGTGGTGAACGGCATCGGGGACTGAGGCTCCTGCACGTCGTGGAGTATCCACGACTCTGTGGCCCTGGAGAAGAAGGGCATCCCCGTAGCCACCGTTTGCACCGACGAGTTCGCGTCCCTGGGCCGGGCCGAGGCGGAGGTGCTGGGCATCCCCACTCTGCCTATCGTCACTCCCTCTCACCCCATGGGCGGCCTCTCTGAAAAGGAGGTCTGGGCCAAGGCGGAGAAGGCAGTGGACGACATAATCTACGTGCTGACCACCCCACGCGAGAAGCTCGGCAAGGAGTTCCGCGGCAAGGCCCCGGAGCAGAAGGGGACCTTCAAGCCGAAGCCGATTTTTGCGTAACGAGCTGTCAGCGTTCAGCGGTCAACAGTCAGCAAGCTGAGAGCTGATAGCTGACCGCTGACGGCTTAATTTCAAAAGGAGTTATTGAGTGACTGCTGTCAACGATCTTCTGAAGGGTTCCATCGATCTCCATATTCATTTCGGCCCGGACTATCGCCAGATACGCAGCGTGGACGGGCTGGACGCCGCCGTCGAAGCCCAAGAGGTCGGAATGCGGGCCATCGTTCTCAAGAGCCACGACTATCCCACGGCGGGCGTCGCCTACCATGTCCAACAGGTTGTCGACGATATCCAGGTCTTCGGGGCTATCTGCCTTGACAGACAGATAGGCGGGCTGAACAAAGATGCCGTGGACGTGGCCGGGAAGCTGGGCGCCAAGATCTGCTGGATGCCCACCCATACTGCGGCCTTCGCCATGAAGCAGAAGGGAACACCGGGCAAGGGGATCAGCCTCATCGATGACAAGGGCAAGCTCCTCCCCGAACTGGAGGACATCTTCGCCCTCGTCAAGAAGTATGACATGATACTGGCCACCGGGCACGTCTCGCCGCAGGAGAAGTTCGCCCTGGTGGAAGGCGCCGTGGCCGCCGGGCTCAAGAAGGTCGTGGTGACCCATCCGCTGCTGGACAACGTGTTAACCCTGGACCAGATGGTGGAGATGGCGAAGAAAGGCGCTTACATCGAGCATTGCTTCGGGGTGACCATGCCCGCCGGGCATCGCATGGACCCCAGAAATATCGTGGAGGCGGTGCGGAAGGTGGGGGCCGAGCGCACTTTCCTCAGCTCCGACCTGGGGCAGGAGCCCAACCCCAAGCCCGCCGAGGGCTTCAGAGTCATGATAGGCACCATGCTGAAGTTGGGGCTGACGGCGGCGGAGATGGAGCTGTTGATCAAGAAGAACCCGGCCTACTTGCTGGGGTTGAGTTAACCAGACCGCAGCGGTTTTTGAAACCGCTGCGGTCTCTCGGCTGACTGCTGAAAGCTCAATTTCGAAAAGGAGTTATGAGTGTCTGTCGTCAACGATCTTCTCGAGGGTTCCATCGACATCCACGTTCATTTCGGGCCGGACTACCGGCTGGCGCGGAGCGTGGACGGGCTCGAAGCCGCCTGTGAGGCGCGGGATGTGGGAATGCGGGCTATCGTCCTCAAGAGCCACGATTACCCCACGGCGGGCGTGGCCTATCATGTCCGGCAGGTCATCGAAGGCATCGATATCTTCGGCTGTATCTGCCTGGACTCGCAGGTGGGTGGGCTGAACAAAGATGCCCTGGACGTGGCGGGGAAGCTGGGCGCCAAGATCTGCTGGATGCCAACCCATACCGCCGCGTTCAATATGAAACAGAAGGGGATACCCGGCGTGGGCATCAGCCTGGTCGACGGCGAGGGCAAGCTCGTCCCGGAGTTGAAGGATATCTTCGCGCTCATCAAGAAGTATGACATGGCCGTCTGCACCGGGCACACCTCCCCGCAGGAGAAGTTCGCTGTGGTGGAGGGCGCGCTGGCCGCCGGCCTGAAAAAGGTCGTGGTTACGCACCCGATGTCGGGCCACGTGCTTACCCTGGATCAGATGGCGGAGCTGGCGGGCAAAGGCGCCTACATAGAGCACTGCTTCGGGGGGACCATGCCCGGCGGGCATCGCATGGACCCTAAGGAGATTGTGGACGCGGTGCGGAAGGTGGGGGCGGAACGGACGGTCATCAGCTCGGATTTGGGACAGGAGCAAAATCCCAAGCCCGCGGAGGGCTTCAGGGTCATGATAGGCACCTTGCTGAACTTCGGGCTCACCGCTGCGGAGTTAGAGATAATGATCAAGAAGAACCCCGCCTATCTGCTGGGGCTGGAGAAAAGGCCAGTGCCCGTAAAGAAGGCGAAGTAGACCGAGTAAGCGGGACAAGACCGGCCCGGTTTCTGAAACCGGGCCGGTCCGATGCCCCGTAACATGGGGTGCGTGGGACAGCCGTCTTCGGCTGCAATCCTTGAAGGGAATCACACAGGCGAGAACGCCTGTAGTACGAGGAAAGGACAGACCGCATGGCCGGTGTAGATCTTCAGTCTGAGAAATTCAAGCTCCCAGATTCCTCAGAGGCGGTGGACCGCCTCTTCTACGGCAGGGGCTGGACGGACGGCCTGCCCGTCGTGGCGCCAACCTACGAGCGAATCCTGAAGATGATGGGCGGTACCCATCTTGACCCGCAGGAGGTCATCGCCGATATCCCACCCAAGTGGGGGCCGGCGACGGTGGAGAAGATCGCCATCAACTGCGTGATGGCGGGCTGCCTGCCGGAGTATATGCCGGTGGTCATCACGGCTATCAAGGCCATGAGCGATGGTAAGTTCAACCTCTATGGCATCCAGGCCACCACGCACCCTGTGGCGCCCATTTGCATCGTGAATGGACCCATAGCCAAACAACTGGAGATGAACTCTGGCTACGGAACCTTTGGGCCGGGGGCGCGCAGCAACGCCGCCATTGGACGGGGCATCCGCCTCATTTTGATCAATATCGGCGGGGCCATCCCCGGCAGGCTCGATCGCGCCACGCAGGGCACATCTGCCAAGTATACCTACTGCATCGCGGAGAACGAGGATGAGAACCCCTGGGAGCCTCTCCACGTCGAGAAGGGATTCTCCAGGGAAACCAGCGTGGTGACAGTGAACGGCGTTGAGAGCCCCCACAACCTTAATGACCACGTGAGCACGACGGGGCTGAGCGTCCTCCAGACCCTGGCCGCTGGCTTCGGCTGCATTGGCAGCAACAACATGAACTTTCAGACCGGCCAGCCCATTCTCTGCTTGGGGCCGGAGCACGCCAACAAAATCGGCGGGGATGGCTACTCCAAGGCTGATGTCAAGAAGTTCATCTATGAGAACTCCGCGGCCCACTTGAGCCGTTTCTCCGATCAGAACCAGCGCCGCTACCTGGACTACCCCACTCGATACGGGATGCCCGATGACAAGGGGATGATCCATATGGCGAAGCGATGGGAGGAGATCATGATTATCGTAGTGGGCGGCGCCGGTAAACATTCCTGCTGCATGCCTACCTTCGGAGAGTCCACAGCGGTGACGATGGCCATTGAGATGCCGGGGAAGAGGTAGTACACTATGGAATTCGGTTTCACGCCGGCGCAAGAGGCCTTCCGGCAGGAAGTGCGGGAATTCTTCACGAGAGAGCTTCCCGCGGGCTGGGTGGGCTACGAGGAGGGGGCCGAGACCCGGGACGACTGGTGGGCCTTCGCCAAGCAGCTCATGCGCAAGCTGGGCGAGCGCCGATGGCTGGCAGTGCACTGGCCACAAGAGTACGGCGGCCTGGGACTGACGCCCATTGACCACCTCATCTACAAAGAAGAGGCCTACTATCATCTCGTCCCCGAAGGGCCCACGCACATGGCGCGGGATATCGTCGCCCCCTCTATCATCATTTACGGCACGGAGGAGCAGAAGCGCAAGTACCTTATCCCCATCGCTGCGGGAGAGATAGGCTTCTGTCAGGGCTTCAGCGAGCCGGGCGCCGGGTCCGACCTGGCCGGCCTCCAGACTCGCGCCATGGAGGACGGCGATGGTTTTGTCATCAACGGGCAGAAGATCTTCACCTCGCGGGCGCACCGGGCCGACTACTGCTGGTTGGCGGCGCGCACCGACCCTGCGGCGACCCGTCATCGCGGCTTGAGCACCCTGGTGGTGGATATGAAGACGCCCGGCATCACCGTCAGGCCGCTGATGAACATGATGCGCGCTCACTCTTTCAATGAGGTGTTCTTCGATAACGTGCGCGTGCCCAGGGATGCCCTGGTGGGGACGAAGGACCGCGGCTGGTACCAGATGATGACGACGCTGGACTTCGAACGCTCCGGCATAGACCACACCGCCGCCGGCCGGCGGCTCCTGGATGAGATGATGGTCTACGCCCAAGAGACCAGGCGCAATGGCATGCCCCTCGCTCAGGACCCAAAGGTGCGCAACCGTCTGGCGGAGATGGCGGTGCACGTTGAGGTGAGCCGTCTGCTCTGCTATCGCGTGTACTGGATGCATAGCCAGGGTAAAGTGCCCAGCCACGAGGCCTCCACGAGCAAGGTCTTCGGGGATGAGTTCATACCGCGCCTGGTGAATCTGGCCACGCAAATCGTCGGGCTGCCCGCTCTCCTTCAGCGCGACTCGAAGTGGGCGCCCCTGGCGGGAAGCCTGGAGCGGCTCTATCTGAGCTCCGTTGGCGCCACTTTCGCCCGGGGTACCTCCGAGATACAGCGCAACATTATAGCTGGGCGGGGGCTGGGGCTGCCGAGGGGGTAGTCCGAGAAACTGAACATGGATAAACAGGATGGAGAGTCTGAACCGCTGATGCGCGCAGATTAGAGGATTCCGCTGAGTCGTCTCGTTCGCCATCTGCGCAATCAGTGTAATCAGCTTAACCAGCGGTTCAGACAAAAGGTGTCCATCCATGTTAATATCCGATATTGGGAGGTCCGCATATGTTCAAAATACTACTGGCCACCGACGGCTCCTCCTTCGCCCTGGACGCGGCGAGATACGCGGCCAGGCTGGCTAATTTGATGAAGGAGGCGGAAATCACCGTCCTCTACGTCAAGGATATCAGCCTCCCCCTCATCGGCTTTGTGGGCGAGCCGGGCGGAGAGATACTGCCCGATAGCTCGGTAATGCAGGAACAGGTGGAGAAGGCAGCGGAGACGGCGATAGCAGACACCCTGCAATGTCTCGAAAGCAGCGGCGTCAAAGGTATTCCCATGACCGCCTGGGGCAAGCCGGCCGACACTATCTGCTCCATTGGAGCCCAGGAGAACTTCGACCTTATCGTCATGGGCAGCAGCGGCGCCGGGCAGATAACCGGCATTCTGCTGGGCTCAGTCAGTGACCGCGTGATCCATTGCTCCAGGGTTCCCGTCCTCATCGTGCGTCCGCCCAAGAGAGAGAAGAAATGAGTGACTGTATCTTCTGCCGCATAGGCGCCGGGGAAATACCTGGCACTTTCCTGTACCGGGACGATGAGGTTTTCGCCATTCGGGATATCCATCCCGTAGCGCCGTCCCACATCCTCATCATCACGAAGGCGCATATTCCGACGCTCAATGATGCGGGCAGCGCGCTGGTGGGCCGCATGGTTGGGGTGGCGCAAGAGCTGGCGCGACAGGAAAGCGTGGCTGAAAAAGGCTATCGCCTGGTGGTCAACGTGGGGCCGGAGGCGGGACAGGAGGTGCTTCATCTCCACCTGCACCTCATCGGCGGGCGGCCCCTGGGACGGATGGCATAGGGGCGCCTGTAACTGGAGCGCCGTTGGGCGGTGGAATGCTCGAAAGGGCGCACGCGGTGCGCCCGGCATCAGGGAGGAGGAGATGGAGATGAGCATAGAGAAGCGACTGGTCCGACACGTCCGGGAGACGACCTTCGCCGACTTGCCGGAGGAGGCCATCGACGCGGCGCGCCGGGAGGTATTATGGACGCTGGGCACCTCGGTGGCGGGTGCGGGGGCGCCAGGTTCAGACCAGATCGTATCTTTTGTGCGTGAACTGGGTGGCCGGGAGGAGTCGACCGTCATCGGTTTCGGGGATCGGGTCCCGGCCAGCGTGGCTGGCCTGGCGAACGGCGCCTTCGCCAAGGCGCTCGAATATGAGGACAAGTACTGGATGGACCGGGGCCACGGATACGCCATCGGCACCGCCGTGGTGCCCGCCGCCTTCGCGATGGCGGAGCGCATCGGTAACGTACATGGGAAGGTGTTCCTGGAGGCCGTGGCGCTGGCCACAGACGTCCAGGGACGGATTGTGCAGTCCGTGCCCACTTCCCTCAACACCGGATGGAACGCTACCTATTTCCCCGCCTCCCTGGGCGCGGCCATGGCGGCGGCGAAGCTGCTGCGGCTCGGCGAAGAAGAGTTCATGAACGCCATGGGCTTGGCCTACGCCCAGACGACGGGCAATTACCAGGCGCAGCAAGAGGGCGTCCTGGGCGTCCGGCTGCAGATGGGCTTCGCGGTGCGCAATGGCGTAACATCCGCCCAACTGGCAAGGCTGGGCGTGACCGGCGTGCATCACTTCCTCACCGGCAAATACGGACTGTACCCCCTCTTCTTCAAGAGCGAGCCTTTGGACCTGGACGCCCTGACCAGGGACCTGGGGCGCTGGTATTCCGGGATTCGGCTCGGCTTCAAGGCCTACCCCTGTGGAGCGGTCGTTCACCCGGTGTTGGATGCCGTTCTGTCCCTGGTGACCTGTAATGGCCCCAGTCACGAGTCCATCGAGGCGGTGCGGGTTTACGGTTCGACGCGGATGACCATCATGGTGGAGCCTCGGGAGGCGCGCAAGAACCCGAGAAACCATGTTGACACTGAGTTCAGCCTTCCCTGGGCGGTGGCCTGCGCCATAGTCGACCACAAACTTTCCTTCTCCCACTTCACGGACAAGGCGTTGCGTGACTGCCGCTACGCTGAGCTGGCGCGGAAAGTGGACGCCTACATGGATGACAGCCGGGCAGGCGTTTACGCCGAGATACAATTGACAGACGGAAGGGTGCTGCGTTCCCGGGCCATTGTAGCGCCCAAGGGCCACCCCGAGAACCCGCAGTCCACAGAGGAGATGGTGGAGCGGTATCGAGACTGCGTGAAGTTCGGCCCGAGACCGCTGAGCACCCAGAAAACGGAGCTTGCCAAGGACTTGGTGCTCAAGCTGCAGGAGGTGCCGGACGTATCGCAGGTAATCCGGCTGCTGGCCTAGAAGGGGGTCAGGGGCTGGGGGTTGGGGGCCGGTGCCTGACCCTCTCGCTCGAGGCCGGTTTGACGGCCATCGTGAAAGCTGGTACAATAGTCTTTAGTTGAATAGCGCCTAACTTGCGCGGGGGAACCGGTATCCGGGGTGAATTCCGCTCAGGCGGATAGGGTATCCTTTCGATCCGAACCCGTCAGCTAACCTCGCAGGCTTATTGAAAGGCTTCTCGTCCCGAGTGCGTCGGGATGAAGCCTTTTTCTTTTGCCCTCGTCCCGATAACGCCGTGATCAGGGCAGGTCCGCGCACCGCGAAAAGCAGGCTTTATTCGGACAAGGAGGTATCGATATGTTTGAAAGCGTGACCTCCGGCACAGGGGTAGGCGCCGAGTCCTTCGAGGCGTATTACAGCGCCTTGTTGACCCGGGCGCCAAAAGTAGCCCCCAGCGCCGGGGAAGCTCGAAAAGAGTATCTGCGCCAGGCGGAGCTCCTCGCGGCTCTTCAAGCTTCCATAGTCTAGGAGCCGACAACCAACTAAGCCAGAGAGAAAGGCCTGGCTCACGAGAGAAGGCCGAAGCACCACGAACGAATCGGGGTCCTTCGGCTTTTTCGTTTTCTCGGTGACACCTCATCCCTGCCCATCGCGATATCTTCAGCCGCGTCCATCCCGCGAAAGTAGAGATAGATTCGTTTCCTTAGATGACATAGAAGTTGGGGGTGCCATAACATTGAACGAATCCTAGGACTCTCATGCTGACGAAGGAGGATATCGACCTATTGACAGAGATTTTTGATTAATAGTAGACTTGCGCCGGACAGACCAGAAACAAGATAAGCGCGGAGCTGCGATTTGCGGCAGAAGGCACTGAGCAACGCCCACTGATGCGCGCAATTTCACTCGCAAGGCATTAAGGAAACACCAGCCGGGTCTTCACCGTCAGCTTCAGAAGCTTGTCGTCCCCGGGCTGAGGCGTCCCCTGGCCGTCTCGGTTGTTAGTCAGCAGATAGAGGGCGCCGTCAGGCCCTTCCACCACATCCCGCAGCCGGCCGTGCTGCCCGAAGAGGAGGCGTTCCCAGGCCGTTGCCTTCCGCGGATCGGTCCGGTCTGGCGTCAGCCGAAAGAGCGCCTGCCCCCGCAGTCCCGTGAAAAGGAAGGAGCCCGCCCAGGGGCCTCCAGTCACGAAGGTTGCCCCGCTTGGCGCCCAAGTCTCGCTCCCGCTGTTGGCGATCGGGGATACCATGCCTGGCCGCATCTCGTCACCCGTGATGACCGGCCAGCCGTAGTTAGCGCCGGGCTCGATGTAGTTCACTTCATCGCGGGCACTGGGGCCGTGCTCGGTCTCATAGAGGCGACCCGTCCCCGGCTCCCAGGCCAGTCCCTGGGGGTTGCGATGGCCGTAGGAGTATACGGCAGAGTTGGGGAAGGGGTTATCTGAAGGGATGGTGCCGTCAGCGTTGAGACGCAGGACCTTGCCATTGAGGGAGGAAAGGTCCTGGGCCAGCGCCTCGTCCGCGGCATCGCCCGTAGTCCAGTAGAGCTTACCATCCGGGCCGAACTTGACGCGGCCGCCATCGTGGAAGATGGCGCCGGCGATGCCATCCAGGAGGACTCTGTCCAGGCTGCCCTTTCCCGTCGCCGGGTCGTCGCGCAAGCGCACCAGGCGGTTCTGCAGGCGTCCATCGTCTGCCCGGTACGTGTAGGCCGCGTAGACGAAGCGATTTGCGGCGAACTTGGGGTCCAGGGCGATCCCCTGGAGCCCGGCCTCGTTCATGCCAGCGACATTGAGGGTCATCCAGGGGTCGGGCTCAAGCCGGCCGTCCTTCACGGTCCGTATGCGCCCCGGCCGTTCTGTCAGAAAGATACGCCCGTCGGGGGCGAAAGCGATGGCCCACGGAGCCTCCAGATCGGTCACTATTGGGCTGATTTCCAGGAGCGGGGTCCCGTCGGTGTCGCGCAGGGACGCAAGGGAAGAGGCGAAGGTCGGGACAGGAGCGGGCTTCGACGAAGGAGTTGCAGCCGGCAGCGCGACGCGAGCCGGCGAGCAGGCGGCGAGCGCCAGCACTGTGAAACAAAGCGCGAGAGCGGTCTTGACGATTCGCGACATACTCCCCCTTCTGGGTCAGGGCCGCGATGCATGCGGGCGGGGGGTTTGGAGTGCGGCGGCTTGCCGCCGCTTCCAAAGCGCAGGCAAGCCTGCGCACTCCAAACGACGTCTTCACCTTGCCGACGGTCGCCCAAAACACCTCATGTGTTGCGTCCACCACGCCCTTCAACTGCCAGGTGACCACTCTTCTGCGCCCCATCTTGACCTTCTCGCTATTGGTCGCCTGTCAAGTTTGCCCGGCCGGTCGTGGCACAAGGGACGTATTGACAATATGCTAACCGTTAGAGAATCAAGAAGTTGCAAAAATCGGTCGGAAAAGTTTGAAAAATGCTATCGCTTTCATGCTCGCTGAGTCCGCAGGGAGTGGTGGGGCGGGGCGTGACCCGCCAGAAGAACCAGAAGATGTTACTACCGGGGCGCTGGGTTACGTTCGGTGAGGACAAGAGGAATCAGGATGAGGGGAAGCGAAGCGTAACCCACCAGAAAAGGCGCAAGACCTGATGTGGGAGGGAATTGATGGGTTTCATCACGATCGTATCGAGACTACACCCACCCTGGAATGCCACGAGCGCCATCTTGCGAGGCCACAGAGGCGCCAGGCAAGACGAAGGTGTCCTGAATCCTGCGCCTACGGCCTCGGCGTGGCAGTTGGCGTCGCCGTCACCTGGTGTGACGGCGAGGGCCTCGGCGTCGCTGTCGCCGCAGGCGGGGTGGAGGGAGACGGCGTCCTGATCGCCGTCGGGGTGGCCAAGACCGGCCTCGCGGTGGTGGTGGCGGTCCTCGTCGCTGTCGCCGCGACCGGGGTCCGCGTCGCTGTTGCGGTGGCAGTGGCGGTGGCGGTCGCCCTGGCCGGCGTAGTAACGGTCGGCGTCACGCCGAAAACCTGGACCCGCACCTCACGGGTCACCGTGTTGTCGTCGAGGGAGGAGGTCACCACCAGCCGCCATGTCCCCGGCTGGGGCTGCGGTCCCACACCGAACTCCCATTCGAGGGCGCCGTCATCAGCAGCGAACTTGGTTTCCAGCTCCTCACGGTCTCCGGACGGAAAATTGATGGTGAGCGTGCCCTCGGCGCCGGGAGCGGTCCTGGCGGTGAGCTTGCCGCGCATGGCGGGCCTGAGGTTGGAGGTCACCGACCGGATGTCCAGACGCAGCGGCGCCGGGGTCCACGTGGGCGGGATGGTAACGCCCGCTCCCATGGTGGGCGGCCGCCCCGGCGGCGGGGCGAAGACGGTTGCCCAGGCTATGGGCGTCGGCGTCGCGGCGCGAGTTGCTGGGGTAATGGTCGGTTCGGGCCCGGCCGGCTTCGTCCCGCCCTCAGGCGTCTCCTGAACAGCCTTCTGTTGCGTCTGAGGCTTCTTTTCGCGGGCCTCAGGGGTCTCGCCGGTGCAGCCGGCCGCAATCACAAGTAGCGCCACCATCAATAGAAGCTTCCCTGCGCTCATCCGCCCGCCTGCGTCAGTCCCGTACCTGCGCCGTTAGAAGCGCTTGTCCATATGCGAATCTTAAGGCCCGCAAGCCTCGCTGTCAATATCGGGGGCCAGGGGTCAGGGGT
>JACPQD010000045.1 GCA_016190665.1 Chloroflexota bacterium
ACCGCCAGCCGAAGGCAAGGGTGTCCGCCGCGAGGCGGAATCTGAAGGAAGCCGGAGGCGAAACTCGGACTCGACGAACAGAAACCGGATACAAGGCCGGCGTGGTGGGGTAACCCGGCAAGGGACGGGGAGGCCCGATAGTCATCCGGACACGCACGCAGGTAGATCCGGCGGGGGCCGAGGGAAGGATGCATGACTTACCCTGGGAGACCTCCATGTCCGTCCCGGCGAGTCGGGACTATCGCAACGGGAACGGTGCGAGAGGGGCAAGGAGGAGTCAGCCGAGGCCAAAGTAGTCCCGCCAAGTCGGGACGAAGGGCCGAATCCTCAATTGCAGGGAGCAGACGGGAAGACTCGATGAGCGTGGAGCGACAGCAAGGCGCTGGATACCAACTGAGCCTTTTTGAGTGGAGGGAGGGTCTGGTGCGCCACGGCGCAGGCGGTGAAGGCGGAACCGGAACTGGGGTGCGCGAGGAGTCGCAAGCGGTCACGGCGCCGGAACGGGAGCGAGCCCTGACGAGCGACCTGATGGAAAGGATTTGCGAGGGAGACAACCCTTCGGCTACGCTCAGGGCAGGCTCTGAACCGAGCGTACAAACGGGTAAAAGCCAACAAAGGGGCGGCGGGAGTCGACAGGATGACCGTCAAGGAACTGGACGGGTGGTTGGCGGAGCACAGGGAGGAGCTAATTGCATCGCTGCGAGAGGGGAGCTACCAGCCTCAGGAGGTTCGAGGGGTAGAGATACCCAAGCCTGGGGGAGGGTTGAGGCAGTTAGGCATCCCGACGGTAGTAGACCGGCTGGTGCAACAGGCCATACTCCAGGTGCTGGAACCGCTGTTAGACCCGAGCTTTTCCGAATCGAGCTACGGTTTCCGACCTGGGCGCAGCGCGCACAGTGCGTTGCGGCAAGGAATGGAGTACGTGCGCGACGGACGGGGCATCGTGGTGGACATCGACCTGGGAAAGTTCTTTGACCGGGTGAACCACGACATCCTGATGGCGCGGCTGGCGCGGATGGTGAGCGACAAACGCCTGCTGAAGATCATCCGGCGCTTTCTGGAGGCGGGGATGATGCGGAACGGGGTGTGCGTGGCGCGCCACGAAGGGACGCCGCAAGGGGGGCCGCTGTCGCCACTGCTGGCCAATCTCTTACTCGACGACCTCGACAAGGAGTTGGAGCGGCGGGGCCATTGCTTCTGCCGGTATGCGGACGACTGTAACATATACGTACGGACGCAGGAAGCCGGTGAGCGAGTGATGGCAAGCGTGACCAAGTTCTTGGAGGAGAGGCTACGCCTGCGCATAAACCGAAAGAAGAGTGCGGTGGCACCGGTAGCGGAGCGCAAGTTCCTGGGGCATCGGCTCTTCGGCGGAGGGCGACTGGGGATAGCCCCTCAGAGCCTTAAGCGGGTGAAGGCACGGGTAAGGGAGATCACGCGGCGCAACCGAGGCATAGCGTTTGAGCGGGTGGTCCACGAGTTAAACGAATTCCTGACGGGGTGGGTGACGTACTTCCGCTATGCGGAGTGCAAGACCCACCTGAAAGGGTTTGACGAGTGGATCAGGCGCAAGCTGCGCTGCGTGCGGTTAAAACAGCGGAAGCGCGCCAAGCCGATCGCCGACTTTCTACAGGGCCGAGGCGTGCCAAAGTGGCGCGCTTGGCTGTTGGCGCTATCGGGGAAAGGCTGGTGGCGCATGGCGGGCAGCCCTCAAGCAACTGAGGCCATGCCCTATGCCTGGTTCAGGGAACAAAACCTCGTCAGCCTGACCGAAAGGTATGCAGCGTTGCAACAATAGAGGAAACCGCCGGATACGATGAGTACGTCTGGTGGTGTGGGAGGACGGGGGCCGTGAGGCCCCCTCCTACCCGATTGGACATCGTATATGGTACGGTTTCCGCTCTTTAATGAGACATTTGCCCAACGAAATTGGGGTCACCATTATCTGTTCCAACGGAGAGTATTATTGGATACTGAGAACGCACGAGATATTTTGAAGCGCGGATACGGGGCGGTGCTTGGCATTATAGTGCAGTGAGTTGCCCAGCGCACCACCGGCGCTTGTGGTATTGAACTGGGGTAGAATATGGCGGATAAGGTTTTCGAACTTACTCCCGATATGCTTGACCACAATTTCGCTGACGAGGTTGCGCCCGACCGGCAGAAACTCCTGACCTGCATCCAGTGCGGGACCTGCACCGCTTGTTGCCCAACCGCATACGCGATGCACTATACCCCAAGACAGATATGGCGCCTGATCCAGCTGGGCTTGAGGGAAGAAGTACTGAGCAGCAACAGCTTCTGGCTGTGCACCGCTTGCTACGCCTGTACGCAGCATTGCCCGCGCGGGATCGCGTGCACGGAAACTATGGCTACTCTCAGGCGAATGGCTGTCAGCCTGGGAATGGAGAAGCTCAGCTCCACTGCCCATTTCTGCGCTGCATTCCGGGACACCGTGCGCCGCCATGGTCGACTTCATGATGTTGAGATGATCACGCTCTTCTTCGGCAGAGCCAAAGGCTTGAAGGTAGTGGACTACACTCGTCTCGGTTTCACACTGTGGCGTAAGGGTAAGGTGTCCCTCGACGCTTCCCGGGCTAACGTGAAAGAGTTGGATCAGATTGAGGCTATCTTCCGCAAAGTCGAACAGCTGGAGGCACAGCGGTGAAGTACTCGTACGTGCCCGGCTGTACCCTCCTCTCCACTGCCCGGGGCTGCGACGTTTCGGCGAGAGCGCTGGTGAGAGAGCTGGGCTCCGAGCTCGTTGAGCTGGACGATTGGAATTGCTGCGGCGCCGCCGCGATAGAATCAATGAGCTACCTGCTTTCCCTGGCGCTGCCAGCTCGCAACCTGGCTCTGGCGGAAAGATCGAATCGCGATCTGGTTACCAGCTGCAGCTCTTGTTTTCTCAATCTCTTCAAAGTGAAACTCCGCCTGCAACGTGAGCCCTCGCTCCAGCGCAAGCTGGACGAAGTCCTCGGGGCCGCGGGATTGCACTACCTGGGCGTCGGCCGCGTGCATCACCTGCTCGACGTGGTCGCCAGGGACATTGGGCTCAAGGCTATCGCAAATCGGCTGGAGAGGAGGCTCTCCGGCCTCAAAATAGTGCCTTACTACGGCTGCCAGGCGGTCCGTCCTCATAGAGAATACGACGGGCCCGACCTGGCAGCCTCCTTGGACACACTGATAGAAGCAGTCGGCGCCGAGACTGTGCCCTACCTGTGGAAAACCACCTGTTGTGGCGGCGTTCTCATGACAACGGAGAGACCGATCGGGATAAGGCTGGTGTCTGACATCCTGGCAGCCGCCCAGGGCGCCGACTGCATCGTCACCGTCTGCCCCACGTGCCAGATGAACCTGGACGCCTATCAGGGAGAGATTTCGACGCAATTGGGCGTTCGGCTGCGCACGCCAGTCCTCTTTGTTACCCAGTTGTTGGGGCTGGCCCTGGGGCTTCCCGAAAAGGACCTCTTGCTTGAACAGAATATTACTCCTGTAGGCGGTCTGCTTCGTCATCTTGATGCGGTCCCGGCTGGAGTCAGGAGATGAAGGTGACAGAGGTTAGAGTCGGCGTTTACATCTGCCACTGTGGTATCAATATTGCCGATACCGTGGACGTGGAGGCTGTGCGGCTTTTTGCCGCCGCCCTGGACAACGTGGCAGTCGCCCGCCACTACGAGTTCATGTGCTCTGAGCCCGGGCAGGAACTGATCAAGAAAGATATACGAGAGCTGGGGATCAACCGAGTTGTGGTCGCTTCCTGCTCGCCCCGGGTGCACGAGGTGACCTTTCAAGGAGTCCTGGCGGATACCGGGCTGAACCCCTACTATCTCGACATGGCCAACGTCCGGGAGCAGTGCTCGTGGATCACGAGGGATATCGTGGAGGCAACGGAGAAAGCCCAGCGGCTGATCGCCGGAGCCGTGGCACGCGTCGTGTGGCAGGAGCCACTAGAGGCTCGAGAGGTGCGGGTGACGCCCGAAGCCCTGGTGGTGGGGGGGGGCATTGCCGGTATCCAGGCGGCCCTCACCATCGCCAACGCGGGCTACCATGTCTATCTGGTGGAGCGGGAGCCGTCCATCGGCGGACGAATGGCGCAACTCGACAAGACCTTCCCCACGCTTGACTGTTCCGCATGCATCTTGACCCCCAAGATGGTATCGGTGGCGTGTCATCCTAACATCACCCTCCTGAGCTACAGCGAGGTGGTAGACGTCTCAGGCTACGTGGGCAGCTTCAGGGTCAGGGTCAAGAAGAAGCCCGGATACGTTGACCCGAAGACCTGCACCGGTTGCGGCGAATGCGCGAAGGTCTGTCCGGTGGATGTGCCCAGTGAGTTTGACATGGCCCAGTCCAAGAGGAAAGCCATCTACCGGCCGTTTGCCCAAGCTGTGCCCGCCGCCTTCGTCATCGATAAGAGAAAGTCTCCCTGCAAGGTCGCCTGTCCGGCGCACGTCAAGGTCCAGGGCTACGTCTCCCTCATTGCCCAGGGCAGGTTCGAGGAAGCCTTAGGTCTCATTAGAGAGGAGATTCCCTTCCCCTCCGTTTGCGGCAGAGTGTGCTTGCGCCCATGTGAGAAGGCCTGCAAGCGCCAGGAGGTGGACGAGCCGCTGAATATCGTCGCTCTGAAGCGTTTCGCAGCCGACCGCGCCGCCGAGGATAGACGCCCGTTCCCCGTGGAGAGAACGAACAAGGAGAGAGTGGCTGTCGTCGGATCGGGGCCTGCGGGCATGGCCGCCGCCTACGACCTGGTGCGGATGGGCTATGGAGTCACCGTCTTCGAAGCTATGCCTGTGGTCGGCGGAATGTTGGCCCTGGGTATCCCCGACTACAGGCTGCCGAGCGGGGTCCTCTTGAAGGAGATTACCTACATCAAGACCCTGGGGGTGGAGATAAAGACCAATACCCCGATAGGTGAAGGGCTGACCATTCTGGACGTCTTCAAGCAAGGCTATGCCGCCGTCTTCCTTGCCGTGGGCGCAAGCCGCGGTCGCAGGCTGCCCATAGCCGGAGCCGACCTTGAAGGCACATTGGTTGGCATCTCCTTCCTTCAGGATGTCAAGCTCGGCAAAAGGACGAACATTGGTAGGCGCGTGGTGGTGCTGGGTGGGGGAAATGTCGCTCTCGACTGTGCGCGCACCGCTCTCCGGCTGGGCGCCGAGGAGGTCCAGCTCGTCTGCCCGGAATCCCGGGACGACATGCCCGCTGACCGCGAGGAGGTGAGAGAGGGTGAGGACGAAGGGGTTGTTGTCCACTCGTCCTGCACCTTCACCAGAATCCTTGGCGCTGACGGACGGGTCCGCGCAGCCGAATGCGTAGACCTCCTCGGCATGAGGTTCAATGAGGAAGGAGGCTTGGAACTGGAGCCCGTCGCAGGCTCGGAGCGCCTGATTCCGGCGGATACCATCATCTTCGCCATAAGCCAGACTCCGGATTTGAGCGTGCTCTCCGGGTTGGAGGAGTTAGTAAAGACGAAAGGAAACGTCATCGCCGCCGACCCGGATACGCTGGCGACAAGCCTGCCTGGTATCTTCGCCGGAGGCGATGCCGCCAACATGGCGGGCTCGGTCATCGAGGCTATCGCCGCCGGCAAGAGAGCCGCGGTGTCCATCGACCGCTACCTGAGAGGGCAGGATTTGAAGGAGGGGCGGATCGCTGACAGCACACTGGTGGCTGATACTCAAGTCGTCATTCCGCCCGAGACGCGGACAGCGCCGCGACTTACGATGCCCAAGCTTCCGCTCGGAGACAGAAAGGACAGTTTCCGAGAAGTGGCTTTGGGCTTCAACCAGGAAATGGCCCTCGCGGAGGCGAGGCGCTGTCTCAATTGCGGCGTCTGCTCGGAATGCCGCCGATGCGAGCCAGCGTGTCTCCCCAGATGCATTCACCACGATATGGAAGAGAAGGAGCTCGACCTGGAAGTAGGGGCTATCGTGATTGCGACGGGACACGATTTCTTCCCCGCGGCGCAGTTACCTCAGTATAACTACGGGCGTTTCCCCAACATCATCGATAGCATGGAGTTCGAGCGTCTCTGCTCAGCGACCGGTCCTACGGGCGGCAGGGTTATCCTGGCCGACGGCAGGACGCCGCAATCTGTCGCTCTCATCCACTGCGTGGGCTCCCGCGACTATCATGCCAACAGCTACTGTTCGAGGGCGTGCTGCATGCACGCCATGAAGCAGGCTCATCTGGTCAAGGAGAAAACGGGCGCCAAGGTCTACGAGCTGTACACAGATATCCGCGCCTCCGGGAAGGGATACGAGGAGTTCTATGAACGGGTGCAGAGGGAGGGGGTGCTCTTCATCCGTGGCCGAGGCGCCGAGGTGGTTATGCAGGGTGATAAGCTCGTGGTTAAGGCGGAGGATACCGGGCTGGGGCGTCCTGTCGCGCTCCCGGTCGACCTCGTTGTATTGGTCACCGGCATGACTCCCCGAACCGACAGCGAGGCAGTAGCCAGGACTTTCCACGTCACTTGTGACCGGCATGGCTTCTTCATGGAGTCACATCCCAAGCTCCGACCCTTCCACACTAACACCGAGGGCATATTCCTCGCCGGGACCTGCCAGGCGCCGCGCGATATCCCCGATACCGTCGCCCATGCCAACGCCGCCGCGGCCGAGGCGCTCTCGCTCCTGGCTCGCGGCAGGGTAGCTGTCGATCCACTCGTCGCGGAGATCGATCCGAAGCGTTGCTCCGCCTGCCTCTTATGTGTGCCCCTGTGTCCCTATGACGCGATACGTATCAACGGTAAGGGGCAGAGGGTGGCTGAGGTTAGCGAGGCGCTCTGCAAAGGCTGCGGCACGTGCGCCGCGGCCTGTCCGACAGGCGCCATCACTGCCAGGCACTTTACCGACCATGAGATCCTCGCCGAGCTGGAGGGTATTCTGACACAGAGTGGCGTCGGAGGGATGGACCGTGGCTGGACGATTTGAGCCGCGAATCATAGGGTTCCTGTGCAACTGGTGCGCGTATGGCGGAGCAGATATCGCCGGCACTGCACGGCTTCAGTACCCGACAAACGTGGATATTATTCGGGTGATGTGCAGCGGCAGGGTAGACCCCACTTTCATACTCAAGTGTTTTCAGCTCGGGGCGGACGGCGTACTCGTGTGCGGCTGCCACCTGGGCGATTGTCATTACTCCGCGGGAAACTATAAGGCCGCGCAGAGGATATCGATACTCAGGGAACTGCTGGAGCAGTTCGGCATAGAGCGGGAGCGATTGCAGCTTGACTGGATTTCGGCTTCGGAGGGGGAACGCTTCGCCTCTCTGGTGAAAGAGATGACGGGGCGTCTCAGCAAGCTGGGACCTCTTCATCCCCGAAGCGAGCTTGATACCAGAGGAAAGGAACTCCTTGAGGCGGCTGTCTCCAGATAGTCCAAGGAGCAACCATGGCTAAGCTGAAGTTGGCTTCATATTGGGCTGCAAGCTGCGGGGGTTGCGATATCGCGGTGCTGGACAGCAACGAGAAGGTCTTAGGTATGCTCGCTGACACAGTCCTCTGGCCCTTCGCCCTGGACTTCAAGTACCGTCATCTGGAGGCGCTGCCCGACCAAAGCATCGAGGTTGCCCTCTTCAGCGGGGCGATTCGCACCTCTGAGCAGTGGCATCACGCCCGTCTGCTTCGCGACAAGGCGCGGATTCTGGTAGCCTTCGGTTCGTGCGCCTGCTTTGGAGGCGTTCCCGCGCTGGCCAACCTCCATTGCCGGGAAGAAGTCTTCCAACGGCTCTACTGGGAAACACCCTCCACTGCCAACCCGTGGGCCACGTTCCCGCAGACCAGGACACCAGTAGCGGGAGGTGAACTGGACCTTCCTGAGTTCTACGACACTGTACTCACTCTCGATCAGGTGGTGCCCGTGGATTGCTCCGCCCCCGGCTGTCCCCCTCCACCCGAATCGGTGCTAAGAATCCTGGAAATGCTGGAAACCGGAGCCTTCTTTCCCCCAGGTTCAGTACTCGCCTCTGACAAGAGCCTGTGCGATGAGTGTCAAAGGGTCAGACAGGAGAAGAAGATAACCCGTTTGTACCGTGTCCACGAGATCATGCCAGACCCACAGACATGCTTGCTGGAGCAGGGGTTGATCTGTCTCGGTCCAGCTACCAGAGGCGGCTGCGGTCTCCGGTGCCTCAAGGCGAATATGCCCTGCCGTGGCTGCTTCGGCCCCTTGCCGGGGGTGATTGACCAGGGAGCCAAGATGCTCAGCGCCCTGACATCCATCTACGAAGCCAAAGAGGACGATGACCTCGCTCGCCTGCTGACTGAGGTAGCGGACCCGGCGGGAAGCTTCTACCGCTTCGGCATGAGCCGGTCCCTGCTTCAGCGCAGACGCTTGGAGCCCATGGAGGCCGCCGCAAGATGAAGAACATCAGTATCGACCCTGTTACCCGGCTGGAGGGGCACGGAAGCATACAGATCTTCCTGGATGACCAGGGCCAGGTGGCGAGCGCGTACTTCCAGGTACCCGAGCTCCGCGGGTTCGAGAGATTCTGCGAAGGAAGGCCGGTGGAAGAGATGCCCCGAATCGTATCCCACGTCTGCGGCGTGTGCCCCGGGGCACATCACATGGCCTCGTGCAAGGCCGTAGACGCCGTGTACCACGTAGAGGCGCCTGCCGCGGCGATCAGACTGCGGGAGCTATTCTACGCCGCCCATTTGCTGCACTCTCACATCGCCCACTTCTATGCCCTGGCCGCCCCGGATTTTGTCCTTGGCCCCACAGCCGGTGAGGCTGAGAGGAATATCCTCGGAGTCATCGCCAGGGTAGGTCCGGACGTTGGCAAGGAGATCATCAAACACCGAGCCTACGCGCAGGAGATCCAGGCGGTCATCGGGGGCAAGGCGACCCACCCCGTCTGTGGGCTGCCCGGAGGGGTGAGCAAGGCCATTGCTGAAGAGGAACGCCGAGGCTTCGAGGAGAAAGCCCGGTCCTGCGTGGAGTTCGCTAAGCTCTCATTGAAGGTATTTGAGGACCTTGTGCTCGCCAATAACGAGTATGTCGAACTCATCCGCGACGATGCTGGCAGCATCAAGAGCTACTACATGGGGCTGGTGGACGTCAATAACAAGGTGAGCTTCTACGATGGTGAAATCAGGGTGTCAGACCCGCAGGGCAAGGAGTGCGCTCGCTTCAAGCCTGCCGACTACCTCGACTTCGTTGCGGAGCACGTGGAGCCTTGGACTTACGTCAAGTTCCCCTTCCTTAAGACGATAGGCTGGAAGGGGCTAGTAGACGGCAACGGTAGCGGCGTGTGCCGGGTGGGCCCCCTGGCCCGGTTGAACGTGGCCGATGGCATGGCCACCCCGCTGGCCCAGGCCGAGTATGAGAGGATGTTCAGCGCCCTTGGGGGGAGGCCGGTGCATGCGACGCTGGCCAACCACTGGGCGCGCCTGGTGGAGTTGCTCTACGCTGCCGAGCGTCTTCTGGAGCTCTCCCAGGACAAGGAGATCACCGATCCCCACGTGCGCAACATCCCCACGGCTATTCCAGATGAGGGGGTGGGAGTGGTGGAGGCGCCACGCGGCACCCTTTTCCACCACTACCAAACGGACGGTAGAGGAGTCGTGAGAAAGGTGAACCTCGTTGTAGCCACTAGCATCAATAACGCGGCCATCTGCATGTCCATCGAGAAGGCGGCCAAGACAATTATCAAGGCGGGGGAAGAAGTCACCGAAGCGCTCTTGAACAGGGTGGAGATGGCTCTCCGGGCTTACGACCCTTGCCTCGCCTGCGCCAGCCACACTCTCCCGGGCCAGATGCCACTGGAGCTAAGCATCTACGGCCCCAACAGAGAGCTTGTGAAAAAGGTGAGCCGCCCCATGAAGAGCGATTAGATTGGACTATCGGACTTGCAGGCAGAGTCAAACCGTCAGTGTACAAGGGTCTAATCGAAGGAGGTAGTCTATGGGAACATTAACTCGGAGAGAGTTCCTGAAGGCAGGAGGAGTCGCAACAGCGGGCATTTCGATTATTGAGCCTGGGGAAGTTGAAAGGGTCTTGAGAAGACCCCCCAGAGAGCTTCCTTCGAAGAAGATCGGGGAGACGGTTTCGGTCTGTGCCTATTGCGGCGCCGGTTGCGGCATCCTGGTGGGCACTGACGGCAAACAAGTCACGAACGTCGAAGGCTACCCTGACCACCCCATCAACGGCGGTGCGCTGTGCAGCAAGGCCCAAGCACTCCTGCAGATAAGGACAGTCGATGGCAAGCTCAATCCTCGCCGCTTGACCAAGGTGCTCTACCGCGCGCCCAACAGCGCCGCCTGGGAGGAGAAGTCCTGGGATTGGGCCCTGACTGAGATTGCCAAGAGGGTCAAGCGGACCAGAGATGCCAACTGGATTGAGAAAGAGAAGGACGGCACCCTGGTCAACCGCACCGAAGCTATCGCCCATCTTGGCGGCGCGGCTCACGATAATGAGGAGTGCTACGCGCTGGCCAAGATGAGCCGCGCTCTGGGCATGGTGTATATAGAGCATCAAGCCCGCATCTGACACTCCC
Organism: Chloroflexota bacterium; assembly: GCA_016190665.1. Classification (GTDB taxonomy): domain Bacteria; phylum Chloroflexota; class Dehalococcoidia; order JACPQD01; family JACPQD01; genus JACPQD01. The sequence continues at coordinate 10,501 of JACPQD010000045.1, forward strand.
CCACTGTCGCCGGTCTGGCGGAGAGCTTCGGTCGGGGGGCAATGACCAACCATTGGTCCGATATCGGCAACGCCGATGTCATTCTGATCATGGGGTCCAATGCCGCGGAGAATCATCCCATCTCCTTCCACTGGGTCACCAAAGCCATGGAGAAGGGCGCTACGCTCATCAATGTCGACCCGCGCTTCACCCGGACGTCCGCGCGGGCGAACATCTGGGCGCCCATGAGATCAGGCACCGATATCGCCTTTCTGGGAGGCATGATAAGGCATATCGTAGAGGACATCGAGAAGAGCCCTCAAAACTACAACATGGAGTACTTGAGGGAATATACCAATGCCGGCTGGCTGATTAACCCGGGTTACGCCTTCAACGATGGCGTCTTCAGCGGGTATGATGCCACGTCCAGAACCTACAAAGACAAGTCAACCTGGCAATACCAGGTCGACGACAAAGGTATTCCCAAACAGGACAAAACCTTCCAGGACCCCACCTGTGTTTTCCAGCGCCTGAAGGAGCACTACGCTCGCTATGACCCGGACACCGTCTCCCGCGTCACGGGCACTCCCAAAGAGGTCCTGCTAAGAGTCTATCAAGCTTTTGCCTCTTCGGGTAAGCCAGACAAGGCCGGCACCATCCTGTACGCGATGGGCACCACTCAACACACCGTGGGCAGCCAGAACGTCCGGGCTTACTCGGTCATCCAACTCCTGCTGGCCAATATGGGTATTGCCGGCGGCGGGATTAACGCGCTGAGAGGCGAGTCTAACGTCCAGGGCAGCACCGACTTCGCTCTACTATTCCATCTCTTGCCCGGGTACTTGCCTGTTCCCAGCACGGCGCAGCCCACCCTGGCGAAATACCTGGAGGCAATCACTCCCGTAAGCAAGGACTCGAGGAGCGGCAACTGGAAGAAGCACCAGCCCAAATACATGGTCAGCATGCTTAAGGCCTGGTATGGCGATGCCGCCACTAAGGATAACGAGTTTGGCTACCAGTTCTTGCCCAAGATTCCGGCTGGCGGCAACTATTCGTGGATACCGCTTTTCGAAGCCATGGAAAAGGGGACCATCAAGGGGTTGCTCTGCTGGGGGCAGAATCCGGCGGTGGGAGGGCCCAACTCCAATGCTGAGCGCAAGGCCCTGGAGACGCTCGACTGGCTGGTAGCCGTTGACCTCTGGGAGACCGAGACGGCTGTCTTCTGGAAGAGGCCAGGAGTAGACCCCAAGACGATTGGGACTGAAGTCTTCATGCTCCCCGCATGCGCCTCCTATGAAAAGGAGGGAAGCGTCACCAATAGCGGGCGTTTGGCCCAGTGGCGATATAAGGCCATTGACCCGCCAGGAGAGGCGGAGGATGACCTGTGGGTAGCCGTTCACTTGATGGACAAGATAAGAGCTCTCTACGCCCAACAAGGCGGACCGAATGCCGATGCCATCACCAAGCTTGCCTGGAATTACGGTGAGCACCCTGAGCCGAAAAAAGTCGCCCAGGAAATAAACGGTTATGATCTGGCCACGGGCAAGCTGGCTGCAAGTTTCCTTGCCCTTAAGGATGACGGGACCACTTCCTGTGGCAACTGGCTATTCTCCGGTAGCTACACTGAGGCTGGCAATATGATGGCGCGGCGCGACCCGAAGGATGCATCCGGAATAGGGCTGAATTCTAACTGGGCGTGGTGCTGGCCAGTGAACCGGCGCATTATCTACAACCGGGCTTCGGTTGACCTGAAGGGCAATCCGTGGGATCCCAAGCGCGCCGTCGTGAAGTGGGACCCGTCAAAAAAAGCCTGGAGTGGCGATGTTATCGATGGCTTTGGCGCCAACGCGCCAGCCGAGATCTATCCCTTCATCATGTTGCCGGAAGGCGTGGGCAGGCTTTTCGGCATGGGGATGGCTGACGGGCCCTTCCCCGAGCACTACGAACCTTGGGAAAGCCCGGAGGGAAACCTGCTGTCCCGAACCCAGCTAGACCCGGCGGTTAAGATATGGCGGCCGCAGGAGCAAGGTACGCCTGATAAGTACCCTTACGTGGCCACCACTTACCGAGTCAGCGAACACTGGCAGGCCGGCGCGATGACGCGGAACTTGCCCTGGCCCTCCGAGCTCTTCCCCGAGATGTTCGTCGAACTGAGCGAAGCGCTGGCTGCGGAGAAGGGCATCAGTAACGGCAGCAAGGTGATTGTGGAATCAGCCCGCGGGCGGGTGACGGGAGTAGCCATTGTCACCAAGCGGCTGACGCCGCTACGGATCAACGGTCGCGTTGTGCATCAAGTCGGGCTCCCCTGGCACTGGGGCTATGTGGGACTGGTCACTGGAGACAGCGCTAATCTCCTGACGCCCCACATCGGGGATGCCAACACCACCATGCCTGAATACAAGGCTTTCCTGGTAAACGTGAGGAGGGCATAAGATGGCAGAGAAATCCGTTTTGTTCGACACAACCAAGTGCATTGCGTGTCGCGCCTGTCAGGTAGCCTGTAAGCAATGGTGGGAACTGCCAGCGACATTGACCGCCAATCGAGGCACCTACGAAAACCCGCCGGACCTGTCAGCGGAGACCTGGAACAAGATCCGCTTCGAGGAGACTGGCGGCCGCGACGGCACGGTAAGGTGGCTATTCACGAGACAGGCATGTATGCACTGCACCGAAGCGCCCTGCGTGTGGGTGTGCCCCACCTATGCCAGAACGCACCACGCTCTCGGATACGTCAGCACCGATCAGGAAAGATGCATCGGGTGCGGTCGTTGCGTGGAGTTCTGTCCCTTTGAAGTGCCCAGGCTGGATGGCGATAACATCTCACCCAGGGTCACGGTGAAAGCCAGCATACCCAGGACAGTCGCCTACAAATGCAAATTCTGTGAGGACCGACTGGCTGAGGGGCTCTCGCCATCTTGCGTTAAGACCTGTCCCACCGGAGCGCTGCAATTCGGTGACCGCACCATGATGGTTGAACAAGGCCGCGGAAGAGTCGCTGGCCTGGCGGCCACCCACCCCCGGGCTTATCTGTATGGCGAAAACGAACTCCGCGGCTTGCACGTGATGTATGTTTTGACAGACGACCCTCACATCTATGGCTTGCCTGACAAGCCGCGCCTGGGCGTCTACCCTGAGTTCGATGAAAACACCTTCCCCGATTGGTATGTCAAGGCCGTGGCGGGCAAGAGCCTACCTCTTTTCCCGCCGGAAGCGCGCCCGGACTGGTACATGCAGCCCAAATTGGCGCCCACCCCTGGCCCCCCGGAACCTGAGTCGCCAAAACGACTCGCGGGGCGAGACATGGGCTGGGGAGGGCCAGCTCTGTCAGGGTGGCTCGCCATTGGGGTAGTCGGAGCGTTGTCCTGGGTAATCCGGCGGAAGAGCCAGAGGGGGCAGGAATAAAGAGCCGATGGAAAGCTGAAAGGTCCATTAGCCAGATGGACGGCGCGAGGTTAATGTGTCTGGTGAAGTAGGAAACAAGGTCCTGAATACGCTACGGGAGTGGGAACAGGCGGAAGGGCATGTCACCGGCTTCATGCGGCTTCATGGGGAGCTGTTGCAGATCCAGAATGAGGCCAGATCCGGTGTGAACGTGGTGAGGCCGAACCCGGCGGAGCCATTGGTGCGCGACCGACTGTGCGAAGGGGTCCCTCTGGTGCCCTTCGAGGAGTTCTCGCCGGATTGGGATGAGGCGCGAGCCGTCTTCGAGCAGATCATTGCCTGGTTTGCGAAAGACTCCGAAGGCCCCCAGGAAGAGGTCGATGGTCTGAGAGAGATTGCCCGTGACAGGCCTCTCATGGCAGAGATCGCCGCGGCGTGGTACCGAGGGACGCCTCTGACAGACTTTGCGAGAGCCCGCGGTATCGACGAAGCGATCCTCGCCTCGGCAGTGGGCGCGTCGCTGAAGCCTTTCCTAATGGCCTGTTCGGAGCTTCTGTCACCTGAGGTCGATCAGGAAACGTGGCGGCGCAAGTATTGCCCGATCTGCGGCGGCAAGCCGGACTTCGCTTACCTGGATAAGGACAAAGGCGCCAGGTGGCTGGTCTGCTCACGTTGTGACGCCGAGTGGCTCTTTCTGCGCCTGGAATGTCCCTATTGTGACAACCAGGACCACGGCGCCATGGCCTATCTTACTGATCAGAAGGAATCGTCCTCATACCGCGTATACGTTTGTGACCAGTGCCATGGTTACATCAAAGCGATTGACTTGAGGAGAGCGGAGTGGCAAGTCTTGTTGCCCCTGGAACGCGTGGTCACCGCCGAACTGGATAAGGAGGCGCAGGCGAGGGGATACAAACCCGGGTGGGCAGATCGGTGACAGGAATTTGTCACCCGCCTCAAGCGCAGCGAAGGTTCGGCCACGGACCGGTGAATAATCTGTACAAGTGACGGAAGGAGGCCAGGTTGGATACTTTGCTTGAATTCACGACCTTTACCAAGGGGATAGGATACCTCATCGCCATCGGATTCCTTATCGCATTCATTGCCTTCTGGCAACTGGTGTACGGCAGAGGAAAGGGACGCGTGACAGTCATAGCTGCGTTGTCGTACATGGTGCTGGGCATCGCCATTCTGGTGGCTAGCTGCCTGTCTTCGACGCCGCGTTAGGAGGATTCCGGGATGCAGGATAATGTGACGAAGATCAATCGAAGAGCCTTCCTGAAGGGGGCGTCCGCGGCCTCCGCAGTGCTGTCAGGCGTCATCGCAAACCCCTTCACCGCCTTGGCCGCCCAGGGTGTCGGCAACCGGCCGAACGGATTTGCCATGCTCTCAGACCTGACCAAGTGCGTTGGCTGTCGCCGTTGCGAGGCAGCCTGCAACAGGGTGCACAACCTGCCGGCCCCAGACCTCCCCTTTGAGGACCCCTCTGTTCTTGGGACGGAAAGGAGGCCCGACGATCGGGCCTACACAGTGGTCAACCGGTATAAGAACTTGAAGACAGGGAAGGCGGTCTTCCGCAAGACACAGTGCAATCATTGCGCCGAGCCAGCCTGCGCCTCTGCCTGCCTGGTGGGCGCCCTCAGGAAGACCCCTGAAGGGCCGGTGGTCTACGACGAAGAGCTGTGTATTGGCTGCCGTTACTGTATGACCGCCTGCCCCTTCTACATTCCCGCCTTCGAGTACTCCGACGCCACCGAGCCGGCTATCCGAAAGTGCTCCATGTGCTACCACAGGGTGGCCAACGGAATCGTTCCCGCTTGCGCCGAGGCATGCGCCGTCGAAGCAATCACCTTCGGCAAGAGAGCCGAGCTGATCAAGCTCGCCAGGGACAGGATTCGCAACGAGCCGAACAAGTACATCGACCACATCTATGGCGAACACGAGGCCGGCGGCACGGACTGGCTGTACGTCTCCGGAGTGCCTTTTGAAGAAGTGAAACTCCCGACGGATATCGGGGCAACCGCATTCCCAGAATTTACCAAAGAGTTCCTCTCCGCGGTGCCCCTTGTCCTGGTAGTCTGGCCTGGTCTTCTGGGCGGCCTCTACGCCTGGACAAGAGACCGGGAGCGGAACGGCGACATGGAAGCCAACGGACGACAGAAGGAGGACATCCAGCAATGAACAGGTATCCGAGACAAAGGACTACCGCCAGATCCTGGGCCAGGGAGAAGTTGTTTCTCGGCCAGTCTCTCACCGAGTACATGGAGGGACTTGTCACCCCCTTCAACCTGATCGCCGAACTCATCGTCATCGTCGGCCTCGTCTTGCTTGTGATTCGCTTCACGCAGGGCCTAGGCGCTGTAACAGCAGCATCGCAGGACCAGCCCTGGGGCCTCCTCCTCAACTGGGGCCTTTTCTCTGGCGTGCCCCTGTCAGCCTCAGGGTTCGTCCTGGGGACCGCAGTGTACCTGTTGGGACTGAAGAAATACCATCCGGTGGTCAAGAATGCCATCCTGGTCGGCTTTCTGGGGTATCTTTTCGCCGTCATCTTCCTGCTTGTCGATCTCGGTCGCCCCTGGCGGCTGCCTTACCCCATGGTCATGTCTTTCGGCACCGCATCCGTGCTGTTTCTCGTGGCCTGGCACGTATTTCTTTACCTGTCGTGTCAGTTCCTGGAGTTCTTCCCGTCTGTGGCGGAGTGGGGTGGCTGGAGGAACCTCCGCCGCTGGGCCCTGGCGCCAACTATCGGCCTCACCATCTTCGGCGTGATCCTTTCAACGCTTCACCAATCAGCCCTCGGCGCCATGTTCCTCCTTGCTCCCGGGAAACTCCATCCTCTGTGGTACTCGCAATACATCCCGGCGCTGTTCTTGATCTCCGCCATAGCCGCTGGCCTTTGCATGGTCATCTTCGTGAGCTTCCTCACCCAGCGCTTCCTTCGGGACCAAGCCGACTCGAACTATCTGGCGAGTCTTAACGGCATCACTCTTGGTCTAGGCAAAGCCGCTTCCTTTGTGCTGATCACCTATTTCGGCTTGAAAATGATCGCTCTTGCCCAGGGAGACCGTTGGGACCTTCTGAACACCCCTTACGGCTATTGGTTCCTCACTGAGATGATTGGATTCGTTCTCCTCCCCTGTTTCCTCTTCGTTTTCGCGGTACGGGAGAGGAGCGTGGGGCTTGTGCAGTTCACAGCCATTCTAACTATCGTTGGCGTCATCATTAACCGGTTTAATGTGTCACTTATTGCGTTGAACTGGACTCTCCCACAGCGCGAGTTCTTCAACTGGAAGGAGTCCCTCATCGTCATCGCGATCATTACCATGCAGATACTCGTCTACCGATGGATCGTGAATCGGATGCCGGTACTTCGGGAACAGCCAGAATACAAAACGGAGCCCCTGGATGTCGAAGCGGGTGTGCTCGTCCAAAGCGGAGGATGAACCAGCGACGGGAGAGACGGTGCACAGGAAGACTCGATGTTCGGTTACTCTGGACGTTCAAAGCCCTCAAGCCTGGGCTTTATCAGTGAGCCGATGGCGTTGGCAAGCCGGAGGAACGTATGGCAGACGGAATAAAGGTACTCGTTGCCGGCGAACAAGTGTTGATGTGCGAGGGGATGCGAAGCCTTCTCAAAGCTTATGACGAGATCGAAGTGGTAGGTGAGGCATCCGACGGCAGGCAGGCCGTGGAAACGACACGCAGTCTCCAGCCGGATGTGGTCGTTATCGACTGCGGCATGAAGGTCCTGGACGGCTTTGAGGTCACGAGACGTCTGCTTCGAGAGGCGCCAAGAACGCGAGTGATCATCCTCACCAATGGCGATGTTAAGGACACCCTGTCGGCCACCTTTATGTCCGGCGCTTACGGTTGCATACCCAAAACCGCAACCAGCCTGGACGTAGCTTCCGCCATTAAGGCCGTTCATGCGGGCAGAATGTACCTGCACAGTTCTTTAACGGAGACGTTGCTCCAGGAATATGTTTCGCTGAGGAAGACACAGGTCCCCGCAGACCCCTACGAACGCCTGACCCGAAGAGAAAGACACGTGCTGAGGCTAATGGTCGACGGACTGACGAGCCGCCAGATTGCCCTCCAGCTTGGCATAGCAGTGAAGACTGCGGTAGGCCACAGAGCCAAGCTCATGGGCAAACTTGACGTTCACAACCAGGCCCAGTTGATAAGGTACGCACTTCAGAGGCAGTTGGTAGATTCGGCGTTGGAGAAGTAGCGTTGCTTGCAGTCCGGTGGCGCTGAGTGTCACCGCCTCAGGCTGGGAACCATGGAGAAGCATTCAGTGTGTGAGACTGAACCACGGATAGACACGGAGATACACCGATTGGGTCTCATGCTCACGTCCCCGTGCGGAGATAGAGGAGCGCCCTACCCGCCCGGACGAGGACACTGTCTTTGAACGTTATCCGAGTTTATTGGTGTTTCCCGACGCATCCCCATGCAATCGGGATGGAGTCGGGACATCCGTGGTTCTGAGAGCCAGATTTTGACAAAGCCTTCGTTAAGGAAAGGGGCTTCGACCACTGCAAAGGATCGAAGCCCACACGCCATTACGGCATTCGGATGTGACGTCTGTGCTACCTTCGGTAGGTGACCCGTGTTAACCGAGCTAGCCTCTTACCGACCGCAGCCATGTCTCCAGAAGTTGGGTCTGCGCTCTCGCTGTCCGCCCGCGCAGCTTGCCGCGGACGGTCCCGTACAAGCGGAGGGCTGCCCCAGCCAACATGACGGCAGGCCCGGCAAAAACAAAGGCCGCTACCGCTGCCACCAGGATCGCTGGAATAGCCCAGGTCACCACCAGAGACAACACCCGGAACACATCAAATACGTTGCCTTCCATTTCCGTACCCCCTTTCGAAACGCTGTTTGACCGATGCCTTTGATGCGACGCCCGCAGAGAAGACTGCCTATTCGCCCTGGCGCCCGGATTGTCCTCGTTGCCCAGCGCCGGCCGTGGTTCCCCACTGCCCAACTCCGGTCCATGCTTCCTTCGCCGCGTAAAGAGCGGCGTAGCCGCGGTCGATATCCGAGTACCAGAGGATCAAGGGGAAGCTGATGATTGGTATCGCCAGCACCAGTGCTACTGCGAATTCTCCGTGCATTGCTCGGTCTCCTTCTCTCCTGGAGGGTGGGAGCGAGGGTTGCAGTCGCTGTGTTCCCCGTCCTCTTGCCTCCACTATCAGGTTATCACCTTGCTGACAGGTCTGGCTTCCCTTGAAATGCCTATCCTCGATGTAACAAAAGAACTAATTTTGAGGGCGTGCCTCATGAGGCATAAGCACTAATGCAATTGAGACCGGGGGTCAAAAGGGGTACAATAGCGGTGGCCGAATGTGGAGAGAAGGCTTGGACAGGATCAGAGTCATAATTGCCGATGACCATCCGGTGGTGAGGGAAGGCACTTGCCTCCTTCTACGGCAGGAGCCAGACCTGGAGGTGGTGGGCGAGGCCGCCAATGGCGAGGAGGCGGTCCAATTGGCCGCCACCCTGAAGCCCGACGTCGCGATAATCGACGTGGCCATGCCTGGGGTCGATGGGATCGAAGCTACCAAAAGGATCAAGACCCTCTGTCCCCCTATCCCGGTGCTGATACTGACAGCCTATGATGATGACCAACTCGTCTTCGCTCTCCTGGAGGCCGGGGCCGCAGGTTATCTCCTCAAGAGCGCTGAGGGCCGCGAGATAATCAGTGCGGTGAGAGCAATAAGCGCTGGTGAGTCAGTGCTGCACCCGGCGGTGGCTCGCAAGGTGCTGAATAGATTTGTCCGTCCTCCTGCGAAAGGGACGAAGAAGGAGCCATCTGAGGAGCTAAGCGAGCGCGAACTGGAAGTCCTCGGGCTCGCGAGCCGGGGCCTGAGCGATCAGGAGATCGCCGACAAGCTCAGTCTGAGCTTGCACACAGTCAAGGCTCACATGGGGCACATATTCAATAAGATGAATGTCAGCTCGCGGACTGAAGCCGTAGTGCATGCCCTGAAACAGGGGTGGATCAGCTTCGACGACGCGACCGAAGACCGCCAGCTTGAAGATGCTTGAGGCGCCAGGTGGCCCGTTATTCGTGGACAGTTCTTCACCGAGTCAGCGCGAGCTTCGATCTCCCATGCTTGAGGTGCCAAGTGGCGCATTACTCGTGGACAGACGCAACCCGTAAGCCCGGCTTCTGGTTTGTGGCGGCGCTGCTTCTCTTTGTCACTCTGCCCCACTACTATGAGGCCCTCGAGTACCCGGCGTTCATTACCCGCATGATTGCAGACCTCAGCCTGCCTCGCGACAGCTTTGAGCGAATCCTCTTTCTGGCGCCCATAATCTGGGCCGGTTTCCCCTTTGGCTGGCGCGGAACCGTTGCCACTTCGCTGGCTGCCCTGGCCCTCATGCTGCCTCGCGCGGCTCTCATCTCCCCGACTCCGTCGGACGCCATGCTTGAGGCGGGCGCCGTTTTTGTCGTGGGCAACGTGTTGAACATCACCTTAGAATCGCTTCGCAAGGAGAGACAACACCGGGCCGAGATGGAGAAGACCCAGAGGGAATTGCGAGCGTCTGAAGAAAGGTATCGGCAACTTTTCGAGAGCGCCCACGATGCCATCCTGATTACAGGACTGGAAGGCGCCATTGTCGGCGCCAATAAGGGAGCTGTCGGGCTTACCGGGTATGACCTGGCGGGGCTGTGTTGCCTCAAGATAGGGGATTTGCTCTCTGAAGAAGGCAAGCGCACAGTCGAAGCTGTCCACAAGCGTTTGCTTGACGGTGAGAACGGTTCACGAGCCGAAGTGACGCTAACCAGGAAGGACGGGACGGAAGCCACGGTCCAGCTGGGGGTCAACATGGTCCGGAGCGATGGCAGGGCTCTCGCCTTTCAGTATGTCGCCAGGGATGTCACGGAACAGAAACGGATGCAGGAGAATATCCAGTACTATCTTCAGCAGGCGACGAGGGCCCAAGAGGAGGAGCGGAAGCGCATCGCCCGCGATCTGCATGATGAGACTGTCCAGGACCTGGTGGCGATTTCTCGCCAACTAGACATCCTCGCTTCGAGGGGAAAAGAGTTGTCACCGGAGAACACCCTTCTGCTCAAGGAATTGCGACAGCAGACGAGCCACACGATGCAGCAAGTGCGCCGTTTCAGTCAAGACTTGCGGCCGGTTGCCCTGGACCGCCTGGGTCTGTTGCCAGCCTTGGAGTGGCTGGTCTCAGACGTAACGAAGTACTCCGGGATAGCCACCAGGGTGAACATGATTGGGAGTGAGGGGCGTCTCCCGGAAGAGACTGAATCGGCGCTCTTCCGCATTGCGCAGGAGGCCCTGAGAAATGTGTGGCGACATTCTCAGGCGACGAAAGCGGAGATCACTATTGAATTCGAACCGAACATGGTGAGGATGAGCATCGCCGATAACGGCAAGGGTTTTGAAGTGCCCAAGACAATCAGCGAGTTGCCCCGGGACGGTAAGCTCGGCCTGGCGGGAATGCAAGAGCGAGCCAGGTTGCTCGGCGGCGCCTTGACGGTACACTCCGAACCCGGGGAAGGATGCAACATAAAAGTGGAGATACCGGCCAGGTTGCCACACGCGTGAGCAGCAAATGGGCGGGCTTCGTAGACCGACTCGGTCTCCGAGACCGAGTCGGTCTGTTACGACATCATCGGCAGTTTGCCATATCTCTGGACGAGGTCCGTCACTCTCCTCAAACGGTCGAACTTCGCCGCCACGGGAACGTTGTCTCCCACGCCGACGATGAAGTTGTAGCCCGGCGCTATCTCCTTGAAGAGGCTCAGCACATAGTCATCGAACTCCTCATCCGTGTAGGAATCGGTGAAGAGCTGTGTGGCGATACCACCCCAGATGGTTATCCTGTCTCCCCAGGCGGCCCTGAGATCGGAGGCCGTGCACGAGGTCATGGGCGGCGGGCTGAAGGCTTCCGCCACGTCTATCCCGGTCCTGGGAAAAAACGGCAGGAGGCGTCGCAGCTCCCCATCGGTGTGGCACTGCAGGACCTTGCCCCTGCTGTGAAGCATCTCCGATATCTCTTGAAACCAGGGCACAAAGTACTTCTCGAAAATCCTGGGGGTATGGATGGCGTCCACCAGGTTGCTATCGCTGTGCACGATCTCCGCTGGGGAATCGGCGGCGACCCGCGCTATCTTCCTCCCCTGCTCCAGCAGAACCTGGAAGAGACGCTCGACCTTGTCCGGGTTGTCATGTAGCTCGTATACGAACCGCTCGTAGCCCACCAAGTTTCTCATGATGCGGTGCATCGGGGATGCCTCCATCCGGGCCACTACCACCCCGTCCTCGCCGACCAGCCTGTCCACACTGAGGAAATCGTCGTAGGTCGGAACGATCTCGGTATTCTCCACGATGAACTCGATGACAGGGTAGTCTTCCACCCTTTTGAACATTTTCTCTTTCTCATAAGGGCGGGTGTCGGTCTCTTCGAGCCGCTGCGTTGAAACCATTTTCGTGCTGACCGTCCCCACCGGAGTGAAGTACTCGGTGGTCTTCTCGCGGCCCTCCTGCCGCGTCACGACCTCCACATTCCTCAGGATTTCCTGGTGTACCCGGCCGTGGTGGGCCTGGATGCCGGCACCGGTGTCGCGGGTGATGTCCCAGATACTCCACTCGCGATACTTCTCCGGCAGGGTGCCGGCCTTAGCATGGGCCTTGTACCAGTAGTCGAGGCGCAGGCCCCAAGGGAGGCAGTCGGCAGGCTGCTTCCGAATGGCGGCCATAATTCTCTGTCGATGGGTCATGGACATTACTGTGTTCCCTCCGGTCCCTAAGCTGTGGCCGCGCGCCGGGAGGCGACCAGTCCCTTGGCGAGCTCGGCGGCGGCGCCCGCGTCCTCAGCGTAGCCATCGGCGGAGATGTCCCTGGCGAAGCGGGGGCTCAGCGGCGCCCCGCCCACGATCACCTTCAGCCTCTGGCGACAGCCGGCGTCGCTCAGCGCCTTCATCACTGCCGCCATCTGCCCCATGGTCGTCGTCAGAAGCGCCGACATGGCCAGGATGTCCGGCTTCTTCTCCCTCACCGCCTCGACGAAACGCTCGGGGCTCACATCAACGCCCAGGTCGGCTACCTCGAAGCCGGCCCCTTCCAGCATCGTGACCACCAGGTTCTTGCCGATGTCATGCATATCCCCCTGGACGGTGCCGATGATGATGCGCCCCGTCGGCTCGTAAGCGCGGCTCTCCAAGACCAGCGGCTTGATGATTTCCATGGCCGCCTTCATGGCACGAGCAGCCAGGAGCACCTCGGGAACGAAGAACTCTCCGGTCCTCATGCGCTCCCCGACAACATTCATCGCCGGGATCAGAGCGCGGCGGAGAAGCGCCAGCGGGGCCGCACCTTCGGTGAGGGCCTTTGCCGTGAGCTCCTTCACCCTGGGCATATCCCCTTCGATAACCCCCTGTTTGATTCTTTCAAGGTCAGTCATGTGATCCCCCTTGGCCGGCCCTTATTTCGGCAGCCAGCTTAGCGAATTCTGGATTAGCGTCGGTGGCACCGAAACCACCCCTGTGAACGGCGCACACTTCGGTGAGGTACGAACCAGCGTCCTGCACTTCCAGGTCGTGGACTTCCTCTTCGGTCTCTTCTCGCCCTATGGAAACGATTCCGGCGGGGCCGAGGAATGCCCCACCCCAACCCTGCCCGTCCACGGGGAGGGAGTCAAAGTCCCCAGGTGAACCGGCGAGCGCGTCAAAGTCCCCCCGTGAACCGGGGAGCGCGTCAAAGTCCTCCCGTGAAGCGGGGAGCGCGTCAAAGTCCCCCCGTGAAGCGGGGAGCGCGTCAAAGTCCTCCCGTGAAGCGGGAAGCGCGTCAAAGTCCCCCGTGAAGCGGGGAGCGCGTCAAAGTCCCCCCGTGAAGCGGGGAGCGCGTCAAAGTCCTCCCGTGAAGCGGGGAGCGCGTCAAACTCCCCCCGTGAACGGGGGGATTTAGGGGGGTCTCCAAACAAGCAGCAAACCACGTCTCCCACTCTCAGGCTATCCGCCCGCCGCCATTGCCAAAGAGGGTCGTCGGATGGCCTCGTTTCATCCAGCGCCCGCGCGATTTCCATCACAACGCCCTCGCGGGCGTCCCTGATGTCCACGTTGGTGAAGCGCAGGATATTCAAACCCAGGGACTGCAAATAGGCGGTGCGCTCGGCATCGTAGGCTTGAGCGTCTGGAGTGAAATGGCTGTCACCGTCTGCCTCTACTATCAGTCCAGCTCCCCGGGCATAGAAATCGACGATGTAGGGGCCGATGGGGTGTTGCCGGCGAAACTTGACGCCCAGCTGTTGGGAGCGCAGGCAGTTCCAAAGAGACCTCTCAGGGGGGGTCATTTCTCGGCGCAGGTCCCTCGCTCGCGCGAAGTTCTCTTTCGGCACATGCCGCCAACTGCTTTCTCCCCCATAGGACTGCGCGCGGCGACGACCCAAGACGCGGTGGTCGCCCGTCACCCATAGGGCTTCGGGCGAGTGGGCCTGCCTGATACCGATCATGACGCCTGAATAGAGCTTGCGGACTACCCGGAGCAGGCAACGAGGTTGGCCATCACGGGAGAAGACCAAATTCCCAGGACGCAGATCTTCGATGGGGAAAGACCCCTCCCTAACCCTCCCCGTCCACGGGGAGGGAATAGCTGCCCCGCCAGAACCTGCCACCACCGAATCCGTGGCGGCGTCTACGGCCGCCTTCGGATTTCTGCCCCCGTGAACGGACGCCTGCGAATTTCTCCCCCCGTGAACGGGGGGACTAAAGGGGGGCAGCACGATCACCCGCGTTCCCTTCCGCACGCCGGAGAGATCGGCCGCGAGCTTTGCTCGGACAGAATGAGGGTCATCCATTAGCGCTTCGCTCCTGCAGCCACAATGGTCGTCTATTATAACACTGTAGTGGGAGTGAGCGCGTCTCGACGAATACCCCACCCCAACCCTCCCCGTCCACGGGGAGGGAACAATTGTCCCCCCAAGGCCGTCCGCCTCCGAATGCGCACCGGCGTGTACGGCCGCCTTCGGATTTCTGCCCCCGTGAGCACCCGCCTCCGAATTTCTCCCCCGTGAACGGGGGGACTAAAGGGGGGCAGCACGATCACCCGCGTTCCCTTCCGCACGCCGGAGAGATCGGCCGCGAGCTTTGCTCGGACAGAATGAGGGTCATCCATTAGCGCTTCGCTCCTGCAGCCACAATCGTCGTCTATTATAACACTGTAGTGGGAGTGAGCGCGTCTCGACGAATACCCCACCCCAACCCTCCCCGTCCACGGGGAGGGAGTCTGTTCCACGTGCCGCCCGAGAAGCCATACACCCAACCCTCCCCGTCCACGGGGAGGGAGTCAAAAGCCCCCCAAGAACAGGCAAGGCCACCAAAAATATCCCCGTGTACGGGCGAGCCCACGAGAAGTCCCCCCGTGTACGGGGGGATTTAGGGGGGTTATCGATGAAGGATGCCGCCCCGGCGCGCGGCGCGAAAAGAGACCGACTCGGTGTCGGCGACCGAGTCGGTTTGAAGCCATGAGATGTGCGAAGCCTATGAGTCTAGCTGGGGTCCTTCTGGGCGGCAGTCAACGCGTCAATCCAGCCCTGCACTTCAGCGGAGAGCTGTCCTGTGCCGGAAAGCGCCACCGTATCCTGAATCCAGCCGGAATAGACGTTCGGCAAGGGCTTGATCCCCTGGCCGCCAACGCCATCGGTGACGCCCGCGCCCGTGCTTCCATTAGCCAGAAGTACTGTGCCCACCACGGCCGCATCGGCCGCGCTGCCATCGCCGTTGGGATCAGGATCGATGATGGTGAGGACGTTGGCAAACTGGTTACTGACGTAGAGGTAGTAACCGCCCCCAAGCTTAGCCCCCCAGTTCGCCCCGTGCGTCCCAGCCGGAGTAGGCAGGAACGCCACGGTGTTGTCGGTAGCCGTGTCGATA
The DNA here is from genome assembly GCA_016190665.1 of Chloroflexota bacterium. Taxonomy (GTDB): domain Bacteria; phylum Chloroflexota; class Dehalococcoidia; order JACPQD01; family JACPQD01; genus JACPQD01. Next base: position 25,769 of record JACPQD010000045.1, read on the forward strand.
ATGGCTACGTGGTCCGCCGATCCGGTCGGCGGCCTGCCGATGGTGGTCAACGACAGCACAGCGGTGCCGACGAACTTCCCATCCGGGCTAGCCGGGGTCTGGATAGGAAACTGCAGTGTGTCAAAGATGGTGAACTGACCGCCTTGTTGACCATTGGGCGTGAAGGTCACCGGGATGTTCTTTGTCAGCGTCCGAGTGTTCAGATCGATGACGCTGACCTGGCCGCTGGCGCCGTTGGCTACGTAGGCCTTGGTGCTTCCCTTGATGCCCGCCGCGATGGGGAGCAGCAAGGCCGAGTTCAGGCCGAGAGGTGACTGGTTGAACTCTTTCAGGATCGCTCCATCGGCCGCGTTGAGGATGGAAATGGAGCCTGCCACGCCCAATCCCTTGAAGACGTTGGGGACAACGATCTTCGAACCATCGGCTGTGATCCATTGCGCGTGAGGGTGATTTCGCCCCACACCCGTCGGGAAATGGCCGATTATCTTCAGTCTCTGGTCTTCGTCCCGGATCTTGTCCATATCCTGCTCGGCGCTCAGCGGCACGGTCAGCACGCCGAAGTCGGTGGAAGTCGGGCGCGGAATGGTCACTACATGGGTTGGCGCCTGGCCCGGGATGATAGTCTCCCGTATGTCGCCGGTGGCGCGATCAATCCGGTTGAGCGACTTGCTGAACCAATTGGTGTTGTAGACTGTGTCGAGGGCAGTATTCGCCCACATGTTGTGGGGGTTGTTCCACAGCCTGTTCGTATCCGGGTCCAGACCGTTGATTTCCCTTTCCACAGTGAAAGTAGCCGCGTCGACAACCGTAATGCTTCCCGGCTTGGCGATGCCCTGGTTGTCTACCTGCCCCGGCACCCTCTCGAACTGGGTGTCAATCCAGACCTCGCCCACGCCGGGCGTAGCTGGCCGGGTCTCGTTTGCGGCGGTGAAGATATCCCATTTCGCCGCCTTGTCCGCATCTGTCGGGGCGATGACGGTGAGCACGGAGAGAACTGTTTCCGCTGGCAGCGAATCAACCCCGAGGTGGCCGATGAACGGCAACTGCTCCTTGGTCACCGGCGGGATGTTGCCATTGGCGTCCTTGACCGCCACCACACCCGCCATGTAGGGGTGCACCTTGCAGGCGAAGAGATAGACTCCAGCCGCGTCAAACCTGGCGCCAATCTTGCCGTTGCCGGCATCGTCCTGGTCCACCACCAGATTCGAAGCGGTTGGTTTTATGAGCAGGGTGACGGTGTGCTCCGTGCCAGTCAGTGTGCCGCGATCGAAATCAACCTGGTCGCCGGTATTAACGACAACCAGCGGTGTTCCCGTGCGCTCGCTGGTGAACCAGTTTCCTGGCTCATCTGTCAAGAACATTACCTCCGTGCGACCACCGATTGCATCGCTGACAGCCCGCCCGGCGAAGCCAGTTGTCAGCGTGCTGAGGAGCACGGCCAAGGCAATCAAACCTCGCGTCTTCTTCAATCGGCCACCCATGGTTTTTACCTCCTGAAACATCATCTTGGTTGGGGAGAACTTCTTGCCTTCTGAGAATTTTGCCATTCTTGATGATGTTTTGTGTTAAGTTTGTGTGTGACTTTCATATGAGTTGGGTATGCGAGCCTGTGAACCACACAATAGATTTCTTTTGCCAACTGACTTATCGCTTCCCTGGCTCGACCCGTGGGTTGAGCCAGACAGGCCCAGGCGAGACCTACTCCCCAAAGGAGCGCCAGGGGGGGATGGCAGAAAGGGGCCGCCTTCGACGGCGTCAGATGGCCTGAGCTGAGGCGCCGACTCAGCCGGCTATGTCCGCCTCGTCCAGCGGCTTCTCGGGGCGAGTTGGGATCCTGAACATCTCCTCGTACTCGGCGGGGTGGTCCAACCGATATCGTTCCACGGACATCTTGCCCGTGAACATCGTGGTGTTGACCGGGAACGCCCCCGGGGGAAAATGGGCGAAGTACACATGCATGAGCATGATCCAAACTATGGCCAGCATCGCCTCATCGCTGTGAGCAACGTAGGCGGTGGGGATAATCCAGCCTGGCAGGAGCTGGGTAACCAGTACGGGGTACATCAGGACGAAGCCGGAGCCTGCCATCACCGGCATCCCCCAGAAGATCGCCCAATAGTCGAACTTCTCACGCCAGTTGAAGCGGTCGAAGCGGGGCCTATCCTTTCTGAGGCCCAGGAACCAGCGCATCTCGTCGAAGAAGTTCACGAAATCTTGCGGGCCTGGTATCATCTTGTACGGGAAGGGCCTCTTCAAGATCAGGATGGTGACACCAAGATAGAGCAGATGGTACGCGCAGTCCAGGACCATGACCCAGGCGGCGAAATGGTGCACGTTCCTCATAGCCTCGATGCCGCCCCACAGGCTGACCCACCACTGGCTGAGGGCGGCGTCATGGAACTTGAGGGGCAGGCCGGTCAGGGTCAGGAGAATGAAACTCCCTGCCAAAAGGCCGTGCTGAGTAACCTGGTGCACGTCGAACCGTCTAATGGATACTGCCGTCTCGTCGTCGGCAACCGTGAAGGTGGCGCCCGTTGCTACAGCCATTTCTATTCCCTCCACCTGTTGGCAGCGTATCTTATCGTAGCCGTTCCCATCACGAGGACGCCCAGGCCCACAACGGATGTAGTCAGGATGGTGAGGAACACCTCTGTGTAATGGGCCACGGGTATCCTGTCTGGCGACGCCTCGCGGTGGCCGAGAAAGCCGCTGGCCAATCCTGAGCCGCCGCCGACATGGCATTGGTCGCAGGTCTTCGCCAGGTTGTCCATGCCGGCGACCAGGGAGGCGGGGTCGCTCGCGCGCTTAATGTCGTGGACGCCGTGGCAATTGGTGCACGTCGCCGCATCCAACTGGGCCAGCTCGTAAGTGCCCAACTGTAGCGCCTTGCCATGGAAGCTGCGCATGTAAGACTCGTAGACTTTTTCCAGGATGCCGTAGCTCTTCATTAACTGCTCATCCCCGTGACAACGGGCGCAGGTGCCGGCGATGTTCTTCTTATAGGCGGGCGCCTTGTATTCCAGGACACGCATCACGCCGTGAGGATCGCGCTCGGGGCTGTGGCAGTCCACGCAGGTGGCTACCTCCGTGTTGCCCTGGGCAAGTTGCTCTCCATGGATACTCTGGAGGTGCTGTTTGTATTCGTACTGGTGACAGGAGCCGCATTTCTGCGCCAGGGACAGCTTGGTCAGGGGCGTCTCCACCTTATGGGGGTTTGTCGTGTGGCAAGTGGTACAATCGATGAACCGGTGGGCGGCGGTGTTCAGCGACTCTACCTTCACATAGAGGTCAATCTCGCCGTCCGGGGTCTTCTTCTTGAGCCCCGGCTTACCGTGACACTGCAAACAGTTGCTTTCATCGACAGCGTAGACCTGGGCCCCGACCAACCAGATACCGAGCGCCGCAAGGCCGACGATGCCAGCCAGGACCACCTTTCTCATGGCAAGCCATCCTTTCCGCTCGCTTCGGCATTCCCAACCCCCAAAGCAATGATACTATACCCTACTTACAATGTCAATAATGCCCCATTTCGAAGGGATCACTAATCCCATACGCTATGTCCCATCCGTCTCCCCGGCAGCGGCTTTTCCCTGATAACAGGGCCTGCTGCGAACGCGCTTGCCTTCTGTGTACCCTACCCCCTAGGGTAGCGCACCCCGGGCGGTATTGTCAAGGACCTGAGCAGCCACTACGTAAATCTCCCTATTAACATTGACAAAAACACCCTATCGTGTTAGTCTGTAATCGTCGGATGGGTGAGTCTAGGGAGGCTGAGATGAATGCCAGACGGCGTTTCAAGGCACAGAGCAGCAGCGACTCGGTTCCCGTTCCGGCCATAGTGGGGCCTATCCTGGGGCTGATGTACATCCTCATTTTTCCCTTTGTCGTGTTCGGGACGCTGGCCCGGGCCGGTGTCTCGTGGGCTGTCCGCAACATCCCGGAAATGTGGCGGCGGCTCGGACACGTCCATCTTGTCTAGACGATAAACGCCCGCCGGCTCGCTCTATCGCCTCCCTTGTTACCTGGCGATGAAGCCCCGCAATGCCAAAGACCGCCCGGCGTGCTGCACCTGTCGCCGCTATAGGCTTGTGTCCCCGAGCCGCCCTTAAGTCGTCAACCGTACCGCAATCGTCCTTTTCCCCTCAATGCGCTCGCTCTGCTGCGTGGCCGGACGGCCCTGATGATCGCAGCCTGGCCTTGCTGACTCGCCGATTTCGGCTATAATAAGATAGGTAGCCGAAACGAGGTCCTTTTCTAGATGACATCGGCGAAGGGATGAGGCTTCGGTTCAGCCTCCGCAGAATCCTTTAGGGTCTCGGGAGGATATGACATGGGCGACATCGGGAGCGCCTTCGATAAGGCCATGGAAAGGGTGGCGAAGCTCGAAAAGCCCTCGGAGGAGGAGCTTGCCCGTTGGAAGTATGTGCCCGAAGGCGAGAGGTTGGCGGTCCAATATCTCAAGGGAGAGGGAAACCTGGCTGCGGATGTATCCAGGTATGATGACAAAGTGAAGCGGTATGTCCTGGAAGGCGCTGTAGATATACTGCTGCGCAATCTCGATCTGCCACGCAATGAGTTTTTGAAGAACGCCGGCAAGAAAGCCATGGAAGGTCTGAAAGTGTTGAAGAGGGACAAGACCAGGCTGGAGAATGTGTTCACCCAAGTCCGACGCGTCTTCACACATTATGAGCAGGACGGGGAGCGGCAACGCAAGGACGCTTACGCCCAGCTACGTCAGAATTTCCAGAGTATGTTGCAACAGGCGATGCGTCAGCAGGGCGGTATGGCGCCGGGAGGCCGAACTGACGTCGAGAGCCATCCCCAGTTTCAGGAGGAGTGGCGGCGGACCCTGGCTTCTCTGGATGCCTCCTATCTCAAGCTGCTAGAGGAATACAAAGAGGAAATAGTCAAAATCCCGTAAGTTTATCACGGAATACGGCATAGGGTGGATTCTGGCGATGCGTAGCGACGACGAAAGAATCATCAAGGCGATGCGGAAAACGAAGATCCTTCGTAGCCCCAAGCAGACGCTTGTCACCTTTGGGAACTCTACGATTCACTACTATTTGCTCACTCAACCGACCTACACGGCCAGGCACGGCGAGTCGAGCGAGACGGTAGTCAGGGAGGGCAAGGTGGTCGCGGAGAGGCCCAGGGTGGTGACACCCCACTACCTGATGAGCCTGGAGGGTTTCAGCGAGCACGCCCGGGCCTATCTGGAGATGGTGGCGGAGCAAGGTGGTGCGCACACGCCGGGCCTCTTCTACAGGTATCAGAATGAGTACCAGGGGCTGAATATCGTGTCCGAGCCCTTGCTCACCGTGGGACACAAGATATCCGAAGAGCTCAACAGCAAAGGGGAGAAGCTGGCGGTGGTCATAAAAGGGGTGGATGAGCTGTGGGACGTGTCGCTCTTGAAGTTCATTCACGACTATACAGACAAGTCCATGACGACCAATGTCACCGAGTTGGGGATCAGGGGGCTTCTTGAAGTCGATCAGAGAGGGGTCCCCGGGGAGGCGCGGCAACGGATAAGCGAGTTGTTCAACGAGGTCGAACGGGGCCAGTTGGAGCCCGCGGTGCTCAAGACTGAACTGGATAGATGGGGCCTCTTTTCGGAGTACGAAGACCGGTTTCTCAGGCTCTTCCGGAAGTCGTAGCTAGAACGTGAGTCGGGGAGGCGGTCCCGACAGTGTTGTGAGACCGACTCGGTCTCCGAGACCGAGTCGGTCTGGTTTGAAACCGGCTCCCAAATTGTGCGGGGTTACTTCTGGTTTTGCGGCGCCAGGGCGCCCGAACCTCTTCTTCTCATCAGCCAGAAGGCCAGGGCTGCTACGGGCAGAAGAGGCAGCGAGTAAATCGTCAGGTATATGGCTGCATCGATCAGGCCCCGTGTCGCCAGCAAGAGATTGGCCAGAGCGACGCTAACGGTCCTGGCTGGGTCCCAGGGTACTCCCGGTTTGCCCGGGATACTGGAAGCAACGGGCGTCAGATTGAGGGTTATGGTGGATAGGCTGGTCCTTTGCTGCAGGAAGCGCAGCCGGCCCTCAGCTCGCTCTATCTGAGCCTGGACGCTGTTAATGCGCTCCTGGATCGATAGGATGTCCTGGACCGAAGTCGCCTTAGCGAGGAGTTGCAAGTACCTTTCCAGACTCGCTTTCAGGTTGCGCACTTGCGATTCCAGGTCGATGAACTCCTCCGTAACATCCTGGGTGCTGGTGTTCTCCGAAGTGACCTTGTCTCCAATCTGGCGGACCCTCCGCATCGTCTGGTCGAAGTCGGCGGCAGGCACCTTAATGACGATGGTGGCCTCGGTTCGATCGTCCTTCTGGCGGATGCTGGTGGAAGCGATGAAGGCTCCCGGATTCGCCGCCACAATGTCAGAGACCGCGTCGACGGCCCGGCTCACGTCTTTGGCCACGATGGTGAGTACAGCGTTCCGAATTATCTTCTGGTCGAATTGAAACGCTGCCCAGCCTCCTGAGGCGCCCGCATCTCCCGTGGCCGCTGGCGCCGCGGCCCGCATCTGGGGAGGCATGGCCTTGCCCCCAGACTCCAGCGATGGAGCCATAGGAGCGGGCGCCGGCAGCGGCGCCGCACCGTCCCTGGAAAAGGCGCCGCCCACACCGCCGGGGGCGACCATCCCCTTGCCGTCCAGGGGACCAGAACTCGACCCGCCCTCGAATAGCGAAAGCCCCAGAAGTAGCGCGATCACGCCCACAATACCGCCCGCTATCCAGAGCATTTTCCTCTTCATATTCCTCATGGCAGACCTCCTTGTTGGTTTTCAGTTTATCCCTTTCTGAGTATATAGACGCCTGGGCGGGCCAAAAGGTTCCCCACCAACCCGGCGGCGCCGGTTTCCTCTCTTTAGCAACGCTACCGGGGGCCCTGTGGTCTCCGGTAGCTGGAATGCCAGGCTTTGCTGCGCCCTTTGTCGCAAACCTCTTTCTCACCTCCGTTTGCGCGTTTCAGAAATGTCTGGCCCAGCGCCTTTCGGCGCTTGTCGCCGGCCGTTGAGCCCAGGCAACTGCGCGCGGCCCGCAGCCCCTTCGATGCGTGGTACTCGGGCGTATAGGTTACGGCTGATACCCGTCAGTCAACGTTTGAAGAAATGCCACAATGTCATCGATTTCCTGATCCGTCAGGCCGAGACGGCCCAGAGTGCCTGGCATAACCATCGGATGCCTGTGGACGTTCTCTGCCACCTCGGGCGCCGGGTAGGCCGATCCGGGCAGATCTCGCGTGTTGTTGAAGACAACCACCTCTCTTAGCGTGGTGTGGTAGCCGTTGTGCGTGTAAGGCGCTGTGACAGCGCAGTTCCGCAACGAGGGTATCTTGAACTTGCCATCCTCACTCGCCGCCTCTTCTTCCGAGTAGCCTGCACTGCGCAGGAAATCGCCCAGCCCGCGGTCGACGTAGTCGACACCGTCCGGGTTGAGAGACGCGGGCAGGTAGTAGTAAGGGAGCTCCGGGTTGCGCGGCGTGCCCAGGTTCTGGTGCCCGAAGTTCGTAAAGATATCTTCCTCATGACAGTTCGCGCACCGGGCCTTTCCCATCGGCTGGAAGAGCTTGTAGCCCCTGAGTTCAGATTCGGTGAAGCGGGCCTCTCCCTTCCTCCAGTAGTCGTATTTCGATGTAAAGGGACTGACTTCAGGTGAGCGCATATAGGCGGCCAGGGCCTGGGCTATGCATTCATAAGCGTAGTCCACGTCTCCGAGGGCGGACCCGCCGAAAACCCCTTTGAAAAGGTCGGCATATTCCGAGCGCCGAACAGCAACGACCACAGTCGTCCTGTTCGGATTGTGCATCTCAAGCGGATTGAGGAAAGGCTCCCTGGCCTGCTCTTCCAGAGAGTTGACGCGGCCATCCCAGAAGAGGCCGCCCTTGTACTGGCCCTCCGGGATCGCCGGTGTTGTAGCCGGGTCATAGTAGAGCGCGGGAGCGAAGGCGGCATAGGCGACACTCTGCGCGTTACGGTTGCCGAACCGGACCTCGATGGCCCCTTGGGAGACCGGCAGGTCCGCGTCCGGGTCGGCAAACCCCATCTTGGGGTCGTGGCAGGAGGCGCAGGATTGGCCGGGGGGAGTCGAGAGAGTGGTATCGAAGAAGATGGCTTTGCCAAGCCCCACCATGTCGTCGGGTTCTGAAACCGGGCCGCGGGCCGCCACGTGTCCGGCGTAGATCACTACCAGTCCGAATACCAGTACAACCGTTGCCAGAGCATAAACCAGATTCCTCATGTCAACCTCCGTTATGGGGTCTGTTACCCATCAGACTTAGGGCGTCTGTAGACAGTATATGGGGTAATCATCCGGGCAAGCTATCCGCCGCATTGTGTATTCCCTGCGATAAGTTCATGGAGAATTCTTGACACAGAAAGGAAATTGTATTACCATATTAGCGGATACTAAAATAATTGGAGCTAACTCTGAACAATCAAGACGAGATCAAAGAACTGGCAAGGCTGTTCAAGGCCTTGTCCGACGAGACGCGGCTGCGCCTTTTCAAGCTCCTTGCTGATCAGGAGCCTGAAGGAGCGCTTTGCGTCGGCGCCCTGGCGATGGGCCTGGGCGTTACACAGTCTGCCGTCTCTCAGCACCTGGCAGTGTTGCGCGCGGCGGGCCTGGTTATCGACGAGCGGCGCGGCTACTTTGTCCATTACCGGGTGAACCGTTCCCGGTTGAGAGAGAAGTGCGAACAGATGGACGCCATACTCGGCAAGGAGCTGAGCGAAGTAATCGCTGAATAGGCTCTCTTTTTTTTAGCCGCTTATAAGTTTATGAGCGAATACTAATAAATTGAGGAGGCGTGACATGTGCGAAGGTCATTATGAGGCAGATTGCGGTTGTCATCACGGAGGGTTAGGCCATGGAGTCCACGGCCACCCCTACGCATGCTGCTGTGGAGAGGAAGGTGGCGCTCAGGCATTCCGCCGCCGCTTTCGAGGGCGAGATGAGCGGGTTGCCGAGATGGAAGCCTACCTCAGGGACCTGGAGGCGGAGGCTCAAGGGGTCAGAGAGGAGATCAAACGCCTGCGGCCGCAGTAGCAACGGCAAGGCATGGCTCATGAGGCAGGTCCGTTGCAACCCGGGTGGCAGTTTGGCCTATCGCACTGAGCCTGATCTTGGACCGGACGAGGCATCAAGATATGAGTGAACACCCGACCTTGTTGGCCGTCTTTGCTCATCCCGATGATGAGTCAATCCGTTGTGGCGGAACACTGGCCCTGCTAGCCAAGAAAGGTTGGCGCATTCATGTGCTAACCGCTACAACCGGCCAAGCCGGTTCATGTGGCGATCCGCCTCTGTGCGCCCAAGAAGAGCTGGGGGCGGTGCGGGCCGCGGAACTCCAATGTGCGTGTGAGGCGTTGGGCTTGGAGCCGCCACAGTTGCTGGAATACCGGGATGGGACACTCTCTCAAGTGGACGAGGACGCGGCGGCAGCCCAAGTGTTCGACACCATACTGCAGTGCCAACCGCAGGTACTGCTGAGCTGGCCTCCCGATGGGCTTTCTGGACACCCTGACCATATAGCCGTAAGCCGCTGGTCTGAGCTGGCCTTCCAGAGGGCTGTGGCTGCGGGGATGGCTGTGCCTGTTGCTCTCTATCACCTGGTGGTGCCACAGTCTATGGCAGATGCCTTGGGGTCTTATCGCTTCCGGCCCGTGCCGGACGAGGCAGTGAGCCTGGCTGTAGACGTGATGCCGGTCTGGGACAAAAAACTGAAAGCCATCCATTGCCATCGCACTCAGTTGGGGTCGTCCCCTATCCTGGCCGCGCCGCCGGACCATCAGCGTGTCTTTCTTGGTCTGGAGCATTTTCGTCAGGCGGCAAGTCTCGAGGGCAAGGATCCACTCGACGCATTGCCCAATGTGAGGAGGTACAATGCCAGTTGCAACAACTAATGGCAGCGCCATTGAGGCGGTCAACCTCGCCAAGCGCTACGGGGAGCTGGTGGCGGTGGACCGGGCCAGCTTCAGCGTCCGCCGCGGTGAAGCGTCTGGCTTCCTCGGACCAAACGGGGCAGGCAAGCCAGTAGTGTCAAGTGAGATGGAAGAGCGCAACGGCATACAGCTTCGGTACCTGCAACTCTTTCGGCGCCAACCTGCTACTACCGTCCCATGTTTGGGCTGATCATGCCCACTATGACTCTGAAGGTCAATACAGATAGAAGCCAGTAGGTGTGCTATCCGCTGGCTCCTTTGAGGAGAGATGCCCGTGAAAGATCGAGATGTTGCTATTGAGGTAAAGGACCTAACCAAGCTCTTTGGGCAGATTACCGCGGTTGACCATGTCAGCTTTCAAGTTAATCGAGGAGAATTCTTCGGCTTTCTTGGTCCCAACGGCGCCGGCAAGACCACCACCATTCGTATGCTGACCGGCGTCATCAGGAAAGACGGCGGTGAATCCTTCATCATGGGCTATCCCTCCGGGAGCGTCCGTGCCAAGCAGTTGTCCGGGGTCATGCCGGAGCTCTCCAACGCCTACATGGACCTAACAGCCTGGGGCAATCTCATGCTCATGGCCGAGCTCTACCGAATGCCGATCAGTCAGGCAAAAGAGCGGGCTGAGTCACTGTTACGCCAACTGGGACTCCATGAAAGAAAGGATTCCAAGGCAAGCACTTACTCCATGGGCATGAGAAAACGGCTGGTTCTATGCATGGCGCTTCTGAGCAACCCCCAGATACTATTCCTGGACGAGCCTACCAGCGGGCTTGACGTGCAGAGCGTCCGCTTTATGCGATCTCTGCTGCGTAGCTTGAAGCAAGAAGGCAAGACCATCTTCCTCACCACCCATAACATGGACGAGGCCGCCGAGATGTGCGAACGCGTGGCCGTCATCAATCGCGGGAAGATAGTCGCTCTGGACAGTCCGGACAGGTTGAGCATTAGTGCGGGACGAGTCTACCTGATTGACGTCAGCTTTGACAAGGCTGTCGGGCAGGAAGTACTAGCTGACTTGCCGGGAGTTGACCGGCTGGAAACAGCCCAGGCTATCGAAACGTCTGAGAGGCTGAGAGCGCAGCAGGTAATGGCTGGATCTGGCAGACCTGGTGGCACGGGAGCTGGGGCGGGTAGAATGCAGGTGCAAACGATCGGTGGACCGTCCACCGAGGCAGAGCAGTCAGGCAAGGCTTCAGGGAGTGAGTGGGGTGGTGAGAAGAAGGCCAATCACCGCTTCAGGTTCTACACAGACGATACCACGCTTCTCGTCAGTTCCCTCGTTGATTTCAGCCGAGCCAACTCCCTCCAGATGAATATCCTTAACGTACGTCCACCTTCATTTGAAGACGCCTTTGTCAGACTGACCGAGGAGAGAACCTATGTCAAATAGTTTTGGAACCTTGGACCAAATCGCCCGCTCCTTCGCTATCGTCAAGAAAGATGTGAAGATCTACTATTCGAAAGGCCCGGTCGTGCTCATGGGCGTAATGTACCCGGCCTTCATGTTCCTTGCTTTCGCTTTCGGGCGCGACTTGCCAGTGGCATCACTTATGCCTGGTCTTATCTCCATGTCTGTCTTCTTTACCTGTTCCGCCATCGCTCCCATCACGTTTCCCTGGGAGACACAGGCGAGGACACTGGAGAGGCTGGTCTCCGCTCCTATAGCAGTTTGGACAATCCTTCTCGGTGACATGCTGGCGTCAATGCTGACCGGAATAATCATCTCGGTTGTACCCGTTATCATCGCCATTGCCATCGGGTCCACTGTTGTCGGCCCCCTGGTGCTCGCCGCCGCTATTATCTTGGGCGCAATCTGTTTCGCCACCTTATCTCTCATTATTTCCGCGCCTCCGGTAGGCGCTCCACAGTACTCCCAGATGATAAGCTCCTTCGTGAAATTCCCGCTCATATTCATCAGCGGCATCTTCGTGCCTTTGCGCGAGATGCCGGACTTTGCGCGCAGCATCACCTTTATTTCGCCGCTGACATATTTCACGGACCTTGCCCGATACTCAATGGGAGGCGAGAACTACTTCCCCATTGGTATTGATTTTCTGGCACTTGTTATCTTCAGCGTTGGAGGGTGGATTATCGCCGTAAGCCTTCATAACAAGACTGTTCCCAAGAGAATTTGATGGGAATACCTGGTGGCTTGAGGACGTCTTCCTGAGGGTGGCGGGCATCGAAGGCGCGCTGGCATCTCCCCGCTGACTTCAGCAATGACTTGCTCAACCGGGGCATCTCGGGGACCTCTTACCTCCCGCCAGCGATAGACCTGGCGGCTCTGGTCATCTTTAAGTGCGCATCAGGAAACTTGGTTTGCAGCAAGGGCGCCTGAAGTTCATAAAATCTTCACATTTCTTTGATATCATCTTTCTGGGAGATGCCGGCCAGCGAGGTTCCCCATGAACAAAAGGATACTGGTGGTCGATGACGACCGAAAGACCGTAGAGCTGATTCAGGTCTATCTCCAGAGGGATGGGTACCGAGTGGCTGCTGCCTATAATGGTAAGGAGGCTCTGGAGCAAACTCGCAGAATCCACCCCGATCTGGTCATCCTCGATGTAATGCTCCCGGAGATAGACGGACTTGAGGTCTGTGAGTTGCTGCGCGCCGAATCCAAAGTGCCGGTCATCATGCTTACGGCGAGGACCTCGGAGTCAGATAAGCTGCTGGGGCTGGATCGGGGGGCCGATGACTACGTTACGAAGCCGTTCAGTCTGAGAGAGCTGGCTGCGCGGGTGCGGGCGGCGCTGCGGCGGGCGACCTGTGCCGAAGAGGAAGCGGTGCAAGACATAAGCTTCGGCGACATCAAGGTGAGTTTTGCCCGTCACGAGGTCAGCCGAGACGGACGGGTGGTGAGCCTCACCCCGACGGAGTTCAAGCTTCTCGAGATGCTGGTGCGAAACCCAGGGCGAGCGTTTACGCGTCCCCAGCTCATTGACCGGATAAGGGGGCTCGACTTCGATGGCTTGGAGCGGTCCCTCGATGCTCATATCATGAATCTTCGCCGAAAGATCGAGCCTGACCCTCTCCGTCCCCACTATGTTAAGACCGTCTGGGGCGTGGGGTACAAGCTCGAGGCCGACCCTGATGTTTAGCAGCCTGCGGGTGCGCTTGCTGGCAAGCCTCTTGCTTGTCACCGTAGTCGCGGTTGGCGTTGTGGCCGCACTCGCCAGCCAGGCAACCGGCACTCAGTTTCGCGGCTACGTGCAGCAGCGCGCCCAGAAGGCGCATTTTCGCTTTCAACAGGTCTTCGGTTCCTATTATGCCGATCGCGGCAGTTGGGACGGCGTCGAAGACTGGGTAGCGCGAATGGGTGAGATGTCCGGCGACCACATAGTCCTGCTGGACTCCACTGGAAAAGTCATCGCCGATTCGGCAGGCAAGCTGCTCGGCCGCGAAGCAAGTCCCAACTGGTCGGGCGGTCCGCTCGTTATCTCGAACAATGGCCTGCAGGTCGGGGCTGGGTATGTTAACCCGACGGCGGGCCTTGTCGACCAGGGGTTCCTGGATTCCGTCAACCGCTCGCTGCTGCTCGCCGCAGCCGGCGCGGGGGTCATGGCGCTATTGCTGACCCTTGTCCTGTCTCGCCACATCGTCAGGCCGCTGCAATCCTTGACTGCTGCGGCGCAACGCATGACGCAAGGCGATCTGGAGCAGCGCGTGGATGTGCGCAGCAAAGACGAGATAGGCGTTTTGGCGGGCGCCTTCAACACCATGGCTGAGTCGGTGGCGCGCAACGAGATGCTTCGGCGTCGCATGGTTTCAGATGTGGCCCACGAATTGCGCACGCCACTTACTAACGTGCGCTGCTACCTGGAGTTGCTCCAGGAAGGCGTGCTGGCGCCGGAGCCGGGGGTGCTCGAATCGCTCAAGCAGGAGGCGGACATTCTGAGCCGGTTGGCGGACGACTTGCAGGAGATCGCCCTCTCCGAGGCCGGGCAGTTGCGCCTGGAGCGGCAGCCGGCGGTAGCGAGGGACATCTGCGAACGGGCGGCGACGGCGATGAGGGCTCAGGCGGAGGCAAAAGGACTGCACCTGGAGATGGATGTGCCCGAAGGACTGCCGCCTGTCGTAGTCGATAGTGACCGGATCGGGCAGGTATTGCGTAATCTCTTGAGCAATGCTCTCGCCCATACCCCTGCCGGGGGAAGCATAGTTCTCTCGGCTCACCGCGGCGAGGAGGGCGTTGAGATCAGCGTGGCTGATACAGGGGAGGGGATACCACCTCAGAGCCTGCCCTATGTTTTCGAGCGCTTCTACCGGGCCGATCCCTCAAGGGCGCGCGCTACGGGTGGCTCGGGCCTGGGGCTGACCATCTCCAAAGAGATCGTGGAGGCCCACGGGGGCCGGATGAGAGTCGAAAGCGAACTCGGAAAGGGTGCGAAGTTCACCTTCGGCGTTCCCACGGAATAGGTCAGCGGCCTTTCTCCCACGAAAGAGGCTCAGAGTCGCAGTGGAGCTCTGCGTGTACCATCTGCGCTACTCCCTCGATAGTGGCTATCCCGTACTCCAGGCTTGGCGAGCCCCGCGTCAGAACTGCGATAGTGTAGGGCGGACGGTCATCACCTGGAAGCAGCATGCCGGCGCTGTTCACCCACCAGGCGTATCTTGCTGGATACCAGCCATCTTTGAGACCGATCACCGTTCCTGGTGGCGGGTCGCTCGATGTGCCTGCGGCAACACCCCATCGCTGCGAAGGCGTGACGTTACTCAGGAGTTCCAACGCAATTTCCCTCATCGGCTCGTTCAGAATATTGCCGAAGGCAAGCTGCGCAAAAAGCGAGGCCAACCCTTTGGCGGAGGCGCGACTGGCGCCCCACGCGTCCCAGGGGTTGGGCACGAAGTCAGATATCCCCAACGAGTTGACATAGGCGGTCACCGCGGCGCCGCCCCCGAGTTCATCCCAAAGGGCGGTTGCTGAATCGTTGTCACTCTGAGTAATCATTGGGCGCAGCAGTTGCAGCTCGCGTTTCGTCAGGTTGCGGCCCTCTTTCATGGCGCGGTCCATGGTCGCCAACATGATGGCGACTTTCACCACGCTGGCCATGGGCGTGAGCTCGTCTCCGTTGGCCGTATACATGACCCCCTGGCTCGGAACAACCACCGCCACTCCCCACTTACCATCTCTACTGTCGAGGAACGATTGGGCCTCCGCGGAAAGATCTCTCAGCGGGCGTTCTTTGAAGTCCAACACTGACTTGCCAGCGGCTGCGGGCGAGAATGAGAGCGTGGGGTCGTCTCGCATAGCAGGTTCAGGAGCAATTGACAGGGAGAGCACTGGCGCCATATCAACTCCTATCAGCGCTGGTTGGAGAGCCCCATTGTCAGTTATGGGTTCTATAGGAGTTGTGACTCCCCTGAATCCGGCATCCTCCGGCGCCCCGCACGCACCAAAGACCGCCATCAAGCAAGACAGAAATAGAGCGAGAGCAGGACGTTTCAATAATGCAGAAGTACTTCGGCGTTTCCATGCCATCATTCTTGCAGCCAGGTCTTGAGCCAGCAGCCCGGCGCGCCTTTTCGGCCGCCAAGACCGGGGAGGGTGACCAAAGAACGGCGCCGTCAACGCCATTAACCGAGTAGACGGGATTGATAATGCGCGGGAGGCGCCGACGCATGCCAGCGCAATCAAGGGCCAGTATGATCTGAGTACCAGGGCGTCGTAGACGGCCGTCTCTACAGTCCAGCCAAGCAGCGTTCCGTACCGGAGGCGCTCGCCGAAGTCACCAACGCGGCCAAATAGGCCCCGTCGTTGCTTCAACACGCGTGCGCCTGAGGAGTCAATCCGCGCGGGTGAAGCGCTGCTCCGGTCCCCGCCATCGTTACCAGACGGGCCGTTGGGCGAACTGGCAGGATTGAAGGGCATTTTGGATGCGATTGTGCGGTTCGCGATGTTAATGCTAAACATACCGGGCCACCTGCAGGAGAAATCCGTCTGTTTGAAGAAGGGGAGCGGGAGAGCCCCGCTCCCCTTCTTCCACCGCGGGAGCTTGTCTGATGAAGCAGACTTTACTGGCCAAAGAACGGTGGCACCACACCCGCTGGCGGGCCACCTTGCCAGCCATTGCCGAAGGGCGCGCCTGCTGGGGCAACGCCTGGCGGCGGCGTCACTCCCGCTGGCGGGCCGCCTGACCAGCGACTGAAGGGAGCGCCCGCTGGGGGAACGCCTTGCCAGTCACCTGGCTGAGCGCTCGCTGGGGGTGCTGAAGCAACCGGCGGAACACCCTGCCAGGCGCTGCCTCGTCCGCCGAACCAAGGTCCGAACCTGGGGCCTCCAACTCCAGGTCCAAACCTGGGGCCTGCGACCGGAGGGCCGAACCCGGGCCCGTTCTGGATGAACTGCTGCTGACGCTGCATGATCCAATCTGCCTGCTGCTGCGTCATCTGCCCATTTCTCACCGCCTCGTCAAGCAACTCTTTCCAGGCCTGGGTAAAGGCGTCGGTCAGCTTCTGCTTGTCGATCCCGAGGATCTTCGCCACCTTCCCCAGGAGGACGTTTTGGAAACTGGTCCCCGTGGGCGTAGGTGTAGGGTCGGCCGCAAGGACAACGCCGGCTCCTATCAGGCCCAGCAGCGCCAATGTTCCGACCGCGATGGAAAGGACTTTCAGGCTCTCTCTCATTTGATCTCACCTCCTTTCTTCCCATAATCTGGTGGTCTTCCCCCACCTTCAAGGTCAAGTATAGCCGAGGAGTGTGAAAGTCTTATCCGAAAGGTGTTGGGGTTTTGTGAAGATGTCAGAATTGGGGTCGTTAGCAACGATCTTCAACCCCTTAGCTCGGCGAAGCCGAAGCCAAACCTCTCCCTTTAGCAAAGGGAGATTGAGAGGGTGTTGACAAAGTAAGCAGAATGGGTCATCTACTCCCCTTGGACAGCTTCGGAGCAGAGCCCGGGGAGGCTGGTTTTCCCCTTTCGGCCCATGACCAACAGATACGCCCGGTTTCGTTTGTCAACACCCCCTGAGAGGGATTTGCCTGGAACGCCTTCTACCGCCCTGAAAATCCCCCTTAGTCCCCCTTTTCCAAAGGGGGAGACATCGAGTTCATGCGACTTCGCGCGCAATTGCATTCGTAACGTACTAAATCCCCCAATCTTGGGGGACTCTTGGAGCTGGGGCACAGCCCCAGACCCCAAGCGAAGGGGCTTCGCCCCTCTGCACTCCCCGGTTACTAAACGACCTCAGAACTTCTCATGATTCCACCAGTCCAAATCTTCATATATATTCCACACTTTTCTGACAATTCTTTCACATTCAGGCGATATATTGAGAGCAAATGGACGCGGAGACCACAGCCCAACGGTTCCGGGGCGACGGCTTCTACTCTTAAGCGGAAGGAGGACAAGTTGCTTGAGGTAAATGCAGCTAGCCCAGGATTACTTGTAGGAGGAACATCATGAGGATCATCTGTTGGAGGGACATGATGGGCAGGAGAGGCGCGGTCGTGGCGGCGATGGCGCTGCTCGCAGCGCTGGTCGCCTGTGCCGGAGCGCAGGGAGGACAGGCCCCCGACTTCGCTCTGACCAACATCAAAGGGGATCACATCAGTCTGGCCGATTACCGAGGCCAGAAAGCCGTCTTGCTTCTGCTCACCAGTAGCGAGGCGGGTGGGGGGCAGGACCCACTGCTTCAGGAGTACATGACCCGGTATCAGCCGACGGAAAAGCTGGAGACCATGATGATAGGAAACTACAGTGCACTCCCGGAAGAAGTGAGGCAATACAAAGAAAAAGACACGGCGGAGCGTCCCGGGACGGGAACAGCCGTCATTCCAATGATGGACACGGATGGAAGCGTAAGCCGCGCCTACCGGGCAAGCCCGGACAGGGTGACCCTGGTGCTGGTGGACCGGGAGGGCCAGATACGTCTTCGCCAGGAGGCGCCGCCCCCGGTAGAAGACAACCGCGAACTTTCGAACCGAATCGCTGAAATCACGAAATGATGAAGCCAGGAGACAAAGATGTTTAGCCTCGCCATAAGAGAACTTACCAGAAGGAAAAGACAACACATCCTCACCGTCATGGTGGTGGCGCTGGTAACCGCCATGATTATCGTCCTGAACTCGCTCGGCACGGCCTACAAGGAGGCATCGAGATTGCCCTTCCAGGACGTTCAGGGGACCGTCATCGTCCAGAAGAACGGGAACGTGCCGGAGGACATATCCGGCGCCCTCGTATCCTGCTCGCTTGCACCCATCGGCCAGGGGACCGTGTCCGCGATCAGTGGTCTGACTGAAGTGAAAGATGTCTCCACGGCTTTGTACCTGTGGGTCTTCGACAAAGACCATTTCAAGCGGGCGCTGGGGGTGAACTGGGACGACAACTTCGGCGGGAAGCTCCGGTCCAAGATCGTTCAGGGGGCCATTCCGAACACATTGCAGGAGGCTCTCCTGGACAAGACCTACGCCGAGCAGAACTCGCTGGGAATTGGCCAGGAAGCCGATGTAGCCGGCCGGCATTATACGGTTACCGGAATAGTCCAGGGCACTGGAAATGAGGTGGTAGCCTCCGATGTCTACCTCTATCTACGGGAAGCCCAGGACATAGCCTATGTGTCCTCCAACTTGCAGGATGCGGAACCGTTTGCCAGGACAGACGTGAACATCGTCTTCGTGGACACGCCCCAGTCAAGCATCGGCCTCGTGGCTCAGGAGATAACGCGAGTAGTCGGCGCTGAAGGAATCGTGAGCGGTCAGACGCCGCTCGGGCAGACCGTGGGGAGTTATAGCGTCTACACTCCGGAGTCCTTTGATACTCAAATCTCCTCACTGCTTCACCTTTCCGACAAATTGCTATGGATTATCTCACTGGTCACCTTCATTGGGGCCATTGTGATCGTCGCGCGGAACATGACCCACGGGATCGCCGAAAGGAGGAAAGAGTTTGCGATAATGAAGTCCGTGGGGTTTCGGCAGTCGGATATTCAGAAAGAGATATTCTTCGAGGCTGCCTTACAGGTGTGCGCCGGCTTCCTGGTCGGGCTTGTGCTTTCAGCGGTGGTCGTTGGCTTTCTGTCACACACAACTGTATCGATTTCGATTCCCTGGGAGTTGAATCCTTACCCGCACTTTCTGGTAGCCAATCCGGAGGAAGCCAGCGCCACACAGGTACACACTTTGCCAATAGGAATCGAGCCGGTCTATGCTGGGCTCTCCCTGCTGGCCACCGCGACCATAGCTCTCCTATCCTCGTACCTGAGTGGCTGGCAAGTCGCCAGGCTGAAGTCCATGGAGGTAATGAAATATGAATAACATTGTCAATGTCACTGAAGCAGTCAAACACTTTGGAAACGTAAAAGCAGTGGACGGCGCCTCTTTCGAGGTAGCCTCAGGAGAATTCATCGCGATTCAGGGCGCCTCCGGGTCGGGCAAGAGCACATTGCTCGGGCTGCTCGCCGGTTTCGAAAAGCTGGACCAGGGGAAGATCGTGATTGACGGTGCAGACATAAGATCGATGGACGAGGACCAACTGGCGCTGTTTCGGAGGCGCAAGATCGGCTTTGTCTTCCAGGCGTTTAACCTCATTCCCACGCTTAACGTTGTGGAGAACATTGCCCTTCCCCTTTTCCCTGAGCACCACGACCGGCGAGGTATGCTGGACATGGCGAGGAGGACGGCGCACAGTTTGGGCCTGAGCGAGCGCCTGACGCACTATCCCGCTCAGCTTTCCGGGGGTGAGCAGCAGAGGGTTGCCATAGCCAGGGCGCTGATCAACAATCCGAAGGTTATCCTGGCCGACGAGCCGACCGGCAACCTGGACAGCAAGAGCGGGGAGAGGATAGTCCAGTGCTTGTCAGAACTCAACAAAGAGAAGGGGCTGACGGTTCTGATGGTGACTCATGATGACCGAATAGCCGCCAGAACGGCGCGTATCCTTAATGTCGTAGATGGGAGGATTGTCTGATGAGACCGAAACTGACGGGTTCTGCACTGCTTCTGTGGCTAGCAGGCTCAGCGCTAATTATCGCCGCGACAGCGTGCGCCAGCACGCCCGATGATTTCGCCGCGCAAGCAGCATCCTCACAATCGTCGGCTGCCATGCCCCAGGGAAATGCAGCAGTGTCCAGCCGCCCGATTGAGATCGTCGTCGCGGGATATGTCACTCACGGCCCATTGAAGCCCACTGTTGACGCGGTCAAAGAGGTCGCCGCCAAATACGGCGACAGTATTCACATCAGCTCGGTTGATATGTCTTCGAAGGAAGGAAAGACCTATTTCAAGGACCACAAGTTGACCGCTCACATGAACATCATTATTAACGGCAAGTACGAGTATACCGTCAACGGCAAGAAGGTGGTCTTCCAGTGGTTTGAAGGCCAGCAATGGACGAAGCAGGACCTCGACGCCGTGCTGGCAAGCCTGGTGGGCGCCTGATGCCCAGTTCGTCTTAAGAGGGTCGCGATGTACTATATGTATCCGGTCAAAGAACTCGGGAGGCGGAAAGGGCGGACCGTTACCTTCGTCGTAGCCGTGGCAGCGCTGGTGGCAATCCTGGTGGTCCTGACGACGGTGATGGACGCCTACTCGGCCGCCATTTACCAGCCCTTCCAAAGCGTTGAGGCGGACATTATCGCCCAGAAGTCCGGAGCGGAAAACGGAGGCGCACCCACGGCCGCTATCAGGCTGGCTTTCGGCAAGGGAGCCTTCGATCAGAGCGAAATGGACCGCATAGCTGCGGTCCCCCATGTAACGGCCGTCTCTCCGTCACTTGTTCTCTGGTACTTCGATAAGGGCCGCTTCACCTCGATAGAAGGGGTAGACCTCACCAGCGTATTGGGCGAGAAGATGTCCTCGTGGATAAACGCCGGCCGGTTCCTGGAACCAGATGACGTTGACAAAGTCGTGGTTGAGAAGCATTTTGCCAAGTTCTACGGGCTCAAACCAGGAGACAGCCTGAAACTGGGCGATGCCACATTTGAGATCGTCGGCACCGTGGCCGCCCAAGGTGAGAGCCAGGTATCGTCACAGAACGTCTACATGGACCTGGGGCGCGCTCAGCAGCTATTGGGCGTCCAGGGCTACAGCCATCTCTACCTCAAGCTGGATTCCCTGTCTTCGGAGGAGACGGTGAGGTCCCAAATCAATGCCATCGATACCCGGGTCATCACCGTCTCGGGGAGTTCTATAGCCACCTCCTTCTCGAATGTGATGAAGATCTACAACTGGTTTCGCTTCGCCGGTTCCCTCGCCGTGGCAGCGATTGTGGCTCTTGTGCTCTTCCAGGTTGGCGGTGCGGCGCTCATGGAGAGAAGAAGAGACATAGGCATAATGCAGTCAGTCGGCTGGGCAGGGAAAGACATCAGAAATGAGATCCTGTTGGAGATCGTGCTTCAGACGGTCATGGGTTGTATCCTGGGGCTCGCCGTCAGCGTACTCGCCGTGGTCGTTATCGGTTCTATCCGCATTCAAGTGAGCATGCCGGGCAACCTGGCCAATGACATGTCCACGATCAGCGCACCCCTGACGATATCCCCCTCTCTCGTCGCGTTGTTTGCGGCATTGGCGGTGGTCA
The DNA here is from genome assembly GCA_016190665.1 of Chloroflexota bacterium. Taxonomy (GTDB): domain Bacteria; phylum Chloroflexota; class Dehalococcoidia; order JACPQD01; family JACPQD01; genus JACPQD01. The sequence goes on from JACPQD010000045.1 coordinate 47,231, forward strand.
CATCCGCTACGGTGTCATTGTTTCTGGTGAGAAGAGTCTCCATGATGAAGCCGCTGGCGAACCTGGAGAGCGTGTAGCTGCGCTGGTCCGTCGTTTCCTGTATGAATCCTCCGTCTTTGACTCCGCGCTGTCGCTGTTCAGGCGGTTCCGGCTGCCACCGTGGGCGTGATCTTCGCCGCTCGCAAGGCTTGACTGTCCGGACGCGTTATGATATTCTGTGCATAACGGTCTGAGAGGAGTGGATTCGTGAAAGCAATGGGTAGAAATGGAGCGGCCTGCGTCCTGGTAAGAGACTCTCTGCCGCTGGAGCAGCGCTCCAAGCTCTGGACTGAGCGAGGCGGAAGAGTGGTGCTGAGCGACTGGAGAATCCGGCTACGGCCATTGGGGGGATACGCCTCTGCCACGGAGCCGGCGGCATGGCCGGGCACGTCCGCTTCGGAGCGCGAACCGGGGGGGCGCTCGTGATCCTTGGGGTGATCGTCACCTTCATCGGGCTGTTCTTATCTGACTCAGTAGTGCTGCTGTTCGGCATGTTGCCGACGGCGATCTTGGGCGTCATCCTGCTGTTCACCGGACTGGAGTTGGCCTCCACAGCCGGTGACATCGGCGCGAAAAAGGAAGACATATACGTCATGCTGGCCACAGCCGGCATTGCGATGGTGAACATGGGCGTGGGCTTCCTCGCCGGCCTGGCCCTGTACTATGCCATAGAGAGGAAGATGGCAAGGTTATGACCCCGTTGTGGGCCGTTCCACGCTCAGGATGCCCCTAGCCACGCACACGATGGAAGGGTCTGCGGTGCCGTGCCATAATGGTGTAAAGGAGGAAGAGTGGACTCCTAGAAATGGAGGGGGACGATGATGGACAAGCTGCAGGCAGTTGAGGATATCCTGAGCGAACATTCGGTGATGAGGCACTATGCCGAGTCGATCGGCAAGCTGATCCGGGACCAGGAAGACTTGCTCCTGGGCAGGAGAAATGGGAAGCCGGACGGGACTCTGGCGGAGAGGCGATTCGATACAGGGCAGTCTCTCGCTTATTTCCGCGATGGTTCCAAAGGGCATGTTCGGCGCGAAATAGAGGCTTTGCAGCCGATCGTCGGCGACGCGGTGATAGCGGGCATTAACGCTGAGCATGCGGAGGCGTACGAGCAGCTCAGCAGAGTGGAGGCGCTGCTGATGGCGCCGGGACTGGAGGAAGGTAGCCCCGAGGAGTTGGCACGCTGGAGCTACGAAATTCGCCGCGCCTACGAGGAGCTGATGAAAATAGCTAATGGTCACTGGGTCAAGGAGGAGGCGCTGGTTGAGCTGGTGAAGAAGGGGATGTACAGGCTGGCCAGCGAGGGCGCCCGGCAGGCCGCCTAAGGCGTTCCAACAATATTTCTCGTCGAGCCTGCCAAGCGTGTCTTGGCAGGCTCGTTCATCTCAGGGTGAAGAAGACTCAGCCGCTGCGCCGATTCCATGTCTCTTCTCTCCAGAGGTGCGAAGCTCAAGAGCAGCTTGCGCATCTCCTCCTCGAAGGCCACGGCCCCGTAGTCGCCGTTGCCGGCGAAACGGCCCGCTACAGTCCCGTCGCCGAACTTGTCGTAGCGGTGCAGCCGGCCGCGGTTGGGTTCGCCGCTTTTGCCACGGAAGCCAATTAGTTGTATACTTGCACCTGAGCGCGTTGCCCTCGTCTCCGTGAACGAGCCAGCTTCCCAGGTAACCAGCTAGAAAGGACGTTCGCTTCGGCGCTGGAAATTGAATTCCTCTATCGCGGCGTCCGGATCATGGCGAAGAAACCTCGGGGCCGTCTTTATCGCCGAGTTGCTGGTTATAGCGGGTCTCAGCTTTGGAGACCCTTTTACGTCCCTGTTCGTTGAGAGCCTGGGCAGCTACACAATCCGAGAGGCCTCCACCTGGGCGGGGATTGCTACCGGAGTCGGTGGCATTTCCATGTTCTTCAGCGCCCCGATGTGGGGCATCCTGGCTGACCGCTGGGGCAGGAAGCCCATGCTGCTCCGGTCTATGCTGGGCACCGCCGTGGTCGTGGGCCTTATGGGATTCTCCCCCAATGTTGCCGCCTTTATCGGACTGCGCCTCGCCCACGGGGCGCTCGCCGGCACGGTAGCGGCGGCGTCGGCGCTGGTGTCGTCCATGATGCCCAGGGGCAGGCTGCCCTTCGCCATGGGGCTTCTCATGACGGCGGTCTACGTGGGCAACAGCGTCGGCCCGCTGTTCGGCGGACTGGCGGCAGACAATTTCGGCTACCAGGCAGCCTTCCTGATAGCTGGCGGCCTGCTTCTAGCTGGCGGCCTCGTCGTGCTTTTTCTGGTCCATGAGAACTTCGTCCGCCCTCCCAAACGAGAGCGAGCCTCAATGGGCAGCATGCTTCGCTACGCCACGTCCTTGCGGATACTCCCGCTGCTGGTGATCCAGTTCGCGCTGCAGGCGGGCCCCAAGATAATAGCGCCCATCGTCCCTCTTTTCATGGAAGAGCTCGATCCCTCGGGGGCCGCGGCAACCTCGGCGGGAATAGCCTTCGCCATATCGGGCGTCGTAGCCGCTGCCTCGGCGTCGGCCGCCGGTCTTCTGGGAGAGCGCGTGACCCTGAAGAAGATACTGGTGGTCTCCTGCCTCTTCACCTTTGTGGCATATCTGCCGCCAGTATGGGCGACCACCGTGTCCCAGCTCATTCTCTACATCGCCTTGCGCGGGATCGCCAACGGCGGCATGATGATGTCTTCCTATGCCATGCTGAGCCTTTCCGCGCTGCCCAGCGAGCAGGGCATCGCTTTTGGCGTGGGGCAAAGCGCCAACGCCCTCGGCAATTCGTTGGGACCGGTCCTCGGGGGTGCTCTCGGCGCCTCTTTGGGCTTCAACTACGTGTTCGCCTTCGCCGCCGCATTGTACCTGCTGTCGGCCCTGCTGGTTATGAAGACGTTGCCGAAGCGAGCCGCGGGCGAGCGTGGCTGATGCCGTGGGAGGCCACCTCGCTACCCTTTGATCCTCTCCAGCGGTGCGAAGCTGAGAAGCGGCTTCCTTATCCCGCTCTCCCCGTTGAAGGCGACCGTCACCTCGTAGTCGCCGTTGGCGGGGAAACAACTTGCCGCCATGTTGTGCCGTCCAGGTGGTGGATCAGTGGGAGGCCAAGAGGGTGGCAAGGCCAGGTCCGACAAGCTGACTCCTGAGCAAAGAAAAGCGATCGCACGAAAGGCTGCGCAAGCCCGGTGCGGCAGAGCAACTAGCTGGCCACCACATATGCCTATCATCTCATAGCCCACCTTACCCTGTCCTGTCCTGTCCTGTAGACACAGAGGCTCCATCCCAGTATCCCAAGTGATTTATCTTGCCATGCGATGTCATATCCTCAGGTTCTCTAATTATCTCTTGTGCTGCTTGACTATCTGTGCTATACTAACAATATCATGACAGACAGAGAACAGGAAAGGGGATGATAGCACAAATGAGTACTGACTATCTTGGCCCGCTCTGGGAATTATTGGCGAAGGAGGCACCCAACACTGACGTTCAGAAAACTGGACAGGACATTGCCAAGAAGCTAGACCAGCAACTGGCAGATATAAGCAGACAACGGAAAATCCTTGATGAGATCCTTGGATGGAAAGCACCGGTGGTTCAGGCGTGGCAAGACCTAAATCGAGTTACAGTCGGCGATCCGTTCCGCGAAAGCATTCGGGGGATCCTCAAAGAGTTGGTGCTTCAAGGAAAAAAGACTGTAGATATTGACCAGATCCACGGAATTGTCATTCAGCGAGGGATTTCGTCGGGGAATCGGAAGAATGTCAAGACGTCCATTGGCAATTACATTTTCCAAACCCCCGGATGGTCGAAGAAAACGAAAGGCATATACGAGTTCAAGCAGACCCAAGAATAGGACGGAGTGATTCGCCCGCAAAGCATCCACTCCGTTCTATTAACCGGCCCCCGTAGCTCAGCCGGACAGAACAGGCCGGGGGCAGCATGTGACAGCTCGTTGCATCAGTGGTAGATTGCGAGTGCAGTATGGCGCCGCTCTAGTACTCAGTTGCGCAAAAGAGCGCAATATTTCCTCTCCCCGCCGCGGGAGAGGACTAAGGTGAGGGGGCTTCAATTTCACCCTCACCTAGCCTCTCCCGTCAAGGGAGAGGAAAATTCAGACGACGGGCGTTTGGCCCAAAATACGTTACGCCTACTTCTACAACTTGATACTAGGAGGGGGCCTACGGTGGGCTTTCCCAAAGACGTTTGGGACCAACTCAGAGGTAGGAGCACTGCGGATATCGTCTCCGCGTTGCTGAGGGACGGATTTGTGCTCGACGCGCGGGCGAGAACTGAACGAGTGTACCGCCATCAGGATGGAAGACGTATCTCCCTTCATTACCATACGGGCAGCAGATGCTATGGGCCAGGTCTATTGAAGGCGCTTCTCACTGACAGCGGCTGGTCCGTGGAAGACATGAAGCGGCTGAAGCTCGTTAAATAGCGCAAGCGACGCGAAGATGTTCGCTGCGGTAAGCCGAAGGTTGCTGAGGAATGCTTGCTTCTACCCCTACGGGAATCGGGTCACCGTGTTTGATCAGGGACTGCAGATAAGCTGCAGCGGCATCACGGGCGTTTTGGAGCGCTTCTTCCTCAGTGTCACCACAACTGTGCAAGCCTTTCAGCGCCGGCGCATAGGAGTGAAAACTCCCTTCATCCGGCTCCACAACTATCAGGACCTCGAAAACTAGCGTCTCTCTGGTCCCCTTCATGGTGGCTCCTTTCGCTTGGAAAGTCGCGATATGTTTATTATATCACGGTGACAGGAGGACGTGTTCTTCCGAATAGGTTGTCAAACGCTGGGGGCTGCTACCCGCTACGCCGGATTCCCTTTGATTCTCTCCAGCGGCGCGAAACTCAGCAGGAGCTTTCGTATGACGTTTTCGCCCTTGAAGGCGACGGTCACCTCATAGTCTCCGTTGGCAGGGAAACAGCTCACTACGATCCCCTCACCGAACTTCCCGTGACGCACCCGGTCGCCCGCGCCGAGGTCGCATTCGACGGTGGAGGGCCTGCCCCGAGTTGTTGTGTGTGCGCTTGAAGCGGTGGCGCGTTCCAGCGCCTGCTTCGTGGGCGACGTGGTAAGGCGACGGGGTATGTCCTTAAGGAAGCGCGATGGCGGGTTGGGCGCGTTGCTCCCCAGGAAGGTGCGCCGGAAGGCTCTCACCAGGTAAAGCCGCTCCTTGGCTCGCGTCATGCCGACGAAGGCCAGGCGCCTCTCCTCCTCCATCTGTGCGGGATCATCATAGGACCTCATGTGGGGCAGCAGGCCTTCCTCCATACCCACGATGAAGACCACGGGGAACTCCAACCCTTTGGCGGCGTGAAGGGTGATCAAGGTGACGGCGTTGACCTTTTCGTCGAGGGTATCCTGGTCGGAGACGAGGGCCACATTCTCCAGCAAAGACGTGAGGGCCTCGCGGGGCTCCAGGTAGTCGTATTCTCTAGCCACGGTCCGCAGCTCCAGTATGTTCTCCCACCGGTCCTCGCCAGCTTCTCCGGATTGGATGTACTGCTTGTAGCCGGTCTTTTCCATCACGAGATCGAAGAACTCGACGATATCCATCTCGCCGCCGCGGGCGATGAGGTCGTTCAGCACGGAGAGGAAATCGAGCAGGGCGCGAGCGGTCCGCGCAACGATGGGAAGAGTCCCGGCGGTTTCGGGGTCGGCCAGGAGCTGCACTCCCGAGTAAAGCGGCATGTTGAGCTCTTTGGTGTAGCGCATCAACTCTTCCAGGCTCCGCTGGCCGATGCCGCGCGGCGGGACATTGACGACGCGAAGGAAGCTCACATTGTCGTAAGGATTGGCGATGAGGCGCAAATAGGCAAGGGCATCCTTGACCTCGCGCCGCTCGTAGAAACGCGTAGTGCCCACCAGCTTGTGGGGCATGCCGTAGCGAAGGAAGGTCTCCTCCAGAGCGCGAGACTGGGCGTTGACGCGGTACATCACCGCGAAATCGCCGAAGCGGTACAGGCCCTGGCTGACGAGCCGCTCCACTTCGCTGACTACGAATTGGGCCTCGTCCTGCTCGTTGTAGGCCTCAATCACAGCCAGCGGCGCGCCTCTTTCGTTGAGCGTCCACAATCGTTTCTGTTTGCGCTCTCGGTTGGCGGAAATGACGTGGTCCGCCGCCTCAAGTATGGTCTTTGTGGAGCGATAGTTCTGCTCCAGATAGACTGTCCTGGCGTCGGGGTAGTCCCGGTCGAAATACATGATGTTGCGCAGGTCGGCGGAGCGCCAAGAGTAGATGGACTGGTCCGGGTCGCCGACGACGCAGATATTGCGGTGCTTCTCCGCCAGAAGCCTGGCCAGGACATACTGGGCCACGTTGGTATCCTGGAACTCATCGACCAGGAGATGGAGGTAACGCGACTGATATCTGGCGAGCACGTCCGGGTTGTTCCGGAAAAGCTGGACGGTCCGCATGATGAGGTCATCGAAATCCAGGGCCTTGCTCCCCGCCAGCAGCTCCTGGTAGCGCTGGTAGACGCGTTGCACTATCTCACCGAAGTACGAGGTTGTCTTCCCCGCATAGGCCTCCGGGGCGATAAGCTCGCTCTTGGCGGAGGATATGGCGTTGAGCAGGGCGCGCGGCGCATACTGTTTGGGATCGAGACCTACATCCTGAATAGCCCGTTTGACCAGGGTCATCTGATCGCTATCATCGTAGATGGCGAAGCTCTTATCCAGCCCAGCCGCCTCCGCTTCCGTCCGCAAGATCCGGACGCATATGGCGTGGAAGGTGCCCATGGTGATATTCTCAACGACGCTCCCGAGCAGCCGGTGCACTCGCTCCTTCATCTCGCGGGCAGCCTTGTTAGTGAAGGTGACGGCCATGATGCGATGCGGACTCACGCCCCGTACCTTTATCAGATAGGCGATCCGGTGGGCTATGACACGAGTCTTGCCGCTGCCAGGGCCGGCCAGGATAAGCAACGGCCCGCCCTCCGCTTCCACCGCCTCTTTTTGGGCGGGATTCAGGCCTTCGAGGATTTCTATCAATTATTTCTCCATGAGATGATGGACAGGATAACCACGAAATACACGGAATACACGAAATGATATTCTTCCGCTCGACGGGAGGGGCATGGCTTCCCCCTTCGTGCTCCGCGCTTCGCGCTTCCTTCGCCATGCTTCGCCGGAAATTATAGCACCCCTCTCTGAGGAATGACAAAGTTGGAGCACGCATGGTATAATTCCTGAACCCAGGTGTAAGGGGTGGAAAAACGTGGACATACTGCTCTCCCTCTTCCGCGACATAAACTTCGACTGGCTGGCCCAGTTCCAATGGGTCTTCATGCTCGTCGCCGCTATTTTGGGCGCCTATTTCATCCTTTTCGCTCTAAGCCTGGCTGTCTGGGTCTTCCGTGACATTCGCACCAGGAGCCGGGACCCCTTTGCCATCGCCTTCGCGATAATCCTGGTCCTCGTGTTGAACCTCCCGGGCCTGGCGCTGTATTTGCTCCTCCGGCCCAATGATACCCTTTCGGAGAACTACGAGCGGTCTCTTCAGGAGGAGGCGTTGCTTCGCGAGCTGGACAACCAGGTGTCCTGCCCGTCATGCCACCGCCCCATCGAGCCGGAGTTCGCCATGTGCCCCTTCTGCTATACCCTGCTTAAACGCACCTGCCCCAACTGCCGGCGCCTCCTCAGTCCCTCCTGGCGTGGCTGCCCCTACTGCGCTACGCGGCTGGCTGAATCAACAGTGACTAGTGACCAGACCCAGGAAGTCTCGCGGTAATCTCGCCCGGCGGTTGGCCTATCTCTGCAAGGTGGACCTGGGTGAGGCTGCCATCCTCGCCTCCGGCGCCCGGTTCAGAAGGCTCCTCATCGGCTACCTCATCAAGCTCTCCGATATCGAGCGACGCGCCAGGTTGGCCATCCCCTCCGGTGGAGGCGAGGAAAAGGCCAAAGCCCTCTTTGACTGGCTGTGGCATGACAGGTCCCGACGCATCGGGATCCCGAGAGAGTCGGGACCACAACGCTACGCATCCGGAGGCAATTTCCGGCTCACCGACGTCATTGATGCCCAGATGGGGCTGGGCGAGACGGTGGGCAACTGCCTTGGGCTGACCCTCCTCTACAACTCCCTCGGGCAGCGGCTGGACCTGCCGCTGAAGGCTGTCCACCTGGAAAAAGCCTTCGATAGAGGCCCGCACGTCCTGTCAATGCTCCCCGCGGCTGGCGGCGCCATCGATATCGAGAACATCGTCACCGATGGCTTCGACTACCAGGGCCACCTGACGAACCCGGGGCGCGTGGAGTGGGGGAACCGAGACCTGATCGCCGAGCTGCTGGTAGCCATAGGGAACGAGCAGTTCGAGCAGGGTAATCTGGGGACAGCGCTGGAGAGCTACGAGGCTGCCTTCTATCTCTCGCCGGAGAATCACACTGCGGAGCTGAACAGGCTTATTGCGGCCTCTGAGTTGGGGAGATACGCGAGCTAAACGGCCAATTCCTGCTGCGGTATTTGCGGCGTCCGTCAAATCCCCAGGTAGGCCTCGCAGATGTTGGGCAAGGCCCGTATATCCGCGGGGCTGCCCTCCGCCTTGATAATACCCTCGTGCATTATGTAGACGTAATCCGCGAGATCGAGGGAGGCTTCGACGTTCTGCTCCACCAGCAGCACGGTGAGGCCGATCTCAGTCCTCATCCTCTTAACCGTCTCGAAGACTTCGGTGACCAGCTTGGGCGCCAACCCCTGGCTGGGCTCGTCCAGCATTATGAGCCTGGGTCGGGTCATCAACGCTCGCGCGATGGTCACCATCTGCTGCTCGCCCCCGCTGAGGGAGCCCGCCCTCTGCTCCGCCCTTTCCTTGAGGACCGGGAACAGGGAGTACACCAGTTCCAGCGACTCCACCGCCCGCTGGGCGGCTTCTCTCAGATAGGCGCCCATGGTCAGGTTCTCCCGTACGCTCATGTTGGCGAAGAGGTGTTTCCCTTCGGGGACCAGCGCTATCCCCTCGCCCACCTTCCGGTGAGAGGGCCAGTTCGTGATGTCTTTGCCCTGGTAGTTGATCTTTCCACCCCAGGGCTCCAGCAGGCTCAAGATGGTCCGCAGCATGGTGGTCTTCCCCACGCCGTTGGGCCCCAGCAAACAGGTTATCGAGCCCTCTCTTACCTCCAAACTGGGCCGCCAAAGCACCTGCATGGGGCCGTAGCCCGACTCCAGAGCTTCAACCTTCAGCATGTGACCCGCCTATGGCGCAGCCAAGATATATCTCTATGACCCTGGGATCGCTGAGAGCTTCGGCAGTGGGCGCATCGACCAGCTTCGCGCCGTGGTACATCACTATCACCCGTTTCGCGAAGCCGGTTACGGCGCGCATGACATGTTCCACCATGGCAAGGATGGCGATGTTCTCCTCCAGGGCCACCTTCTTGAGAAAGCCGACCATGCCGTCGATGTCCGAAGGGTGCATGCCGGCCATCGCTTCATCCATGAGGAGGAGCTTCGGCTTCGTCGCCAGGGCGCGGCCAATCTCCATCAACTTCTTTTCGACAGGGGTCAGCGTCCCGGCCGGTTTGTCTCGATGCCCCCTGAGGCCCATAAGCTCGATGTAGCGGTCGGCTATCTCCAGGGACTGGTCGACACTGACCTTGCCGCTCAGCGTGCCGAACATGGCGCCGACCGCAACGTTTTCTCTGACCGTGGCCGAGGCGAAGGGCCGGGGTATCTGGAAGGTCCGACCGATGCCCATGGGCGCGCGCGTGTAAGGCGGCAGCTTTGTGATATCCTTGCCCTCAAAGATGATTCGGCCCTCTTCCGGCGGGCAAACGCCACTGATGACGTTGTAGAGCGTGGTCTTGCCACTCCCGTTGGGGCCGACAATGCCCACGAACTCGCCGCGCTCAATCTCGAGGCTGACGTTATTCACGGCCACCAGGCCGCCGAACCGCTTGGTCACGTTTTGCAGCGTCAGCAGCGCCATGCCGCCCCCCAATCACTTGAACCACTGATGGACACGCATATTCGGGAGCGAGAAGCGAGGAGCGCGAAGCGGGAAGCCCCCCGCCCTCGTAGTCACTGCTTCCCTTCGGCTTCGCTCAGGGCAGGCTTGCTCCGCGCTTCGTGCTTCCCGATTCTATACTCCGTGTCTATCAGTGCTAATCCGTGGTTCCGTTCCCTTTCCGAATCATTGCACGAACTGCTCCAGCCGCGTGCCTCTCAGTGTCCGCTTCACCAGGCCGACCACTCCCTCAGGGAACACCAGGATGGTGATAATAATAACCGGGGCGAAGATGAGCAACTGGTATCCGGGGAGGAAAACGGTGAGCCAGTACTTGGACAACCCGTATACCAGGCCGCCCACAACGGGGCCCATGAGGGTGCCCGCCCCCCCAAGCAGCACGATGATTATGGCCTCCACCGTGTAGCTCACTTCGAAGACGTCCGCGGGAAAGACATAGGTGAATTTCAGCGCCCAGGCCATGGCGCCGATCATGCCGGCGAAGGCGGCGCTGGTGGCGAAGGCGATGATTTTGTATTTGGTCACGTTGATCCCCATTACCTTCGCCGCATCCTCGTCCTCTCGAAGCGCCGTCAGAGCGTAGCCGATGCGGCTCCTGATAAAGTAAAGGGTCACGAAGGCGGCGGCCGCCGCGATAACGAAGACGGCCACATCGGCCCAGAACGTGGACAGCCCGGAGGCCACCTCTCTTCCCAGGGCCTCCCTCATCTGACCGGAGAAGATGATGCCCTTGGAGCCGCCCCAGAGTCTCGCCCCCTCAAGGAAGTAGCGGAAGCCTTCGTTCACCCCGATGGTGGCAATCGCGAAGTAAGCGCCCCTGAGTCTTAGAGCCACTGCTCCCACGGCCAGGGACAGGACGGTCGCCATTACGATGCCTAGGAGCAGACCAATGATCACGATGCCCAGCCCCAGCCCGGGGACCTGGCTCAGGGTGGCTATCCCGAGCGCCATTCCGTAAGTACCCAGGGCCACGAAGGCGACGTAGCCGAAATCGACGTAGCCGGTCATCCCCAGGAAGATGTTGAAGGCCTGGCCTATGGCGCAATAGAAGGCCAACATGGCCACCATCTGCCAGGTGCCCGACACGCTGCGGCCGAAGAGGAACAGGACGAGATAAAGGGCATAAACGGGGAGCAACGGGTAATACTTCTTCATCGTATCATTTGGCTCCCAGCAGCCCCGTGGGCTTGAAAAGAAGGATGACCAGCAGCATCACAAAGGTGACGAACCGGGTCAGCGCGAAAGGCTCCACGTCCGGGATGAGCGCCAGCAGCACATAGGAACCGTTCTCTATGAGGCCGAAGATGAGGCCGGCGAAGAAGGCGCCGTAGGGCGAGGTCAGCCCCCCCAGCACAGCGATAACGAAGGCCTTCAGCGTGAACGGGCCGCCCATGTAGGGGTTGATGCCCACCGAGGTGAAGAGCGCCAGCATCACGCCGCTCATCACCGTTATGCCGATGCCGATGGCAAAGCTGAGGGCATAAGTGCGGGTCACGTTTATGCCACAGACCTTGGCGCCCTCGCTGTCCTCCACCACGGCCCTGACCGCCGTGCCCGCCTTGGTCTTACTGAACCAGACGTAGAGGAACGCAGCGGTAAGCGTGCTGCCAACCAGGGCGAGAATCTTGGTCACAGGCATCACGGTGATGCCCAGGTCGATGCTCCCTATGTCCCAGGTGTAGCCGCGCCACTCGGCGCCGAAGAGCACCCGGACGACTTCCTGGAGGATGATCCCCAGGGCGAAGGTAGCCAGAAGGGAGGCGAGTTCGGGAGCGCGGATCAGGCGCCGCATGACCGCGTAGAAGACAGCGTACCCCAGGGCCATGCCCAAGGCAAGCGCTACGACGATAGCCAGGACAGGGACGAGGCCCCACGACGCAAACATTATCAGCGCGACGAAGGCCCCGACCATCATGAAGGAGCCATGGCCGACGTTAACCACCCTGAGCACGCCAAAGATAAGGCTGAGCCCCATGGTGGCCACTCCGTAGACCGATCCGAGGACGAGCCCTTGGGTGAGATTGCCCGCCAGTTGCTCCCAGATCATTGCGTAGCTTTCAGCTATCAGCGTTCAGCAATCGTAGATGGGATAGATTGCGGCGAATCATTGTCTCAGAATGGATTGCAGCGCTAGGCGCCCCATCCATTCTTGCGTCGTTTAGCGCCGCAATCCATATGAGGGTGGGTGAAGTCCCGCTTCGGCACGCAACCCACCACCGGCTCAGCAACGTTGATTCGCCCGGTGGGTTGCGCTTCGCTTCACCCATCCTCCAGGCTATGCCCCTATCCTCCACCCGTGGACGTGGTGGACGAAGTGGACACAGTGGAAGGGAGCCGCCGCCACAAGGCACTGCGCCCTTCTCCCTACCCCCTCTAACCTCTAACCTAGCCCCTAGCTCTTGGGCGTCGCCTTCTTCCCCGCCTTGATGTCGGCGTAGGTAGGCTTGGGGTAGGCCACTTTGGCTGTGGCCGCGCTCTCCGGCCATATGATGACCTTCTTGCCATTCTGCCACTGGACGTCCACGCTGGCGTGGCCGACCTGAAGCCCCTTCTCGTCGACCGCCCAGTCGCCATAGAAGGACACGAACTTAAGCTTGGTCAGAGCAGCCCGTACGGCGTCGGAGTCGGCAGTCCCGGCCGTCTCAACGGCCTTGACGAAGGCCAGGACGATGGCCGAGCTGGCGGCGGCGTGATAATCGGGTTCCACCCCCTTGGAGAAGCCGGAGAACAGCTTGGCGTACTCTTCCTGGGTCGGGCCGAACCAGTCAGTTTTCGCCGCTTTGGCCGCATCGGGACTGAACTTGACGCCATTTTCCCAGTGGGCCGGGCCCATGATACCTTCGGCCAGCGGGCCGAGAGCTTGATAGTAGGCGGGCAGCGTCGGTCCCACCGCCAGAGAGATAGCCTTAACATCGATGCCCAGGTCGGACATTTGCTTGGCGAAGAGCTGCGTATCGGCGAAATGCCCGCCGCCGAGGATTATGTCCGGCTTCGATGCTTTGAGGTCAGAGAGAATCGGGGTCAAGTCAGTTACCTTTGACGGGTAGTTGCGGTTAAAAACGATCTCGTAGCCCAGCTCAGCGGCGCGTTTCATCGTCCCTTCCCGCGCCATCATGGCAAACTCATCTTCCTCGTAGGACAGGGCCAGTCGTTTGGCGTTGGGGTCGATTTTCTTGAACATCTCCAGGGCGCCAAGGTGGTACCTTCTTCCCGGAACGTAAGCCTGGACGGCATATTTGAATCCTTGTTCATGGATGCGGTCGCTGGCGCCGCCCTGGTTCAGATAGAGTGTGCCGTACTTCTCAGCGATGGGAGCGCCCGCCAGGACAAGCCCTGACGAATAGGGGCTCATTACGGCGCTCACTTTGTCGACCGTTATCGCCCGCTCGATGAGGCTGGTGACCAGCTCCTTTTTGGACTCATCATCATAATACTTGTATTCGAGAGGGACTTTCTTTGCGCCCACCTTGACGCCGCCGTTGGCCTCGTTCACCCACTTGACCGCTGTCTGCACGCCCCAAACGCACTGTTCTCCTTCCTTCGCCAGTTGGCCCGATATGCTTATCGGGCCGCCGATGAGCACCTTGTCGATGGCTGCGCCCGGCGCAGCCGCCGGCTGCGCACAGGCCGGCAGTGAACTCGCCACCAGGAGCAACACGGATGCAACGAACAAAGCCTTTCTCATCTGTACCCCCTTCGACGTAGAATCCATCCGTCCTTGCCGACAAAAAAGAAAACCGACCCGCCAGTACAGCAGGTCGGCATTTACTTCCTCATCCCCTCCCAACTGCGACGCCGGGCCTGGCGAGGTTAGACGGGTGGCGGGGGTTGGAGGGGGGGAAGGGGCCCTGGTCTCTCCCCTAACCCGTGACCCCCGTTCGTTGTTGCCCGTAGTATACCACCTCTTCGGCGGTTGTCAATGGCTGGTGGGGCGGCATTCTCTTTGGAGTTTGACCGGGGCAGACAGGCCAGAGGGCGGCCACCTGGCCACACCCCGTTATCTCCGCGCCAAGCCTGTTGCTACAGGTCCAGCGCAGTGTAGGCCGCTTTGAAATCGAAATTCCGCGCCATGATCTGGCTGAACTTCTCCAGCTTCCTTTCATCCTGGAAGCGGACACTGGGCAAAAGCTCTTCCAGCACGGCCAATGTGCCCAGCGTATCCTTCTGAACCTTGACCATCGGTACGCCCTTTTCCGCGGCCCGGTAGGCGAGCTGCGGGATGGGGTCGATGCCGTTAGTGAGGATCAAGACCCTGGTGGATGTCTCCAGGGCGGCGTTCTGCAGGTCGGGCCGGTCGCCGCGAGTGACGACGGCCTTGTTGGCCTTGCGGCGGAAGTAGTCCAGGCCGGAGTCGATGGACAGGGCGCCCACCATGACATTCTCCACCAGCTCGGCGCTGGCCTCCGGCGAGTTCAGGACCTGTCCGTCGAGGCTCTTCACCAGGTCGGCAACACTGGCGGAAAGGAGGCTGCGGTCCTCGGGGAGGATGGCCAGTGTCTTTATGCCGTTGGCCTCCAGCACGGGGACGATGAAGGACTTCACGTGGTCGGTCATGGCGGCAGGCACGGCGTTTATCACCGCCCCGATCACCCTCCCCTTGACCAGCTTGCCGAAGGAGATCAAATCTTCTCCGGCATCCCGGCCATCCCAGCGCAGAATGGCCAGCGCCTTGGCATCCAGCGCCGCGACGATCTCCGCCGAGGTCTTCCCGGCGTCGCCGGTGAGGCCGCTGAGCCCCTCGATCAGCACCACGTCCTTGCCCGGCGACACGGCTGCGTACCTTGCCTTGACCTTATCGCTGAGGCCGGCCGCCTTGGCCAGGGAGTCTACGGAGATAGGGGCGAGAACCTCCGGGGACTCCTTGAGGCCCAGCGCCTTCGCCACGAACTCGGTATCTGAGTCCTTCGCCGCCCGACCGATGACCAGAGTCTTGAAATAGCCCACCGCCTTCCCATCGGTCTGAAGTCGTTTTCCCAGGCTGGCGCAGATCGCGGTCTTGCCGGAAGATGCCTCCACCGATGTGACGTACAAGGCGGTCATCGCTACGCTCCTTCCCTCGATAAACAAGCTGTGACGCAGTATCTTGGGCATTATATCATAACTATCCTTCTATTTGCACTCGTCCACGTACTTGTCACATGGTCAAGTATCTGACTCAATCCCTCTTCTGCTAGTACTCCCCGATCCACCGCACCCACGGGGCCCAAGCCTCCACCGCCTTGAGCAAAATGCGGTCATCGGTCCAGAGTTCCACATCCTCCATTCGGGCCAGGACGACATAGAGGCTGTCGTAGATACTTGAGAGACGATGACTCCTGGCAAACTCAAAAGCCTCCTGGTAGAGACCTCGGGGGCTGAGAAGCTGAACCGGATACTCCAGGAACTGGGTTAAGGCCTCTTTGGATTCGGCCTCGGTAATCCCGCTGCCTTGCTTCCCTTCGCGGCCGCGCCGGTAAAGGGCATTTGCCACTTCAACGAGAAGGTGGGGAGGGCCGAGAATAGGCTGCCGGGCCTCCAGACTTGCCTTCAGGAGGGACTGGGCGCGGTCGGTAAACTCCTCGGCCAGGACCCACTTGACGGCGACGCTGGCGTCAACTACTACAGCGGCCCCTTTCATTGATCCCGATGGAATCGGGACTCCTCACGCGCCTGGCGGATTGATCGCCAGGAGGAAGGTAAGGGTCGGCCTTTTCTACGGGCAAGGATGCTGTCTATCAGGGCCTCTGACCGCTTGAAGGCTTGCCAGCCCTGGCCGATCTCATCCTCCGTTAAGGGCGTCATAGTGCGCCGGATGGGCATGGCCTCCTCCCCCTCCTTCGAGGTTGGGACAAGCATCTTAGCCAGATCAGAACGGCGAATCCGCAGGTAGCGAGGGCCAAGTTGGTACGCAGGTAGGCGTCCCTGTTTGACCCAGCGTTGGACGGTTACCGCGCTCACCTTCAGGAGCTTGGCTGCCTCAGCCATGGTGAGAAGATCGAGGTCAACATCTGTCGTCATCAGAGGTATTCCCGGGAACCATGCGGCGCGCCATGCCTCATCATAAGCAATCATAGGATAGCATAAGCTGACATCGACGTCAAGATGCTGTTTGTTGGCAGGGGGACCGCTGAAATGGCTGGTCAGGGTCTTGACCGCACGTATTATAATAACAGGGGTTTCTTGAGGATGATTGCTGCATGACCAACGAGGCTGACACCTGCCGGAAATACGTCGTTCCGAAGCTCGTCGAAGCTGAGTGGGACGAGGAACCTCACTCTTTCACCGAGCAGAGGACGTTTACTGACGGGCGGATAGTCGTCAGTGGCAATAAGGTTCACCGCAGGCCCCAGAAGCGGGCTGACTATCTCCTGCGTTACAGCCGAGATTTTACCATCGCCGTCGTTGAGGCCAAGGCCGACTACAGGAAGCCGGGAGATGGGCTGCAACAGGCCAAGGAATACGCGGAGATGCTGGGCCTCAAGTTCGCCTATTCCACCAATGGTCAAGGCATCGTCGAGTTCGACTTTCTTACGGGACATGAGCGGGAGACTGCGCTCTTTCCCAAGCCGCAAGAGCTGTGGGCGCGCCTCCGCGCCGGCTCTGGCATCACCAGCAGCACCATTGCCAATCGGCTCTTAACGCCCTCTTATCACCTGAGCGGCAAGAGCCCGCGCTATTACCAGGAAATCGCCATCAACCGGTCTGTGCAAGCGATTTTGCAGGACAAGCGGCGCGTGTTGCTGACCATGGCCACGGGAACCGGCAAAACCATCGTGGCTTTCCAGATTTGCTGGAAGCTATGGAATGCTGGCTGGAACCGAACCGGCCAACACCGGCGACCTCGCATCCTCTACCTGGCCGACCGCAACATCCTGATCGATGATCCCAAGGACAAGATTTACGCTCCCTTCGGCGAGGCGCGGTGGAAGATCGAAAACGGCGATGCGAATAAGAGCCGCGAGATGTACTTCGCTATCTATCAGGCAATTGCGCAGGATGAGCGGCGCCCCGGCCTATACAAGGAGTACGCTCCGGATTTCTTTGACCTTATCATCGTTGACGAGTGCCACCGCGGCAGCGCCAGGGATGAAAGCAACTGGCGCGAGATATTGGAATACTTCGAGCCCGCTTACCAACTGGGCATGACGGCTACGCCGCTCCGCGAAGAGAACAAAGACACCTACGCCTATTTTGGCAACCCCATCTACACGTACAGCTTGCGGCAGGGCATTGAGGATGGGTTTCTGGCCCCGTACCGCGTCCACAGAGTGCTCACCAGCTATGACGCCTTCGGCTGGCGACCCAACCCGGGCGAACTGGACCGCAACCTGAAGGAGATTCCGAGTAAGGAGTACCTGACTCCTGACTTCGAACGCATCGTCGCGCTGAGGGCTCGCACCGAGGCTATCGCCCGTCATCTCGCGGACTTCATGAAGAAGACTGACCGCTTCGCCAAGACCATCGTCTTCTGCGTCGACCAGGAGCACGCCGATGAGATGCGGCGCGCGCTGAACAACCTGAACTCTGACCTCGTACAGCAGTACCCGAACTACGCGTGCCGCGTCACTGCCGACGAGGGCGATATCGGGCGCGGGCACCTCTCCTGCTTTCAGGAACTGGAGACGCTGACGCCGGTTATCCTGACCACCTCGCAGTTGCTCACCACCGGCGTGGATTGCCCCACCTGTAAGAATATCGTCATCGCGCGAGTGGTGGGCGCTATGACCGAGTTCAAACAGATTATCGGGCGGGGCACCCGCGTGCGAGACGACTACGGCAAGTTGTTCTTCAACATCCTGGACTACACGGGCAGCGCTACGCGGCTGTTTGCTGACCCCGCGTTCGACGGCGAGCCAGCCCTGATTACCGAGGTGAAGCTTGACGCCGAGGGCCAGGTCATCGGTGATGAGACTCTGGTTCAGCCAGAAGAGCCGGTGGAGGAAGGCGAATTGGACAGCGGACAGGCCCTCATTTTGGGGGAGGAAGGCCGCGAGGAGCGCCGGAAGTTCTATGTGGACGGCGGGCAGGTAGAGATCACCGCCCATCTGGTCTACGAACTGGACCCGGACGGCAAGCAACTCCGCGTGGTCAAGTTCACCGACTACGCCGCCGACAAGGTGCGCAACTTCTATCCTTCGGCGGCTGAGCTGCGGAAGGACTGGGCCGATCCGGAGGAACGGGCGGCGATAATCAGCCTACTGGAGGAACGCGGCATCAGTTTTGAAGAGCTGGCTACAACAGCCAACCAGCCCGACGCCGACCCCTTCGATCTCCTCTGTCATGTCGCCTTCAATGCGCCGTTGCGAAGCCGCCGCGAGCGCGCTGATAGGCTGCGCCGCGAGGAGAAGGCTTTCTTCGCGCATTACGGCTCCGAGGCCAGGGCGGTACTCAACGAATTGCTGGAGAAATACGCCGAACACGGTACGGCGCAATTCGTTCTCCCCACCGTCCTGGAGGTGCCGCCGATTTCGGAGCGCGGCAACGTCCACGAGATAGCGGCCATGTTTGGCGGGGCGCAACAGCTACGCAAAGCCGTTAACGAACTACAAGCGCTGCTCTACGCAGCCTAGGGAGGCACATGCCGGCGAAATCGGATAACACTCAGGTGACCACCGCCCAGCGTTTGGGCAGCATCATCAAGTCCGCGCGCGACATCATGCGCAAGGATAAGGGGCTGAACGGCGACCTCGACCGCTTACCTATGCTCACCTGGATCATGTTTCTTAAGTTCCTCGACGACAGCGAGCGCATGCGCGAGGAGAAAGCCATCATGGCCGGTGGGAGGTTCCGGCCCGCCATAGAGCCGCCGTACCGCTGGAGGGACTGGGGGGCGAAGGAGCCGGGCATCACCGGCCCTGAGCTCATTGCCTTCGTCAACAACGATGAGGCGGTCCGGCCCGATGGAAAACGCGGCGCCGGTTTGCTCGCCTACCTGCGCGGACTGCAGAGCGAAAACGGGGACCGCCGGGACGTGATTGCCACGGTCTTCAAAGGCACTCTTAACCGGATGATCGACGGTTATCTTCTTCGAGACGTAATAAATAGGGTGAACAGCATACAGTTCACCTCCTCGGACGAGATTCACACCTTGAGTCACTTGTACGAGTCGCTGTTGAGAGAGATGCGTGACGCGGCTGGCGATTCAGGCGAGTTCTACACACCGCGCTCCGTGATCCGATTTATGGTGGAAGTGAGCGATCCGCGGCTGGGCGAAACCGTCCTTGATCCCGCGTGCGGCACCGGCGGGTTTCTCGTGGAGTCCTACAGGCACCTGGAAGAGCAGTGCAAGACCGTGCAGGACCGCCAAACTCTCCAAAACTCGAGCGTCCTCGGCGGCGAGGCCAAGCCGCTGCCCTACCTCCTGGCGCAGATGAATCTGGTGTTGCACGGGATGGAGTCGCCGAAGATAGACCCCGACAACAGCCTTCGGTTTCCGCTCAGGGAGATGGGCGACAAGGACCGCGGGGATATAATCCTCACCAATCCGCCCTTTGGCGGCGAGGAGCAGCGCGGCATCCTGAGCAACTTCCCCGAGGACAAGCAGACCGCCGAAACGGCTTTGCTCTTCCTGCAACTTATCATGCGGAAGCTCAGGCGCCCTCCCAAGCCAGGCCGGGCCGGGGTCGTTGTGCCCAACGGCACCCTCTTCGGCGATGGCGTTTGCGCCCGCATCAAGGAAGAGCTGGTGACGAATTTCAATCTGCATACCATCGTGCGCCTCCCCAACGGCGTGTTCGCTCCCTATACCAGCATTCCCACTAATCTGCTCTTTTTCGACCGCTCCGGTCCCACCAAAGAGGTCTGGTACTATGAGCAACCACTCCCCGAAGGAAGAAAGAGCTACACGAAAACTCGCCCCTTGCAGTATGAAGAGTTTGATCCTTGTCTGGCCTGGTGGAGAAACCGCCAGGAGAACGACCGCGCCTGGCGCGTCCCCGTGAAGCAAATTGTTGAAAGCGGCTACAATCTCGATGTCAAGAACCCCAACGGCAAACAGGACTTGGAGCACCTGCCGCCGGAGCAACTGGCGGAGAGCATTCTCCGAAAAGAGCAGCGGATAGCGGAGATCATGTCTGAAGTCAAACAAGTGCTGGCAGAGAAGCGATGAGCGGGGGATGGCCTTCGGCTCGCCTGAGCGACCTTTTGGTGAAATCCGAGGAATGGATCAGCCTTGAACCAGATGCCCGCTACCGCGAGGTGACTGTGCGGCTTTGGGGCAAGGGCGTTGTTCTCCGCAAAGAGGTAACCGGCGCAGAAATCGCCGCGTCAAGGCGCGCCGTTGTCAGAACCAGGCAGTTGATCTTGTCCCGTATCGATGCGCGTAACGGCGCCATCGGTCTCGTGCCGGACCATCTTGACGGCGCGTTGGTAAGCACGGATTTCCCTACGTTCACAGTGAATTCCTCAAGGCTCGTTCCGGAGTTCTTGCACTGGATGAGCAAGACGCCGTCTTTTGTAGCCATCTGCAAGTTCGCCAGCGAGGGCACGACCAATAGGGTCCGTTTGAAAGAGGACCGCTTTCTGGCCATGGAGATTTCCCTTCCCCCCCTCCGTGAACAGCAGCGCATCGTAGCGCGCATTGAGGAACTGGCCGCGAAGATCGAGGAGGCGAAGAGGCTGAGACGGGAGGCGGCGGACGAGACTCAGGTATTTGTGACGTCCTGGGCCAAAGCCCAGTTCGCGCCTAAGGAGTCCAGTCGATGGCGGACCCTATCTGTTGAAGGGGCCTGCGAGGCCATTATTGATTACCGTGGGCGAACACCGCCGATCGCGTCGGAGGGCATCCCCCATCTTACCAGCGCCAACATAAGAAACGGGCGGATCGACTGGAACACCACTAAGTTCGTGTCCAAAAATACGTACGAGGCGTTTATGACACGTGGCATCCCATCGCCAGGCGACGTGATATTTACGATGGAAGCTCCGCTTGGTGAGACGGCTGTCGTCCCCGACGAGCGCCCTTTCTCGCTGGCACAGCGAACGCTTCTTCTTCGTGCCGCGAAAGGTGTGGTTGAGGGCGATTTCCTTGCGAAAGTCCTAACCAGTCCGCTAGTACACGATACGATCTATGCCAAAGCTACCGGCACTACCGTCAAAGGGATTGCATCTAAGAGACTAAAAGGCATTATGCTCCCAATCCCTCCTCTGCCTGAACAGCGCCGCATAGTCGCCTACCTGGCCAGCTCGCAGACCAAAGTAGATGCGCTCAAGAAGCTGCAAGCTGAGACGGCCGCAGAGCTGGATGCCCTACTTCCTTCCATCCTGGACAAGGCATTCAAGGGGGAACTGTAGCGGGCAGCCCTGTGTGGTCGCCCGGTCATTTGTCCAGGGCGGGCACGGAGGCCCGCCCCGACCGGCGGTGGCCAGTGCAGGGCGTTTGGACGTTGCTTTTACCCTGGCGGCGTCTTAGAATACGCGAAGTGATCTCGGCACCCAGAGATTTAGCTTCGGACGCAAGCTAGATTCGGATACTTTCAGCCAAGGCTCGCTCTCCATTCGCTAATGTCCGTGTAGCCTTTGGCTACTGCACCGTGTTGGGAGGGCAACATGCGTACCCTGATGAACCTTCAGATGTAGAGAGGCAGGAAACAAGCCGATGCAATGGCAGGGTTTTTACTCAACCGCACAAGTCTCGCGCCTTGCCGGTATCCCTCGGCGCACCTTGTATGATTGGAAGGCTCGTGGTATCATCCGCCCGACAGTAAGGATTGTGAATGACTCGGGTGAAACGGTCGATGAGGGTTATTCGTACGCTGACCTTGCGATCATAAAGCTGATGCGCGCATTGCGGGAAAAGGACCTTAACCTGCGCTCTGTGGCTGTCGCATTGCGCCACCTGTATGAGCGGCTGGGTCCGCCAACAAGTTCCAACTGGGAAAAGGCCCATGTGCACATCGTCGGCAAAGATGTCTTCGCGCAAAAGCTGGACGGCTGGGATACAACATTGGCTACGAAGTACGGCCAGAAGGCCGACATGAGGGTCTTAGGTGAACTGACTGAAGAAGAGGCAGCGATGGTTATCCCCAAGCGTTTTGACAACTATATCGAGATTGACCTCAGCGTGATGGATGGGCAACCCGTCATCCGAAATACGAGAGTTCCCACTTCCATACTTGCCATGATGCACGGCCAGGGGGCCTCCCTGTCAGAACTTGCCGTGATGTACGCCCCCGTCCCCCACGCGCTTATCAGGAAGGCCATTGAATTTGAACGGAGCCTTGACCATGCCGCCGCAAAGGCTGCCTAAGCTTGAGCGTTTGCTGCTTGATACCGATGTCAATGCCTATGTCGAACGCTACCTGACGGCAGTTGGGTTTGATGTTCTATTTGCCGCGAGGGTTGATGTTGATGTACGCGACGACACGGCCATCCTGAAGTGGGCGAGGCGCCATCGGAGAATCCTGGTATGCCACGACAAACACCGGGACGGGCAGACCAGGGTCAAGCTATTCCTGGAAGTCTACGAGAACGGCGGGCGAGTCATCCGGATCGGCGGAACGCCTGACCAGCCTCCAATTACCTCCGTGGGGAAGATCCTGGTACGCCGAGCCGATTGGTCTGCGTTCTTCAAAGAGAACAACGATGGCATGGTACTTGTTCACGGGACTGGCACGAAACCCATGCCGCGTTCATATTTGCATCGTCAAGTGCAGGGGGCGTTCTTCGATGCTACCGATAACCTCAGAAAGCGGAAGAAGGCGCATCGTCCATACCGCCCGCGAAAAACGCCAGCGAGCCCGGAACAAGCGGCCTTGAATATGAGGTAATAGCGTCTCCTCCGTCCCAAGCCGCCAGCCCTTACTGGTCATCAGCCTCATGGTGTGTCTTAGGCACGTTGTCATCATTACTCCTCTCCTTGACCCTCGCTTCCCCCTTCTGCTACTATAGGTTGAACTTGGAAGAGCAGATGAGGCGCTTATTGCAGTTCGACGGTCGCAAGGTGATGGCCCTGGCGGGCATCCTTGCCATGATGTTCGTTATGGGCGGGTGCCAGTCCGGCCCGCTTCTCTCGAAGGTCTCTCTTTCCGCTCCGGTCATCTCTCCCAACGGCGACGGCGCCAACGATTCCGTGGCCATCGACTATGCGCTGTCCCGGCCGGGCCGCATCTCCATCAAGTTCACCGATGCCCAGGGGAAGGAATACCCCTTCCACAACCGCGAGCCGCGCCCGCGCGGCAGCTACAGCGCCACCTTCTATGGCACTTACGCCCCGGACGCCTCCAGGCCTGACCGCCGCGTGATGCCCAACGGCGTGTACACGGTGACGGTCATGGCTGAGGACGAGAAAGGAGTCCGGGAGGAGCAGAGGTTGCAGTTGACCGTGGAGAAGACGGATGACGAACCGCCTCTGGTCACCGACGCATCGATGACTCCCGGTACCGTCTCTCCCAATGGCGACTCCATAGACGACGAGGCCGTCCTCGGCTATGGGCTGAGCAAGAAGTCCCGGGTGACCATCTCCATCGTCGATGAGAAAGGCAACAGCAACTTGCTGGAGGCGGAGAACGAGAAGACGGCTGCCCTCCATAGCCACCTGTGGGACGGCACGGCGGGCGGGAGGCTGCTCCCCGACGGCGCTTACGATATTCATATCCAGGCCCGCGACGCCTCGGGCAATCTGACCGACCAGGTGGTGAAGGCGGCCATCAAGGGGGGTGGCACGGCGCGACTGGAGATCACCAGCGTCCGCTTCACGCCCCAGTCCGTGCCTGTAGGCGGCGTCCTCAATGTGGAGATCAAGGTGAGAAACAGCGGTACGACCTCTTTGCGCACCATCGGGCCGAGGCCCGGCACCGCCTACGACATGGTGAGCAATTTCATGCAATTCAAGGATGCCAGCGGCGACTCCCTTTACTACGAGCGCCCCGGCGTCTGGCGCGTGGGCGTGAGCTGGGACCAGACGGACAGGCCCTACCCGGTACGCTGGGGCCTACTGGAGAATTCAGACAGGACGCTGGAGCCCGGTGAGACGGCCACCATAACGGGCAGCGTCAGGATTAAAGACATCCGCACCCGGGAGGTCCGCTTCTGGGCGGGCGTCATCCAGGAGGGCATTGGCTTCGGGGAGCGGGTGGGCCAGAAGACCATCGTCATCAGCTACTGAGCCGGACACATGCTCTATCTCTCCGTCATCATCGTCAGCTACAACACGGAAATGCTCCTGGCGAACTGTCTGCGCTCGGTGCTGGCAAGTCTGGCATCCTCCGGTATCTCAGACTGCGAAATCATCGTCGTCGATAACGCCTCTTCCGACGGGAGCGATAGATTGGTGAGAACTCAGTTCCCTCAGGTGAGGCTGATTGGAAACGAACGCAACGTCGGCTTCGCGGCGGCGGCCAACCAGGGGATACGCCAGAGCCAGGGTCGATATGCCCTTCTGCTCAACCCGGACACCCTCGTCCTCGGCAAGGCCATTGGCGAGATGGCGGCTTTCCTGGACCAGCATCCGAAGGCGGGTGTGGTCAACTGCAAGCTCTTGCACGGCGACGGCAGCTTCCAGCACAGCGCCTTCCGTTTCCCCACACTGCTGATGAGCTTCTTTGATTTCTTCCCTCTGCACCATCGGCTGGCGAACTCGCGCTTGAACGGGCGGTACCCCGTGGGCGCTTACCTGGCGCCTTTCCAGATCGATCATCCCTTGGGCGCCTGTTTCATGGTCCGGCGGGAGGCCCTCGACGAAGTGGGCCTCCTCGACGAGGGCTTCTTCATGTACTGTGAGGAGGTCGACTGGTGCCTCCGCATCAAGAAGCAAGGATGGCTCATTCATTGCCAGCCCGAGGCAGAGGTTGTTCACTACACGGGCCAAAGCACGCGTCAGTCGTGGGGCCCAATGTACGTCGAGCTTCACCGGAGTCGGTTCCGGCTCTTTCGCAAGCACTATTCTCCTTTGTTTTGCGCCGCCGCCCGGCGGATAGTCCGGTTGGGAATCTGGCGTGAAATCAGGAAGGCGCGCTCGCTCCGTGGTAAGGGCCTGATTACCGAAGCTGAGTTCCAGCAACGACAGCAGGCTTACGGTGAGATTCTGAAGTTGATCTCGGAAGATGCCTACAATCTCCGCCATAGTCATCGCTAAGAACGAGCGGCGGCATATCGCCGCCTGCCTGGAGAGTCTGTCCTGGGCAGATGAACTGATCGTCGTTGACTCCTTCAGCAGCGACCAGACGCCGGTCATCAGTCGTCGCTTTACGGAGAAGGTCTTTCAGCGCCCTTTCGACACCTTTCCCAAGCATCGCAACGCGTCGTTGGAGCTCGCCAGCGGGGATTGGGTCTTCTTCCTGGACGCCGACGAGAGAGTGACACCCGAGCTGGCTGAAGAGACGAGGTCGGCGACAGCCGTTGCAGATAAGGACGCGTACTGGGTCCCTCGTCGCAACATAATCCTTGGGAAGTGGATACAGCACACCGGCTGGTACCCCGACTACCAGTTGCGTCTTTTTCGGCGCGACAAAGGGAGATACGATGAAAAGCGGCAGGTGCACGAGACGCTCATCCTGGAGGGCGAAGCCGGGCGTCTGCGGAACACCATCGTTCATTACAACTATCGGTCACTGGGAGAGCTGCTTGGCAAACAGAGCCGATACGCGGACTATGAGGCCAAAGTGATGCTGGCCGCCGGGCTAGAACCTAAATCGCGCAACCTTGTGTTGCAGCCGGCGAGGGAATTCTTGAGAAGGTACGTGACGTGGAGGGGCTACCTGGATGGCTTTCACGGTCTCCTCTTGAGCCTGGTGATGGCATGGTATAATCTCGTGGTGTATGTTAGATTAGCCAGGATAAGGAGCAAGGACAGAGCTACGGATTGACACTGAAGTCCCGACGCATCGGAATCCCGCACGGAGTCGGGCGACTCGGATATTAGAGAATGAGAGAGCAATCCCTCAATCTGTGTGTCTTCGTGTCTATCCTGAATCAAGTTCAGGATGGATTCGTCGGTCGTCAGTCACCTCGTCGCAGCGCGCGGATAGGAGGAACGCATGCCCATTGACAAGGTGGTAGCTACCTTCAAGGAGGCGGTGGCGGATGTGCCCGAGGGCGCCGTCATCATGATCGGCAACTTCGCCGGTCCGGGGGGCACGCCCTATTTCCTGATTCACGCCCTGCGCGACCAGGGGGCCAGGGACCTGACGATCATCGCCAATACGGCTGGTGGCATCGGGCTGACCCTTGATTATGATGACCATCGCATCCTCTTCGAGAACCACCAGGTCAAGAAGGTGATCGCCTCGTTCCCCTTCTCCACTTCGGCGTCGAAGCCCACGGCCGCCGAGAAGCAGATCCTCACCGGCGAGGTGGAACTGGAGATAGTGCCTCAAGGAACGCTGTCGGAGCGGATCAGGGCCGCGGGCGCGGGGATCGCCGCTTTCTATACCCCGACGGGAGTGGAGACGGTCATCGAAAAGGGCAAAGAGCGCCGCTGGTTCGACGGTCGACCTTATCTGTTGGAGCGCGCCCTTACGGCGGATTACGCCTTGATTCGCGCCTACAAGGCTGATAGGATGGGGAACCTGGTTTACCGGGGGACCGCGCGACAATTCAACCCCATCATGGCGACAGCGGCGAAGATAACCATCGCTGAGGTGGATGAGATTGTGGAGATCGGGGAGTTGGATCCGGAGGTGATTGTCACGCCAGGCATCTTCGTGAACCGGATCATCAAGGTCAAAGAGGACCTGGGGTTCCCACGTCACCTGGACAGGAACTTCCGGGCGAAGAAGGCATCCGCATAAGCGCAATGACCTTCAAACGCGGCACTATCCATACAGACCTACTACATGCCAGGGAGAAGACTCGAACATGAGCACTGATGACACTATTAAGGCCCCCGATTCCCTCGATGAGATCAACGACCTCTTTTGTCAGGAGCGCCTGACTGACGGGCTGCCGATAGTCCCACCGACCAGGGAACGTGTGGAGGCGATGGTTCGGGCTTCCCGCCGGGACCCCCAGGAACTGATAGGCATTGTGCCTCCCAGGCAGGGGGCGGCCACCGTCGAAAAGGTCGCTATAAACGCTGTTATGGCGGGATGCCTGCCGGAGTACTTGCCCGTGGTCCTGGCGGCGGTGGAGGCTATCCTGGAGGAAGGGTTCAACCTCTACGGGATCCAGACAACGACCAATCCGGTGACGCCTCTGTTTCTGGTCAACGGACCGATAGCGAAGAAGCTGAAAATCAATAGTAGCTACAACTGCCTGGCGGAAGGGTACCGGGCCAACGTGACCATCGGGCGCGCGGTGCGATTAGTGATGATAAATATCGGCGGCGGGATTGCCGGCGACACGGTCCGCGCCACCCAGGGGCAACCCGCGAAACTCGGCTTATGTTTCGCTGAGAGGGAGGAGGAGAGTCCGTGGGCGCCCTTCCACGCCGACCGGGGCTTCGACTCCGACTCCAGCACAGTCACTGCCTTCAATGGGGGTGGCACCTTCAACATCCGTCCCTATGCCACGACGGGCCGGGAGTTCCTCGCCGGAATCGCCCGCATGATGGCCCTGGGCAGCAGCCCCAGGCATGGCAACGCCCTCATTATCATCTGTCCCGAGCACGCCAGGGTCATCGCCAGGGAGGGCTATTCGAAAGAGGACGTCAAACGTTACATCTTCGATAACGCCAGGATCAAACCTTCCGGCTTCACGAAGGAGGTGGGGCAGTCGATCATCGATGAGCAAGTGATGGCCTGGATGGACGTGAGGAACCTCATCGGGGAGCTGGGCATGGAGACCTTCATTCCCGCGCTGGACCGTCCGGAGGAAGTGTCCGTCGTGGTCGCCGGGGGAGCAGGCGGGCACTGCGTCTACGTGCCCGGGATTTTCCCGCAGCCCACGCCAGTAGTGACGAAGGTGGTCAGATAGGGGTCAGGGGTCGGGGGTCAGGGGCCGGTCGGAGCGGTCAGACGCGTCTGCCCCGATCCCCTATCGGCCTGCAACCTATAACCTGTCCCCTGCACCAGGGGTGTTCTTCGCGTCCTTCGCGCCTTCGCGTGTGGCCCCCCCCCCCCCCCCCCCCCC
>JACPQD010000001.1 GCA_016190665.1 Chloroflexota bacterium
AAACGCCCGTCGTCTGAATTTTCCTCTCCCTTGACGGGAGAGGCTAGGTGAGGGTGAAATTGAAGCCCCCTCACCTTAATCCTCTCCCGCGGCGGGGAGAGGAAATATTGCGCTCTTTTGCGCAACTGAGTACTAGTGACCTAAGGGCTTGAATGGTAGGCAAATCCTCTTTTCTGCTCTTTGGCTTCTTCAAGCAACTCGCGAATTCTCACTAAGTCGTTTAGGTTCGCGTTGTCCGATAATGCGGCCCATAGGTGGTCAGCATGCGCACTATCAAGCAAGTGACCTGCTCGTCGGAAAACATCTCTTAACTGCGCTCTCTGGGTTTCATGAGTGGGATAGGCCTCGATCATGGAATCTAGAGCGTGAACCATAGGCGCATAAGCTTGGTTAATCGCCTCTCTCGCCTGTTTCTTGGCTCCCGCTTCGTCAGAAGCGCGTGTTTTCAGCGCCTGTCGAAGCCATAGCTCAAGAAGCGCGGCTGCGTGCCCGAGCACAAACCCGAATATCCCATAAGCAGTAGCATTATCCAAGTCACTTCTCGCTCCTCTGCAGTGAGTATGAAGTTTCAACCTCGAGTCGACGAGTCCATAGGTCAGCAAGACCGTCGACGACTTTGGTGGTTCTGTGTTTGGACTCGGGGCGCAATGTGCCCTCAGTTAACCTGTTGACTTCCAGCTCGGCCAACAGCGCCAAGAGGGCGAAGCCCTCAGCCAACATGGGGGACAACAGTTCTCTGTTCCGTATGCTTGAAACGGTTCTGTCAACGATGCGCTGAACGAAATCAGGCCCGAGAGCTTGGCGTTCTTCCTCACTCGGATGCGTTGAGGAATCAAGTGATTCAAGTAGTTGCTGTTCCTCTGATGTCAGTTCACCAACGAGTTCATCAAGCTCCCCCGGCGTTTGAATCTTTAGCAGATCCTCACAAAGCTTCCCGATCAAGTCGTACCGTTCCATATTTCTCTCCTTTCCGAGTCCATCATTTCATCGGCGACTACTGGGTAGTTATCTGAACGACCACCAGGTTGTCTGGCGACATTCTCATACTAAACAAACAGGCTGTTCAGACACGTTTCATCACTGCACACAACTTTGTGAGAGCCCGATGAAGTCTCACTCTCGCGAGTGTGGGCGTAATATCTAGGCTCCGGGCAATGTCCGAAGTTAGCTCATCTTTGAAATAGCGCCTTTCGATGATATCAACGTCAGGTGGCGATTCCGCACGCAGAGTCTCGATAGCCGATTGCAGCCGGATTTTGTCGACTACCTTATCCTCATCAACGTACTGCCTACACATTGGGCTCTCAGCATCCAATCGGAGTAGTGACTTGTCGCGACGAAGAAGGGCCTTTCTGCGCGACAGAGCCTGGTAGAAGACAATTCTGCCCAACCACGTGGCCACCGAACCGCGTTCTGATTCATAGGAGCGGCAGGAATACCAGGCTCGTAGGAAACTATCACTCAGCACTTCCTCGATGTCCTGATCGGTAGAAAGGGACCCAAGAATTCGCCTTGAAATGGAACACAACTTGCCTGAGTAACGCTCTATGAGCATCTTCAGAGCATCTTCATCTCCTTTGGTCATTCTTCGAACTAGAGTCTCGTCTGTCACTTGGGACGAGTCGGATGAAGGTAGATCAAGCGCATCAAACGTCATACAATTCACCCCCCATTTCGCACCGTAGAGCTAACTGGAGTGCCGATGCCTCCACAGGAACAACGCCATCTTCTCCGCTGCCTCCCGTACTCGCTTCTTCACCTCTTCATCTGAAGGTCCGGCTGGGTTCATCTGACTGGCCAAATCCCTTTGAACAAGATCGAGCACCTTCCAGGAAGCACATGACAGAAGGTCTTTTTCCTCAGATATCCAGGACTTGTTCATTCGGTAAATAATGAGCCCGACGAGGCCAGCGTAGGTTCGAGCAAACTCAGTCCACGCCGCCTTATCCACGTCTTCAGCCATTACCCGACCTCCCTTTCGGTGTCCCTAACGATACCTCCTAACATATATAGGCCGTTCAACGCGGTATTGTTACAGTCGCTGACAAAGCAATAGAGGACAAACGAACAAGGCAACTGTGCAGAGCGGTAGCGTCTTCTGCAAATGCGATATGTCTTTCTCGGGAAACGCGATGCCGGATCTTAGGCGAGTTTGTTAGTACCATTTCTTCGGCAGGGTGGGTCAATTCTATTCCGGCGTTAGTGGGTCATTTCATCACTGGCGATGACAGAGTCAATTGGCTTGTGTCAGTAAGATATATTGTATTATCTGCATTATTGTATCACCGATTCGGAGTCAGCCAATGATTCTTGGCGAGATACGCAAGGTGGGGAATAGTCTGGTCGTCACCGTACCCGCTGAAGAGGCGGAAGCGCTGGAAGTGCGCGAGGGGGACCTGGTAGCCATGGACATCCAGAAGGCCGAGGTCAGGCCGGTGCTTCGCCCTGACCTTCGTAAACTGGCCGAGGAGAGCTGGGAGCGCAACCAGGATGGCTACCGCTATCTGGCTGGTCGGTAAATAATGGCAGAAGCGAGAAGGGCGGAGCGAGAAGCGCGAAGGAGCACGGATGTGCACCGGGCAGAAACCCGGGTGTCCGACCGCCCCGGCATTGAGGCGCTTCATGCCCTGGCAGGGTCACGGCAAGGGAGCGGCTAGCTTCAGCCCGTTGCCAATACCTCCGTCCGCCTCTTGTACTCTCTCACCTCCCGCTCCAGACGATCGCCAAGCTCATCAGACGCCAGATCAAGGTCGTATTGGGACTGCAATCCCAGCCAGAACTCGGGCGACATACTAAAGAAACGGGCGAGGCGAAGAGCCGCGTCGGCTGTGACGCGCCGCTTTCTCAAAACGATTTCGTTGATCCTCCTGGGAGGCACGCCAATGCTCAAAGCTAACCGGTTCTGGGTCAGCCCGAGAGGCTTCAAGAATTCTTCCATCAAGACCTCCCCGGGATGAACGGGGTGCAGTTTCGCGGTCTTCATGGACTCTACGTTCCGGTGGAAACCATTCCCGGCGCCGCCGAATACAGGTCCGGCGGCGTCTCCACCAGCGTCAGCGAAACCGTTTGCTCATTGCGGCCCCTGAAGAGCTTGATAGTCAAGGTGTCGCCCGGCTTGCGCGTCTTCACGTAATCGATCAGGCCCTGCGCCGTCGCCACCTTGTTCCCGTCAACCTCCACGATGACGTCGCCGCTCCGGATGCCTGCCCGGGCCGCAGGGCCATTCTGAGCTATTACGCGCACGAGGACGCCTTCCCTGATGTCCAGGCGCAACTGGCTGGCGGCCGCGGGACTGAGGGTCTGGATGCTGACTCCCATCCACGGACGTATGACCCGCCCCTTGGTCAGCAGATCGCCAATAACGGGTTGAGCGCTGTGAGCGCTGATCGCGAACCCTATGCCGGAAGCCCCCTGGATGATGGCCGTGTTAATGCCTACCACCTCGCCGGCGAGATTCAGCAGCGGCCCCCCGCTGTTGCCCGGATTGATGGCCGCGTCCGTTTGAACGAGGTCGTGAAGGGTCCCGCCGTTGCCCTCGATGGAGCGCCCCAGGGCGCTGACGACGCCGACAGTGACCGTCGGGCCGCCCTCCAAGGCCAGCGCATTGCCGATGGCGATCACCCACTCGCCGAGGCGCAGCTTCTGCGAGTCGCCAAACTTGGCCACGGGAAGGGAATCGCCGGCGATCTTGAGCACGGCGAGGTCGGTGGGCGGGTCCCTGCCGACAAGCTCGGCGTCGAAGGTCCGGCCATCGGGGAGAGATACCTTGATTTGCCGCGCATCCTCAATGACATGGTTGTTGGTTATGATGTAACCCTTGGCGTCGAAGATAACCCCTGTTCCCGCCCCCTGCTGAGGAATCGGCTGCAGGAAGAAATCGAGCGATTGGGAACGGACGGATATGGCCACCACGGCCGGCCTGACGGCATCCACCGCGTCGGTGACGCTGGGGAGGGTCTGTCCCGACGCTCCCACGCCTGCCGCCGGCGCCGTTGGGGCAGGAACAGTCGTGGGACGCTTGGCCGGAGCCCCTGGGGATACTTGAGGAACTGCAGGCGTGGCCGTCGGCGCCCCAGCGCCGGCTCCAGCGGCGGCGGTCGCCGTCGGCGCAGACATCGGCGTCCGCTGAATGCTCGTCAGCCCGGGAAAGGGCTCACAACTCGCCTGGATGATGAGGGGCAAAACTGCTATCAATGCTAGTAGTAGGGGGGTGGACTTCTTCAACGTACTGGCCTCTGAAGCGGTCTATATGGTGCGGATACGCTCGTTTCCCGCATGGTGTGTTTAGGAAGGCAAGGTCATCCACACATTATGACATATTAGAAGAGCCGATGACAGATGTCAACCTGAAGACCTGAAGCCCCCGGCGCGGCGCTGTTGACAGAGAACGGGGCTGTGTGTACACTACGCTGGGGGCGTTGCCTGAGCGCAGGAGCTCGCCGGGTCCCACCGGCGGTCAGGGAAGCGTCTACTAAAGATCGAGGAAGAAGCATGGCGAGGAATATGGCCGTCCTGGGCGCGGGCGCCATCGGCGCCAGCATCGGCGCGGACCTCACGCAAGCGGGCCACGACGTGCTCCTCATTGACCAGTGGCCAGCCCACGTGGAGGCGATGAAAGCCAACGGGGTGCATGTCACCATGCGGGAAGAGGAGTTCGTCGTCCCTGTGCAAGCTCTTCACCTCTGTGAGATGAAAGACCTCCACCGTGCACCGCTCCGACAGTTCGATATCGTCTTTCTTGCGGCGAAGTCGTACGACACCTCCTGGATGGTGGAGTTCATCAAGCCCTATCTGAAACCGGATGGGGTGCTCGTCTCCGTACAGAATAGCCTCAACGACGAGTGGATCTCCCCCGTAATCAGCCGCCAGCGAGACATCGGGTGCGCCTTCGAGCTATCCGCCCAAGTTTTCGAGCCGGGACGGGTTGTCCGCAACACCACGCGGGCCACCACCAACTTCGTCCTGGGTGAGCTCGACGGCAACATCACGCCGCGCCTTCAAGAGGTGGCCGAGGTTCTGCGCGCTGTGGGCAACACGAAGGTAACCGACAACATCTGGGGCGCCAAGTGGACCAAGCTGATGTTCAACACTATGGTCTCATCAACCCGAGGCGCCCTCAACGCCACCCAGCACGACCTCCTGGAGGACCCGGGTGTCTTCGATCTGGTCGCCAGGCTGGGAGGAGAGACCGCCCGCGTGGGCACCACCCTGGGATATTCCCTGGAACCCATCCTGGGGCTGAGAGTGCAGGACTTCCTGGGCCCAAAGGAGGAGCTGTTCAAGGCCTTCATGCGATCAATCTTCAGCTACACGGGTAAAGCATCGACCAGCATGATCCAGCACGATATCGCCAAAGGGCGCCTGACCGAAACTGAGTATATCAATGGGCTGGCGGTTAAAAAGGGACGTGAGGCTGGCGTGCCGACGCCGGCAAATGAGGCAATGACCGCCGTGATGAAGCAGATCGACGAAGGAGTGCTGCAACCCGGCATGTCCAACCTGCAAATCCTCAAGCAGTACATGTCCGGAAGGAAGGCGATAGCCACATAGGACCGGAAGAAGAATAGCGGTCACGTTAGACCACGAAATACACAAGATACACACTAAATGTTTTCGTGTCTTTTGTGGTTCCGCCCTTGAGAAGGCTATCAGAGGTGAAGACAAATGAAAAGCGTTAGTGTCCTCGTGGTATCCAAGACGCATTCGTACAAAGACTCCCTCAAGGATATCGAGGCGGTGGAGCCCGGCGTTGTCGCCAAGGATGCTGTCTCGTTGTTTGTCCAGGAACTCCGCCGGGATGGCGTTACCGACCCCGCGGTGGCCCGCTTCGAGGGAATCGTGAAAGAGGATTTGGCCCTCGGCCTGGACCCCAATGTCCGGGGGCAAAGCCTGGACTCATTGCTGCAGGAAGCAGAAGTTGTCTACGGTTCGCGCATGTTCCCCAGGAACATGATGTCGCGGTCACCTCGGCTCAAATGGATTCACATCGGCGCTACCGGGATCGACGCCTATCTCAACTCCGGTATCTTCGATGGGCGTGTCACGGTGACGAACAGCAGGGGCGTGTTGGCGATCCCTATTGCGGAGCACGTCATCGGCTTCATCTTCACGCTGGCGAAGAACACACCCCGATTATGTCAGGCTAAGGCAGAGAAACATTGGGAGCGCTTCGATGCTGTCGAACTCACTGGCAAGACGCTGGGCGTCATCGGTATGGGGGCTATTGGCACTGAGCTGGCCAGGATGGCCAAGGGCGTGGGCATGAAGGTAATCGCCACCAGACGGTCAGCCACGCAGCGAGAGCACGGACTTGGAGACGTGGACGAAGTCTATCCCAGAGATGCGCTCCGCGAGATGCTGGGGGAGAGCGATTTCGTGGCATTGGCCCTGCCCTTGACCGGTGAGACCCAAAGGCTGGTAGGCGAAGACGAGCTCCGCGCGATGAAAACCACAGCCTACATAATCAATGTCTCCCGAGGGCCCATCATCGATGAGCCGGTACTGATTCGCGCTTTGCAAGAGGGCTGGATTGCCGGCGCGGGGCTGGATGTTTTTGACAAGGAGCCGTTGCCGCCGGAGAGCGAGCTATGGGGACTTTCCAATGTAATCCTCAGCCCCCATATAGCCGGCTCCAGCGATAAGAGAAACTATCACTTATCGAGGCTCTTCGGCGAGAATCTCAAGCGCTACGTGGCGGGGGAGCCGCTCCTCAACGTCGTAACTAAGGAAAAAGGCTATTGATTCTTCAGCGGGCCAGTTCGATGCCGCTGCTCAGATGTGGAAAGAATGGGAGGATCGATCATGCAGACAAAGAAGACGCTCATGATGGGGAGTCTCCTGACAATTCTGGGGCTGCTTCTGGCGAGCTGCGCCCCGGCGGTCCAGCCAACGTCCACCGCCAAGCCCGCGGTGCCAGCCGCCGCGCCTACCACTGCACCGCCGGCGACCGTTGCCGGAAAGCCGGCGCCCGCGCCCAGCCCCAAGCCGGCCGCTGCGCAGCCCAGCTACGGCGGCGCCCTGACTATGGTCACGGAGACGGATGCGCCCAGCCTCGACCCGCACCAGGAAACGCCCGGGGCGGTGATCAGCATGGTTGGTCCCATCTACAACGGCATCGTCCAAGCCGATCCTATGGACACGACGAAAATAGTACCCGACCTGGCCGAGAGGTGGGAGGTCAGCGCTGACAAACTGGCGTACATTTTCCACTTGCGCAAGGGAGTCAAGTTCCACGACGGCGCGTCTTTTACCTCGGGGGATGCGAAGTACGCCCTGGAAAGGATAAAGAATCCCCCCCGAGGGACAAAGAGCCCGAGGCAAGACTACCTGAAAGCGATCAGCAGGATCGAGACGCCTGACGATTATACCCTCAGGATCATCGTCTCATATCCCAGCGCTTCTTTTTTGCCCATGCTTGCCAACCCCTGGATGCTGGTGGTCCCGAAACATATCGTTGAGCGGGAAGGCGACATGAAAAGACTGGCCGTCGGCACCGGCCCCTTTACCTTCAAGACCTTGACGCGTGGCGTCAGCAGCAGGGTAGTGAAGAACGCAGATTACTTCATCAAAGGCCGCCCCTATCTGGACGAGGTCGTCCACTATATTGTGCCTGATCCCTTCACCCGCTTCGCGGCGCTGAGAGCAGGCAATGTCCTGCTGATACGGGGAACCCCGGGAATACCCGAGGCCCAGGCGAAAGTAATAGAGACGACTATGGCCGACAAGATAGTGGTGCAGCGAGGTCCGCACGCCTTGAACCAGGGTATTGGCCTCCAGACTAAGCGTCCCCCCTTCACGGACATACGGGTCAGGCAAGCGATTGCCTACGCCCTCGACCCCGAGAGGGCGATCAGGCTGAATGTTGATGGGGCTGGGGTCGTAGGGGGCATCCTACCTCCCTTCTGGGGATGGGATGTTGGATACAGCAGAGCGCAAGAAGATCGTCGACGAAATGCAGAAGATTGCCATGACAGATTCCGTAAATCTCGTATTCTTCTGGTTCGTGAGGATCGTGCCTCACTGGGCGCAGGTGAAGGGCTTTGTGAAAGCCCCGCATCATTTCTACGCCACCAAGATGGAGCACGTCTGGCTGGCAAAAGATTAGGTTATAGGGGATAGGTTATGGCCGAGTCCCCTGCCGCTTCGATGATGAATCGTCCATGCCCCCATTGCGACGGGGCGCCGCCAACCATGAAAACTGTGTGTCCTCTATACCCCGCACTGAAGTACGGGGCATAGGAGGCCGCTTCTTGGCGCCAATACCGCGTACTTTAGTGCGCGGTATGTGTGAGGGCTCCTATTTTCATACCAATGATGAACGCCGCACAGCCCCTGCTCGCGGGGGGCTGTAACCACGAAACACACGAGAGGTTCGTGAGTGGTAGTGCAGGGGTCCCGACGCTTCGGGATCGCGTACGGAGTCAGGATTTGTCCCCTGGGAAGTCCACTATGTCTACTATGTCCGGGGCCGGTCCCCAACTGGTGGGGAAAAAGGCTGATCGCTGAAAGCTGAGCATGGAAGGCCAATTCGGCTGGACAGGCAAGATACTGAGGATCGACCTCAGCAACGATGCGGTAACCGAGGAGCGCACCGACAAATTCGCTCCCAAGTTCATCGGCGGCAGGGCCATGGGCGCCCGGGTCTATTGGGAAGAGGTTGGCCCTGAGGTCGGCGCTTTCGATCCCGAAAACAAGATCATCGTCATGACCGGTCCGGCCACGGGCACGCTGGGCCCCGGCGCGGGCCGATTCTCCGTCGTCTGCAAATCGCCGGACCCTATCCCCAACTGCTTCTTCTATAGCGACCCCGGGGGTCACTTCGGCTCCGAGTTGAAGTTTGCCGGGTATGACGGCCTCATCCTTCAGGGCAAGGCCTCCCGGCCGGCATACCTGTGGATAAACAACGGGCGGGTGGAGTTGATCGACGCCCACCGGCTTTGGGGCGCCACCACGCGGGAGGCGTACACGGAGATTCGAAGGCTGTACGGAGACAGGGCAAAGGCGATGGTCATCGGCCCGGCAGGCGAGCGGCTGTGCCGCGAGGCCGTCATCGCCTGCGGGCTCGCATCCGCAACCGGAGAGGGGGGCTTCGGGGCCGTCATGGGCTCCAAGAACCTCAAGGCAATAGTAGTGCGCGGAACGGGGGCCATAGGTGTGGCCAGGCCGCAACAGCTTATCGACATCTACAACCGCTTCTCGCGGCTAGTCACGCGCAAGCCGGGAGAGCCCGGCCCTCAGAACGCGCGGCGGGCGATACAGCACTTCACGCAAACACGCCCCATCGCCGTGCCTTTTGTCGATGATTCTGCCGTCGGAGAGGAGATAGCCAGGGGCAACGCCGAGAGACGCTGGGGCGGATGCTTTGCCTGCCCGGTGAGCTGCATCCAGGGGTACCGCTTTAAGGACGGGCTGAGCGGCGCGGGCCAGTGCAATGAGATCATGGAGGTTATAGAGGACGAGTGGCTTTTCCACAAGGGCCAGAAGAAGATTGGCAAGGATGCCATTGAGTTCGGCATACTCTGTCAGGAACTGGGGCTGTCCGACACACAGGTGATGGGGCACATCTATCCCAGGCATAACCTCCATAGCGCCAACTGGGTGCGCCTGCTCATCGACGCCGGCCTGTGGACCGAGGAGAGCACCGGTCTGCCGCTTGCCAGGATGGGCAGCAGCGAGTTCTTCCGCGCCTACTTGAAGAAGGTCGCCTACCGAGAGGGCATCGGGGATGAGCTGGCTGAGGGCCAGACCAGGTACTTGAGAAGCCTGGTAGATGAGGCCAAGGGCGAGGAGCAGAGGCGCAAAGCGCTGGAGGTCTTCGAGGAGGTTATCCAGAGAAATGAGCCCAGCTACTCAGTCCATTGGAAAATCCCGGCAGCGGAGAGCGCCACGTCCCCCCGATGGGCATGGCTGCTGGCCATCAGCACGGGCGTCCGCTGCGACCATATAGCTGACCAGGCGGTCAACAGCCGGGGAGAGATGTTCCCGGCGGACAAGGCGGGGCAGATAGCCCAACTGCGGCGCGAAGAGGGCCTGAGGCTCTACGGTTCCGAGCGCGCCCTCGACGAGAGCACCTGGGAGGGCAAGGTGGGCGTCGCGATGCGTATGCAGCACCTGGCAGTTGAGACCGATAGCCTGCCGGTCTGTCGTTTTGCGCTGCCGCGCAGCTTCTCGTACTACACGCCTGACCTCCGCGGGGACCCCACCTACGGGGCGCAACTGTTCGGCGCCGTGACTGGCATCGACAGGACGGAGGCGCAAATGTCGGAGTTGGTCGGCGAGAGGGGAATCAACCTGGAGCGAGCCATACTGGTGCGTGAAGGACGCCGGCGTGAGCACGACATCTCCTGGACCGACTATTACTATCGCCGCTTCTCCTCCTGGCTGAACCGGGACAAGCTGAACCAGGTAATGGATGATTTTTACGCGGCGCGGGGCTGGCGAGTCGACACCGGTGTCCCCACTCGATGGA
The DNA here is from genome assembly GCA_016190665.1 of Chloroflexota bacterium. Lineage (GTDB taxonomy): Bacteria > Chloroflexota > Dehalococcoidia > JACPQD01 > JACPQD01 > JACPQD01. The sequence goes on from JACPQD010000001.1 coordinate 10,469, forward strand.
AACTGGAGCAGTTGGGTCTGAAGGATGTAACTGAGGAGCTCGCTGGGCGTGGGGTCCCGGTTTGACGTGCCGTTTATCGACATGGATGTGCAGGATAGACAGGATAGGATTTGCACGGCTTCAATCGTGTTCACCCTGGATATCTATGTCCCTGTGCTTGTTTCCGGTAAAGCGTGACTAACGAAGGAGGCCTAAAAGTGGATTCGAGAAAGTTCCTTTCGGTGAGTCTATTGACAATCGCTGGGCTGCTGCTGGGGAGTTGCGCGCCTGCGGCGGCGCCCACGCCTACCCCTAAGGCAGCCGCCCCACCGGCCGCAGTACCAACGAAGGCCCCTGCCACTACGGCACCGGCCCCTACGCCGACGCCTGCCGCTCCGACGGCTAGCCCCAAGGCAGCGGCGGAAACGCCCAGATACGGCGGCGTCCTGACTACGGTCACTGATTCGGACGCGCCCAGCCTTGACCCCCAGCAGGAAATTGTTGGGGCTGTGATGAACATCATTGCTCCCTGCTACAACGGCATCGTGCAGGCTGACCCCAGGGATACGACGAAAATAATACCCGATCTCGCCGAGCGCTGGGAGATCAGCACTAGTGGAACGGTGTACACCTTCCAGTTACAAAAAGGGGTCAGGTTCCACGATGGAGCGCCTTTCACTTCTCAGGACGCCAAGTCCACCCTGGAAAGGATAAAGAATCCGCCCAGGGGAACGAAGAGCCCGAGGCAAGACTACTTCCAGGCGATCAGCAGGATCGAAACGCCGGACGAAAATACTCTCAGGATCGTCACCTCATATCCCAGCGCTTCTTTTCTGTCTATGCTCTCCACGCCCTGGATCATGGTGGTCCCCAAGCACGTTGTTGACAGCGAAGGAGACATGAAGAGGGTCGTAGTCGGCACCGGCCCCTTTAGGTTCAAGACCTTGACCCGAGGCGTCAGCGCCCGAGTTGAGAAGAATCCGGATTACTTCATCAAGGGGCGCCCTTACCTGGACGGAGTACTGGTCTACGTTATGCCGGACGCCTTCGCCCGCGTTGCGGCGTTGAGGGCGGGCAACATTATGCTGATACGAGGAACGCCGGGGATACCAGAGGCGCAGGCAAAAGTAATAGAGGCAACTATGCCGGATAAGATCGTTCTTGACCGGGGTCCGCATGCCCTGAACCAGGGCTTAGCCCTCCAGACCAAGAGGGCCCCCTTCACGGATGTACGGGTGAGGCAAGCGGTCGCTTACGCCCTCGACCGCGAAAAGGCCATCAGGTTAAACGATGGTCTTGGAGTCCTGGGGGGAGTGCTACCCCCCTTCTGGGGGTGGGGTCTCCCGAAGGAAGAGCTGGATAAGATGCCGGGCTACGGCCCAGACAAGGACGCCAACCTGGCTATGGCGAAGAAGCTTCTAGCTGACGCTGGTTTCCCCAACGGTTTCAAGACAGTCATAAGTGCACGGCAGCACGCGGGCCATATGCCTGCCGCTGTTTTCGCCAACGCTGAGCTGGCCAAGGTGGGCATCCAGGCCACGATACAGCCCTTTGAGACGGCGGCGTGGGCTGATCTTTCGGACAGGCGCGACTTTGACGCGCTGACTCTCAATATGGCGGCCGAGCTGCCTGATCCGGACCAGCTCTTCAGCAGGTACTGGCTGCCCACTTCAGGAAGCAACTGGAGCAACTACGAGAATCCGAAGTTCATGGAGCTCTTCGAAAAACAGGCTAGAATGCTGGACACCGGGGAGCGGCGAGTAATGGTCCAGGAGATGCAAAGGATCGCTATGACAGACTCCGCAAATCTGGTGTTCCTGTGGTTCGTCAGGATCGTTCCCTATTGGGTGCAGGTAAAGGGCTTTGCGAAGGCTCCCCATCACTTTTATGCCGCCAGAATGGAGCATGTCTGGCTGGCGAAGTAGGGTAGGACGAAGCGGGAAGCGCGAAGCAAGAAGCGAGGAATCGAAGACCCCGAGGAGTCGAAGAGTTCGAAGAGAGCAAACAAATCCCAGCGTAAGCGAACCGGGGAGGAGCAAGAACTGCAGTGCGCGGGCTCTCATCCGTTGGGGCGTGGACGTCGTAACCCTCTTGGCATTCCCGTGTTTTGCGCTATAATGCCATTGTCGGCAGGAGGCCGCAAATGAGTGCGCGCAAGAGGCAGCCCTCCGATTCACCCGCCGCGCGTCCCGCGCTGCCCGGTTGGGCAGACGCAACCCAGAGGCGCTATCATGACCTGCTGGCTTTGAGCAAGGTGTCGGCCGCGGTGAGTGGACTGCGGGACCTGGATGCGATCCTCGGCGTCGCTCTGGACAACGTGCTAGACGTAATGGATGGGGCCGTGGGGGGTATCCTGCTCCTGGATCAGAAAACTCAGACGCTTACCTATCGCGCCTACCGTGGGCTGTCTGAGAAATACGCTCGCGAGATGCGCCTCGGCTTGGAAGAAGGGATCGCCGGCAGAGTGGCTAAAACGGGCACGGCGATCCTCCTCGAGGATATCTCAGCCGACCCGCGCGCGGCACGTCCTGACCTGGTAGCTACAGAAGGCCTGAAAGCGTTCATCAGCGTGCCGCTGCGCGCCAGGGAAGCGGTACTGGGGGTGATAAATGTTGCCAGCTACCTGCCCCATCACTTCACCAACGACGATATGTGCCTTCTGCAATCCATTGGTGACCAGGTTGGCGTGGCCGTTGAGCACGCCAGGCTGAATGAAAGACTGCTGAGGGGACGAGAGCGATACCGGCGGCTGGCGCGTCTCACCTTGATAGCTCAGGAGGAGGAACGGAGGAGGATCGCCGGGGAGCTTCACGACGAGACCAGCCAAGCTCTCTCCGGCCTAGCCCTGAATCTTCAGGTTTTGGTGCAGTTGGCGGATGCCAATACTGCTCTGAATGACGAATTCAAAGCGCGCTTGAAGGGGGCGCAATCCCTCGCAGTCCGGGTGGGAGTTGAAGTTGGCAGGCTCATGAAGGAACTCCGTCCTACGCTCCTGGATACGCAAGGCCTGGTGCCCGCGATCCGTCAATATGCGGAAGAGAACCTTCGACCCTTGGGCATCGAAGCGAGCGTGAGAACCGAGGGGGATGTTGAATCCTTACCCTCCGAGATTGAGGTAGGGCTTTTCCGTGTGGCCCAAGGCGCGATAGGCAATATCGCCCAGCACTCGCGGGCGAAGAGTGCTGCAATATCCATCCTCCGCCATTCGGACCGGGTTATCCTGGAGATCACCGACGATGGTCGGGGATTCGCCGTGTCGGAGATCACTGAGATTGAGGAAAGTGGGCGGGGCAGAGGATTATTCAGCATGAAGGAAAGGGTAGCGTTGCTCGGCGGTGCGTGCTTCATCAAATCTCAACCTGGAAAGGGCAGTACGGTTGTGGCCACGGTTCCTTTAGTCAGGAGCAAAGCCCATGCCAAAAATAAAGGTGCTGGTAGCGGATGACCATACCATATTGCGCGACGGCATCTGCGCCCTGCTGGCGTTGGTAGGCGACATGGAGGTAGTGGGGGAGGCTGCCAACGGACTGGAGGCCATCGAGAAGGTGCGCGAGCTGTCTCCAGATGTAGTGCTCATGGACGTGGCTATGCCCGTTATGGGAGGGCTAGAAGCCACCCGTCGGATACGCGCCGAGTTCCCTGACACAAAAGTCCTGGCGCTCACTCAGTACGATGAGAAGGAATACGTGTTCCCTATTATAGAGGCCGGCGCTAGCGGCTTCGTCACCAAGACATCGGCCTCCTCGGAGCTGGCATATGGAATTCGGGCTGTCCATCGAGGCGAGTCTTTTTTGTCTCCGCCGGTGGCCAGGGTGCTGGTGGAAAACTACCGGCAGGCCGCAGGCCTGAAGGATAAGCGCGACCCCTACGAGCAGTTGACGGAGCGGGAAAGGGAAGTGCTCAAGCTAACCGCTGAGGGATACACAACGCAGGAAATAGCCGAAACGCTGATAGTAAGCCCAAAAACCGTTGAAGGCCACAAGGCTACCCTCATGGCCAAACTTGGCATCCATAACCGCGTCGAACTCGTCAAATATGCCTTGCGCAGGGGCATCGTCCAGCTCTAAAAGGGGCACGGTGCACCGCAATGTTGTCTTATTAAAATTGAATCGCGCCTGACTGGATGTTTCCTCTCCCCTCCGCGGGAGAGGACTAAGGTGAGGGGGCTCTCCGGTTTCACCCTCACCCTACCCTCTCCCATCGAGGGAGAGGAAACTCGAACGGG
>JACPQD010000050.1 GCA_016190665.1 Chloroflexota bacterium
ACCCCTGACCCCCGTCCCCCGCACTATTCCACCTTCAGGTCCGCCAGCTTCACCAGCCGCTTCTCTTTGTCCATCTTCAGCGGGCTGACTCCTTCGGCCCAGGCTGGCACGAGACGCGAGGCGACATTGTTGCGCTCTCCCACCGGCGCCACGCCCAGCCAGAGCTCGACACGGCGCTCCGCCCCAAGGCCGACCTTGGCCGCCTGCACCTTGATGGTCTCCCCGGCCTTCCATTCGCTGGTGGGGAGCCAGGTCGTGGCAGGCTGGAACGGCTCGGAAGCGATGACCCGTCCTGGTCCGGCGATGGTGTAAAGTACGAAGAGATAGTCTTCGTCCACGGGGCGCAAGACCTGCCAGTGCATCGACACGGAAATATAGTTCTCCTTGCCGTGCAGCGTCGTCCCCGGGTGCAGCGAAAATTCCAGCAGGCGCAAAGCTCCCCCGAAAGTAAGCTTCAGCGGCAGCTTCGATTCCGGGGGCTTTACGCGCGCGAAGGTGTAAAAGGCCGGGGGCAAGTCCTTGTTTTTGGCGCCGCGCTTCATCAGGAGATAGCCATCCCTGGCGGCCTCGATGCCCCATTGGCCTCCTGCGAGGAGTTGCTCCAGCCGCCATCGGAGGCTGGGGGTGTCGACGGGGTGGGGGGAAGCAGTCACATCGAGGAAGATGTAATCAATGCCCCGAAGGTCGCCCCCGGGGCCATCCTTGCTGGAAGCGAACAGCCGCAGGGCCTGGCGCTGGCTCACATGGGGATTGAGCGTGGAACCGGCCGACACGCCGGCTTCCTGCGGGATCCTGGCGATGAGCTCCTGCGCCAGCCGATTATGCTCGGTGACCTGGGGGAGATGGTCGGTGAGGGGCAGGAACACCGCCTCCCGGTAGCTCTTCAGGCTGAAGACGAGCACCGCCGAGGCCAGGACATAGAGAAGGAAGATCCCCAGCCGTGAAGACAGGCGCTTCGCCAGGCTGACGACATAGTAGGTGCCGTAGATGGCGCTGATGACCAGGAAAGGGACGATGACCGCCCCGTAGTGAGAGGTCCCGGACCACATGGCGCTCCAGTTGCTCAGGATGTTTATGCCCAGGTCAGGCAGAGCCAGCGCCAGCGTGAACGGACTCAGCAAAGGAAGAAAGGCCAGCGGGAACAGGAGGCCATTGACATACTCCACCTTGGCTGGCTCGACGAACTGAGCCAGAACGCCGCTGGGATTATTGATGAAGTTTGCGACGATATCGCCCGGGTTGCCTCCCAGGTGGTCGTAGCGGCTGAAGTAGGGTGATATGCCCATCGGATTGAAGCTGGGGATAATGAAGACGAAGGAGGCGATGAGCCAGAAGCCAGCGACCATCGAGGCGGCGAGGCCATACGCCGGCCGCCTGTACGCCACGATGATGTAGAGCCCCATGAGCGCCACCGTTAGCGGCACGTGCTCTTTGGTGGACATGGCGACTATCGCCGTCAGCAGGAACCACAGATAGCGCCGGCGATGAATGAAATAGAAAGCCAACAGGAGAAAAGCGGAGCTCAAAGCGACAGGGTGGAAATCGTGGAGGTTAGCCACCTCCAGGGCAGGAGAGAGCAGATAGGCTGAGGCGAAGATGACCGCGGCGAAGTCGTTCTTCAGCTTGTCGCGGGCGAGCCAGAAGGCGGGCAGCGCCCCAAAGGAGATCAGCACAGACTGCAGGACGAGAAGGGTCTTAGGGTCGCTGTAAAGGTGATAGAGAAGCGAGATAGGGATGAGGATGGGCTCCACGTGAGCCGCCAGCCGGGACGTGCCCCCCTCCCAGTTGGTGAACTCGAACCAGCGCCCCTGGGAGGTGTTCCAGACGGCCTGGTCCATGTTGCCCAGGTCAAAGGCGTTGGTATTGAAGCTCTCATGGCCGAGGATGCTGAGGATAGCGAAGGTGAGGGCATACAGCCCGGCAAGAAGGTACACCAGACGCGCCACGACGGGCGACGGGCGCTCCGTCTCCTTCCCGATTTCGTCGGTGCGCCGATGGGAGCTCGGCGCGGGGCGCGCACGTCGCCACCCCAGCCGGCCGGAAGCCTCTGACATACTCTGGCGCCCCCCAGCCCTCAGCTTCGCCTCTTCATGAAGAGCAGAGCCAGGCCGGCAACGATAAGGATAATCGGCCACAGCCGCCCAAACTCGAACCACCAGAAGAGCCCCAGGTTGCTCATCAGGAGCAGCAGCCCCACCAGAACCAAAAGGCCACCCACGAGCAGCGAGGATCCCGGTCCTTGCCGGAGCCGGGGCGCACCGGAGGGTCTCGCCAGCGCCCCTTTCATCTCCTCGCCCATCTCCCTGGCCCGCTGCTGTATCTCGTCCACGTTCTCACGGAAGACGTCCGAGGCCGGCGTCTGCAGCCGGGAAGTTTTCGGCATGATGATCCAGAGCGCGACGTAAGCGATGATGCCGACGCCGTTGGCAAAGGCAAGCAGGATAAAGGCCAACCGAACGAAGACCGGGTCCACATCCAGATATTCGGCGAGTCCGCCGCAAACCCCGCCGATGAGGCGGTCCGTTTCACTGCGGTGAAGACGTTTCTCCAAGGCCTACCTCCCACGCCCAACCCCCAGCCCCACGGCCAGGGGTCGGGGGATGGGGGTTAGGGGTTGGCTCCCAGCCCCCGTGCCCTAACCCCAGATCCACGCAGCACTGCGTTACGAAGGGCGTACAACTGCCTGGCAAGCGAGGCCGTTTGTTCCAGGACCTTGCTTATCCGCTCAGGCGGTGCGTAGCCCAATCGTGAGGCGATCTCCAGTTGTGTCTGCAGCTCTGCCAATGACCCTTGAGCCACTGACAGGTGCTGAAGGTACTCTTTGCTGTGCTCCCTCGTATGTCCTTCGGCAATGTTCGAAGGAATGGACACTGCCGCGCGCCGCATTTGGAGGGTCAACCCGTGGACCTCATCGGCTGGCAAGACCTGAGTCAGCCTGTACACTTCTGCGACCAGGCCCATCGCCGCCTGCCAGACTCGAAGGTCGCGGAAACTCGCAATTGCCACTCAATCTCCTTCGCCTACCGTGTCCTCGCCCGGGGGGCTGGGCCCTATCCCCCAACCCCCAACCCCTAACCCCCTAACCCGTAACCCCCAGCACGAGGATCCACGGGAACGGATACCGGACCCTCTTTATCTCCAGCGCCTGTCCCACGAAGGCGAGAAAGCTGGCCGCTCCCCAGCGCGTACGGTGCTCCGGGTCATCGCCGAGGGCGCCCAGATTTTTGCCCCGAAGCAAGTTGGCCAGGGAGAAGAACGGCTGATGGGGGACGCTGATAATCACATCCCGCCGGCTTACGCGGGCCGCCTCCGCCAGGGCTTGAGCGGGCTGCTCCAGGTGCTCCAGGACCTCCAGGCAAAGGACCAGGTCGAAAGCGCCATCCGAGAAGGGTAAGCGACAGGCGTCAGCGACATAAAGAGGCATCGCTGCCAGCCGTTCGCGGGCCATGGACAATGCACCCCAACTGACATCCAATCCCTCCAGATGAAGACCGGGCACCCGCCCTCGAAGGATATCAAGGACGAAGCCCTCGCCGCAGCCCACCTCCAGTCCCGTGGCGTCGGGGCGTCCCGCGACGGAGGTCCGCACCAGCTCGAGGAGAGCGCGATGGAAGCGGTCCAGCAGCCAGCGCTGGGCGGCACTGCGACTGGTGTGTTTGACGTAGTTGCGGCTGCAGGGCCGCGCCGGAGACTGCCCCTTCACTTCGCTCAGGTCTGAGTTTTCGGAACGGGCAGTCATCAGCGCGGCGCCGATGAAGCCCGGTCCGTATCCGCAGCCGCCGGCTTATGCGGAGCGTCCGACGCCTCCTCGGTGGCGCGGCGAGCCGGCCACTCCAGGACCTCGTAGGCGCGCGTCTCTTCCTTGGCTGCAGAGAGCGTGACCATCTCGCCCAGCAGCCCGATGCCCACGAATTGCATGCCCATCACCATGAGCAGAATGCCAAGTTGCAGCAGCGGGCGGCGTCCGATGGGCTCTCCGCCCAACCACAGCACCGTGAGGTACAGATTAATAAGGGCGCCCACGCCCAGACAAGCTACTCCGAAGAGGCCGAAGAGATGCAGCGGCTTCCGCTTGAAGCGAGTCAGAAAGAGGATGGTGAAGAGGTCCAGGAACCCGGCGAAGAAGCGCCAGGCCCCGAACTTCGACCGGCCGAAGCGGCGAGCGTGGTGCCTCACTGGTATCTCCGTGACACGGAAACCCTTCCAGTGAGCGAGGGCGGCGATGAAGCGGTGTTGCTCGCCGTAGACATGGAGGCTCTCCACCACCTGGCGCCGGTACGCCTTGAACCCGCTGTTGAAGTCGTGCAGACGCAGGCCGGTAAGCCGGGCGGTGACCCGATTGAAGACTCTGGAGGGAGCTGTCTTGGACAGGGGGTCATGACGTTTCTGCTTCCAGCCCACGACCAGGTCGAAGCCCTTCTCCAGTTCGGCCACCATGCGGGGGACCTCCGTGGGATCGTCCTGAAGGTCCGCATCCATGGTGACCACGATCTCGCCACGAGCTTCCTTGAATCCCGCCGCCATGGCCTCGGACTTCCCGAAGTTGCGGCCGAAGCGGATCACCTCGACGCGTGGGTCCCTCAGGCAAATCTCCCGAAGCCGTTGAGCGGTAGCGTCGGTGCTGCCGTCGTCGACGTAGATAACCTCGTAATCGAGACCGCCCAAGGCCGCCGTGATCCCTTCGTGGAGCAGCCGCAGGCTCTCCGACTCGTTGTAAACCGGAATCACCAGAGAGAGGTAGCAACCACCTCCCCCGGGGTGCTTGTTGCCAGGCGACATGGGGACTGCCCCTCCTACTCCCACGGCCCAGCCCATTATAGGGGAAAGAGAGGCTTCGCGCAACAGCGTATCTGGACGGGTTACTGCCAATTCCTGCCAGTATCCTGAGTTGCGAGCCCGTTGCACGCCGCAAGCGATTGCCATTCAGTCACGCCGCTGGTCAATGGGACGACGCAAGCGTAGGGGAGAGTATCCGTGCACAGACCGCCGTGGTCTTCGAGACCGCGGCGGTCTTGTGGAAACCCCTACGCTAGGCCAGTTTCGTCAACGGATGTCTGACTCAGGACGCTAGATACGGCATCCGCTGACAAATCCCCCTTGACTGAATAGTACATATGTTCTATCATTGCCTTGGGTTCCCCCTGCAGCGGGGGCCGGTGGGGGCCGGGGTTGGGGGTCAGGGACGGAGCCGAGAGCATTGTAAGGTGAGCGTATGGCAAGGATGCAGGGGCCAAGAGTGAATACGAACAGGGCCGATGCTGAGAAGGCGCCGCGGCGGACCCGCAAGGCCTTCTACGCCGCAGCCCTCAGCGAGGCGGAGCGGCTGCTCCTGTCCTCGGCGGAGGACATCGAGGGCCTGGACGAGGAGATCGCCCTGCTGAGGGTCGGGCTCCACCGGGCCATCGCCGAGGAGCCGGAGAATGTGGAGCTGCGGCTCAAGCTCATCAACATGGTGGTCCGGGCGGTTGCGGCGCGCTACCGGCTGTCGCCGAAGGCGGAGGGCGATCTCTCACAGCATATGGCTGCCGTGCTGCGCGGCATCGGCGGCGTCATGTGGCCGGAGGGCTTCGATGGGATCGGACGAGCTGAAGGAAGCGATTAGGCGGCTCGCCAGAGGCGCACAGCATCCACGGCCTCGGCTGGACATGGCTCCGGGCTGCGCCTATGGCGCCATCGTCGGGGAGCGACTTCAGGCCTTGGAAAAGGAGATCGCCGAGGCGAAAACGAGGCTCAACGGGCTCATTTTCGTGGTCGTCGGCGCAGTGGTGGTGCAAATCATCCTGCGCCTTTTCGCATAAGAGGAACTGGATGGCGATACCAAAGCTTAGACCGCATCAGGCGGAGGCCGGAAGGGCCATCCTGGAGAGCGTATTCGAACGCAAGGGGCTGACCTTCACCGTGGAGGTGGCGCGCCAGGGCGGCAAGAACGAGCTTTCCGCCCAGCTCGAGGTGCTTCTCCTCACGCTGCATATAGGCGCGGGAGGCAACGGGGTCAAGTGCTCTCCGACCTTCAAGCCGCAGACGGTGACCAGCATGATGCGCTTGAAGGAACGGCTCAACGACGCTGGCTACGGTCGAAGCTGGAAATCGGAGCACGGCTACATTATCCGGCTGGGCAGGGCGCGCCAGCTCTTTTTCAGCGCTGACAAGGCGGCGAACGTGGTGGGCGCCACGGCCCACTTGCTGCTGGAGGTGGATGAGGCTCAGGACGTGGCCGGGGACAAATACCAGAAGGAGTTCCGTCCCATGGGCGCCTCCACCAATGTGACCACGGTCCTCTATGGCACCGCCTGGGACGACTCCAGCCTCTTGGAGAGAATCAAGCAGTCCAATCTGGAGCTGGAGCGCAGGGACGGCGTCCGCCGCCACTTCGAGTACGACTGGCAGGAGGTGGCAAGGTACAATCCGGACTACCGTCGGTTTGTCGAGGGGGAGCGAGAGAGGCTGGGGCATAGCCATCCGCTTTTCCTCACACAATATTGCCTGAAGCCGCTGCATGGCGGCGGTGGCTTCCTTTCGGCGGCGCAGCTCGCGCAGCTTCAAGGCGACCATTGCCGCCGACGCGTTTTCGGGGCTCGGGGCGTCTTCGTCGCGGGGATCGATCTGGCGGGCGAGGCGGAAGGCATTGAGGACGCCGCGTTGCGCGCCTTGAAGCCGGCGCAGGACTCGACGGTGGTCACCATCGGCCGGCTGGATTTCTCCGGCTGCGACGCCGTCATCAAAGAGCCGCGGATCGAGGTGGTAGAGCACTACTGGTGGACGGGCACGCCCCACACCGACCTGTATCCGCGTCTCGTCGACCTGCTCAGAAATGTCTGGGGCTGCAAACGGGTGGCGGTGGACGCCACGGGTGTGGGACAGGGAGTGGCCGGCTTTCTGGCGTCAGCGTTGGGGAAGAGCGTTGTCGTCCCCCTGGCCTTCAGCGCCCAGAGCAAATCGCGGCTCGGCTTCGCGCTTCTCTCAGCCATCAACGCGGGTCGACTGAAGATGTACGCCACTGACGGTTCGGAGGAGCACCGTGAGTTCTGGCTCCAGATGGAGCGGGCGAAGAGCCACTATCGGCCCAACCAGACGATGAACTTCTACGTGGACCTCGCCCGGGGTCACGACGATTTCCTTATCAGCCTGGCGCTGCTGGTGGAGGCCGCGTCCGACTACCAGCCCAGGCAAGCGAGAGGAGTCGTGAGGGAGCGGGAAGCGTGAAGCGCGGAGCGCGAAGCCCCGTCTCCTCCAGCTCCGGGCCCGCCCTGGGCAGAACTTACTTGATGCTTGGGAGAGGGGAAGGCCGTTCCTCTTCCCGCTTCTTGCTTCGCGCTCCGCGCTTCGGTTTGAGAAGGTGGACTGGTTTTACGAGAGAGAGGGGTGTGGAAATGAACGACCTGACGGACTTGCTGCCGGAGCAAACGGAGTACCGCGATGAGGGCTGCAACCTGGCGCCCTCGTGTCTGGGCTGCCCCTTCGAGCGCTGCCGCTACGACGATTGGGAGCGCCACCCGGCGAAGAGCCTGCGGGACAGCCACATCGTCATGTTGCGCGCCCAGGGCGCGCCACCCGCCGAGCTGGCGCAACGCTTCCGACTTTCCCGGAGGACAATACATCGGATTTTGAAGAGGGGTTAGGAGGGCCGCCCTTGAGCTGCTGAGGCGGCTTATGCGACGGGGCGCCGTGCCCGGGGCCGGGGGCCAGGGGACTTGTCCGACGGGTCTGACAGGTCCGACACGACTCGCTCCCAAATGACGTTCGGAGGAGAAGAAATGACGGAGATGACCATCCCCCAGCAGATCGCTCGATTGGACGCCGCGCGGCTGCGCGCCTACCGCGAGAACCTGGACTTCTACAATGGCGTCCAGTGGCTGGGACGCAGCCGGCAGCGGCGGCTGACGCTCAACTACGCGCGGGTCTTCGTCGACAAGGTCTCCAGCTACGTCATGTCCGGCCTCGATTTCATCGTGGAACCTTCCGGGACTTCCGCGGCGGCCCGGGCGAGGGCGCAGCGGGCGCAAGACGCGCTCCACGAGGTCTATGAGGCCAACAACCTGGCGGAGCTCGACTTCGATACGGAGGTGGACGCCGCTATCCTGGGCGACGGCTGCTACAAGGTCACCTGGGACGTGGCCGCCAAACGGGTGCGCGTCTCGGCGCCAGATGTCCAGGGCGTCTTCGCCTGGTGGCTGGGCGACGACGTGACCCAGGTCTGGCGCGTGGCCAGTCGCTACCGGCTCTCCAGTGAAGAGGTGGAGATGCTTTATGGCGTCAAACAGCGCGACCGACGAAAAGAATCGACGGTGGTGGAGGTCTGGACGGCCGCCGCCTTCGACCTCTGGGTGGACGACGCCCTCATCGAGCGGAAAGCCAATCCCTACGGCTTCATCCCCTTCATCATCTTCCCCAACCTGCGCGAGCCGAAGAAGTTCTGGGGCGTCTCCGACATCCCGGCGCTCGTGGAACCGGCGCGAGAGCTGAACCGGGCGCTGACTCAGCTTTCCATGATCCTGGAGCTTTCGGGCAACCCCATCGCCGTGCTGGAGAACGTCGAGGAGGCGCGGGACATTGCGGTGCAGCCGGGAGCGGTCTGGGAGATACCAGAGCGGGCTAAGGCCTACCTGCTGGACCTGCTGCAAGGGGGCGGCGTGAACCTCCACGTGGACTACGTGAACCTCATCTACCGCGTTTTGCACGACCTTTCGGAGGCGCCGCGCACCGCCTTCGGGGACAACAGGCAGGGGCTCTCCGGCGTGGCGCTGGAGATGGAGCTGAACCCGCTCCTGCAGAAGGTGCGCCGCAAGCGGCTCCTGCGCGGCTCGGTCTACCAGCGCCGCAACGAGATGGTCCTGCGCCTCCTGGAGCAGATGACGGGGGTGAGCTACCGCCCCTACCGGTCGCGGATAATGTGGGGGCCGGTGCTGCCGCAGGACCGCAGCCGCCTGGTAACCGAGGAGGAGGCGCTGGTGCGCTCCGGCATCCACAGTCGCCGCCGCGCCATGCAAGAGCTTGGCATCGAAGACCCGGAGGCGGAGCTGGGGAGGGTGGGGGAAGAAGGGCAAGCGCCGTAGGGGCGGGCGAACCGCCCACCTCTTGACAGTTTCGCCGGTTATGGTATCTTACGCTATAGATAGCGGCGATTCCGCAGAGGTTCGGGAATGGTGAAGAACAAGAAGATCAGGGCGCTTATCGAGAAGGTCGTGGAGCGGATCAAAGCCGGATACGATCCTGAGAAGATCATCCTTTACGGGTCCTACGCTCATGGCAAGCCAACCCGGGACAGCGATATTGACTTGTTTATCATAAAGGACACTGACAAGCGGCGCGTTGACCGTTTCGTCGAAGTGAGCCGTTTGCTGGACGAGTGGGAACACCAGATCTCTATCTCGCCGCTGGTCTACAATCCTGAGGAAGTGAAACAGCGGCTGGCCATGGGCGATGACTTCGTGGAGGACATCATGACCAGGGGCGAGGTCCTCTATGCCCGATAGGATGGAAGTGGCGCGGGACTGGTTTGCCCACGGAGATCACGACCTGCAAGCGGCCGAAGCTCTTCTGGACGTGGGAGGCTTTCCGGATACTGTCGGCATGCTTGTTCAGCAGGCTGCCGAGAAGTACTTGAAGGGGTTTCTGATCTATCATGGGTGGAAGCTAAGAAAGACCCACGACCTTCGCCTGTTGGTCGGCGAGGCAATCACATACGAACCAAGTCTCGCCGATCTTCGTGACTTCGCCCGCAAAGCGACCGCCTACTACCTGGAGTATCGCTACCCTCCCAGCCCTCCGGCAGTTTACTCCAAGGAGGAAATGGCCGAAGCCACGGCGCAAGCCGAGGACCTTATTGCCAGGATACGAGCCGGCGTGGGGCGGGATGCTCTTGACGGCGCGCCATGACCGAGCTGGGCATCGAGGACCCGGAGGCGGAATGGAAGCGGGTGGGGGAGGAGGAAGAAAAGGACAGAAATATGCAGGGTCCTGGTCGCCAGAACCCACGTCCTTGAAACGAAGCATACGTCTGGCCTCCTCCTTTCTCGTTTGTTCGTTTGACAATAAGAGCAGTCACTGGCGGACACTGGGGGACTTGACAAAGCCAAGCAAGTCGTCCAATATTGTCATATCTGTTCCCATAACAGTAGCCACGGGCTAGTAACCACTTTGGTTACAGGAGGATATCTCATGATTTTGAAGGATCAGGAGAACAACGCGCTTATCGAACAGTTCGAGAGAAGAGAGGCTGGCGTAGCCGACGCGTTCAGGGCCTATATGCGAGTTGAAGAGACTTACGTGGCCGCATTCAGAGCTTTCGAAGAAGGCCAGACAACACTAGCATCTAACTCTACGAACCCGAGGTAGCGATTTGCCTACTTGGGGCGAAATCCTGAAAGAAATTAACCGTACCAAGAGCCCAGGCGGCGGCCCAGATCTCGATATCGTACGCAGGGGCTATCTGGAGGCGTTGCACAAGCTCACCGGCCGCGCGGTAGTGCTTTACTCCACAGCTTTCCTTGAATCGCGTCCAATGCCACCTTCTGAAATACAAATTGGGTTGGCAGATATGCAGGGCTTCATGGAAGCAGTGTCGAACATAACCGAGCGGCAGCTCGATCTTATCATCCACAGCCCAGGCGGTTCGGCAGAGGCGGCTGAGTCAATAGTCGACTATTTGCGTCAGCGTTTCGACCATATCAGGGTATTCGTTCCTGTGGCAGCTATGTCAGCCGCGACCATGGTGGCGCTTTCGGCCGACGAAATAGTGATGGGCCAGCATTCGCAGTTGGGGCCGATTGACCCCCAGTTCATCATTTCCACACCGGAGGGCGCGCGTTCGGCTCCCGCTAAGGCTATCCTCAACCAGTTTGAGCTGGCGAAGATGCAGTGCAGGGACGCGTCAAACCTGGCTGCGTGGATGCCAATTCTGCGGACGTATGCTCCTGGACTCCTCACTCAGTGTGAGGATTCGCGTGAACTGTCTGTTACAATAGTGTCGGGGTGGCTCAACCGCTACATGTTTGCCCAGGACCCAGAAGGCTCGAATAAGGCTGAGTCGATCGCTCATTTCTTCGCCGATTACGAGAATTTCCGCTCACATGGACGCAGGGTTGGTTATGACCAAGTGCTGGCGCAAGGGGTTAGGGTGGTCCGGCTGGAGGACGACCATGGTCTGCAGGACTCAGTTCTCTCGGTTCATCACGCGGCCATGCACACCTTCGCCATGACGCCTGCTCTGAAGATAGTCGAAAACCATCTTGGCAGAGCTTGGGTTAGAATGGCCAGCCAGGTGCTTGTGCAAGCTGCTGCCAAAGGTGCCCCGGGTGGCGAGCCGCACCTCAGCAGGGCTGAAAGGCGCCGGCAAGACCGTGAGGGCGGGCAGCGGCATTAGGGCCTGGCCGGAGCGCTAATCACCGCCCTCCACAAACGATTTCTTGGGGTCGGGCTTGCCCGATCCGCCCAGTTGTCCGTTGGGGCGCTTGTACTGATGAGCGAGAGCGAGGGGTCTGCCGTCCAGGGTCGAACAAAGTACCATCTGACTCCTCGTGCACAAAGGCTCCGTGACCTCGGCTCGTTGACGGCGACTGAGATGGGTGTCGCAACACAGGACTTCCGCTGCAGCTCACCAAGATTGGCGCGTTTGAACAACTGCAGGTCGATGAACAAGTCTCGTCTGACATCTTGTGACACCCGTTCCGGCTCTGTCCAGAAGGACCGACGTGATGCCATGAGTAGCTCCATGGAGTTGATCTCGAAAGTTCGGGACTATGTCGGCCGCAGGATGACGCTGCGAGATCTCGAATCTTGGCTGGTGCCCAGATTGCCGGTTTTCCTCGCCGAGCCGGAGAGTCAGGCGGGAAGACTGGCGAGTGCGGTGGAATTGTGCCTGGCCGAGCTTAATGCGGGAATCAGATCGGAACGCAGCATCCGCGCCTTGCTTTGCCGCCAAATGAGCGATAATCCGGTTGTCCGGGCATCAATCGGCGAGCCACAATCTGAGGACACATCCGCGACATCCTCACAACCTATGACGACTCTCCAGTGGATGGACCAGCCACTAGTCTGGAGTATCGAATCTCAAGTGGTAAGCGTGTGATCGGCTGGCCGTCGAAATCTATCCTGAACCAGTAAAGCCCCTCGATCCTGAACGGGATATCGATTTGGCTGACTACGTTGACCCCTCTATTCTCGCCCTCCATCTGCACTGACGTGGTAACTGGTGGCATGGTCTCCCCGGATGGTAGCTCCGGTGTAATTGTCACGTCGGCCCGTCCTCTCGCTTCTCCCGACTTCAAGGCGAGGACAAGCGTTAAAGGATAGTGAAATTCTGGCATGTCTCGGGGCGCCGTTGCTCTGCGCTCGGTATGAGTAACGCGGTCAACGATACGAATAATGGACAGGACCCCGTCAGTTTCGCGGAGAACGCGTTCACAGAATGTCGCTATTTGGATATACGGTCCTCGTTCAAAAGGATTCTTCTGTTCTTTGGTCATAGCAACACTTCCATGAAAGGTTCGCCTTGCTCCTCGCGGGCTCCTGAGCGGGCCATAATGAGTATATGCCTGCAACTGATATGAGTCAATGTCGCGTGGCGCCGCCAGCGGTTGTCTCGTCTGACCTAATCTGGCCTTGACAACTTCTCGACGAACGCGCATACTTTGGGTGTTGTCGGGCCAGCAGGTTTCCGAAATATCCAAGCGACTGGTCAATCGTGCGAAAACGCCGCAGCCTCTTCAGGTCCGAGGCCACAGCGGGGTGACGTTGGATCTTGATGGGCAGGCTATCTGCATTCATCGCGGCTCATCATAGCTGCCTGGCCTCCATCGGTCAAGGGCGTAACACCCAGTCACACCACTCCTGCGAGTCAACATCGCCCGGCAAAGCTGGTCCCTAAAGCCGCCTCAAAACCCTATTGCATTGCATTTCGCTTTGTGCTATAGTATCGCAAGTGGTGAATGTACAGTGCCTCGGTTCCCTCTGCATACTGGAGCCCGGTGACCTTGCTTTCGCTCACGAGTCTGTGTCGAAAGGAGGTTATCGATGAGCTACCAGGATAGAACCCTTACCTGTGTGGATTGCGGCCAGTCTTTCACGTTTACCGCGGAAGACCAGGAATTCCACGCCCAGAAGGGCTACACCAACGAGCCGAAGCGCTGTGCTTCTTGCCGCGACGCGCGTCGCGCGAGCAGTGGGCGCAGTGGTTTCGGAGGCGGGCGCCGGGAAATGTTCCCGGCTGTTTGCGCTCAATGCGGCAAGGACACTCAAGTGCCCTTCCAGCCCCGTGGCGACCGCCCGGTTTACTGCAGCGACTGCTACAGCAAACAGACTACCGGCTCGCGGCGTTACTAGAGCGTGACGAATCCCGACCTGGGTCGGGAACAATCTTTGCGTAGGAGTGCCTCGTGACGGAAGTCTTTTTGAGAGAGGGCGAAAGCTGCGACAGCATGCTGAAACGCTTTGGCTCTCTCATGGCGCGTTCCGGCATCCTCCGGGAGTTGAAAGACCGCCGCTTCTTCCGCTCAAAAGCGGAGAAGGCCAAACTGGCCGCGGCGCGAGCAGCCCGGCGTCGCCGCCGCGCCCGCTAGCATCGACTGAGAGTCAAGAGAACCCGCCCCGAACACTCGGGGCGGGTCCTCTTTGTGCCGCGGAGACCCCGGTGCATGGGGGCGCGCCTCTCATCAAAATCCTGACGATTCAGGCAGGAAACATATTGCATTGCCCTGGCCTTTATGATATATTGGGCCGGTGGTGATTGTACAGTTCTTCACTGAGTACCCTCCAGTTGTCCTGGAGCCCGGTGACCTTGCTTTCGCCAGCTATCCTGTGAGGAAAGGAGGTTATCGATGAGCTACCAGGACAAGTCCCTCACTTGCGTGGAGTGCGGCCAGCCTTTCACCTTCTCGGCGGAAGACCAGGCATTCCATGCCCAGAAGGGCTACACCAATGAGCCCAAGCGCTGCCCTTCGTGTCGCGATGCCCGCCGCGCTAGCGGCGGCGGCGGTGGATTCGGCCGTGGCAGGCGGGAGATGTTCCCGGCTGTCTGCGCCCAGTGCGGCAAGGACACCCAGGTGCCTTTCCAGCCCCGTGGTGACCGCCCGGTCTACTGCAGCGATTGCTACAGCAGGCAGAACACCGGCTCCCGGCGCTTCTAAAGGGCCCTGCCCGCGCCCACGGCTCCGAATCTTTGTCAAGTAGTGCTTGTGACGGAAGTCTACCTGAGAGAGGGCGAAACCTCCGACAGTCTGCTGAAGCGCTTCAGTACGTCTGTGGCGCGTTCTGGCATTCTCAGGGAGTTGAAAGACCGGCGCTTCTTCCGCTCGAAGGGAGAAAAGGCGAAGCTGGCCGCTGCGCGAGCAGCCCGGCGTCGCCGCCGCGCCCGCTAATAGAAAACTGAGAAAGGGAGAACCCCGACACGTGTCGGGGTTCTCCCTTTGTGCGCCAGGCATGTCATGTAACCAGGAGGTGAAAGACCTTTGCGGGCCGAGATG